>NZ_CP082292.1:0-662267 GCF_019880205.1 Pantoea alfalfae
GTGTCACTTACGCTTTGGCAACAGTGTCTTGCCCGTTTGCAGGATGAGCTTCCTGCCACCGAATTCAGCATGTGGATCCGTCCACTGCAGGCTGAGTTAAACGACAATACGCTTGCCTTGTATGCTCCAAATCGCTTCGTACTCGACTGGGTCCGGGACAAATACCTCAATAGTATCAATGCACTGCTGAATGAATTCTGTGGTCCGAATGTGCCTGCACTACGTTTTGAAGTGGGGACGCGCCCGGTTCAGCAGCAGGCGGCCGCGCTCAGCCAGCCGGTAATGGCCAGCGTCAGCGCGCCCGTCATGCCCGTGCAGAGTCATATCCGTCCGGCCCCGACGCAGATTCTGCGTCCCAGCTGGGATAATGTCCCGGCACCGGCCGACGTCACCTATCGCTCGAATGTGAATAACCGTCATAACTTCGATAACTTCGTCGAGGGTAAGTCCAACCAGCTGGCGCGCGCGGCGGCACGTCAGGTGGCGGATAATCCAGGCGGCGCTTACAACCCGCTGTTTCTGTATGGCGGTACGGGTCTCGGTAAAACGCACCTGTTGCACGCGGTAGGCAACGGCATCATTGCCCGTAAACCCAATGCAAAAGTGGTTTACATGCACTCCGAGCGCTTTGTGCAGGATATGGTTAAAGCGCTGCAGAACAATGCGATTGAAGAGTTCAAACGCTACTACCGTTCTGTCGATGCGCTGCTGATCGATGACATTCAGTTCTTTGCGAATAAAGAGCGATCGCAGGAAGAGTTCTTCCACACCTTTAATGCCTTATTAGAGGGCAACCAGCAGATCATCCTGACCTCGGATCGCTATCCAAAAGAGATCAACGGGGTGGAAGATCGTCTTAAATCACGTTTCGGCTGGGGTTTAACGGTGGCGATCGAGCCGCCTGAGCTGGAAACGCGCGTGGCGATCCTGATGAAAAAAGCGGATGAAAATGACATCCGTCTGCCAGGTGAAGTCGCCTTCTTTATTGCCAAGCGTTTACGCTCTAACGTGCGTGAACTGGAAGGCGCGCTGAATCGCGTTATCGCCAACGCCAACTTTACCGGCCGGGCAATCACGATCGACTTCGTGCGCGAAGCGCTGCGCGATCTGCTGGCGCTACAGGAAAAGCTGGTCACCATCGATAATATTCAGAAGACCGTGGCTGAGTACTACAAGATTAAGGTGGCGGATCTGCTTTCCAAGCGCCGTTCGCGCTCGGTAGCGCGTCCGCGCCAGATGGCGATGGCGATGGCAAAAGAGTTGACGAACCACAGCTTGCCAGAAATTGGCGATGCTTTTGGGGGTCGCGACCACACAACGGTGCTTCATGCCTGCCGCAAGATCGAGCAGCTGCGTGAAGAGAGCCACGATATCAAAGAAGATTTCTCTAATCTCATCAGAACATTATCTTCCTGACGCTATGAAATTTATTGTTGAACGTGAGCAGCTGCTGAAGCCGCTGCAGCAAGTAAGTGGCCCCCTGGGCGGTCGTCCGACACTGCCGATCCTTGGAAACCTGCTGCTGCAGGTAACGGAAGGGTCGCTGTTACTGACCGGTACCGATCTGGAAATGGAGATGGTCGCGCGTGTGGCGCTGACGCAGGCGCATGAGCCTGGCTCCACCACCGTGCCAGCGCGCAAATTCCTCGATATCTGTCGCGGATTGCCCGATGGCGCAGAAATTACGCTGGCGCTGGAAGGCGATCGCATGCTGGTTCGCTCTGGCCGCAGCCGTTTTTCGCTGTCGACCCTGCCCGCTAGTGACTTCCCGAACCTGGACGACTGGCAGAGTGAAGTTGAATTCACCCTGCCGCAGGCGACCCTGAAACGGCTGATCGAAGCGACCCAGTTCTCGATGGCGCATCAGGATGTGCGTTACTACCTCAACGGCATGATGTTTGAAACCGAAGGCGAAGAGCTGCGCACCGTGGCCACTGACGGTCACCGTCTGGCCGTCTGCTCCATGCCGGTTGGTCAGGCGCTGCCGAGTCATTCGGTGATTGTGCCGCGTAAAGGCGTGATTGAACTGCTGCGTCTGCTGGATGGCGGCGAGAACCCGCTGCAGGTACAGATTGGCGGCAGCAACATCCGCGCACATGTCGGTGACTACATCTTCACGTCTAAGCTGGTTGATGGCCGTTTCCCTGACTATCGCCGCGTATTGCCAAAGAATCCTGATAAAGCGCTGGAAGCGGGCTGCGATCTGCTCAAACAGGCGTTTGCCCGTGCAGCCATCCTCTCGAATGAGAAGTTCCGCGGCGTTCGCCTTTATATCACCGAAAATCAGCTGAAGATCACCGCTAATAACCCTGAACAGGAAGAAGCAGAAGAGATGCTGGATGTCAGCTACAACGGCACCGAGCTGGAGATTGGCTTCAACGTCAGTTACGTGCTGGATGTGCTGAACGCGCTGAAGTGCGAAAACGTCCGCCTGCTGCTGACGGATTCGGTGTCGAGCGTGCAGATTGAAGATGTAGCGAGTCCGGCAGCGGCCTACGTCGTGATGCCCATGCGTCTATAGTCTGTGCCGGGCTAACTTACTCGCCATTTTGCGCCCGGGCAGTGCTCGTCCCTGGTCACATACTTCAGTATGCTCCCAGGGCCTGTGCGCTGGCCGTGCGCAAACTTGCTTCGCCGTCGACGCCCTGGATTGTTAAAGGTAAGACCTGAATTTTTACAAGGCAAAACCATTTCATCCCGATCATTGCCCTTCACGCTGGACTGATTCATGGCTTTAACCCGCCTTCTTATCAAAGATTTTCGTAATATTGAGCAGGCTGACCTGCAGCTGGCACCCGGCTTTAATTTCCTGGTCGGTGTCAACGGCAGCGGGAAAACCAGCGTTTTAGAGGCGATCCATACGCTGGGGCATGGCCGTTCGTTTCGCAGTCTGCAGGCGGGCCGCGTGATCCGTCACGACGAGGCGGCGTTTGTGCTGCACGGGCGGCTGGAAAGCAAAGAGCGGGAAATCTCCGTCGGGCTGACCAAAAACCGGGCTGGTGACAGCAAAGTGCGCATTGACGGCAGCGATGGTCACAAGGTCGCGGAGCTGGCACAGCTGCTGCCGATGCAGTTAATTACGCCGGAAGGCTTTAGTTTATTGAATGGCGGCCCCAAATACCGCAGGGCCTATGTCGACTGGGGCTGTTTCCATAATACGCCCGGCTTCTTTATCGCCTGGAACAACATGCGCCGCCTGCTTAAGCAGCGAAACGCGGCGCTGCGCCAGGTTTCACGTTACAGCCAGATTCGTCCCTGGGATCAGGAACTGGTCCCGCTGGCGGAACAGATCAGCCAGTGGCGGGCGGAATACAGTGCGGCGATTTCAGCGGAGATCACCGCCACCTGCGCCCAGTTTCTGCCGGAGTTTGAGCTGCGCTTCTCCTTCCAGCGTGGCTGGGACAAAGAGAGCGACTACGCCGAACTGCTGGAACGTAATTTTGAGCGCGATCGCGCACTGACCTATACCGCCAGCGGTCCCCATAAAGCCGATTTTCGTATTCGCGCTGAAGGAACGCCGGTCGAAGATTTACTCTCACGCGGGCAGTTAAAACTGCTGATGTGTGCATTGCGTCTGGCACAGGGCGAGTTCCTGACAAGCCAGAGCGGACGCCGCTGTATTTACCTCATTGATGACTTTGCTTCTGAGCTGGATGAGAGTCGCCGACGCCTGCTGGCGGACCGGTTAAAAGCCACTCAGGCTCAGGTGTTTGTCAGCGCTATTTCTGCCGGACATGTAATCGACATGACCGACGAAAAGGGCAAGATGTTCCGCGTGGAACAGGGTAAAATAGCGGTTCAACCTGAAGATTAAAATGAGCGAGAAACGTTGATGTCGAATTCTTATGACTCCTCAAGTATTAAAGTCCTGAAAGGACTTGATGCGGTACGCAAACGCCCGGGCATGTATATCGGCGATACCGATGATGGTACCGGTCTGCATCACATGGTATTCGAGGTCGTGGATAACGCAATCGACGAAGCGCTCGCTGGTCACTGTAGTGACATCGTAGTCACTATCCATGCGGATAACTCCGTTTCGGTGCAGGATGATGGACGCGGCATTCCAACCGGTATTCATGAAGAAGAAGGCGTTTCCGCCGCTGAAGTGATCATGACCGTGCTGCATGCGGGCGGTAAGTTCGACGATAACTCCTATAAAGTCTCCGGCGGCCTGCACGGCGTGGGCGTCTCTGTCGTTAACGCCCTGTCGCAGAAGCTGGAGCTGACCATTCGTCGCGAAGGCAAAGTGCATCAGCAGATTTACGTCCATGGCGTACCTGAGGCACCGCTGGCAGTCACTGGTGATACCGATATCACCGGTACCCGCGTGCGTTTCTGGCCAAGCTATGAAACCTTTACCAACGTGCGCGATTTCGAGTATGACATTCTGGCAAAACGCCTGCGCGAACTGTCGTTCCTGAACTCGGGCGTGTCGATTCGTCTGGAAGACAAGCGTGATGGCAAAACCGATCACTTCCATTACGAAGGCGGCATCAAGGCGTTTGTTGAGTACCTCAACAAAAACAAAACCCCGATTCACCCTACCGTGTTCTATTTCTCTACCGAGAAAGATGGCATTGGCGTGGAAGTAGCACTGCAGTGGAACGACGGCTTCCAGGAAAATATTTACTGCTTTACCAACAACATTCCGCAGCGCGATGGCGGTACGCACCTTGCCGGTTTCCGCGCAGCGATGACGCGTACCCTGAATGCCTACATGGATAAAGAGGGTTACAGCAAGAAAGCCAAAGTCAGCGCCACCGGTGATGATGCGCGTGAAGGTCTGATCGCCGTGGTTTCGGTGAAAGTGCCGGATCCAAAATTCTCCTCACAGACCAAAGATAAGCTGGTCTCGTCAGAGGTGAAATCGGCGGTTGAGCAGCAGATGAACGAACTGCTGGCCGAGTACCTGCTGGAAAATCCATCAGACGCTAAAATCGTGGTCGGTAAAATTATCGACGCCGCGCGTGCCCGTGAAGCAGCACGCCGCGCCCGTGAAATGACCCGCCGTAAAGGCGCGCTGGATCTGGCGGGTCTGCCAGGCAAGCTGGCGGATTGCCAGGAGCGCGACCCGGCGCTCTCTGAAATCTACCTGGTGGAGGGTGACTCCGCAGGCGGCTCGGCCAAACAGGGCCGTAACCGTAAAAACCAGGCGATTCTGCCGCTGAAAGGTAAAATCCTGAACGTTGAGAAAGCGCGTTTCGACAAGATGCTCGCCTCGCAGGAAGTGGCCACGCTGATCACCGCACTGGGTTGCGGCATTGGTCGCGATGAATACAACCCGGACAAGCTGCGCTATCACAGCATCATCATCATGACCGATGCCGACGTCGATGGTTCACACATCCGTACCCTGCTGCTGACCTTCTTCTATCGCCAGATGCCTGAAATTATTGAGCGCGGCCACGTCTATATCGCCCAGCCGCCACTCTACAAAGTGAAGAAAGGCAAGCAGGAGCAGTACATCAAAGATGACGAGGCGATGGATCAATACCAGATCGCTATCGCCCTTGATGGTGCGACGCTGCACACCAATGCCAGCGCCCCGGCGCTGGGCGGTGAGCCGCTGGAGACGCTGGTCACTGATTTCAACAGCACCCAGAAGATGATCAAGCGTATGGAGCGCCGTTATCCGATGGCCATGCTGCGTGCGATGATTTATCACGACACGCTGAGCGACCTGAGCAATGAAGCGGAGGTTACAACCTGGCTGAACGGCCTGGTAAGCTATCTGACTGAACGCGAAGCGCATGGCAGCACCTATCTGGCACAGGTGCGTGAAAACCGCGAATCAAACCTGTTCGAGCCGGTACTGCGTGTCCGTACCCACGGTGTGGATACTGACTATCCGCTGGATGCTGATTTCATTCAGGGTCCTGAGTACCGCAAAATCTGCGCCCTGGGCGGCAAACTGCGTGGTCTGCTGGAAGAGGATGCTTACATCGAGCGTGGCGAGCGTCGTCAGCCAGTGGCAAGCTTCGAACAGGCGATTGAGTGGCTGATTAAAGAGTCGCGTCGCGGACTCTCGGTCCAGCGCTATAAAGGTCTGGGCGAGATGAACCCGGATCAGCTGTGGGAAACCACCATGGATCCAGACAGCCGTCGTATGCTGCGCGTCACCATTAAAGATGCGATTGGCGCTGATCAGTTGTTCACTACCCTGATGGGCGATGCGGTTGAACCGCGCCGCGCCTTCATTGAAGAAAATGCGCTGAAAGCCGCCAATATCGATATTTAATCGGCATCAGAGATGAAAGGCCATCACCCAGGTGATGGCCTTTTTTTGTGCCGTCCGAGCGGAAAACCCGCCAGGCGGTGCCTTCCTGCCTGCATGCTGCGACCCCGATCACGTTTTAACCCGGTCAGCTCCCTTACTCTTGCCTCTCTTTGCGCTATTCCGGCGCACTCATTTTTACAGGGAGTTACACCATGATTGTTTGCGATCGTCACGACTGGGACAGAGAACGTCACGCCTTTCATTCGGTCATCGATCAGGCGATAAGCTGGATTGCGGGAACCGATTTCAGCCAGCTGGACACCGGCAAATATGAGATCCTGCCTGACAACAAAATGTTCTGTCTGGTGCAGGAGATGATGACCGAACCCGCCAGCGCGCGTCGTGCAGAGTCCCACTTTAACTACATCGATATTCAGTATCTGCTGGCAGGCACCGAGAATATCGGCGTGGCACGCGCCCATGCCGACCAGAAAATTACCGAAGATTTTGCCGGGCAGCGCGACGTCGTGTTTTATCAGACGATTTTGAATGAGTCGGTGATTACGCTGCTGCCCGGCATGTTCGCGCTCTTTTTCCCGCACGATATTCATCGCCCCTGCTGCGCGCCTGGGGAGCCCGCAACAATCCGAAAAGCCGTGATTAAAATCCACCGTGATCTCTTTACCGCCTGAAGCTGGCGATCAGCCAGCCATTCCCGTCTGCCATGAAACTGGTCAATGTGCGCTGAATCGCGCTAGCATTGAATAAAACCCCGACGCTACGAGGACTCTATGGCTATTAAATTGATCGCTATCGACATGGATGGCACCCTGCTCAATCCGCAACATGAGATCACACCGGGGGTGAAATCCGCCCTGGATCGCGCCCGTCAGCAGGGCGTGTCGATTGTGCTGACCACCGGCCGACCGTTTGTGGGTATCCAGCGCTATCTGATGGAACTGGATATGCAGGCACCCGGCCAGTACGCGATCAGCAACAACGGTGCGCTGGTTCATCAGGCCGAAGATGGTGAGTGCGTGGCGGAAGTGACGCTGACCTTTGACGACTACCTCTACATTGAGAACCTGGCGCGTGAGCTTGGCGTCCATTTCCAGGCATTCGACAAATCTCATCTCTACACGCCGAACAAAGACATCAGCGAATACACCATCCATGAAGCGAGCCTGACCGGCATTCCGGTGCGCTATCGCGCTGTGGAGGAGATGGATCGTGCCATGCGCTTCCCGAAACTGATGATGATCGACCGGCCTGCACTGCTCGACGCGGCAATTGCCCGCCTGCCGGAACAGGCCCATCAGACTTACACCATCCTGAAGAGTGCGCCTTATTACCTCGAAATCCTCGATCGTCGGGTAAACAAAGGTCAGGGCGTCAGAATGCTGGCGGAGAAGCTCGGCCTGAAGCAGGAAGAAGTGATGGCGATTGGCGACCAGGAGAATGACCTGGCGATGATTGAATACGCTGGTACGGGTGTCGCCATGGGTAATGCCATTGATTCTGTTAAAAAAATCGCGCAGTTCATTACTAAAACCAATATGAAAGATGGCGTCGCCCATGCCATTGAAGAGTTAGTGCTGTAACACCGCTGTTCTCTGCCGGGCCGCTGCGGCCCGGCACCCTTAATCCGGCAAAAAAGCGGTACCGCAAAACGGAATCGCGTACTTTGTCGGGCAACGCTTTCTCCCTGGGTTTCATCATGTCAGAAAAACAGATCACCTTTGCTGCCCGTCAGCACCAGCTCACCAATATCAATGTCTGGACGGCCGACAGCCAGTGGCTGGCGTTTGACGTCCGGCCCTCGGGCGCGTCCTTTACCAGCCAGACCATTGAGCGGGTCAATGTGCTGACCGGTGACGTTGAGGTGCTCTATCAGGCCCGGGACGGAGCGCATGTCGGGGTCGTGACGGTCAGTCCCGATCTGCCCCCGCGCTACGTCTGCATTCATGGCCCGGAACATCCCGATGCCAGCTGGCAGTATGACTTCCACCACCGGCGCGGTGTGATTGTTGAGAACGGCGCGGCGGTGAATCTGGATGCCTGCGATATCACGCCGCCCTTTACCCCTGGCGCGCTGCGCGGCGGATCGCATGTGCATGTCTTCAGCGCCGACGGTTCACGCCTCAGTTTTACCTATAATGACCACGTGATGCACGAGCGGGATAGCCGTCTCGATCTGCGCAATGTCGGTGTCGCGGTGCCGCTGCGTGCTGTGAAGCCTGAAAAGCAGCATCCGCGTGAATATGACGGTACCTTTTTCTGCCTGCTGGTGAGCCAGACGCATGCGGAACCCGAGCCGGGCAGTGACCAGATCAATCGTGCTTATGAGGAGTGCTGGGTCGGTGAGCGTGGCTATCAGAAACCGGACGGCCGCTGGCAGCGCTGGGCCATCGCTTTTATTGGCGACACGCTGACGGCGCAGGGCGAGAAGTGTCCTGAAGTCTTCATTGTTGATCTGCCTGACGAACTGGAAGATTACGCTCGCGCCGGAGAGAGGCCGCTGGAGGGCAGCAGCACACAGTTACCGGCGCCACCGGCTGGCGTGCAGCAGCGTCGCCTGACGCACAGTCGTGGCGTGGCGCTGCAACCGCGCCACTGGCTGCGTAGTGCGCCCGATGGCAGCCAGATTGCGTTTCTGATGGCGGATGCGGACGCGGTGATCCAGCTCTGGTCGGTCTCTCCCAACGGCGGCGAGCCACGTCAGCTCACCCGACTCAGCCATAGCATTCAGTCCGCCTTTAGCTGGCATCCTGACGGCCAGTCAATCGCCTTTATCTGCGATAACAGTGTGATGCGATGTGACGTTGAGAGCGGCGCATGTCAGCGTCTGACGCACAGAACGGAAGACGCGCCATCAGGTGACGCGGTGGTCTGGTCACCTGACGGGTCACAGATTGCTTTTATGCGTGAGGTGAATGGCTGGCGGCAGCTCTTTACAGTTGCGGTTGCGGCTGTGACCGCATAGGTGGCATAGGCTGTGCCTGCGCCAGGCTTTCGTTAGTATGCGCCAGCCTTTCGCTCTGCAGGATGCGTTCACGTGGGGAGTCGAGAGATTTGTCTTTATCGCTACGGTAGTAGTCCCACGGCAGCAGCAGCGTATCCAGCACGGCAGAGAAAGGAAGATCGATTAACGCGAGTGGCTTCAGCGCCCAGCTGGTATCACCATCAGTCAGCATGTCGGCGCTGGCACGGGTACCGGGATAATAGCCCTGACTCGCACCGGTATGAGACATCACACTGGAACAGCCTGTTGTTGCCATAGCGCAGCACACCATTCCAGCCAGAGGTAAGGTCTTCATCAATTTCATCATCATCATCCCTTCAGCCATGGCATAAACCTGGCTGAGTTGGCTTGCCAGACAACGTCAACACTCTGGGGCGAAGTCCGTCTGCGTCTGGCAAAAGTAGTTCTGAGTGTATGTCATTTCCGCAATTTGGCGAAAAAAATTGCATTTCGCCCTCTTGAAAATCGTTTTGTGACACCCATTTTTAGTTTACGGACGCACTCACCGTCGCCGCAAGGGACAGTGGGGTGCCGTATCCAGCCTGTCCAGTAGTGGAAGGTTGCCAAAACTTGCTGAATTTCAGGAGTCTTAATATGCGTAATTTTGATCTCACCCCACTTTATCGCTCTGCTATCGGTTTTGATCGCCTGTTTAACCTGCTCGAATCTAATCAGAATCAGAGCAATGGCGGCTATCCTCCTTATAACGTTGAACTGGTCGATGAAAATCACTATCGCATAACCATTGCGGTGGCAGGTTTTGCTCAGAGCGAACTGGATATCACGGCGCACGATAACGTGCTGATCGTGCGGGGTGCCCATCCTGAAGAGCAGACCGAGCGTAAATACCTCTATCAGGGTATCGCCGAGCGTAACTTTGAGCGTAAATTCCAGCTCGCCGACCACATTGTGGTGCGCGATGCCCGTCTCGAAAATGGTCTGCTGAGCATCGATCTTGAACGACTGGTGCCGGAAGAGGCGAAACCACGCCGTATTGAGATTCTGAAGTAACCATGAAAAACGCCGCATTAGCGGCGTTTTTGTCCCTGGCCCGCGATGCTTTGCTACAGGCGTATGCTCCCATCGCCTGGAATTTATGAGCTGCCTGAAAAAAAGAGCAGCACCAGCGCTGTTTTGCGCCCTGAGCTATAACGCTTACAAAGGCCGCGTCAGCGAAGATTTTTAACTTACGGCTGCGTTCGCATCGCCAGACGCTGACCCAGTACGCCCCCAAACACATTCACCAGCAGTCCCAGAATAATCACCACCGCACCCAGCATCTGCTGACCAGAGAGGTGCTCATCCAGCACCAGCGCGGCGGTAATAATCCCCACCACCGGTACCAGCAGCGACAGCGGCGCGACGCGCCAGGTTTCATAGCGACTCAGTAAATTCCCCCAGATAGCGTAACCGACAATGGTGGCGACAAACGCCAGGTAGAACAGCGCCAGCATGGTCTGCAGGCCGATGTGCAGCAGGCTATTAACGATGGCGGCCTGCCCCTCAAACAGCAGCGAACAGGCAAAGAACGGAATGACCGGCACCAGCGCACTCCAGACGACCAGCGACATAATCGGCACACTGCGGTTCCGCATAATAATCTTATTGGTGATATTCCCCAGCCCCCATGACAGCGCCGCCGACAGCGTCAGCATCATGGTGGTCAGCGTAATCCCGGCGCTGGTCTGCCCTTCCATCCCCGCCGTCGCCAGCAAAAACATCCCCAGCGTGGCGATGATAATCCCGACGATATGATTCCAGCGCAGCTTCTCCGCCAGCAGCAGCGCGCCCAGCAACAGGGTAAAGAATGCCTGCGCCTGCAGCACCAGCGAGGCCAGACCGGCAGGCATGCCGAGCTTGATCGCCAGGAACAGAAAGGCGAACTGACCAAAACTGATGGTCATGCCATAAACCACCAGCCAGCGCAGCGGAATCGGCGGGCGACGCACAAAGAAAATGGCGGGAAAGGCGACCAGGGTAAAACGCAGCCCGGCGAGCAAAAAAGGCGGCATACCCTGCAGCCCCAGCTTGATCACCACAAAATTCACGCCCCACGCCACCACCACGCACAGCGCTAACAGCATATCTTTTACCGACATCAGAAACTCCTTGTCCTGCCGTCAGGCGGTAACCGCAATCGGGGTCGCGATATCGGCACAGCAGCCTTCACCCACGATCCGAAAATAATCATCTACAGCCAGCGCGATCGACTTATCCAGCTCGCCCGCGTTAAACCATAATGTGCCGACCTGTTGCAGCCGGGTATCAACCCGCAGCGCCAGCCGGTCATCAAAACTAAACGGCGGCACTGCACCCATCACACAGTCGGTCAGTGCCTGCGCCAGGTCAGGCGCGGCGAACGAGGATTTTTTGCCGCCGATGGCGCGCGCCGCGCTTTTGAAATTGATGCGGCAGTCGCCCGGCACAATCGCCAGCAGCTGTCGCGAGGGCGCACCGTCCGGCATGCTCACCTCCAGCACCATCGCTTTGGCCGCCTGACCCAGCGCGTTGCCGCGGATCTGGCTGATCTGATCGGTCTGCCCTACCGCCTCATGCTCCACCACACGGTAGCTGGCCTGATGCTGATCCAGCAGCGCAGTAATTTTTTCAAACGTTGTCATTCCCTTCTCCTCTTCTGGCACAACTTCTGGCATAACCCGGCTTAGCTCCAGGCGATAGCGTGTTTCATCTTTTTATCGGTCAGCCCGAAAAAGAACCCCATGGTGATGCGGGTATCACCTTCAACCCGGTCGATCTCATGATAAAAAGCGGGATTAAACAGATAGATATCACCACTGCGTGGTGAAAATTCACAGATCTCGCTGTTTTCAATCACGCCACTGCGGTAGCCCAGCTCACCGGCGGTTTTGAACTGCTCATCCTCCGGTGTCCACTTTTTGTTGTAGATACGCAGCGCGCCACCCGCGTTGCACTCCTGCAGGCAGACCACGCAGCTGAGCTGATGCAGGATTTGCGTCACCACCAGCGAGGTCTTTGCGGCGTCGCGCACGATATTGTCGTTATGCAGCGGGTTCGCGACGCCATCGGCGTGAAAGCGCACGATAGAACCGGCGTAGTCACCACAACCCGGTTCGTGGGCGATGTTTAGACTGTCCAGCCGCAGCGCATGCTGCACCCACCCGTAAATCTGTTCGCGCAGCTGGTTAAGCGTGGGCGGCAACGCCGGCTGGATATCACGCAGCTCGGTAAAATAGTTATCGGGATACGCCGTATGGCGCGCCAGATAAGGGCCCAGCGTGGTCAGTGCGCCATTCGGATAGTGAGAGACACGGATCTTTTCCCGGCAGTGTTGCAGGTCAGCCACTACCGTTTCCCGCACCTCTGGCGTCAGGAAATTGCGCAGCACCAGCAGCGGTACCCGTGCGGTAACAATGTCATCCAGCCAGGTCGATTCCACAAACATGTTGGGATTAATCACGCGGAATTGATTGAAAATAGCCATGTTTATCACTCCCTAAACGATATTTCATAGAGTTCATGATTGTTCATTCGCCGCCAGTTACCGGCGCTGCCTGGTATTACCACGGGTTCAGAGGCGATCAGCGTGCAACCGTCCTGTTGCCGAAAATGCATCGTAAAATAGTCAGGGAAAGGGGTGTCGTGCGGGTACCACTGCCACGCCCAGGCTTTGTCGCGGGTGACGAAGATGGCATTGCCTGCGCTGCCGCCTGGCTCAACCTGAGCCATCTTTGCGCGCAGATAGTCGCGGGTGAAATCGGCGGGCGTAGTCTGATCCACCAGGTAGCGCAGATATTCTTCGGAATCGAAACGTGACTCCGCCAGGCCAAGCTGGCGGTAAATTGTTGGCAGAAAGCCGTTATGCATCATGTACCACTGATGTCCGGCGCTGTGACGCCACAGCGGATGCGAAAATTCGATCCCCTGATTTTTATTCAGCGTGGCGTGACGCACATGCACCGCCAGAAAGCGGCTGCGCAGGCGATCCACATCAATACCTGGCAGAGCATCGGCGAACGGGCCGGTGCCGTGCAGGGTTCGAATCTCGCCCTCTTCCAGCCACAGACAGCCCCAGCCGTTGGGATGTGATTTGATCGGGCCATCGTGTTCGGCGCCTTCACCGCAGCTCATGGCACGCGCTGCCTCTAAAATCTGTGCGCTGTCGAACTGGCCATGCGCCAGAATCATCCTGCACATACTTTGTCTCTCCCTGCGATGACGGATTGCGCGGCAATCACCTGCTGAAACGTAGTCATAATGGGTTCGCGCGCAGAGGCCGTCAGGCTGAACGTTGCCAGAATGCCTGCGTGGCGGGTCAGATCGGCATAGAGCGAGGATCGGGGTGAAACCTGTAATGCTGGCAATCTGAGTGGTGGCAACAGCGCACCCTGCTGATGCTGATCGATCCAGCGTTCAGCCGCCTGCAACTGCGCCGGTTGCCGTAACCGCAGCTGGCCGACCGCACCGGGTGTGGTGAAGGTAAAGGCAGGCAGTGCGCCGCCCGCTTCCAGCCGGAAGGTGACCTCCGCCCAGTTGATGCCTGTCGTCGCCTGCACCAGCGTCGCCACGCCCATGCCGGAGAGCCGGAATCCCATCTCCAGGAAATGCGGCACGCCATTCACCACAATGAAATCGATGTGAAACGCGCCCTGACGATAGCCAAAGGTTTCGCAGCAGAAGGTCATCAGGCTGCTGAACGAGGCTGGCAAGGCCGCTGCCGCCACCGCCACATGCCCCGACTCATAAAAGCTGACGCAACCTTCGCTATCGCGGTGCTGCTCTATCACCTTCTGGCAGCAGGTCAGCGCCAGGGGATGCCCCTGATGCACCACGCCCTGCAATGAAAACTCCTCGCCGATCAGCGCACTTTCCACAATGAAGCCGCTGAAGCCGCGCCCGCCATAGTTCATGGTCTGTATCAGCTGTGTTACCACGCTGTACAGCTGATCGGCGCGCTCAATCAGCCAGATGCCCAGCCCGCCGCCGCCATCCACCGGCTTCACGACGCAGGGATAGATCAGCGCCTGTTCCGCATCCAGAATGCTGAGCGGCGAGGCAAAAAAGCGGAACTCCGGCTGCGGGAAGCGCGGCCAGGCTTTTTTCAGCGCCATGCGCTGCGCATATTTGTCCAGCGGAATAAAGGCAGCGGGTGCGTCAGGTCCGGCCAGCATCTCGCGCAGCCGTCCGGCGCTGGCGTTGTAGGCTTCAAAGCCCGCCAGCACCACCAGCGGATGCGCCAGCAAACCGGCGTGCAGATAAGCCTGCATGACCTCCCACGGATTCTCAGGACGGTCAAGGCGGATGATCAGATCAAACGGCAGCGCCAGGCTTAACGACTGGTAATCGACAAAATCGCCCATTTCCGCCAGTACGGTGAAATAGCCATCGCGTTTTGCCACCTCACAGTAGGGGTTCTGGCCATCGCGGGTGGCACCAATTTGCAGAAAAATCTTTTTCATCGCCTTGCCTTACCGGGTTAACGCCCGGAAATGATTTCTGTCACGATGTCATTCAGTACACCGTTATTGACCTGAATCACCGCTTTATGGGGATCGAAACGCAGTACGCGCGACAGCGGATCGCGGCTTTTGCCCTCAAGCAGCGAACTGACCGGCTTACTCTGCCAGCAGTGCCGCATCTGCTTCAGCGTCAGGCCGGAGAGCTGCGTTAACTGCTGTGCCAGCGCGAGATCCTCACTGCGCTGCTCAAGCAGGTCGCGAATGGCTGTTTCATCCAGCGCAATCTGCTGCTGCGACAGCCACTGTCCGAGCTGCTCTCCCTGCGCCAGGAAGGGCGAGTAGATCATGCAGATCAGCTGATCTTCACTAAGATCAAACGCCTGCAGGGCGAAGTCCGCCGCACGCTGCCGCTGCTGGTGGATGGCGTCGTCATCCTGATAACGTGCCGCCATCTCATCAATCAGCTGTGGCGGAAAATCTTTCTTCACCATCAGCCCCAGCGCAAAGCGCACATATTCACGGATCCCTTCGGCATAGTTACGCTGCAACAGCGTTTCCGCCCGCAGTCCGCGCAGGTGAGCCATCAGCGTCGGATTACCGCAGTCGGACTCAGAAAAGCTGAACATCAGTTCATCAAAACGGAAACGCATAAATTCGCTGAGCAGCGCCCAGTGCGCGCCCGCTTCATAGGCGGTGTCCTGATAGATGTTGAAAAATAGCGGATCGCGCGCCAGCTGGTGGGTAATGCGGTGCGCGGGTGTCAGTTGATCGGCACCGTAAACGTCAGAGAAGTAGCGCTCAGCCACGCCGTCCAGCGTCTGGAGAAAGCCACTGAAGCCGCGACTTTTATTGGCGACGTGCGCATCAAACAGCCGTGAAAGGTGCCGCGCCCAGGCAACGTAGGAAGCCTGCTCCTGCGGCGAGTCGCCGGTGATAATCAGATCCACGCCGCCATTGTAGTCAGCCGCCAGGCCAAAGGAGTTCACCATGCTGAGATTACAGGCGTTGCAGAAGGTCGAGCGCCCATCAGCGCGAAAGCGGTGTCCATTCATCAGCACATCATGGCGGTTCTGCTGCCGCACGCTCTGCGGCATCGGCAGGTCGCGGGCAAACGGCCGGATCAGCATGCCATCCACCACCAGACATTCCGCCCGTTCATCGTCGTGCATCGCCAGCGCCTGATAAACGCGGTGGATATTCTCCATCACGCTCTGATTCATCGCCGCGTGGCGGTTGGTACTGACCCGAAGAGAGAACGTGCTGCCCTGCTGCTGCCAGATCAGGCCCTGAATGTATCGCACGTAAGCCACCATGTAGCTGCTGTCTTTTCCGCCGCCATAGGCGAGCAGCACACGGTTGTTCTCCAGTTGCAGCTTATCCGGTAACACCGCAAGCAGGCGGGCGGAGCAGCGCTGAGCCGACTCCATGATCGCGGGCGACAGATAGGCTTCAATCTCCTTCATCATGGTGGGCAGATTATTCATTTCTCGCATTTCCCTCAGGTGAACAGAATCGCTTTATGGCCTGAAGCCCGGTGGCTGGCGGGGTCGCCGTGCCGTTCAGCATCATGAATAATTAAGAGATGCAGCATAAAGTACTTTGAATGTACTCTGTTGAATATGCACAGATCAGCGCGATATGGGGTGGAACAGATGGCCGATGTTGTCGGGGAACAGGAGAGTCAGAGCAGTCGTTACCGCCAGATAGCAGAACAGATCAAGCAGGCCATTCACGCCGGTTCGCTGGCTCCCGACAGCCGTCTGCCGTCGGTGCGGACGCTGGCGACGCAGTACAATGTCAGCCTCACCACCGCCCTGAAAACACTGCGCACGCTGGAAGATGAGCGTTACGCCGTCGCCCGCCCTAAATCGGGCTTTTTTGTTGCCTCGCAACGCCCCGCTTCGCGTCAGTTGCCCGCTGTCAGCGAACAGCCGCGCGCCATCGCGCCGCTGGATGAGCAGACAGAACTGCATCTGGCGATGCTCGGCTCAGACTGCCGGGTGCGCCTCGATCTGGCTAACGGTGACAGCGCGCTCTATCCGGTCAAACGCATCGGTCTGCTGATGCGCCAGATGGGTTACAGCAAACCAGCCCTGCTCGGCAATACGGTCAAGGGCACCGGCTATGCGCCGCTGAAAACGGAGATTGCCCGCCGCGCGGTCGATTACGGCTGCAATATCAGCGCCGACGATATCCTGATCACCAACGGCTGCATCGAGGCAATCTCGCTGTCGCTGCGCGCCACCACCCAGCCGGGGGATGTGGTTGCAGTAGAGTCACCCTGCTATTTCGTGCTGCTGCAGATGCTGCATAACCTCAATTTACGGGTAATTGAAGTGGAAGCCGGGACAGAAGGGTATGTGAATGTGGCGAAGCTGACCGGCCTGTTTAAGCGCAAGGCGGTGCGGGTCTTTCTTACCCTGTGCAACGTCAATAATCCGCTGGGCAAGAGCATTCCCAACGAGCATAAAGCCTATATTGCGCGGCAGGCGGATGAAAACGATGTGGTGATCATCGAGGATGATATTTTTGGCGATACCGCCTTTGGTGAGCGTCGTCCCTTCCCGATGCGCGCCTTCAGCCCCAACGCCATTCTCTGCAGCGGCTTCTCTAAAACCGTGGCTCCGGGCATTCGCATTGGCTGGGTTCACAGCGTCAATTACATGCGCAAAATCGCCTCACTGAAATATACCTCTACGATGGGCACCTCAGTGCTGTCACAGGCGGCAGTAGCGGAGCTGCTACGCAACGGCGGCTACGATGCTCACCTGCGCAAGCTGCGGCGCGAACTGGCGCGGCAAATCCGCGAAATGCGTCAGTCGGTGCTACGGGAATTTCCGGCAGGCACGCGGGTGTCCGATCCGGAAGGAGGCTATGTGCTGTGGGTGGAAATGCCACGAGCGGCGCTGAACGTGCGCGAGCTGTTTCTGAAAGCGCGCAATGCGGGCATCGGGATTGCGCCGGGCCACATTTTTGCCACCGATCAGCGTTACGATCACTGTTTCCGGCTGAATGCCGGTTTCGGCTGGAATGCGGAGGTGGAACAGGCGATTCAGCAGCTGGCACAGTGGTGCCAGCTGTCGTTAACCGATTCACAGGAAGAGCAGGATTAACTGTCGCGCCAGGCGATCTCAACCTCTTCCGCCAGAATCTGCACTGCCCGCTCGATGTTCTCTGCATCCGGCACGTAGTTCATCCGCATACATTGATGGGTATGCGGCCATGCCTGTTCCAGTCCCGGGAAGAAGAAGTGGCCCGGCACCATCAGTACGCCACGCGCTTTAAGCCGCTGATAAAGCAATTCAGTGGTGATTGGCAGATCGCGGAACCAGAGCCAGAGGAAAATCGCCCCTTCCGGCTTGTGGATCAGGCAGCGCTCTTCTGGCAGATAGCGCCGCAGGATCGCGATGGTCTGCTGCACCTTCTGCTGATAGAACGGCTTAATCACCTCTTCGGAGAGCCGCAACAGATCGCCGCGACGGATCATTTCATTGGCGATGGCCGGACCGATGCTGCCTGGCGCCAGGCTGATGATGCCGTTCATGTTGCTCAGCGCAGTAATGGTCTTCTCATCCGCGATAATAATGCCGCAACGTGCACCCGGCAGGCCGAGCTTCGACAGGCTCATGCAGAGAATGATGTTGGGATTCCACAGCGGGCGCACCTCACTGAAGATGATGCCGGGAAACGGCACGCCATAGGCGTTGTCGATCAACAGCGGAACGTCATGCTGCTGTGCCAGCGCATCGAGCTGCATCAGCTCATCATCAGTGATCACATTGCCGGTGGGGTTGGTCGGGCGCGAGACGCAGATTAACCCGACATCATCGTTCATCGGCAGATGCTCGAAATCGACATGATATTTAAACTGACCTTCCGGCAGCAGCTCAATGTTTGGCTTCGCCGAGACAAACAGATCCTCTTCCAGACCGGCATCCGCATAGCCAAGATACTCAGGCGCCAGTGGGAACAGTACCCGCTTTTTGCTGCCATCGGCCCGGCGACCAGCGTACAGGTTAAACAGATAGAAGAAGGCGCTCTGGCTGCCGTTAGTCAGCGCGATGTTCTCTGCGGTAATCGGCCAGCCGAGCTGTTCACTCAGCAGTCCCGCCAGTGACGCCAGCAGCGTCGCTTTGCCACGCGGACCGTCATAATTGCACAGCGCCTCGCTGAGTTTGCCCTCCTCATGCATCTGCTGCAGCAGTTGCTGAAAATAGTCGTTCATGGCCGGAATTTGCGCCGGATTGCCGCCACCCAGCATGATGGTGCCAGGCGTGCGCAGGCCCGCGCCCATATCTTCCATCAGACGTGAGATGCCGGAATGTTGGGTAAATTTGTCGCCGAACTGAGAAAAGGACATAACGGTTAAATATTTGTGATAGCGAATCGGGGGTTCACCATAACGCCCGCCGATGGCGGGCGCAATGGAAAGGCGAGGGATTACTTCAGTGCCTGCGGGTTCACGCAGTTTTTCTCAACGCTGCCGCCGAGTGCGGCAATGAGATTTTCTACCGCATCCTGCATCATGCCGTAACGGGTTTCGTGCGTGGCGGAACCGATGTGCGGCAGCGTCACCACGTTGGGCAGCGACAGCAGCGGAGAGTCGGCTGAGACCGGTTCCTGCTCAAACACATCCAGCCCGGCAGCGTACAGCCTGCCCGCCTGCAATGCGGCGATGAGCGCCTGCTCATCCACCACCGGCCCGCGACCGGCGTTGATCAGCACCGCATCCGGCTTCATCAGTTCCAGTTCGGCGGCGCCGATCAGATGATGCGTCTCTTCGGTCAGCGGCAGGCTGATGCAGACGAAATCACTCTGCTTCAGCAATGCTTCCAGTTCACAGCGCTGCGCGCCAAAGCACGACTGCGCCTCTTCATGTTCGCGGCGGGCGTTGTAGAGGATTTTCATGCCGAAGCCAAAGTGGGCGCGCTGCGCCAGCGCCATCCCGATACGTCCCATGCCGAGAATACCCAGCGTTTTATGGTGCACGTCGATGCCGAACTGCGCCGGTCCGATGCTCTTCTGCCAGTTGCCCGCTTTAACCCAGGCATCCAGTTCCGGCACCCGGCGCGCCGTGCTCAGCACCAGCGCCATCATGGTGTCCGCCACGGTTTCGGTCAGCACGGTTGGCGTGTGCATCAGCACCACGTGACGCTGATTCAGTGCATCAACATCGAAATTGTCATAGCCCACAGAAACACTGGAGCAGACGCGCAGATTGGGCATTTTCGCCAGCAGCTCGCCATTCACTTTACCCCCCGATCCCAGCAGCCCTTCTGCCTGCTGAAACACCGCAGCATGCTGCTGCTGGCTTTCCGGCGAGAGATCGCTGATTTCCGTCACGTCACACTGTTCAGCCAGGCGTGCATAGAGATCGTCAGGTAGTTTTTTATAAAGAATTACAGCGGGTTTCATTCGGTGGCTCCCGGTCAATAAGTTGCGGGCGGCTTGCAGGCCGCCCGAAGAAACAGAGGTTAACGTTTACGCTTTTAGTTTGCTGACGCCAGGGCCATGGGCGCTGATACCGGTAGCAAAGCATCGCGGGCCAGGGATGGCGGTTTGCGTCTTTGCGGACGGTGTCAGTGCCCTGAGCCAAAGCGGGTCAACAATCTCTAGCGTTTACGCTTTCAGGCCGGTTTCGCACCCTGCAGCGGTGGCGCTTTGTTCTGCGCCGGTTTCACAATCAGCGTCAGCCACACCGAAACCAGCAGGGCCGATCCCATAAAGATGTAGGACGCGGACGGGCTGCCGGTGGCTCCATTAAGATAGCCGACAATCCATGAACCGATGAACGACCCCAGCGCACCCATACTGTTGATCAGCGCCATCGCGCCCCCGGCGACATTACGTGGCAGCATCTCAGGAATAATGGCGAAGAACGGTCCGTAAGGCGCATACATCGCGGCACCGGCAATCACTAACAGGGTGTAGGACATCCAGAAATTCGTCGATCCCACCAGATACGAGCCAAGGAATGCCAGCGCGCCAATCAGTAGCAGCGGCCAGACGAACAGCTTACGATTCTGGGTTTTGTCCGACGCCCAGGAGACCACCACCATCGCAATGGTCGCCGCCAGATACGGCACCGCTGAGAGCCAGCCTGCTTCTACCATGCCCATCTGCGTACCGTTGCGCAGAATCGACGGCAGCCACAGTACAAAGCCATACACGCCGATGCTCCAGGCAAAGTACTGCAGGCAGAGAAGGATGACGTTGCGGTTACGGAACGCTTCGCCGTAGTTACGCACCGCTTTGATATTTTCCTGCTCTTTCTGCAGTTCAGCCTGCAATGCCGCTTTTTCGGCATCACTCATCCAGCGCGCCTGTGCCGGTTTATCCTGCACAAGGAACCACCAGGCAATCGCCCAGACCACCGCCGGAATGCCTTCGAAGATAAACATCTCGCGCCAGCCAAAGGATTCAATCAGATAGCCCGACACCACCGACATCCACAGTACCGTGACCGGATTACCCAGGATGAGGAAGGTGTTGGCGCGCGAACGTTCCGATTTGGTGAACCAGTTGCTGATATAGATCAGCATCGCGGGCATCACGGCGGCCTCCACGACGCCCAGAACAAAGCGAATCGCGGCCAGCATCGGAATGTTGCTGACCACGCCGGTCAGCGAGGCACAGCCGCCCCACAGGATGAGACAAACGAAAATCAGTTTCTTAACGCTGCGGCGTTCGGCATAAATGGCCCCGGGGATCTGGAAGAAGAAGTAACCCAGGAAGAACAGCGCGCCGAGCAGCGAGGACATGCCTTTGGTGATGCCGAGATCGTCGTTAATCCCGGCAGCAGAAGCGAAGCTAAAATTTGCACGATCGAGATACGCCAGGCTGTAGGTGATAAACACGATGGGCATGATGAACCACCAGCGTTTTGGCGCGATTGTCTGCTTTTTCATCGGGAACTCCTGTGACTGTAGAGGGGCGCGAACTACACGTCGCCCAGTTGCTGACGCGTCGGCAGACCTTCGCTGTCACCAATGACCTGAATCGCCATCGAACCAATTTTGTTGCCGCGCCGAATCGCCTGCGGCAGCGACCGACCTTCCAGCAGCGCGCTGATAACGCCAACGGCAAAGCCATCACCGGCACCCACCGTATCCACCACGTTATCGACTTTAATCGCCGCAACATTGCCCTGTTCGCCCTGCGCGGTTTTATACCAGGCACCGTCACAACCGGTTTTAATCACGACGGCTTTCACCCCCCTGTCGAGATAGAAATCTGCGATCGCTTCCGGCTGACGATAACCGGTCAGAATCAGCCCCTCTTTTTCGCCCGGCAGCACCCAGTCGGCATATTCCGCCAGCAGATTGAGCTGCTTACGCATCTCCTCTTCGCTGCGCCACAGCACCGGCCGCAGGTTCGGATCAAACGAGATGGTTTTGCCGCGTGCCCGCATCTCTTTGGCGGTGTGCTTCAGCAGGTCTAATGAGCTTTCTGACAGCGCCGCCGCCACACCGCTGAGGTGCAGATGGCGCGCCGCGCCGAAATAGTCCGCGTCAAAATCATCGACCGACAGATGGCTGGCAGCCGAGCCTTTACGGAAATATTCCACCAGCGGATCGGAACCGTCATCGACTTTGGATTTGAGCTGAAAACCGGTGGGATAGCGCTTATCGACCGTCACCCGGGTGTGATCGATACCCTCTTTTTCCAGTTGCTGGCAGATAAACCGGCCAAAAGCGTCATCGCCGATACGACTGACCCAGCCCACTTTCAGGCCAAGACGTGCCAGGCCGGTCGCCACATTGAGTTCTGCACCCGCCGCGCGTTTAACAAAGGTCTCTGCTGCGGCCAGATCGCCGGTCTCGCGGGCGATAAACATTGCCATCGCCTCGCCGATGGTGACAACATCAAGTGGACCGTTGTGATGATTAGTGTGCGTCATATCTGTTCCTTACACGTTACGCAGCAGCGACACGTAGTGGCGCGTCACCGCAGTCAGATCGTCGCCTTCCAGCGGAAATTCAATACCGCGCGGCGCGCGGGCGGGCAGCTGTTGCAGCAGCGTGCGCCAGTGGTCATCAGCCTCATCCAGCGCAATCGCCCGGAAGCTATCCTGATGCGGCACGGCGGCTTTAACATGCACATAGCCCACCTGCGCGGCCAGCTGCGTCGCTGCCTGATCGGCATCCTCGCCGGTCCAGCACCAGTTACCCATATCAAAGGTCATGCTAATTGGCAGATCGGCTTCGCGCACCGCCGTGAAAAACGCGACGGACGGTGCCAGTCGGCCATGTTCGGTCTGGTCGTTTTCCACGGTCAGTTGAAACGGCAGATCCGCCAGCAGCGCCTGCAACGTTTCGCGAGGCAGCGCACCCGTAAAGTCTCCCAGCGCCACTTTCAGCCGCTGAGCGTTTAGCTGGCGTGCCTCTTCAACGTAGTGGGTTATGCGTGGATTGATTTCGCCGCCGTCACAAAACAGCGTATCCGGCACTGAATAGCTGGCATGCAGCTGATGCTCCGCTATCGCCCTGGCCAGCGCCGGCAGATCGGCCAGCGCCGCATCATCAAGCAGTTCGCGGCGGATTTCGACCCCGTCAGCACCCGCCTGCCGGATGACTGGCAGCAGCGCAGCCTGACCGCCGAGTGCGGCGATCTGCGTGTGGCCATAAGCGGCGGTCACCACGATAATGTCAGGTTTCATGTTCTACTCCATGGCAGAGGTCTGCCCATAACGAATAGAAAAACCCTAAATGGAACCGGTTCCAAAGCAAAGCAGCAAACTGTGAAATTATGATCGTGCTCACGAAGCGAGCATGTAAACAGAAGGTTAAATCTGAAATTCAGCCAAGAGGCTGGCTGGAGCCACGAACGATCAGTTCACCAGAGAAGACCTGCTCGGCAATGGGCAATTCGCTGCCCTCTATGCGCGCAATCAATCGCTCCAGCGCACTGAAGCCAATCTGCCAGGTCGGCTGTTTCAGCGTGGTAATGCCGACACCAGCCAGCGCCGCCCACTCCAGTTCATCAAAACCGAGCAGGCCAATATCGCGACCCCAGTGCAGATTGAGCCGCTGCAGCGATCGCGCCACCTGCAGCGTCAGCGCGCCGTTGGCCACCATCACTGCGCAGCGTTTGCCGCTGTGACGCTGCTGGAAGGCCAGAAGCGCCTGATCCAGTGCGGCAGGCTGGTGCAGCGGCACTTCTGCATTTTCATGCTCAACCTGCGGATGCGCCGCCAGCAGCTGGCGGAAGGCCTGCAGACGCTCGCGGCGCGTATTCACGCTGCCCAGGGGCTCGCTGAGAAACAGCAGCGCCTCATAGCCATTGTCGACCAGATGGCGTGTGGCCGTTTCGGCCGCTTCGGCATTGTTCAGGCCCACTACATCGCAGGGAAAATCGGGAATTTTGCGGTCAATCAGCACCATCGGCAGCAGGGATTGTTGCAGATGGCTGAGCACCTCTTCACGCATGCCGACCGCATTAACCACGATGCCCTCAACCTGATAGCTGCTCAGCAGTTGCAGATAGTGCTGCTCCAGATCCACTTCGTTGTTGGTGTTACACATCAACAGCGTGAAGCCCTGCTCCCGGCACGCAGCTTCAATGCCGCTCATCACATCGACGGAATAAGGATTAGTAATGTCGGCGATAATCAGCCCGATCAGGCGGGTACGTCCGCGCTTCAGGCCGCGCGCCATCTGACTCGGACGGTAGCTGAGATCCGCAATGGCCTGTTCAATCCGCGCTTTTAAGTCGGCAGAGAGCAGATGCAGCTCGCCATTGAGATAGCGTGAAACGCTGGTTTTACCGGTTCGTGCCGCGTGAGCAACATCGCTGATGGTGGCACGAGGCGGCCTGATTTTCATGAGATATCCTGCGAAATAAGAAACCCGGCAGAGACTAGCACAAGCGAAGCCCGGCGCAAAAAGTGCTAGGCCGGTAATTGCAGCCAGGGTTGCCACAGGGTCTGTAACGTTTCCGGCGGTTCGCCGTTGATCAGCCTGATAACCATGTCAGCCACCTGTTCACCCGCCTGATGCGGCGTTGCCTGGCAAATCGCAGCAATGGGATGATCGAGAATCGCATCACGCGGTAATCCTTCCCAGCCTGCAAGCAGAATGGCGTCTTCGCCCGCAGCCCGACCAGCCTGCTGCAGCGCCAGGGCTGCGCCTTCAGCCAGCGCAGCGCAGTCGGTGATAATCACTTCCGGCGCGGGGTCCTCTGCCAGCCACTCACGCGTCTGGTGATAACCTGCACGGCGCGACGGTGCGACTGCCGCCATCGCATAAGGCGCAACGTCACCCAGCGCCGTCAGATAACCCTGACGCCGGTCACGTACCCGCGTGCTGTTTTCATTGCTGCCGAGCCAGGCTATCCGCTGCCGTCCCTGCGCCAGCGACCAGCCCACCGCCAGTTGTGAACCGGCAAGGTGATCAACATCAAACCAGGCATAGGTGGCTGGCAGATCGCTGCGGCCCAGCGCCAGAAAGCGAAAACTGGTCTGCATTAGCGCATTCAGTCGGCTGTCATCTGGCGTGGTATGGCCGACGATCAGGGCATCGGCGGCCCCACTGCGCAGCAGGCGCGTCAGGGTTGAGTGACTCTGCTGCTGTTTATCCGCCAGCAACAGCAGGTTAATTTCATGCCGGGCAAGATGATGATCCAGTGCCAGCAGCATATCGCTGAAGTCGCTACCACTCAGCGAAGATTCAATGACCGGATAAACGAGCCCTACTGCATTAGCACGGCCGGTTTTCAGCCGCCGGGCCGCCGCATTAGGTCGGTAGCCGCGCCGCTGCGCTTCCTCTTCAATGCGTTTACGCGTCTCCTGAGCGACATCCTGATAACCATTAAGGGCGCGGCTGACAGTCGTAACGGAAAGACCTAAAACTGCAGCGATGGCTTTAAGAGACATGGGGCAAATCCACTGATCAATTTTTGATCAGACTACCATAAGGCCTCTGCTGGCTCTATCCGCAGACACATTACTGGTGCTTTTAACGTGATGCTTTACAGAAAAGGTGCGCCCCCGGTCGGGGGCGACCGCGACTATCCCAGCGGGGTGAGCGTGATTTCAACGCGACGGTTTTGTGCTTTGCCTGCTTCGGTGCTGTTGGTGGCAACCGGATTATCCGGGCCTGCACCCTGTGTGCGCAGGCGATCGCTGGCAACACCCTGTCCGATTAACGCACTGGCAACACTTTCAGCACGCTGCTGTGACAGACGCATGTTCAGCGCGCGACTGCCAGTACTGTCGGTGTAACCCACGACGTTTACCGCGGTTTTCGGATACTCTTTCAGCACCATTGAAACACCGGTCAGAGTGTTGGCACCGGCAGGTTTCAGATTACTGCTGCTGGAGTCGAAAGTGACATTGTTTGGCATATTCAGGACGATGTTATCGCCGTTGCGGGTCACGCTGACGCCGGTCCCGCGCATCTTGTCACGCAGTTTCGCTTCCTGCACGTCCATGTAGTAACCCACGCCACCGCCCAGGGCCGCGCCGCCTGCGGCACCAATCAGCGCACCTTTACGACGATCTTTCTTCGACGATGAGAGCACGCCAACACCGGCACCGACTAATGCGCCAAGGCCCGCGCCCACGCCTGACTTACCCGCCTGAGATTCGCCAGTGTAAGGATTGGTGGTACAACCTGGCAGGGCCAGACTGCCGCTTAATAACAAGGTGATGGCGATTAATTTCTTCTGCATTTTTGTTCCCTTACATTTGACACACAGGGGAAAACCTTTCCCATAAGTGGCACGATTATGCCGTCTGGTGACAGAGAATGTAGTGCGGAAAAATCCTGATTTACCGGGAATCACGCCTTTTGATTGGCAGGATGGCAAAAACAGTTGCTCTGATGATCGTTTATCAGCCCACAGGCCTGCATAAAGGAGTAGCAAATTGTAGGGCCGATGAATTTGAAACCACGCTGCTTCAGCGCCTTCGAGAGCGCAATAGCCTGCTCTGACGTGGTGGGTGCCTGACTGTAATCAGGATAATGGTGAACAATTTGCACGTTATCGACAAACTGCCAGACGAAGTCGCTGAAATGCTCGCCTTTCGCTTTCATCTCAAGAAAAGCGCGAGCGTTAGCGATAATGGCGGCGATTTTGCCAGGGTGCCGGATAATGCCGCTGTTGAGCATCAGCGCGTCGATGTCGGCAGCATCCATCTGCGCAATAGCCTGCGGATCAAACTGATGAAACGCTGCCCGATAATTTTCACGCTTTTTCAGCACGGTAATCCATGAGAGTCCCGCCTGTTGTCCTTCCAGACAAAGCATCTCAAACAGTGCACGCGTGTCTCTCTGCGCCACACCCCATTCCCTGTCGTGATACGCCAGATAGAGGGGATCCTGCGTTACCCAGCCACATCGTTGCATCGTTTTGTTCCTTTATAACGAGAATATTTTAGCGGTCCGCTTGATCTTAGAATTAATCGGTTGATAGTTAAACGATCACCGGTTAAATAACAGAGACGGCCCGAAAAATTCATTAAGACGCCGGATAATAACTTCAGCCTGGCCTGGAGATGCGATGTTGCCGAGAAGCGGTTGGAAAGGTCTGCGGACCTGCTGTGCTGTAGGGCTGTTAATGTTAACGCAACCGACGTTTGCCCGCGGCGGCATTTCTGCGCCTCAGCATGCTGACTTTCTGCCCGACTACGACACAATTCTGGCGGAGAAGATCGCCCTGACGCCACTTGCTTTCAGCGATGAGAGCCGCGCCCTGTTTGAAGCTGCGATTAATTCTCCCACTGCTTCCCCCATCGCTCTGCACAGTGAAACCGGTAGCGTAGGCACTACGCCGCTGGGTAAACGCTATCGGGCGGGCGTTAACCTGCCGATTGCGCCGTCATTCACCACCGGTCCGGTGGCGCAGTATGCGGTCGATCCCCAGCAGATGAACTGTCTGCAATGTGACTACAGCGATCAGCAGAGCCGTGAGCAGAGCGCCAGCGTCGGATGGCGCATTGATTCGCAGCAGGGATGGATATCGCCCTGGGCGCAACTGAGTTACCACTATCTGATGGCGGATACGCCGCAGACCCCCCGGCGCGAGGCGGCGAATGGCTCGGATCAGTCTGACGGTATTGATTTAAGCATCGGTGCACAAATGCCACTGAACGATAAACTGGCGGCTTTCGCGTCATTTTCACAAAGCGAAGCGCTGAACAACGACGAGCAGCAACTTTACACCTTTGGCTTTAGCGCCAGCTTCTAGCGGGGCATGAAAAGAGAAAGAGAATCGGGCGTTTAAAATATAATGAGTCCGCTAATCATTATACTGGTAACAAAATGCGCAACGATTTGACTATTATTGGCCGTGAAATGACGGTCTTCATACTGGCAGCACTCTTCCTCGCTCTGATGATATTGCCCATCTATATTGATGTGGCCTGGATGAATGATGCGCTGCACGAAACTTCTTTTACTGAAACCACCCAGGAAATCATGCTGGCGGTGATTGCCGCCCTGTTCTTTATTGCGGCCCAGCGCCGTCCGGCTCAGCGCGGCGCGCTGACCTTAGTGGCGGGCTTCTATAGCTGTATGCTGATCCGTGAGCTCGACTTTGTGTTTGATGCCATCCAGCATGGCAGCTGGATCTGGTTCGCCCTGGCGGTGACGGCCGGTTGCCTGGCCGTCGCGCTGCGGACGCCGAAAAAAACCCTGCATGCGCTGGCCAGGCTGCTGCAACACCGCAGCTGGCCGGTGATGGCCTCCGGCTTTTTAGTGGTGCTGGTCTTCTCACGACTGTTTGGTATTCATGCGTTGTGGCAGCACCTGATGCTGGGCGATTACAACCGCGTGGTGAAAAACATGGCCGAAGAGGGGACCGAGCTTCTGGGATACAGCCTCTGCTGGCTCGCCTCGGTGCGCTATTTATGGCAGACCCGTCCGATCGCCGCTGTCAGTGCGACCCAACCCGCCGCTGCCCGTCATACTACGTCTCCGATAACCTCTCACTGACCGCGGTCGTGCTTTTTTTGGCGATCCGACCAGGGAAAGGAGATTTTGGCAATTCCTGATTATAAACCGTTCTTGTATTGATGCTTTTTAATTCACAGGTATGCTCTAAAGGATTCTGAGGAAATCCTTTAGAGCTTAACGTTATGATTACCATTTACCGTAAGGGTATTTTTTTCCCTTGATAAAGGCAGGCGTGTCTCCATAGTATTTATATCCATTTGGATGTTTGGTTATCCCTTTACAGATATCCAGTTTATCCCCCGATAAAGTTTTCAGGACTGACGGCGTGATGCGATAGTTAGGCTCCGCATTGATCCCCTGCAGCCAGACAGCTACCTTTCCCTCGGGAGCCAGACCAATCTGTACTCTGTTGTAATATGCCGTTCTCCCCCAATAGTCTTTCTGCTCAGCCGGCCTGATCATTTTATCCAGTACGGGTTTAGGTATAGTCAGAGTGGTCTGGTACACCTTTTTATCGATAATCGAGTCCCAGCAGAAAATAATATGCCTTGGCGGATGCTCAACGTGATTCCAGTAGCCACCAGAAGCACGATCATTGTCATTCCACTGTCCGATAACCCCTGGCAGAGCAGATGTACGGTTCAGGGTATTAAATTCATAAACTTTATCATCGGCGTCCTGAACTACTGCGTACGTCACCAATGCCGGTAGTGCTTTTGGGGTGAAAAAATCAAAGGTCCATTCTGTCGGCTCATCGTTCTGAGGAGCACCAGTTGTGTGTGCTTCTCCCTGACAACCAGTCAATGCGAGAATGGTAAAAAGCCCTGCCATGCCTTTTATTTCCATATTTTATTTCCTTCCATATCGTAAACCGTACGCTGCCAGCGCTCGTCTGGCCGGTTAGTAAAGGTCACAAGCTTTGCCGGTCTGACTGCACCACTGATCATTCCCTGATTATTCCTCACCACACCGTTCCAGTTGGCTGAACAGTGAATATATTTTTCGGCCAGCATCAGGATTTCGGAAGTTGTAAAGCCCTGTACAGATTGACTATTCCGGACTGCACGTCCCATGACAATTGCTTTTTCACTCAATGCGTTCATTTCTGCCCCCAGCGCGAAATCAGGATTAGTCTCATCGACAGGCTCAAACACCACACCGGCATCCTGTGCCGCATCAAGCATCACCCGTAGCACCACCTTCGACCAGTCGTTACGTGTTAGCCTGTCAATAACCAGCGCCGCACCACTGCGCTTTTGTAGTATTCCGTAGCGATCGGCTGGCATTCTGTCGTCATGCCAGACATCTGCACTTACCTTCACTGCATTCAGCAGCGGCGCTATCGCTGGATAGCCATCCATCGTTTTAAGCTGCGCGCAGGTCTGCTGATAAATCCGCGTTTCTGTATCGGGAGTAGAGAGTGGTACGGTTTCAAACTCCGGCCGGGTAAGGAAACAGGCTTCGCGTTCCTCCGGGTTGTAACCTCCGCCAATGTCTGAGTGCGCACCCGGCAGAGCCAGCTCCGGCCATGCCGGTTTGAGGCTGTTTAGCGCAAAGTTAAACCGGCATTCGTGTTGCGCGGTGATATGAAATACCTTTTCCGCCACGCCCGGACGCAGCACCAGGTTAACCTCACCCGTATCTGCACTGTGCGGGTTTAGGCCATTGACTGGCGTTCCGATGGCAGCTACGGTATCAAATATTCCCAGAAATCGGGTTTTACCGCCGGGCGTGCCAGAGAACTCAACATCACCCAGCCCGATCTTAATTGCCGAGACAATGGTGCTGTCCTGGCTGAATATCCGGTTGGCAAAATGCCGCGCCGCTGCGGCTCCACGGCTGAAGCCAAAAATATCAAACTGCAGCTCTTTGATGACACAGGTTCGCGCAGCGGCGTGTCTGTTGAAATACCCTTGAATAGCGGCAGCCAGTATGGCAACAGCTTTATCTGTTTTTCTCACTACACCGGTATCGCCCCGGCCGGTACCCATCCCGTAAGTGCTGTCGCCCGTGCCGTCCTCCGTACCGATACCTTCGATATAAATGGCATACTGACCGGTTCCCGTATCGGGCCTCACATCCGGGCTATACAGCGTATTAAGCCAGTATATGTTGCTGTAATATCCCAGATAGCTTCCAGCTGCAGTACCGCTGACTCCACGATTCAGTCTCAGGCACTGCTCTAATCCAGACGTAGCCTCCGCATCATTCATCCCAAAATGTTCACCGGAACAAGCGGCCTGCCGGTCGCCGCTGTTATTCGCATTGTTGCCCGTCCCATCGAAAAACACACCGATGGTGAGCGTGATTTCCCGTTTCTTCTTCGCTGCCTGTGCACGCTGTTCAGGCTCAGACTGCTGTGCTTTTCTCTCCGCAGCTTCAGCCCGTTCGGCCGCACGGCCGGCATTGCTGTCGATCTCGTAAGTGTGTGTGCTGACAGAGGGAATAAACCGGGCACGACAGGGACAGGAGCTGTAACTGTGAAGTGAACCCGCCCACTCCTTCAGGACACCGTTCACCTCATAGGTGTCCCCCATACCGCCACAGACGCGAAAGCGTCCTTCATGCTTACCGCATGTCACCGGATCGCCCGTCCGTACTTGCTGACGCTCAATGCCGCCGATGATGTAGGTGTCATCAGATGCACCGCTTAGAATCCGTCCGCCGCAAGTGGTTTTATCCAGGTGATACAAAAAAAATCCTTCAGTCATAATCCCTCATGAACTTTGTGGCTATAAAGTAAGCGCATCATACCTCATTCATGACTTAACCCAAATATCAGGCTCCTGTCTGCCACTAAAGCATGCTCAGGCAGCAATCTTATCCGCCGTTTGCCGTGCACCAGAATCCTGAGCTGGAGGACGTACAGGATTCTCTGATGCACTTAATGATCGACCTTTTGCTCTGTTACCTTCCCAGCCTGTATCTCCGTTAAATTCCCTGATTTGACACTGGCAGCACTTCAGCCATTTCTTGTGCGACAACCCGGTCATCCGGTTGATAATCAGGTTATTGGTGGTAGTCATCATCACATCGCTATCTGGCTCTTTGCTTACGGCCCTTTTTAAGCGATCCGCACCCTCAAAACAGGTACAATAAACACTTCTGCGTCGGCGACAGGTTCCCGGCGCAAGGTGTTCGTTAACCTCAGGTCTTTTCATGTCAGCTAAAATCTTAACTTCAACGCTCATTGGCCTGGATGCCTTCCGACAGGATCCGCTGACTGCCCTGCAGCAGGCGGAAAAGGGCACGCTGGCGGTGTTAGATAATTATGCGCCGGTGATGTACGCCATCACGCCGGCGCGTCTGGCTGAACTGCTGGCGCTGGAAGCCGCCGCCCGTCAGCCGAATGATGTCGCACTGGATGACAGCCTCTATGACGATGCGCCCGCCGCAATCCACACGCCAGCAGGTAAATTTGTCATGTATCCGGGCTGGCAGCCGGATGCCGACTTTACGCGTCAGGCCGCCATCTGGGGCGTGGCGCTGAGTGAACCGGTGACGCCCGGCGAGCTGGCGGCCTTTGTGGCCTACTGGCAGGCGGAAGGCCGGATGTTCCATCATGTGCAGTGGCAACAGAAGCTGGCGCGCAGCATTCAGATGAACCGCGCCGCAAACGGCGGGCAACCGAAGCGTGATATCACGCAGTTGCCTGATCCAGACCGTACCATTCCCGATGGTTTCCGAGGTGAATGATGAAAACGCCAGATGATCTCTTTAACCGTCTGAAAAGAATGATGCCTGCGGGCACCCGTCCTAAATTTGCCAATGGCGAAGAGCTGCTGGCGTGGAATCAGGAGCAGGGTCGTCTGCGGTCAGAGGCCATTGTGCGTGAGAACCGCGCAATGAAGATGCAGCGCGTGATGGGCCGTTCCGGCATTCGCGAGCTGCACATGAACTGCTCGTTTGATAATTACCGGGTCGAGAACGAGGGACAGCGCAAAGCGCTGGAGCTGGCACGTCAGTACGCCGCTGAGTTTGATGGCAACATCGCCAGTTTTGTCTTTTCCGGGCGTCCTGGCACCGGTAAAAACCACCTGGCCGCTGCGATTGGTAATGACCTGATCCTGCGCGGTAAAAGCGTGCTGATCGTGACGGTCGCCGATCTGATGTCGAGCATGAAGGGCACCTTCAGCGGCAGCAGCGGCATTACCGAAGAGCGACTGATTCAGGATCTCAGCAGTGTTGATCTGCTGGTGATTGATGAGATCGGTATGCAGAGCGAGTCACGCTACGAAAAAGTGATTATCAACCAGATTGTCGATCGCCGTTCTTCATCGAAACGCCCGACCGGCATGTTATCCAACCTCGACCATGCAGGCATGAATGCGCTGCTGGGCGAGCGCGTCATGGACCGTATGCGCCTGGGCAACAGCCTGTGGGTGCGTTTCGACTGGGAAAGCTATCGCAGTCGGGTGCGCGGCGACGAGTATTAAACAGAGGCTACGCCGGGTCATTGCGCTAATGAGGCCGCCGGTACAGCAGAAAACCCGGCGTTAATCCGGCGATCTGATCGCCGTCACGATCTCAGCCACATCCGATCGGGTTGTGTGAAACAGCCCGCAAAAGTGTGGCATGAAGAATACGCCGGGGCTGATACACTCAATTCTAACTCCTCTGTTGGGTGAATCCGTGATGAAAACGAACGGCAAAGGCCCCGCACTATTGCGACTCAATAACCAGAAACGGGTGATGGCTCAGCTGCGTAAGCTGCGCGTGACGTCCCGTCAGGATCTTGCGGAGGCGCTGACCCTCAGCAAAAACACGGTCTCATTAATCATTGATGACCTGCTGGAGCAGGGTCTGATAGAGGAACTGGGGCCGGTCAGCGCCGCAGCAGCCGGACGGCCTAAAATCGGGATCACCCTGCGGCCGGAAAAGCTTAAGAGCGCAGGCGTCATGGTGGAACGCAACGTGATCCACTGGCGCGTCTGCGACTACTTTTCACAGGTGCTGGCAGAAGCGACGCTGCGCACCGATACCAGTCACCCGACTCGCCTGCTGGCTGAACTGGCTATGCTGTGCCGGGAACTCACAGAACGTTATCCCGACCTGCTCGGTATTGGCCTTGGCTTCCCCGGCATCGTCGATCCCCGGCGCGGCTGGATGCATATTTCATTGCCGCTGGAATGGCAGGATGTTGACCTGCTGACCACGTTGCGCAAGCACGTCCGTCTGCCCATCCTCATTATGAATAATGTTAAAGCTGCTGCGCTACTGGCTGTCGAGCAAAGTGGATTATCGCCGGAGAGCGGTCATTTTTATCTGCGTATTTCCGAGGGGATTGGCGGCGCTCTGGTACAACAGGGGCAGGTATTTACCGGACATAGCTGGACGGCGGGCGAAGCAGGACATCTGGTTGTCCAGCCTGGAGGGCCACGCTGCAGCTGCGGCCGCCGGGGGTGTCTGGAAGCGCTGGTCAGCAAGCCCACGGTGAATCAGCAGCTGGCGCAGCGTCAGCCGGGCCTGAGCTGGCAGAACCGCGACAGCGCTCCGCGCGTGGTGGATGAGGTGATGACGCAGGCGGGTGGCTATCTTGGCGCGGCGCTGAGTCAGATTATGCTGCTGCTCAATCCCGCCACCATCATCATTGATTGTCCGTGGAACGTCAGTGAGCGCTTCTGCAAGGCGGTGCGCGATACAGCACACGGCAACGCGCTGGCCTTCACCGCCGCGCACACTCAGCTGCACTTCCCGGAAACCCGGATTGACCCGGCTAACGGGCTGGCGCTGGCGGTGCTGGAACAGAGTGAGCAGCGGGTGGGGTGAGCGTGCCCCCACAGACTGCCCTCTTCTTTATGATCGCGTCTCACTGACCGGTGCATCTGTCCGTTCGCCCACCTCACGCGGGTCAACATTAAACTTCTCCAGCACACGCGCGTGAATTTTCTCCAGCGGCATCCCAGCCGTTTCCGGCAGATAGCGGAAAGTGAAGAAGTACATAGCCAGTGAAAAAAGCGCAAACAGTAACAGCGGGAAGCCACCGTGGAAAATCTCAAGCAGAAAAGCATTACTGTTCAGAATCGGGAATGTGGTGCTGATGACAAAATTGGCCATCGACATGGCGCAAATGGAGATGCCGACACAGATTGAGCGGATTTCTGTCGGAAACAGCTCGCCCAATACGGTCCAGACAATCTGTCCCCAGGTCATGCCAAAGAAAACCATATAGGCAAACAGTCCCACCACCGCCAGCAAGCCGGGCAAACGGTAATAGAAAGCAATAAAGGTATAGGCAAGGAAAACGGCAGAGGTAATCGCCCCCAGCAGTAACAGCTTACGGCGCCCGACTTTATCAATCAGCGCCATACCCATCAGCACACCCGCAAACTGACATACGGAAAGCCAGAAGGTCTGGAGCAGCGCCGAATCCGTGCTGCCGGACACATTTTTCAACAACGTTGGCCCGAAATACTGAATCACATTGATGCCGCTAATCTGATTGCCGACGGCCAGTCCAACACCAATGATGAGCAACGGCACCGTGGTTTTGTTCAGGCGGAATCGGGATTTATGGCGAGTCGCCGCCTCATCAGAGAAAGAGTGTTTAATTTCATTGAAAACGGTGCGGGCATGGACCGGGTCAGAGATTTTGCTCAGCGTATCCAGTGCTTCTTTATCTTTGCCTTTCAGAACGTTCCAGCGCGGTGATTCCGGTATAAAAGCAATGAAAAAGATAAACAGCGCACAGGGCACCAGCGCGGTTGCCAGGATATAGCGCCAGCCTGTATCGACCATCATCTCTGGCAGCATCGATTTATTAATAAAGTAGTTGGTGAGCAGAACCACTGATTGCCCACCGACGCAGCACACCGCATAGAGCGCGCTGGTGCGACCGCGATACTTCGACGGTGAAAGCTCCGCCAGATAGATTGGCGAGATCACCGAGGCCAGCCCAATGGCTAATCCGCCAAGAATACGAAAGGCGACAAAGGTGAAGAAGTTATGGGCGATGGCAGTCCCCACCACCGAGGCAGTAAACAATAGCGCCGTGATAGCGAGCGATTTTTTGCGGCCAAATTTATCGCTCAGCTTTGGCGCAATAAAGCAGCCAACCAGACTGCCAAGCAGGATATTAGACACTGCCCAGCCGGTTTCTGCCGGGGTCAGCTGGAAATAGTCACTAAGCGGCTCAATAGCGCCAGAGATAATCGACGAGTCATAGCCCATCAGCAGGCCACCAAAAGCGGCGACGGTGCAACAGAGCAGGACATATTTCATGTTGTAACGTTTTTGCCGGGTTTCCATTTTTACAGGCTCCTTTTCTCTACTGCCTGAACCGCATCGGTTCAGTAACAGGAGGCGTGACAGGTCAGAGGTTCAGGAATTTCAGCGAGCAGACACCCGTGAAATATATTTTCTAAATGGGGAAATTTGGATTAATTCTTTCGAAAGTGTGAGGCAGGTTGGAAAAAATTATAAACTTGCTGAGTGATAATCCTTAATAAAGATCATATTAATCAATGAGGTAAAAGATAACCCGGGCGATGAGGTTTTTCCATCAAGGGTAAACACCTGATGACAGAAGAAATATCGTCTGAAGCGGTCCGTCTGGGACTGATAAAATATCCCGCCAGCCCTCTGCCTTAAATGCTGATTTTTAAGCTCTAAATCTAATGAGGCTGGGCCGTTCCGGCTGGCAGATTAAGCCTGCGAAGATGGCCTCTGAACTGACAGCGAGGCATCAGGATGAAATATAATTTTCATCCTGCCCATTACATGAAAATCCGGGCGTTCTTTACTCCGGTCTGTCGTTAAAGCAGGTTTTCCCCAAAGTGCTGCCGATATTCTTTCGGCGTGGTGTCGTAGCTTTTGCGGAAGACTGAGTAGAAGTATTGCAACGAAGGATAGCCGCACATCTGCGAGATCTCGTTGATGTTGAGCGACGAGGAAGCCAGCAGTTCGCGGGCTTTTTCCAGCTTTTCGCGATGGATCATTGCATGAAGGGTGTCGCCGGTCTCATCCCTGAAGCGTTTTTCAAGATTAGAGCGTGACAGCCCGACCGCATCCAGCACCTGCTCCACTTTAATCCCCTTACAGGCGTTGAAACGGATGTAGTGCATCGCCTGAATCACTGCCGGATCGCGCAGAGAACGGAAGTCAGTCGAGCGCCGGGCGATGACTTTTACGGGCGGCACCAGAATGCGCTGTAGTGGCAGGGGCTGCTTATCCAGCAGCCGATGCAGCAGTTTGGCCGCCTGATAGCCCATCTGTCGTGAGCCCTGTGCCACGGACGAGAGCGCCACGCGTGACAGATAGCGGGTCAGCTCCTCATTATCAATCCCGATCACCGTAAGCTTCTCCGGCACCGGTATTTTCAGATGTTCGCACGCCTGAAGCAGGTGTCGCGCCCGTGAATCCGTGACGGCGATAATGCCGGTTTGCGGCGGCAGCGTCTGCAGCCAGTCGGCGAGACGGTTCTGGGCGTGCTGCCAGTTTTCCGGCGCGGTTTCCATGCCCTGATAGACTACGCCCTGATAACGCTCGCGCCCCACCAACTGACGGAACGCCTGTTCCCGCTCCTGTGCCCAGCGCTTGCCACTGGAGGCCGGTAAACCATAAAAGGCAAAGCGGTTAATGCCCTTCTCTTTCAGATGCAGAAAGGCTTTCTCCACCAGTGCGGCGTTATCCGTGGCGATGTAATGCACGGGTGGATAATCCTCCTGCCGATGGTAAGAACCGCCAACGCCGACAATCGGCACAGAGACATTCGACAGCAGGCTTTCGATGGAGCGATCGTCATAATCGGCGATCACGCCATCGCCCAGCCACTCACGGATATTGTCGATGCGACAGCGGAAATCTTCTTCAATGAAGATATCCCAGTCAGTCTGCGACGCCTGCAGATACTCTCCGACGCCCTCAACAACCTGGCGGTCATACACTTTATTGGCGTTAAACAGCAGTGTAATGCGATAGCGTTTATCATGCATGGTGGCGCGTTCCCTTAAATCCTCAGCGCATTGCATAACACGGCTGAAAGGGGCAAAAAAATTGTTTGCGCCACAATGTGATCGCCCGCGCGATTACACCCGACGCCGCGTTGCGGTATCCATCCACACCGCCAGCAGCAGAATCGCGCCTTTAACGATGTACTGCCAGAAAGTCGGCACATCCATCATGCTCATGCCGTTATCCAGCGAGGCCATGATAAAGGCACCCATTACCGCGCCCGCCACCGACCCCACACCACCCGCCAGGCTGGTGCCGCCGATCACGCAGGCGGCAATCGCGTCGAGTTCTGCGATGTTACCCGCCGATGGCGAACCGGCGCCCAGCCTTGAACTCAGGATCAGCCCGGCAATCGCCACCATCACACCGTTGATGGCAAACACCGCCAGTTTGGTGCGCGCCACGTTAATGCCTGACAGCCGCGCAGCATCAATGTTGCCCCCGATGGCGTAGATACGACGGCCAAATGCGGTGCGGGTGGCCATGAACATGCCCGCCAGCAACAGTACGGCCAGCAGTAACACCGGCGTCGGTACGCCGCGATAGTCGTTGAGCAACCAGATAGCACCGAGCACTAAGATGGCGGTGATCGCCTGACGCCCTACGGTGCTGCTGGCTGGGCCCTGCGGCAGTCCGAGCTGCTGACGACGCAGACGCAGACGCCACTGCCACAGCATAAACAGCGCCAGACCGGCAACGCCAAAGCCGAAACCGACGCCGCCCGGCAGATAACTCTGTCCAATCTGCGACATGCCCGGCGTGATGGGCGCAACCGTAGTGCCGTCGGTAATTCCGACCAGAATGCCGCGGAACGCCAGCATTCCCGCCAGCGTGACGATAAACGACGGCACTTTACGGTAGGCCACCCACCAGCCATTCCAGGTACCGAGCAATAGCCCCATCACCAGCGTCACCACGATGGTCAGGGGCAACGGCCAGCCGAGCCAGACGTCGAATATCGCCGCCGCGCCGCCCAGTAGCCCCATCATGGAGCCGACTGACAGGTCGATCTCCGCCGAGATAATCACAAACACCATGCCCACCGCCAGGATGCCGGTAATGGCGGTCTGACGCAGCAGGTTAGAAACGTTACGCGCGCTGAGCCACGCGCCGTCGGTGGTCCAGGTAAAGAACAGCGCAATCAGCACAATCGCGCCCAGCATCACCAGAACCTGCAGATTAGGCAGTGTGAACCTGCCCGGTGAGGGTTTGCCCGGCGTGCCGGAGAGGCGGCTTTGGGTACGTTCACTTTTAAGCATAATGTTCACTCCGCAGGGCAGCTTCCATCACCTGCTCCTGAGTCAGGTTATCGTTAATCAAGTCGGCTTTGATCTGCCCTTCATGCATCACCAGCACCCGATCGCTCAGGCCCAGCACTTCCGGCAGCTCAGAGGAAATCACAATCACCGCGATACCCTGCTGAACCAGCGCATTGATCAGCAGGTAGATCTCCTGACGTGCGCCCACATCAATGCCGCGCGTCGGTTCATCGAGGATCAGGATTTTTGGATTGAGCAGCAGACATTTCGCCAGAATTGCTTTCTGCTGGTTGCCGCCGCTTAAACGGCCAATCGGCAGTTCTGATGAGGAGGTTTTCACCCGCAGGCGGGTGATCGCGTCGTTGATCGCCTGCTGCTCCTGCGCTTCATCCAGCGTTGAGAGTCGGTGGCTGAACTGGTCCAGCGCCGCCAGGGTGATATTTTTGCCCACCGCCATCAGCGGCACGATGCCATCCTTTTTGCGATCTTCGGGCACCATCGCGATACCGTGCGCAATGGCAGCGCGGCAATCGGTGATGCTGACCTGCTGGCCATTGATCCAGATATCACCCTGCCAGCGTCCTGGCCAGACGCCAAACAGACACTGCACCGTTTCGGTCCTGCCTGCGCCCACCAGCCCGGCGATACCCAGAATCTCACCGCGTCTGAGCGTGAACGAGACATTGTTAACGCGGCGGATGTGGCGGTTAACCGGATGCCAGGCGGTGAGGTTATCGACTTTCAGTATCACATCGCCAACCTGATGCGGCGCGTGAGGATAGAGCGCGGTCAGCTCGCGTCCGACCATCATGGTGATGATGTCATCTTCGCTCAGACCCGCCGCCGGACGGGTCGCGATATGCTGGCCGTCACGGATCACGCAGATGGTGTCAGAGATCGCCTTTACCTCATTCAGCTTGTGGGAGATGTAGATGCAGGCGATGCCGTGTTCACGCAGATTACGGATGATACCCAGCAGCACATCCGTCTCCTGCTCCGTCAGCGATGAGGTCGGCTCATCCAGAATCAATAGCCGGACCTGTTTGTTGAGGGCGCGGGCGATCTCTACCAGCTGCTGCTGGCCCAGGCCTAACTCACCGACCCGGGTCGCGGGAGAGACGTTCAGCCCGACCCGCGCCAGCAGCTGCTGACAGCGCAGGGTCATGGTTTCATCATCCACCATGCCGAAACGGCTCAGTTCAGCACCAAGGAAGATGTTCTCCATCACGGTGAGTTGCCGCACCAGCGCCAGCTCCTGATGAATAATCACAATGCCTTTACGTTCGGTGTCGCGAATGGTCTGCGCCTGAATCTCGTCGCCAGAGAAGTGAATCTTCCCTTCAAAATCACCGTGCGGATAGAGTCCGCACAGGATTTTCATCAGCGTCGATTTGCCCGATCCATTCTCACCGCACAGCGACATCACTTCACCTGCCTCAAGTTGCAGGCTGACATCATTCAGCGCTTTCACAGCACCGAAACGCTTGGTGATGTTTTTCATTTCCAGCAGCATCGACTGTTCTCCCTCACGCTATGCGCGGTCAGAGTTCGCTCTGTTTGTGGAAACCGTCTTTCACCACGGTGCTTTCGATATTGTCTTTGTTGACCGGAATCGGCTTCAGCAGTCGCGACGGTACATCTTTCAGGCCATTATTCAGCTTGCTGTTGCTGGCGGGCATTTTGCCCTCGCCCAGCTCGACCGCAATTTTCGCCGCTTCAGTGGCCAGCTCGGTGATCGGTTTGTACACCGTCATGGTCTGGGTGCCCGCTTTGATACGCTTAATCGCGGCCAGATCGGCATCCTGTCCGGAGATGGCCACTTTTCCGGCCAGCCCCTGCGCACTCAGGGCCTGAATCGCACCGCCTGCAGTGGCATCGTTAGAGGCCACCACCGCATCAATATGGTTGCCGTTGGCAGTCAGGGCATTTTCCATAATTTTCAGGGCGTTTTCCGGCAGCCAGGCATCGACCCATTGATCGCCGACAATTTTAATGCTGCCGTTATCGATATAAGGTTTTAACACTTTCATCTGTCCGGCGCGGAACAGGCGGGCGTTATTATCCACCGGCGATCCGCCCATTAGAAAATAGTTGCCCTTAGGCACCTGTTTCACAATGCTTTCGGCCTGCAACTCGCCCACTTTTTCATTATCGAACGAAATATAAAAATCGATATCGGCGTTATTTATCATTCGGTCATAGGCCAGCACTTTAATGCCTTCACGTTTCGCTTCAGCGACAACATTACTCAACACCTGACCGTTGTAGGGAATAATCACCAGCACATCGACACCGCGATTGATCATATTTTCAATCTGCGACATCTGTGTTTCCTCGTTGCCGTTCGCCGACTGAACAAACACCTTAGCGCCCAGCGTCTCCGCCTGTTTAACGAAAATATCGCGGTCTTTCTGCCAGCGCTCGAGGCGCAAATCGTCAATTGCCATGCCGATCTTCACTTCTTTTGCCACGCTGGTCTGGCTGAAGAGCGCCAGCGCCGCGCAGGCGGCAAACAGTGCATATTTCATCTTCATTGTGATCATCCTGTAGGTGGAGGCTATTGTTATCGCAGGCCGATAAACCAGGCGGATGAATTGTTGCCCTTATTTTCCGGTCACAGCAATTACTGATTTTTATCCGGCTATTACGTTTTTTGGTTTATTTCATTTTTTATGAGCGCGATCGAGGTTTCATCTTTTTCGGACAAAAGAGTGACAATGATAAAAAGGCAGGTGAATAACAATATTTTGCGAGCCAGCGCACAAATAACAATTATCTGACACCCGTAATGAAATATCGTAATTGAGCTGAGATTACAGCCCATATTGAATATTGCTTCAACGCAGACCATCCGGGTACTGATGCTAAGGAGCAAACCATGCACGCTTATTTCGATCAGATCGATCGGGTTCGTTATGAAGGCACCCAGTCGACGCATCCTCTCGCTTTCCGCCACTACAATCCCGATGAGGTCATCCTCGGCAAGACCATGGCCGGGCATCTGCGCTTTGCTGCCTGTTACTGGCACACCTTCTGCTGGAATGGCGCGGATATGTTTGGTGTCGGTGCCTTTGATCGTCCGTGGCAGAAAAACGGGGATGCGCTGCAGCAGGCAAAAATGAAAGCGGATGTCGCCTTTGAGTTTTTCCACAAGCTGAATGTGCCGTGGTACTGCTTCCATGACGTTGATGTCTCACCGGAAGGCGATTCGCTGCGCAGCTATAAAGAAAACTTAGCCGCCATGACCGATAAACTGCTGGAGAAACAGCAGGAAACCGGCGTGAAACTGCTTTGGGGCACAGCAAACTGCTTCACCCATCCACGCTACGGTGCGGGTGCAGCCACCAATCCCGATCCTGAAGTTTTTGCCTGGGCAGCGACGCAGGTCTGTAGCGCAATGCAGGCGACCAAAACCCTGGGCGGCGAAAACTATGTGTTGTGGGGCGGACGCGAAGGCTATGAAACACTGTTGAATACCGATCTGCGCCAGGAGCGCGAGCAGATTGGCCGCTTTATGCAGATGGTGGTTGAGCACAAACACAAAACTGGCTTCCAGGGAACACTGCTGATCGAACCCAAACCGCAGGAGCCGACCAAACATCAGTATGACTATGATGTCGCCACGGTTTATGGCTTCCTGAAACAGTTCGGGCTGGAGAAAGAGATTAAGGTTAACGTCGAGGCGAACCATGCCACGCTGGCTGGCCACTCGTTTCATCATGAAATCGCGACCGCCATTGCGCTGGGCATTTTTGGTTCCGTGGACGCCAACCGCGGCGATCCGCAGTGCGGCTGGGATACCGATCAGTTCCCGGTCAGCGTGGAAGAAAACGCGCTGGTGATGTACGAAATTCTTAAGGCGGGCGGCTTTACCACTGGCGGCTTAAACTTTGATGCCAAAGTGCGTCGTCAGAGCACCGATAAATATGATCTCTTCTACGGTCATATTGGCGCGATGGACACCATGGCGCTGGCGCTGAAGGTGGCGGCTCGCATGATCAGTGACGGTGAACTCGATAAGCGTGTGGCGCAGCGCTACAGCGGCTGGAATGGTGAGTTCGGCCAGCAAATTTTGAAAGGTGAGTTTTCACTCGAGGCACTGGCGGCGCATGCTCAGCAGCAGCAGCTTAATCCGAAGCATCAGAGCGGACGTCAGGAGCAGCTGGAAAATCTGGTGAATCACTACCTGTTTGATTTCTAACCCTTCAGGAGCAGCGCATGTTTATCGGGATCGATTTAGGCACCTCTGGCGTCAAAGTGGTGCTGATGGATGCACAGGGCAACGTGGTGGCGACAGAAACATCGCCGCTGCAGGTTTCGCGTCCGCAGCCCTTATGGAGCGAGCAGGATCCTGAAAGCTGGTGGCAGGCGCTGGATTCAGCCATGCAGGCCCTGAGCGCGCAGCAGGACCTGCATAGGGTTCAGGCTATCGGGCTGAGTGGACAGATGCATGGTGCAACGCTGCTCGACAGCGCTGACCAGATTTTACGTCCGGCCATGCTCTGGAATGACGGGCGCAGCGAGGCGCAGTGCCGCGAGCTGGAGCAGACGGTGCCGGATTCGCGTTTGATTACCGGCAACCTGATGATGCCCGGCTTCACGGCTCCCAAGCTGCTGTGGGTGCAGCAGCATGAACCGGCCATCTTCAGTCGGGTTGCTCATGTGCTGCTGCCCAAGGATTATCTGCGCTGGCGATTGAGTGGCGACTTCGCCACCGATATGTCCGATGCCGCAGGGACGATGTGGCTGGATGTAGCGCAGCGTGACTGGAGCGATGTGATGCTGCAAGCCTGCGATCTCAGCCGCGATCAGATGCCGCAACTCTATGAAGGCAATGCCCTGACCGGCACATTACATGCCGATCTGGCGACGCGCTGGAAGATGAACGCGGTGCCGCTGGCCGCTGGCGGAGGTGACAATGCCGCGGGCGCTGTTGGGGTCGGCATGACCGAACCGGGCCAGGGTATGCTGTCGCTGGGCACCTCGGGCGTCTATTTCGTGGTGAGCGATGGCTATCTCAGCAATCCGGAACGTGCGGTTCACAGCTTCTGTCATGCGTTACCGCAGCGCTGGCATCTGATGTCGGTGATGCTCAGTGCGGCTTCCTGTCTCGACTGGGCAGCCACGCTGACCGGATGTAAAGATGTTCCTGAGCTGCTGGCTGAAGCGGAGCGCGCGCGCGATGACGTGCCCGCGCTGTGGTTTCTGCCCTATCTTTCCGGAGAACGCACGCCGCATAACAATCCCAGTGCCCGGGGCGCTTTCTTTGGCTTTACCCACCAGCATGGTCGTCCCGAGCTGGCACGAGCGGTGCTGGAAGGCGTAGGGTTTGCGCTGGCGGAGGGCATGGACGCGCTGCACGACTGTGGCGTGCAGCCAGAGAGCATTATGCTGATCGGCGGTGGCGCACGCAGTGCACTGTGGCGTCAGATGCTGGCAGACATCAGTGGCCAGACGCTGGATTACTGCCACGGCGGTGAAGTGGGTCCGGCGCTGGGGGCCGCCAGGCTGGCACAGCAGGCGCTGGATGCAGAGTTCACCGTGCCGACCCCGGTTCTGGTGCAGCGACACCAGCCGGATCCGGTCAGGCTGGCGCATTACCAGTCGCGTCGGGCGACCTTTGCGACTCTGTATCAGCAGCTTCAGCCATTGATGAAGTAACAACGAGGGCGTTCTGAATTTAAAGCGCCTGTTAATCAATCCCTGGTGTTAAAAGCCAGGGGGTTGATTAATGCAGAAAAGATGATCGGTATTACTGACCCGGCGTGGCCGGGATGACACTAACTCAGCCATACCTTCCAGGCAGCATCAGCCAATCGCGCCCAGCGTATCTTCCTGACCCTGTTTCTTCGGCAGCAGGAACAGCGTCGCCGCAATATCCAGCAGATAAATCAGCGCCAGCAGGGTAATCGCCGCCGTAAACGAGAACTGGCTCGCCAGCAGACCAATAACTACCGGGCCGAAGCCACCCACGCCACGCCCAAGGTTGAACAGGACATTTTGCGCGGTGGCACGCACCTGCGGCGGGAAGGTATCGGAAATCAGCGCGCCGTAGCCGCCAATCATGCCGTTAACAAACATTCCCATGATCGCACCGGTAAATAACATGATGTTCGGGTCGCGCAACTGCGCATACACCACCACCATCACGACGGCACCAAACTGATAGAGCAGGAAGATTTTCCAGCGCGCAAAGCGGTCGGCCAGCACGCCAAACAGCCAGATGCCAAAGGTCATCCCGACCACCGTTACCGCAGTCCAGAGGCCGGATTTCGTCAGACTGAAGCCAAAGCTGGAGGAGAGGTAGCTCGGCATCCAGATCATCAGCCCGTAGTAACCAAAGTTCTGCACGGAACAAAGGATAAAAATACCGAGACTGGCTTTGGCGGTCGCGCGGTCGCGCACCAGCAGCTTCAGGCGCGCCGGAAACGAGAGCGACGGCACATGTTTAACCTGCCGTTGAAACGCCACTGGTTCGCCCATGCCGCGACGAATAGCAAACGAGACCAGCGCCGGTAATAATCCGACCAGGAACATGCCGCGCCAGCCGATGATATTCAGCAGCGGCGGCGTGATAAAGGCTGCCATCAGCACGCCGAGCTGCCAGCCGATACCGACCCACGCTGATGCGCGGTTACGCTTCTCAGCAGGCCAGGCTTCGGCAATCAGCGCCATGCCAATACCGAATTCGCCACCCAGGCCCACACCCGCCAGCGTTCGCCAGGCGAGCAGGTCCCAGTAGCCCTGCGCCACCGCGCACAGCCCGGTAAAGACCGAGAAGACCAGAATCGTGACGGTGAGCATGCGGATGCGCCCATAGCGGTCGCTGAGATGACCAAATACGATGCCACCGATAACCGCGCCAATCAGCGTCCAGGTCACCAGCGATCCCGCCTGTGAGGGATCGAGCGCCAGCGAAACACTGATCGCCGGCAGCATAAAGCCGAGTATCAGCAGGTCAAATCCATCCATGGCATAACCGCTGACCGCAGCCAGCATCGCTTTGCCCGGCGTGACGCCCGGCTTAGATTGGGGAGAAGGGGACATCGTTGCGCACCTCATAAAGAAAAGTGCCGCAATTATAAGGAGAGTTCAGGATGTGACCAATTGAAAAGGCGTATCCCTGCGCCACTCAGGCACAGGGATAAGATTATTCAGGAAGGGCGGTTGCTGCCATCGTCACCTGACAATAATTCATCGAGCCGGTCTCCACCAACGTGACGGAAATCCTGACCTTTGACGAAATAGAAGATAATTTCGCAGATGTTCTGGCAGCGATCGCCAATACGCTCAATCGCGCGGGCGCAGAACAATGCTGTCAGCACGCTGGGAATGGTGCGCGGATCTTCCATCATGTAGGTCATCAACTGGCGCACAATACCTTCGTACTCTTTATCCACCTTTTTGTCTTCGCGGTAGATGGTGATCGCCTCATTGAGATCCATCCGCGCGAAAGCGTCCAGCACATCATGCAGCATCTGCACGGTGTGACGACCCAGCGACTCAAGGCTCACCAGCAGCGGAAGATGCTGCTGACCAAATTTCTCCAGCGCCGTGCGGCTGATCTTCTCTGCCACGTCGCCAATGCGCTCCAGCTCGGAAATGGTTTTGATAATCGCCATCACCAGCCGCAAATCGATCGCGGTTGGCTGACGTTTGGCGATGATGCGCACGCAGGCTTCATCAATCTCCACTTCCATCATATTGACCTTCTGGTCGCCGTCGATCACCCGCTGCGCCAGTTCACCATCCAGATTATGCATGGCGGTAATCGCATCGGTCAGTTGCTGCTCGACCATGCCGCCCATGATCATTACCTGGGTTCGGATATGCTCCAGTTCGGCATTGAACTGACCGGAGATGTGCTTATTCAGATTCAGATTATCCATGTCGATCTCCTGTCAGATCAGCCGTAGCGGCCAGTAATGTAGTCTTCGGTTTGCTTCTGCGCGGGCTTGGTGAACAGCGTGTCGGTGTCGCTGAACTCAATCAGTTCGCCCAGATACATGAAAGCAGTATGGTCAGAGCAGCGTGCCGCCTGCTGCATATTGTGCGTCACGATCACCACGGTATAGTCCTGCTTCAGCTCGGTGATCAGCTCCTCAATGCGGCCGGTGGAAATGGGATCCAGTGCGGAGCAGGGCTCATCCAGCAGTAAGACTTCCGGCCGAATCGCGATGCCACGCGCAATGCACAGACGCTGCTGCTGGCCGCCGGAGAGACTGTAACCGCTCTGATGCAGCTTGTCTTTGGTTTCATTCCACAGCGCTGCTTTGGTCAGCGCCCACTGTACGCGCTCATCCATATCGGCACGCGATAGCTTTTCAAACAGGCGTACGCCAAAGGCGATATTGTCATAAATTGACATCGGGAACGGCGTAGGCTTCTGGAATACCATGCCGACGCGCGCGCGCAGCAGCGCGATATCCTGCTGTGTCGCCAGAATGTTTTCACCATCCAGCAGAATGTCCCCTTCGGCCCGCTGCTCTGGATAGAGCGAGTACATCTTATTGAAGGTACGCAGCAGGGTCGACTTACCACAGCCCGACGGGCCGATAAACGCGGTGACCTGATTCTTAGCGATATCCAGGTTAATGTTCTTTAGCGCATGAAACTTACCGTAATAGAAGTTCAGATTACGAACCTGAATTTTATCGGCTGTTGCTGTCGCGTTACTCATCATTCATCTCTCTTATACGGCGCCGCTCAGGGCCGCGCCGGAAGTTAACCGTGTTTACCTTTGGCGAAAATCACCCGCGCCACAATGTTGAGCAGCAGCACGCAGAGGGTAATGATCAGCACACCTGCCCAGGCCAGGCTCTGCCATTCGGCGAACGGGCTCATGGCAAACTTAAAGATGGTGACCGGCAGGTTTGCCAGCGGCTGCATCATGTCGGTGCTCCAGAACTGGTTCGACAGCGCCGTAAACAGCAGCGGCGCCGTTTCCCCTGCGATGCGGGCAATCGCCAGCAGCACGCCGGTGATGATGCCGGAGACCGAGGCTTTCAGGGTGATGGCCGAGATCATCTTCCACTTCGGTGTGCCAAGCGCATAAGCCGCTTCACGCATGCTATCTGGCACCAGCCGCAGCATATTTTCGGTGGTACGAATCACAATCGGCACCTGCAGCAGTGCCAGCGCAATCACCCCGGCCCAGCCGGAGAAGTGTTGCATCTGCGACACCACCAGGGTGTAGACGAACAGGCCGACCACAATGGAGGGGGCTGAAAGCAGAATGTCGTTAATAAAGCGGATCACTTCTGACAGGGCAGACTTGCGCCCATATTCCGCCAGATAGATCCCAGCCATGATGCCCAGCGGTGTGCCGAAAAAGGTCGACCAGAAAATCAGCAATCCACTGCCGGCCAGGGCGTTCGCCAGACCGCCGCCTGCGGTATTTGGCGGTGGCGTTGATTCGGTGAACAGGGACCAGGAGAGTCCATCCACACCGCGCGTGACGGTGGTGAACAGTATCCACACCAGCCAGAACAGACCAAACGCCATGGTCAGTAGCGACAGCGTCAGCGCAATTTTATTTTTCGTGCTGCGCCAGGACTGCATTTTACGACGTGATGCGTCCAGTTCGGCGCGCGCCTGAATTTCAATTGTGGTCATGAGCGCGTTCCTTCACTTTTCTGCAGTCGCATAATCATCAGCTTTGAAATCGCCAGCACGATAAAGGTAATCACAAACAGGATCAGGCCCAGCTCCATCAGCGCGGCGACATGCACGCCCGACTCCGCTTCCGCAAACTCGTTGGCCAGCGCCGAGGTGATGCTGTTACCCGGCATAAACAGCGATGGGCTGTCGAGCTGATAGGTGTTGCCGATAATAAAGGTCACTGCCATGGTCTCACCCAGCGCACGACCCAGCCCCAGCATCACGCCACCAATCACACCATTTTTGGTAAATGGCAGGACGATGCGCCAGATCACTTCCCAGGTGGTGCAGCCGATGCCGTAGGCTGACTCTTTCATCATCACCGGGGTCTGCTCAAAGACGTCGCGCATCACCGAGGCAATGTACGGGATGATCATGATCGCCAGAATCACTCCCGCCGCGAGGATACCGATACCGAAAGCGGGGCCGGAGAAGAGTTCGCCAACAATCGGAATACCCGACATCACGTCGTTAACCGGCGTCTGGAAATATTCGGCAAACAGTGGCGCGAAGACAAACAGGCCCCACATGCCGTAAACGATACTCGGGATAGCTGCCAGTAGCTCAATGGCGGTGCCCAGCGGGCGACGCAGCCAGCCTGGCGCGAGTTCAGTCAGGAACAGCGCAATACCAAAACTCACTGGCACGGCGATAATCAGGGCGATGATGGAGGTCACAAGGGTGCCGTAAATCGGAACCAGTGCGCCAAATTGTTCGTTGGGCGCATCCCAGGTTTTGGTCCACAAAAAGGCGAAACCAAACTTCTGGATGCTGGGCCACGAGGAGATGATCAGGGAGACAATAATGCCGCCCATCAGTAACAGCACAATCAGCGCAGCCAGCCTGACCAGCGCGCCAAAAATTCTGTCACCTTGTTTGCCTGGGGCTTTGAATGCCGGCTTCGTTGCAGCCATAGAAGTCTCAGTCTTCAGAAGTTATCAGGGCGGCATGAGCCGCCCGCTGGGTCTGACCGGACCGCTGTCCGGCCAGGGTCGGTCAATTACTGATAAAGCGCTTTACCAGAACTGTCTTTGATATTGGCTTTCCAGGCGGCGCGAATCTGCTCGGTCACGCTCTCTGGCAGCGCAGCATAATCCAGCGCTGTGGCGGTTTTGCTGCCGCTTTTGTAAGCCCAGTCGAAGAACTTCAGCACTTCAGCGCCCTTAGCCGCATTCGCCTGATCTTTATAGATCAGAATGAAGGTGGTTGAGGAGATTGGCCAGGCATCCGCGCCCTTCTGGAAGGTCAGATCCTGCGCAAAAGACTTGCTCCAGTCAGCGCCTTTCGCGGCATTACTGAAGCTGGTCTCGCTTGGTGCAACCGCTTTACCATCGGCATCGATCAGTTTGGTGTAGGTCAGGTTGTTCTGTTTGGCGTAGGCATATTCCACGTAGCCGATAGAACCCGGCAGACGCTGAACAAACGCGGCGACGCCGTCGTTGCCTTTACCGCCCAGACCCACCGGCCAGTTAACGGTATTACCTTTACCAATTTTGCTGTTCCAGTCCGGGTTCACTTTCGCCAGGTAACTGGTGAAGACGAATGAGGTGCCTGAACCATCAGCACGACGCACCACGTTGATGTTGGTCTCTGGCAGTTTTACGCCCGGGTTGAGTCTGGCGATCGCCGGGTCGTTCCACTTTTTGATGGTGCCGAGGTAGATATCACCGACGGTTTTACCATCCAGCGTCAGCTGGCCTGACTTGATGCCTGGCAGGTTAACCGCCAGTACCACACCACCGATCACGGTAGGGAACTGGAAAAGGCCATTTTTCTGCAGATCTTCATCTTTCATTGGCGCATCGGACGCACCGAAATCAACGGTTTTGGCGATGATCTGTTTTACGCCGCCAGATGAACCGATGCCCTGGTAGTTAATTTTGCTACCGGTGGCTTGCTGATATTCTGCTGCCCACTTGGCATAAACCGGCGCCGGGAACGTCCCGCCTGCACCAGTGAGATCGGTGGCCGCAAAAGCAGATACCGCGCTTACAGCGAAGGTGGTGGCGAGGATTCGGGCTACGGTGCTACGCATCAGTGTCATATTCCCTCCAGGGGAGAAAAGTCAGGCTAGGGGCCGTTTTAGTAAGAGTCTGTGATTGCTGCAGGAGGGAAAATAGGACAGTTTGATGACAGTGAAATGTACGAAATGTGACAGTTATATGACAGAGGGCCAGAATGAAGTGGGCCCGCGACGGGGCCCACCAGGTTATTCCACGGTAACCGATTTTGCCAGGTTGCGTGGCTGATCGACGTCGGTGCCTTTGATCAGGGCGACATGATAGGAGAGTAACTGCAACGGCACGGTGTAGAAGATCGGCGCAATCACCTCTTCGACATGCGGCAACGGGATAATCTTCATCCCGTCACTGTCGCTAAAGCCTGCATCCTGATCGGCGAACACATAGAGCAGACCGCCGCGTGCACGCACCTCTTCGATGTTGGATTTGAGCTTCTCCAGCAGTTCGTTGTTAGGTGCCACTACGATCACCGGCATGTCCGCATCAATCAGCGCCAGCGGGCCATGTTTCAGCTCGCCTGCGGCGTAAGCCTCCGCATGAATGTAGGAGATCTCCTTGAGCTTCAGCGCCCCTTCCATGGCAATCGGGTATTGATCGCCACGGCCCAGGAACAGCGCGTGATGCTTGTCAGAGAAGCCTTCTGCCAGATTCTCAATCAGCTTATCCTGCGCCAGCATCTGCTCAATCCGGTTCGGCAACGCCTGCAGGGCATGAACGATCTCATGCTCAGTCTCAACAGACATGCCTTTCAGACGTCCCAGTTTCGCCACCAGCATCAGCAGCACCGCTAACTGGGTGGTAAACGCTTTGGTAGAGGCGACGCCGATTTCGGTGCCCGCTTTGGTCATCAGTGCCAGGTCAGATTCCCGCACCAGTGACGAACCCGCCACGTTACAGACGGCCAGCGACCCCAGGTAGCCCAGCTCTTTCGAGAGACGCAGTGCTGCCAGGGTATCCGCCGTTTCACCCGACTGCGACAGGGTGATCAGCAGGCTGTTTTTGCGCACCGCTGACTTGCGATAGCGGAACTCAGAGGCGATCTCCACGTCACAGGGGATATTTGCCAGCGACTCAAACCAGTAGCGTGACACCATGCCGGAATTATAAGAGGTGCCGCAGGCGATAATCTGGATATGCTCCACCTGACTCAGCATCGCTTCAGCGCCCGCGCCCAGCTCGCTGAGGTCAACCTGTCCCTGGCTGAACCGACCGCTCAGAGTGCTTTTCAGCGCCATCGGCTGTTCGTAGATCTCTTTCTGCATGTAATGACGGTAAATGCCTTTGTCACCGGCATCATATTGCAGGTTCGACTCGATTTCAGCACGCGTCACGGTGTTGCCTTCACGGTCGATTACCGTGACATCACGACGGCTGATCTCGGCGATATCACCCTCTTCCAGATAGATGAACCGGCGGGTCACCGGCAGCAGAGCCAGCTGATCTGAGGCGATAAAGTTTTCACCCATGCCACGGCCAATCACCAGCGGGCTGCCGGAACGGGCGGCCACCAGCAGTGACGGATCGCGGCTGTCCATGATGACCATGCCATAGGCACCGCGCAGCTGTGGGATTACGCGCAATACGACTTCGCGCAGCGAACCGCCCTGCTTCTGCTCCCAGTGAACCAGATGCGCCACCACTTCGGTGTCGGTTTCAGAGACAAAGACGTAGCCGCGTCCAATCAGCTCAGCGCGCAGCGGCTCATGGTTTTCAATGATGCCGTTGTGCACGATGATGATGTGCTCTGAGACGTGCGGATGCGCATTCGCTTCCGACGGCTCGCCATGGGTTGCCCAGCGCGTGTGCGCGATACCGGTGCCACCAATCAGCGGCTGCTGTTCAGCAGCTTCCGCCAGTTTCTGCACTTTCCCTAACCGCCGCAGGCGCGTGACGTGCCCCTGACGATCGACCACGGCCAGACCGGCCGAATCATATCCGCGATATTCAAGACGACGCAGACCTTCCAGCAGAATCTCTGCGATATCGCGTTGTGCTACTGCACCAACAATTCCACACATAATGATGTTTTCCTGACTACATGGCTTTTCGCCACTTCTGTTGTCATGCGACCTGATATCCGGCTTTGCCGGTTCCCCGAGCCTTGTAGAGAGTGGGGATTATAGTTTTGGCACTGCACTGCATCGGCCCGCATAAAGCGGGCCGTTAAAAATTTATTTTTTCTTCACCGGACGCTGCCAGTCCGCTTTGTGATTCTGTTCTTTACGGTTATAGACCAGACCGGCTTCGGTCACATCTTTCATGAGGGTGGTGCCTGCCGCAATGGTAGCGCCTGCCGCGACGCTGACCGGGGCCACCAGCTGCGTATCTGAGCCGACAAATACGTCATCGCCAATCACGGTTTTGAATTTATTCGCGCCATCATAGTTGCAGGTAATCGTGCCTGCACCAATGTTCACGTTGTCGCCAATCTCCGCATCACCCAGATAAGAGAGGTGACCCGCTTTCGATCCCTTGCCGAGACGCGCTTTCTTCATTTCGACGAAGTTTCCCACGTGAGCGGCGTGCGCCAGCTCGCTGCCAGGACGCAGACGGGCAAATGGCCCGACGGTGCAGGCGGTGGAGAGATGAGCATCCTCGATCACCGTATAGGGGCTGATTTCACAGTCATCGCCAATCACGCTGTTTCTGATAATGCAGCCCGCGCCGATTTTAACGCGCGAGCCTAGCGTGACCTGGCCTTCAATAATGACGTTGGTGTCGATTTCGACATCCCGTCCATGCGTCAGCGTCCCGCGTAAATCAAACCGTGCCGGATCGCGCAGCATCACGCCGGCCAGCAGCAGTTTTTCCGCCTGTTCAGCCTGGTAAGTGCGTTCTAATGTCGCCAGCTGCAGACGGTTATTTACGCCATCGGTTTCGCTGATGCGTGCCGGATGGACTGCGTTGATTACCCGACCTTCCTGATGCGCCAGCGCGATAATATCGGTGATGTAATACTCACCCTGTGCATTGTTGTTGGTGAGCTGTGACAGCCAGCGTTTTAAATCGCCGCCGTTGGCGATCAGAATACCAGTGTTGATCTCTTTAATGGTGAGCTGCGCCGGGGTGGCATCTTTCTGTTCGATAATGCCGGTGATGGTGTCGTTCTCGCGCACAATGCGGCCATAGCCGGTCGGGTCATCCAGTACCACGGTGAGTAAGCCAATGCCGCCCTGCGGTTTTGCTTCACGCAGACGCTGTAATGTCGCCTGAGTGATTAGCGGCACGTCGCCATAGAGCATCATGATATCTTCATCATCGGCGAAGGCAGGCGCGGCCTGCTGCATCGCATGGCCGGTGCCGAGCTGCTCAGCCTGCAGCACCCAGTTAAGCGTGCTGTCGGTAAGGGTCGCTTTCAGGCGGTCGCCACCGTGACCATAAACCAGATGTACCTGCTGTGCGCCCAGCCCTTTGGCGGCATCAATGACGTGCTGAACCATCGGTTTGCCTGCCAGCGTATGCAGAACTTTAGGCAGATCGGAATACATACGGGTGCCCTTGCCAGCAGCAAGAATCACCACACTCATCGCACTGTTAGACATAACTATCCTGAGTGAATTTTTACGGGTGAAAGTAAAACGGTTTGGGGTTGAGATTACTACATTTTTCTCAGGCCGAAATTAGGCGGACGGACAGATTGGCCGCCACAGGCAAAAAAAATGCCAGCCCGAGGGCTGGCATTTCGTGACGCATAAAGCTGGATTACATCGCTTTTTTGGTCAGTTCGATCACGCGCAGTTTAGCAATGGCTTTCGCCAGCTCGGCAGAGGCCTGAGCGTAGTCCACGTCGCCGTGGCTGCTGTTCATGTGCTCTTCTGCTTTGCGTTTTGCTTCCAGAGCACGCGCTTCGTCCAGATCGGTACCGCGAATCGCGGTATCGGCCAGAACGGTGCTGCTGCCCGGTTGCACTTCCAGCACGCCGCCAGAGAGGTAGATATACTCCTCTTCGCCGTGCTGTTTCACGATACGGATCATTCCAGGCTTAATGGCAGTCAGCAGCGGCGCATGGCCAGGGAAAATCCCCAGTTCACCTTCGCTACCTGACACCTGAATTTTCTGTACCAGACCAGAGAACAACTGCTCCTCTGCGCTGACCACATCCAGGTGATAAGTCATAGCCATAATCTTCCTCCCGGGAAACCGTTATTACAGTTTCTTCGCTTTTTCCACGGCTTCTTCGATGGCACCAACCATGTAGAAGGCCTGCTCTGGCAGGTGGTCAAACTCACCTTCCATGATGCCTTTAAAGCCACGGATAGTGTCTTTCAGCGTAACGTATTTACCCGGTGAACCGGTGAATACTTCCGCAACGAAGAACGGCTGAGACAGGAAGCGCTGAATCTTACGCGCACGTGCCACCAGCAGTTTGTCTTCTTCAGACAGCTCATCCATACCGAGGATGGCGATGATGTCTTTCAGTTCCTGATAACGCTGCAGCAGTGACTGAACGCCACGTGCAACATCATAGTGCTCCTGACCGACAACCAGCGGATCCAGCTGACGGCTGGTAGAGTCCAGCGGGTCAACGGCCGGGTAGATACCCAGAGAGGCGATCTGACGGCTCAGCGTTACCGTTGAGTCTAAGTGCGCAAAGGTGGTTGCTGGTGACGGGTCAGTCAGGTCATCCGCAGGGACGTAAACGGCCTGTACGGAAGTGATTGAACCGGTCTTGGTGGAGGTAATACGCTCCTGCAACACACCCATCTCTTCTGCCAGCGTTGGCTGGTAACCTACCGCAGATGGCATACGACCCAGCAGTGCAGAAACTTCTGTACCGGCCAGGGTGTAACGGTAGATGTTATCGATGAACAGCAGAACGTCGCGGCCTTCATCACGGAATTTTTCCGCCATGGTCAGACCGGTCAGTGCGACGCGCAGACGGTTACCCGGCGGCTCGTTCATCTGGCCATAGACCAGAGCAACTTTATCGATAACGTTTGAGTCAGTCATTTCGTGATAGAAGTCGTTACCCTCACGAGTACGCTCACCCACACCAGCAAACACAGAGTAACCTGAGTGTTCAGCTGCGATGTTACGGATCAGTTCCATCATGTTGACGGTTTTACCGACACCCGCACCACCGAACAGACCCACTTTACCGCCTTTGGCAAACGGACACATCAGGTCGATAACCTTGATACCGGTTTCCAGCAGTTCCTGCGAGTTAGACTGATCTTCATAAGAAGGCGCTGCGCGGTGAATAGAGGCGATCTCTACTGCGCTGCCATCTTCTTCTTTCAGCTCGCCTTTCATGTCGATAGGCTCGCCGAGAACGTTCATGATACGGCCCAGGGTCGCTTTACCGACCGGAACCTGAATCGGTTTCTGCAGGTCGTTGACGTTCAGACCACGCTTCAGGCCGTCAGACGTACCCATTGCGATGGTACGCACTACGCCGCCGCCGAGCTGCTGCTGTACTTCCAGCACCAGACGCGCATCACCATTCATTACCTCGAGGGCGCTGTACACTTGCGGTACCGCGTCCTGAGGGAATTCGACGTCAACAACGGCGCCGATAATCTGGACAATCTTTCCAGTTGCCATCTTGAATCCTCTACCTAATTCCAAACCTGGTTAAACCGCGGAGGCCCCCGAGACGATCTCGGTAAGTTCCTGGGTGATGCTGGCCTGACGAGCTTTGTTGTATACCAACTGCAGCTCTTTGATCAGATTTCCGCCGTTGTCGGTTGCGGCTTTCATCGCCACCATACGTGCAGCCTGCTCACTGGCCAGATTTTCCACCACACCCTGATAAACCTGCGATTCGACATAACGGCGCAGCAGGGTATCCAGCAGCGCTTTCGGATCGGGTTCGTACAGGTAATCCCAGGTCTTCGCCTTCATCTCTTCTTCACCTTCCGCTGGCGCTAACGGCAGCAGTTGGGTGATGGTCGGAGTCTGAGACATGGTGTTATTGAATTTGTTACTGACGATCATCAGTTTGTCGATGCGGCCTTCATCATAAGCCTGCAACATCACTTTTACCGGGCCAATCAGATCAGACAGGGCAGGTTTATCGCCCATGCCGCTGACTTGCGCCACAATGTTGCCACCCACAGCACTGAAGAATGACGCCCCTTTTGAACCGATAATCGACAGATCGCTCTGCACGCCTTTATCGGACCAGGACTTCATATCCGCCAGTAATTTTTTGAACAGGTTAATGTTCAAACCACCACAAAGCCCGCGGTCTGTAGAAACGACCAGGTAGCCGACGCGCTTGACGTCGCGCTGTTCCAGGTAAGGGTGCTTGTATTCCAGATTACCCAACGCAAGGTGACCAATCACTTTGCGCATGGTGTCTGCATACGGACGGCTGGCCGCCATGCGTTCCTGCGTTTTACGCATCTTGGAGGCGGCGACCATTTCCATCGCTTTGGTGATCTTCTGCGTGTTTTTCACGCTTCCAATCTTGCTTCGTATCTCTTTTGCGCCGGCCATTAGCTTCTCCTCAAAGCCTTGCGGCCTGCCTTTTCAGACAAGCCGCCAGACATTACCAGGACTGGGTTGCTTTAAACGTATCGATCAGGCCTTTCAGCTTCGCTTCGATATCGTTGTTAAAGTTACCCGACTGGTTGATTTCAGCCATCAGCTCAGCGTGGTCGCGATCGGCGAAGGCCAGCAGTGCAGCTTCGAAGCTGCCAATTTTTGCCAGTTCAACGTCGTTCAGGTAGCCACGCTCTGCAGCGAACAGAACCAGACCCTGCTGCGCGACAGACATCGGCGCATACTGTTTCTGCTTCAGCAGCTCGGTCACTTTCTGACCGTGGCTCAGCTGTTTGCGGGTAGCATCATCCAGATCAGAGGCGAACTGCGAGAACGCCGCCAGTTCACGATACTGTGCCAGCGCGGTACGGATACCACCGGACAGTTTCTTGATGATCTTGGTCTGTGCAGCACCACCTACGCGGGATACCGAAATACCTGGGTTAACGGCCGGACGAATACCGGAGTTAAACAGGTTCGATTCCAGGAAGATCTGACCATCAGTAATCGAGATTACGTTGGTCGGAACGAACGCAGAAACGTCGCCCGCCTGAGTTTCGATGATCGGCAGCGCGGTCAGTGAACCGGTTTTACCTGTCACTGCGCCATTAGTGAAACGTTCTACATAATCAGCGCTTACGCGTGATGCACGTTCCAGCAGACGGGAGTGGAGATAGAACACGTCGCCAGGGAACGCTTCACGGCCTGGTGGACGGCGCAGCAGCAGAGAGATTTGACGGTAAGCGATAGCCTGTTTGGAGAGGTCATCGTATACGATCAGCGCATCTTCACCACGGTCACGGAAGTATTCGCCCATCGCACAACCTGCGTACGGAGAGAGATACTGCAGTGCAGCTGATTCAGAAGCAGACGCCACAACAACGATGGTGTTCTGCAGTGCGCCATGCTCTTCCAGCTTACGAACCACGTTAGAGATGGTTGAGGCTTTCTGACCAATCGCAACGTAGACACACTTGATGCCTGAATCGCGCTGGTTGATGATCGCATCGATCGCCATCGCGGTTTTACCGGTCTGACGGTCACCGATGATCAGCTCACGCTGGCCACGGCCGATTGGAATCATCGCATCGACCGACTTATAACCGGTCTGAACCGGCTGGTCGACTGACTGACGATCGATAACGCCAGGTGCAATCACTTCGACTGGTGAGAAACCGTCGTTGTCGATTGCGCCTTTACCGTCGATTGGCGCACCCAGGGTGTTCACAACGCGGCCCAGCAGGCCGCGGCCTACCGGTACTTCAAGAATGCGGCCAGTACACTTAACCTTCATGCCTTCGGCGAGGTCAGCGTAAGGACCCATCACCACTGCACCAACCGAGTCACGCTCGAGGTTCAGGGCGATAGCGTAACGGTTACCCGGCAGGGCAATCATCTCACCCTGCATGACATCGGCCAGGCCGTGTACGCGGATGATACCGTCACTTACAGAAACAATCGTACCTTCGTTGTGAGCTTCACTCACGACATTGAACTGAGCAATGCGCTGCTTGATCAGTTCGCTGATTTCGGTGGAATTCAGTTGCATATGCTCCAGTCCCCTTAAGACTGCAAGACGTCAGCCAGACGGTCAAGACGGCCGCGTACGCTGCCATCAATAACCAGATCACCCGAACGGATGATCACGCCTGCCATCACAGACTTATCAATTTTGCAATTCAGCTTAACTTTGCGTGACAGACGTTTTTCCATCGCGGCGCTGATTTTATTCAGCTGGTCGTCACTCAGCGTACTGGCGGAGATAACATCAACTTCAGCGGTGGCTTCATGAGCGTCACGCAGTTCGATGTATTGGGCCAGTACAGCCGGAAGCGCTGTCAAACGTCCGTTTTCCGCCATCACCTTAATCAGGTTCTGCGCGGGTTCATCCAGTTGATCACCACAGACTGCGTTAAACGACGCTGCCAGCGCTTCAGGTGCTAATGCACCGGAGAGAAGATCAGCCATCTGTTCATTGCGAGCCACTTCTGCGGCAAACGCCAGCATCTGTTGCCAGCGTTCTATACTTTGATGCTCAACAGCAAAGTCAAAAGCTGCTTTGGCGTAGGGGCGAGCTACAGTAATCAGATCAGACATCAGCCCCTCCCTCCTTACAGTTCAGCGACCAGTTTATCAACGATGTCGCTGTTAGCAGCTTCATCCACGGAGCGTTCGATGATCTTCTCGGCGCCAGCCATAGCCAGCAACGCAACCTGCTTACGCAGTTCTTCACGCGCACGTTTGCGTTCGGCGTCAATTTCAGCCTGCGCTTGTGTCACGATGCGATTACGTTCGTTTTCAGCTTCGGTTTTCGCTTCGTCCAGAATCTGCGCGCGACGCTTGTTCGCTTGCTCGATAATGACCTGAGCGTCTTCTTTGGCTTTTTTCAGCTGGTCGGTCGCATTAGCCTGCGCGAGATCCAAATCTTTCTTTGCACGTTCAGCAGAAGCAAGGCCTTCAGCAATTTCTTTCTGGCGCTTTTCGATAGCAGCCATGAGCGGCGGCCATACGTACTTCATGCAGAACGCGACAAACAGGATGAACGCGATAGCCTGGCCGAGGATTGTTGCATTAATGTTCACAGCACAATGCCTCTAGATTGAGTATTTAACTTTTCTGCCGTTATCGTTGTGATAAGCGGCAGAATCCGTTCACCCCTGCACATTGTGCGCTGAGTGAACACAGGGCTTTAGGCGACAGCAAACATCACGTACAGACCCAGACCAACAGCGATCATCGGGATTGCATCCACCAGACCCATTACAACAAAGAACTGCGTACGCAGCAGAGGAATCAGGTCAGGCTGTCGAGCAGCGCCTTCCAGGAATTTTCCTCCGAGGATGCCGATACCGATCGCAGCACCGATTGCCGCCAGGCCCATCATCACAGCGGCAGCCATGTACAGCAGATCCATATTCAGGTTTTCCATGACAGTCTCCAGTTTGTTTCAGTTAAATGCTCCCTTCATCTTCCAGGCTTCAGCGGAGTACGCTGCAACCCGGAATCAATAGGGAAAGTAGTGTTGAGAAAAAAATCAATGCTCTTCAGATGCCATCGACAGATAGACAATCGTGAGGACCATGAAAATGAAAGCCTGTAGCGAAATGATCAGGATGTGGAAAATGGCCCACGGCACATTCAGCACCCACTGCGACCACCACGGCAACAGACCGGCAATAAGGATAAAGATCAGTTCACCCGCATACATGTTACCGAACAGTCGTAAACCCAGTGACACAGGCTTAGACAGAAGGCTTACACCTTCCAGAATCAGGTTGATCGGGATGAAGATCGGGTGGTTAAAAGGCTGCAGCGTCAGCTCTTTCGTGAAGCCGCCAATGCCTTTCATTTTGATGCTGTAGAACAGAATCAAAATAAATACGCCCAACGCCATAGATAGCGTGATGTTCACGTCTGCAGATGGTACGACGCGCAGCGCCGGTAACCCCAATACGTGCTCACCAATATATGGCAGCAGGTCGATTGGCAGCAGATCCATGAAGTTCATCAGGAAGACCCAGACAAAAATTGTCAGAGCCAGCGGGGCGATAAGTTTGCTCTTACCGTGATACATGTCGCGCACGTTACTATCAACGAAACCGACAACCAGTTCGATAGCCGCCTGCATTTTCCCTGGTACACCGCTGGTAGCAGACTTCGCCACGCTACGGAACAACACCAGGAAGATGATTCCCAGCACCATAGAGAAAAACATGGAATCGATATTTAATACCCAGAACGTCGCGGGAACGTCGTGCGGATTCACTAACTCGAAGGTACGCAGGTCCAACTGAAGATGAGTCAGGTGGTGACCAATGTACTCTTGCGGAGTAGAGATTTCTCCTGCAGCCATGATGCCTCTTACCCTTTGTTGTTAATTACCGCCGGTGCCAGCATTTGAACCACCAGCACCGATAACCAGGTTATTCCGACCGGCCAGAAGACCGCCCCGAACAGACCCAACGCCACAATGAGCAAAATGATGGTCGCAAACACTTTAGCAATTTCACCTAAAGCGAAGCTCCACGCGACTCGTCCCGAAGCGGGGGGTTGCCCCTGCAGGCGCCAGGCTAAAAACAAAAACAATACGTTTGGCAGCCAGGCTGCCGCTCCGCCAGCAAGAGCAGAGACACCCCAGGTGACATCTTTAACAGCAAAGAGTCCGCCGATGATGACTATCGTCACCAGCTGAATCATCAGCACCGTTCGGGCGAATTTTACACTGTAAAGAGACACTGACATGACGCTGATACTCTCCTGCCCCGTTAGGGGGATGTCGCGTGTCGTATAAGACTGCCTTTGCGCAGTTGAGTCAAGCAGCAAAAGCCGTGCAAATTATACGGGCCGCACCTGCGATTTCAATCGGTAAGTAGCGAAAAGGTGAACAATTATTTAAATTTCTTTCCGAAGGGCTATTTTTCCAAAGATTACCCTGCAGAGATTCACCCGAATCTGACTGAAAATTCACTCGCATCTTGCTTTTAAAGCGTGCTTTAGATCACATAATAAGCACTCACACGACATTGAGTTTTATCTGTGGCCTATTTAAGAACAATCTGCAAAACAAATTAAACCTTTAAAATCATAAAATTAAAATTACAAAAATGGGCAGGCAGGACTATTTTCACAGAAAACACGCTATTGACATCGAACTGTGCATGAGAATCGTGAAATTGATATTACGTACGCAAAGTTATTACCACGATATATTTTCCGGCGTGACTACTTTTATTCCACGACCCGCCTATACAAGTGATATTTCTGATAACCGAATGTGAATTAAACGTTAAATGTAACAGAGCTTTTCGGATAATTTCCGTCTCCGTTTTTAACCTTCGCTCAGCCTGGGCTTAATCAAAATCTTTTATTGATAACGCATCATCTGCACTTTTTTCATCTACACCCTGATTAAAACCCTGGCAGAGAAACGTTAAATCCCTGCAAACCAGAGGGCTACTGATGACGAATAATGACCAGATGACGGTCACCTTCCAGCTGAGGCACCTGCAGCTTTATCACTGCATCGGAGACATAGCCGGCCGGTAACTCAGCTATTTCATCGTCCGGGCGGACACCTTTGAGCGCATAAAAGCGCCCTTCCCCGCCAGGCAGATGGTGACACCAGTTCACCATGTCGGTCAGCGAGGCAAATGCACGGCTGACGACACCATCAAACGGCGGCTCAGCCGGAAACGCCTCAACCCGGCTCTGGACCGGAGCAATGTTAGTGAGCCCTAACTCATGCTGAACCTGACGCAGGAAACGTACCCGCTTGCCCAGGCTGTCGAGCAGCGTAAAGTGCGCGTCGGGCATCACGATAGCCAGCGGAATGCCAGGCAGTCCTGGCCCGGTTCCCACATCAATGAAACGCGAGCCTTTCAGATGCGGCGCCACCACGATGCTGTCGAGGATATGGCGAACCAGCATCTGCTGCGGATCGCGCACGGATGTCAGATTGTAGGCTTTGTTCCACTTATCCAGCAGGCCGACATAGGCAACCAGCTGCTGTTTTTGTTGATCGGAGAGGGAAATACCGGCTGCCTTTAGCAGCGACGTGAGTGAGTTAATCACAGCATAAGTCCATTCAGCGGGGGCAAGTCACCTCGCCCCATTTCAGATCAGGCGCTTTTACGCAGCAGACCCTGTTTTTTCAGATAGATAAGCAGAATTGAGATGGCCGCCGGGGTGATGCCGGAGATACGCGTCGCCTGACCAATCGAACTCGGTTTGTGATCGTTCAGCTTGGCGATCACCTCATTTGAGAGGCCGTTCACCTGGCGATAATCAAGCTCCACCGGTAACAGAGTGTTCTCGTTACGCAGCTGGCGATCGATCTCTTCCTGCTGACGCGCGATATAACCTTCATATTTAACCTGAATCTCAACCTGCTCAGCGGCCTGCTCATCAGCCAGTGCCGGACCAAAGGCATCCAGCGTCATCAGCTTCAGATAGGTCAGCTCAGGACGGCGCAGCAAATCTTCGCCGCTCGCTTCTTTCGTCAGCGGTGCGCTGAGTACCGTGTTCACTTCCGTCACATGCTCTGACTTCGGATGAACCCAGATATCGCGCAGGCGCTGACGCTCCTGTTCAATCGCTTCCAGCTTCTGATTGAAACGCGCCCAGCGCGCATCATCCACCAGACCCAGTTCACGACCGGTTTCGGTCAGACGCAGGTCGGCATTGTCTTCGCGCAGCATCAGGCGGTATTCAGCACGGGAGGTAAACATCCGGTACGGCTCTTTGGTACCGAGTGTGCAGAGATCATCCACCAGCACGCCCAGATAAGCCTGGTCACGACGCGGTGCCCAGCCCTCTTTATCGGCAGACTGACGGGCGGCGTTCAGCCCTGCCAGCATCCCCTGCGCAGCCGCTTCTTCGTAGCCGGTTGTGCCGTTGATCTGGCCGGCAAAGAACAGGCCGTGAATAAATTTGCTCTCCAGCGTCGGTTTGAGATCGCGTGGATCGAAGAAATCATACTCGATGGCATAGCCCGGACGCACGATCTTCGCATTCTCCATGCCCTGCATGGAACGGACGATCTGAATCTGTACGTCAAATGGCAGACTGGTCGAGATACCGTTCGGGTAGATCTCATTACTGGTCAGCCCTTCCGGCTCCAGGAAGATCTGATGCGAGTTACGATCGGCAAAGCGCATCACTTTGTCTTCGATCGACGGGCAGTAGCGTGGACCGATCCCCTCGATGATCCCGGCATACATCGGGCTGCGATCCAGGTTATTACGGATCACCTCATGGGTTTTCTCGTTGGTATGCGTGATCCAGCACGGTACCTGCTGCGGATGCTGGGACGCATTACCCATAAACGAGAAAACCGGCATCGGGTGATCACCGTGCTGCGGGCTAAGCACTGAAAAATCGATGGTGCGCGCATCGATACGCGGTGGCGTACCGGTCTTGAGGCGGTTTACCCGCAGCGGCAGCGCACGCAGTCGTTTTGCCAGCGGAATGGACGGGGGATCGCCAGCGCGACCGCCACTGTAATTATCCAGACCGATATGAATTTTGCCGTCAAGGAAAGTGCCGACGGTAAGCACGACGGTTTTCGCGCGGAACTTCAGTCCCATCTGGGTGACGGCACCCACCACACGATCGTTTTCCACGATAAGATCGTCGACCGCCTGCTGGAAGATCATCAGATTAGGCTGATTCTCCAGTGCCGTACGCACCGCCTGCCGATAAAGCACGCGATCTGCCTGAGCACGGGTGGCCCGTACTGCCGGACCTTTGCTGGCGTTTAGTATCCTGAACTGGATACCCGCCTGGTCAATCGCACTGGCCATCAGACCACCCAGGGCATCCACTTCCTTCACCAAATGTCCTTTGCCAATCCCACCAATCGCCGGGTTACAGGACATTTGTCCAAGCGTATCAATGTTATGGGTGAGTAACAGGGTTTGCTGACCCATTCGGGCTGCCGCCATTGCGGCTTCGGTGCCCGCATGACCACCACCAATTACGATGACGTCAAAAGGATCCTGATAAAACATGAAGTGGTACCTCAGTTGATGAACTTGCAGGATCGTCGTCCTGGGGCGTGGATTCTACTCAAATTCCGTCTGGGGTGAAAGTCGCGGGATCGTCCGGTTTTAAAAGAAAGGATCTTAGATCTGTATATGATCTTTCTGTTAGATCTCTTATTAGGATCCCGCCTGCCTGTGGATATGTGCCAGAAGCAGAACAGAAACAACAGGATGACGAGGATCACTAGCTGTGAGTGATCGGTGATCCTGATCCGTATAAGCTGGGATCAAAATGGCACGTTATCCACAGCTCAAAAATCGTTCTACGGTTATTCTTTGGATAACTACCGGTTATACGCAGTAAAAGAGGGTAGTTATCCACAAAATAAACGAGCGGAAAAGGATAAAATCAGCATCTTCCACTGGGGATCATCACTATTTCGCGATCCCCAGCCCCCTTCAGATCGCCTTTTTCCAGCTTTCCAGCCAGGCTTCCGCCGGATCTTCAGGGATCTCATGCTCCAGCACGTCAATCTCCAGACGATCGCCGATCTGCTGGGCTCCCAGAGCAATCAGCTGTGCTTCAATCTGGCGGATCGCACCACAAAAGAGATCATATTCATGATTGCCGAGGCCTATTGCCCCAAAACGAACCTGAGAGAGATCGGGCTGGCTGTCACGGATGGCTTCGAACAGCGGCAGCAGGTTATCGGGAATATCGCCTGCACCATGAGTTGAACAGACCACCAGCCAGATACCCTCATGTGGCACTTCATCCAGCTCCGGGCCATGCAGCATCTGCGTTGAGAAACCCGCTTCCTGTAATTTTTCTTCCAGATGTTCAGCCACATACTCTGCGCTACCCAGAGTACTGCCACTGATTAAGGTGATATCGGCCATCTTGCTCTCCCGGACATTAAGGCGAGCATTGTACGCTGTGATCAAGCGGTGATCCACCTGTGGACAACAGGGTTAATAGATTAAGAGAAGCGAACGCAGCCGTTGCCAGCCGCCACATTCGTCAGGGATAAGATTATGCACAAGGCGGAGAAGGATCAGGGCTTGATAGTGCGCATGATGGGGTTTTGCAACGAGATCAGCGTTTCCGTCGACTGAATTTCATCGATGGTCTGGATCTTGTTGATCAGCACCTGTTGCAGGGCATCAATGGATCGGCACATCACCTTAATAAAGATGCTGTAGTGGCCGGTGGTGTACCAGGCTTCAACCACTTCATCCAGCGCATCCAGTTTGCTCAGCGCAGCCGGATAGTCACGCGCGCTTTTAAGGATAATGCCGATAAAACAGCAGACATCAAACCCCAGCTGGCGCGGATCGATATCAACCCGGGTGCCCAGGATAATGCCCGCCTGCTTCATCTTCTCCACGCGGACATGAATGGTGCCGGGGCTGACGTTAAACTGTTTTGCCAGCTCGGCGTAAGCAGTGCGCGCATTGTCGAGCAGGGCATTCAGAATGCCGCGATCCAGGTTATCGAGCTGCAGATGTTCGGCCATGGCCATCCTCGTTATTGGTCTGCTTTAAGTAAACAAGGGTGAATGTGCAGCAAAATAACGGTTCAGGCAACTACCGGCAGCGACGGACGCCGCTGCCGGTTCACTTAGCGTTTACGCCAGACGGTAACCTGCGCCAGTGTGTGCTGGAACTTGCGGGCCGTTTCGCGGATCACAAAGGGTTTATCCTGTGGATCATCGACCAGCTCGAAGTCGGCTGCCAGCAGACGTTGCAGTGCCTGCAGCGTCGTCAGTGCCTCACCATTCTCACGCACGCCGCCCAGCCAGTTCTCCTTCGGCGTGAAATCTTCAAGCCAGGTATAAGGCGATGAGAGCAGTAGGATGCCGCCCTGACGCAGCATCGGCGTGACATCCCGCAGGAAGCGCGCGGGCTGACGCAGGCGATCAATCAGGTTGGAGGCGAGCACCAGATCGTATCGGCCAGGCTGTGGCTTCAGGTTACAGGCGTCGCCCTGAACAAACTGAATCCGCTGCGCCAGTTCGCTCTCCAGCGCGAAATCTTTCAGGCGAACCTGGCGATACTCCACCAGATCGCCTTCCTGTGGCAGGAGATAACGGAAGTCTTCGCCGCTGGCCAGCTGAAGCGCTACATCAATGAAGCGCGCCGAGTAGTCCATGCCGGTGACACGTTCAAAGTGGCGAGCCAGTTCAAAACTGGCGCGTCCGGTGGCACAGCCAATATCCAGTGCCTCGCCGCGTGCCGTGGTGTAGTTCAGCGCGAGGTTTACCAGGCTTTCGGCATAGTTATCCACGCCGAAATAGCGCGGGCCATACTGGAAGTCGAGGTATTGCGACACCATGGCGTCAGATTCATACGGGTTCAGCGCCATGGTTTCCTGATGGCTGGAAACCACGTAGCGGAAACCGGCATGCTGGAAGAAGTGGCGGCGGAACGCATAGCGTGCCGATTTCAGCGCTTCGTTGCCGGTCGATATCCAGCTACCGCCTTTGATCAGCGAATGTTTGCCATCAAAGGTCGGGGTAGAGAAATCATCGTAAAGCGGGTGGACTTTAAAACCTTCAAAGCCGTTGGTCGGCGTGGTCGTCCACTGCCAGACGTTACCGACGATATCGAAGAAGTCGCCCTGGGCGAAGAGATCGACCGGTGAAGAGGACGCCCAGTACGCCAGGTTAATGTTGCCCGGTGCCCGCTCCCAGTCCGGCTGATCGCCCGCAACCTGCTCGCGCAGCTGAGCCCACTCCGCTTCACACGGGAGCTGAACGCTCATGCCGGTCTGTTCCGCTTTCCAGCGGCAGAAGGCCGCCGCTTCAAGCTGATTGACCTCGGCAGGCCAGTCCCAGGGCATCGCCACTTCTTCACACATCAGACGCAGTTTAAGCTGATCGGGCATCGCTGGCGTGCCGACCCAGAAGGTGGGCATCTCCGCTTTGGCAAACTGACACCAGCCCCAGCCTTCATCATCCCACCAGCGGGCATCCTGATAACCGCCCGCCTCAACGAACGCCAGAAATTCTGCGTTGCTGACCAGCATTTTGCTCGCCTTGAACGGCTGCAGCGCGATCTGCTGACGGCCATATTCATTATCCCAGCCGTAGGTATCGTCGGTTTTACCCAGCGTGACGGTGCCGCCTGGCATCGGCAGCAGGGCATTGGCCGGAACAGCTTCGCGCTGGTGGCGCGCCATCGGACAGACCGGCCATGCGGCCTGCGGTCTGACCCATTCAACCGGTAACTGGCGGATGAGCACGCTGGACGTTTCCAGATGAATACGCTCATGCTCAATGCCCATCAGGATCACCCAGGCCGGACTCTCCCAGGTGATCGGCAGAGTCAGCGGCAGGGTCTGGATCAGATCGCTGACCAGCGCTTTAACGCGCCCGCGGTATTCGCGGACTTCTTCAATAGTGGGCCAGTCATAGTGGCTGTCGTTGAGATCGTCCCAGCTCATCTCATCCACACCAATCGCCATCATCGCTTCGATACGATCGTCCAGACGCGCGTCGATAAGGCGTCCGGCCATCAGCTTATTGATGTAGAAGGTAGCGGTGTGGCCAAAATAGAAGATTAAAGGATGGCGCAGCGGAATGGCTTTGGTAAACCAGGCCTGGGGATCGGCCAGACAGGTAAACAGACTTTCATACTGTTCCCAGGTCTGCTGAAAATAGGCCAGCAATTCGGCACGTTTTTGTTCAATGTTATGGCCGGAGAGCAGTAGCGTTCGCGTCGGCGCAGGCAGATCGCGATGAGGTTGAGCAAGCGTCACAGGGAGCTCCAGATTGCTGAGTAAGTGAAACGGTAATTCACTATAGCAAATGTGCATTTCTGCCCGATGACTTAACGCCGCCAGTGACGCAGCAGACGGCTTTTCATGCCGGTATCGAAACGCCAGATATGGTCGAAGATGCGCAGAATGCCTGGTTTCCCGTGGGCCGACATCGCCACGGCGTGAAAACGTTGCTGATTATTTCGCTGACGCGTTTTGATGGTCCCGATCACCTCTTCCGGCAGACGCTGGGCAATAAAATCGGAAACGATCACCGCATCGGCTTCCTCCCACAGTGCGCCTTCCATTCGGGTCACAACGGAAGAGAGGCAGGCGGCCAGATCGGTGCCGCCACGGAAACGCTGGCTCAGAAAGCGAATCGCCTGTTCCAGTCCGTCGTCACCGGTCAGCTCATAGCCAATCACCTCATGCGCAAACAGCATGATGTAGCAGCGACGGCGATCGGCCAGTGCAACTTTCAGCAGTGCCAGACAGAATGCTTTGGCGCAGCGCTCGTTGAAGCCCCCCATCGAACCGGAGGTATCGACGCAGACGATAAACGGCCCGCGCGGCTGCTCTTCATGCTGCTGGTGGCTGGCCGGACGCATAGTGACCTTTTCATGCCAGGCATCGCCCTGCAGCTTGTAGGTCAGCAGCCGTTTCTCTACCAGCCGCCGGTAAAACTCCAGCTCCAGTTCACTGATACTCAGCGCAGCTAACTCCGGTGGCAGCAGACGCAGCACGTCATCGCTCTGATGAATGCCGCTGACCTCCTCCGGCACGGAGGCAGGCTCCTGCACCAGATGATGAAAAGCTTCCATAGGGGCATCCTTTGACGGCACCGATTTTGCTTCGCGACTGCGACCCAGTTGCTGGGCCAGCTTCAGTAGCTCCGGTTGCTGCGCCAGAAAGTCGCCATATTGCAGCATCAGCTGATAGTCACCAGGCTGCAGTGACGCTTTGCTCATGTCCCACAGCCGGCCCGCGGCGGCTTCATCATCGTCACCGAGGATGGGTGCCAACTGACCGCTCAGCGCCATGCGCTGCTGCAGTTCCGCCAGCAGGCGTTCGCGCTGCTGCTCCAGCAAATCCTGATTCAGCGTCAGCGTCTGTAAGGTCAGGCTGAGCCGCCAGCGTTGTAGAAAAAGCTGGTGCTGCGCGCTGCTGAGATGGCTGGTATCGGTGTGCAGCAGCAGCCGGTTGGCTTCATCCAGAAAAGGGGAAGGCAGGCTTTCAAGCGCCTGAAGCGTGGCATTCAGCTGGTGGCTGAATTCACGATCGCTGAGAAGTTGCACCCGCTGGAACAGCTGAAACTCTTCGGCCAGCGTGGCCGGAACCGGTGTGGTTTTGAGCTCAGCGTTGATCTCCGCTCGCCAGCGTGGCACCTCGCGCAACAGCGCTTTTTTCAGCCCGGGAAACTTTTCAAAAAACAGCGCCAGCTGTGGAGACGCCAGCAGGGCAATAATCAGCTCTTCAATCAGTTCGGTTTCACCCACGGAGAGCAGTGTGCTGAGCGTCTCCAGTGGGATCATTTACGCGCCTGTTTCAGCTGTTCCGCCACATCCTGCAGGCTGATTTCAATGCGCGCCAGCCAGTCATCACTGATAAACAGGCAACGCTGGTGCTGGCTGAACAGATGACGCTGTGACCGCAGTTCACTCTCCAGTGCATCCAGCGCATCGGTGATCTCACCGGGCAACGGCTCGCTGTTGCTGACGCCAGGCAGGGTCAGACGCGACGATTGCAGGCTGACATCACGGATAGCCAGGCAGTGCTGCGCATCCACCTGTAAATCCAGGCTTTGCGCAAAGCCAATCCCATTAAGCTTGCCGCGAACCTCGCCGCCTTTCTGTAGCCACTGATTCAGGGCATCACGCGCAATCACCAGGTGGGTCACCTGCATGTCGTGCAGCATCAGCGGCTTTTGCAGCATCAGCGTCAGTTGCTCATCGGTAAAGCTTTCCGGCAGATCGTAATGGGGTTTGCGGCTGAACATGCCGCTGTGTTTTTCCAGGGTGATCGCCTGCGCGATGCTCTGCTGTTGCTGCAGAGCCAGGCGACGCGCTTTGATCTGCTGCAGCTTCAGCAGCATCGGCTGCTGCTGCCAGGCATGCTGCGTCATCAGCTGATCGATTTCTCGCTCCAGCAGCTGCATGGACGCGACGTCGTGCCAGAGGCAATCTTTCAGCAGGATCAGATCTATCGGGGCAATGGTATTGCGACCGCTGTAGAAAGCGCTGGCCTGCAGCAGATGAATGGCTTTTTTCCAGCGACGATCGGAAATATAAGGTGCGGCAGGCTGGCTCTCCAGTTGCTGACGCAGCTGATAAATCAGCTCAAAGACGGCATCGGGCAGGCTGACCTGGCTGATGCCGAGCTGCCACTGCGCATACTCTTCATCACTGATGCGCAGGGATTCCGCGACGGGATTGGTATGTTCATCCTGCTGGTGGGTCAGCATGCTGCGAAAATTCTGCTTCTCATGCACGTTATCCAGCCACAGGCGGATCAGCATTCGATCATAAAGCGCTTCAAGGCCGCTATCCGCTTCCGGCAGTTCGTTGGAAGCGGTAACCAGCAGCCGCATCGGGATGGTCTCTTCGCTGTCACCATTGCGGAAACGGCGTTCATTGATAGCGGTCAGCAGGGTATTCAGAATCGCCGGACCGGCTTTCCAGATCTCATCCAGAAAAACAATCTCGGCGTCGGGCAGATACCCTTTAGTGAGGCGCTGGTAGCGTCCTTCATCTTTCAGTGCCTGAATGGAGAGCGGGCCAAACACCTCTTCCGGCGTGGAGAAACGGGTCATCAGATATTCAAAGGCGCGGGCGTGCTGAAAGGCATATTTAAGGCGGCGGGCAATCAGGCTCTTGGCGATGCCCGGCGGTCCCAGCAGGAACACGCTTTCACCGCTCAGCGCCGCCAGCAGGCAAAGGCGAATGGCATGGTGCCGTTCATATAATCCTTTTTCTAACGTATTGCTAAGGCGAGAAATTCTTTCTGCCAAAAGATGGGGTTGAGCCATAATCACATCAATGTCCTTACGATCGTCGGGCCGCCGCGCTTAAGCAAGCGCCTTACTCTATAGATCATCATGCGTGAAAGCGTTGATAGCTGTCAGCTTTTTTGTTTCAGAAGGTTTGCCTGTTTTAAAAGTGGTGCTGGATGACAATTTATCGTCTTGAAATGACCCCGTTACCCTGACCGCGAGGCGAAGCGGGTATAGGAATTTTCGTTAAACCGTGCATACTGTGCGCTTTTTGATGGCCTGAGCGAGGGGTTTTTGCACCTCTTAGACTCCAACAAAAGATAACTCTATGAGCTCGGATAATAAGCAGTCACTTCGCGGATTAACGCTGGCCGCTATTGGTGTTGTTTACGGGGATATCGGCACCAGTCCGCTGTATACCTTGCGTGAATGTCTCTCCGGACAGTTTGGTTTCGGCGTTGAGCGGGAAGCGGTATTTGGCTTTCTGTCGCTGATTTTCTGGCTGCTGGTGCTGGTGGTCTCACTGAAGTACATCAGTTATGTGATGCGCGCCGACAACGCCGGGGAAGGCGGAATACTGACCCTGATGTCGCTGGCTGGCCGCCATACCGGTGCACGCGCCACGGCGGTGCTGGTGATCATGGGCCTGATTGGCGGCAGCTTCTTCTATGGAGAGGTGGTGATCACGCCAGCCATTTCGGTGATGTCCGCCATTGAGGGCCTTGAGATTGCTGCGCCGTCGCTGGATCCCTTTATTGTGCCGATGTCGATTGCCGTACTGACGCTGCTGTTTGCCATTCAGAAGCATGGCACCGGTATGGTGGGTAAACTCTTCGCGCCGGTAATGCTGGTCTGGTTTCTGGTGCTGGCGATCCTGGGGGTTATGGGCATCATGCGAAACCCGGACGTGCTGCATGCGCTGAATCCTGCCTATGCGGTTGAATTCTTCCTGCACTATAAGTCTGTTTCGTTCTTCGCCCTCGGTGCAGTCGTGCTGGCGATTACCGGGGTTGAGGCGCTCTATGCCGATATGGGTCACTTTGGTAAAGTGCCGATTCGACTGGCCTGGTTCTCAGTGGTGCTGCCGTCGCTGGTGCTGAACTACTTTGGCCAGGGCGCGCTGTTACTCAGCGATCCTAAAGCAATTAAAAACCCCTTCTTCCTGCTGGCCCCGGACTGGGCGCTGATCCCGATGCTGATTCTGGCAACGCTGGCCACAGTTATCGCTTCACAGGCGGTCATCTCTGGCGTCTTCTCGCTGACGCGTCAGGCGGTGCGACTGGGCTATCTGCCGGGGATGCGTATCATCCACACTTCTGAGCGCGAATCGGGCCAGATCTATATTCCGGTGATCAACTGGGTGCTCTATTTCGCCGTGCTGATTGTGATTATCAGCTTTGAGCATTCAAGCAATCTGGCTGCGGCTTACGGTATTGCGGTGACCGGCACTATGGTGCTGACGGCGATGCTCTCCTGCACCGTGGCGGTTAAAAACTGGCACTGGAATAAGCTGGCGGTCGCCGTCATCCTGGTGCTGATGCTTTGCATTGACGTGCCGTTGTTTACCGCCAATTTGGTGAAAATTTTCTCTGGTGGCTGGCTGCCGCTCTGTCTCGGCCTGGTGATGTTTATCATTATGACGACGTGGAAAAGCGAACGTTTCCGTCTGCTGCGCCGCATGCACGAACATGGTAACTCCCTGGAGGCAATGATCGCGTCGCTGGAGAAATCGCCGCCGGTTCGCGTACCGGGCACAGCGGTCTATATGTCGCGTGCCCTGAATGTGATTCCGTTTGCCATGCTGCACAACCTTAAGCATAACAAAGTGTTGCATGAGCGGGTCGTGCTGTTGACGTTGCGCACTGAAGATGCGCCTTACGTGCACAACGTGCGTCGTGTCACTATTGAGCAGCTGTCGCCGACCTTCTGGCGGGTGGTGGCAAGCTACGGCTGGCGTGAAACGCCAAACGTTGAGGAGATCTTCCATCGTTGCGGGCTGGAAGGACTCAACTGTCGCATGATGGAGACCTCGTTCTTTATGTCGCATGAGTCGCTGATCATCGGCAAGCGGCCGTGGTATCTGCGCCTGCGCGGCAAACTCTTCCTGGCGCTGCAGCGCAATGCGCTCCGTGCGCCAGACCAGTTTGAGATCCCGCCAAACCGGGTTATTGAGTTGGGCACTCAGGTCGAGATTTGATCGGCAGCGCCCGCCTTACGGGGCGGGCGCTGCCCAGCGTAGCGTGACGCACAAGCCGCCACCGGGTCGCTGGCTGAACGTAATCTGCATCCCGTGCAGTTGGGCAATATTACGCACTATCGATAATCCCAGCCCGCTCCCACTCTTCTCCTGACCCGGCGGTCGCCAGAAACGCTCACCGAGCCGTTGCAGGTCGGCAGCACTCAGACCCTCGCCGTTATCCTCCACCGACAGGCTGTTTGCCTGTAGTCGCACATCGACTTCGCTGCCCGCAGGCGTATAGCGAATGGCGTTATCCAGCAGATTCCGCACCAGCAGCGACAGCAACAGCGGATGGCCCTGAATTTGTGGATCGGCCTCAGCGTGCAGCCGCAACGTGACACCGGTTTTATCCGCCAGCGGCAATTGTGCGGCGAGTGTCTCCTGCACCGTGCGTTTCAGCGCCACCGGTTCGAAGGCGCTGCGTGCATCATCAGCTTCAACCCGCGAGAGCGTCAGCAGTTGATCCACCAGCCGCGTGGCGCGGACAATGCCGGCATCCAGTTGTTGCAGCGCATGGGTTCGCATCACTTCGTCATCCGCAGTCAGCTGGATCACTTCGCTTTGCACCTGCAGCGCGGCCAGCGGACTGCGCAGCTCATGCGCGGCATCGGAGGTAAAGCGCCGTTCACGCTGCATCATGGCGCTGATACGGCTGAAAAGGCCATTAAGCGCAATCATCAGCGGCTGTACCTCTTTCGGCACGCGGTCTGCCTGCAGCGGCGTATCGTCATCGGGCGCGCGCTGCGCCAGCTGCTGTGCCAGCGTTTTCAATGGCCGCAGTTCAGACCAGACCAGGCCGATGAGCAACAGCAGCATAAACGGCAGTGCGATCAGCCAGGGCAGCATACTGGCTTTCATCAGATCCTGCGTCATGTCGTCGCGGTATTCCGACTCCTGACCGACGACTACCCGGAATTTCTGATCCGGCGTGGTCAGCCAGACAAACCGCCAGCGATCGTCATCATTGGTGAGCTGACCCTCATGAAATCCCTGATAGTCCGCCTCAAACGGCAGATAGCGGCCATTATCGCCATCATTCATCACCTGCCTGCCGTCACGGGTAAAAACAGCAAAGGCCAGGGCATCGTCATCCTGCTCCCCACGATGGTGGCGCAGCATCGCTTTGGTTCGGGGCAGCGTGGTGTTATCCAGCGAAGAGAAATCAAGCGTCAGCAGGCGCTTGGCCAGCAGCATCTGCTGGGTATCAAACAGCTCATCAAGGGTTTCACGGGTCTGATGCCAGGCACTCAGGCTGGCGCTGGCCCAGCAGAGCCCGAGCAGCAGCACAAAACCGATACCCAGCCGCAGAAACAGGCTCATTGATCGCATTCAGCGGCTCCCAGGGTATAGCCGACGCCGTGCAGCGTGCGGATAAACGCGCTGCCCAGTTTTTTACGCAGATGATGAATGTGGACCTCTACCGCATTGCTGGAGACATCGGCGTCCCAGTTGTAGAGCTTCTCTTCCAGCTGGCTGCGCGTCAGCACCCGTCCTGGGTTGCGCATAAAGAGTTCCAGCAGCGCCAGTTCACGGCTTTTTAACTCGATCGCTTCGCCATCGCGCATGACGCTATGGCTGCCGGGGATCAGCACCACGTTACCGTGACGGAGTTCGGGCTGCAGTTGACCATGACGGCGGCGAATCAGCGCCTGTAAGCGCGCGGCCACTTCGGTTAAGGCAAAGGGTTTACACAGATAATCATCGGCTCCCATCTGCAGGCCTTCAACCCGCTGATCGAGCGCATCGCGGGCAGTCAGTATCAGTACCGGTACATCTTTGCCCAGCTGCCGCCACTGCCGCAGGATATCGAGCCCATCCCGCTCAGGCAGAGAAAGGTCCAGAATCACCGCATCCCAGGGCGCGGCCTCCAGCGCGTTAAAGCCCGACTCACCAGAGGTAAACCAGTCAACGCTGAAGCCCAGTTTACTCAGTCCCGCTTTGATACCGTCGCCAATTAAGCGATCGTCTTCAATCAGTAAAATACGCATTACGTCTCCCTGTTCTGATAGCGCTTTATACGAAGCAACTTCCTCCCTGTACAGCTGATTTCGGCGAAAATGGCTTATTTTTCACGCTTAAGAAGCTGTTAAGAACTCTGTGGTCAACTGGGCGTATTCAAACCGAAAACACCACTGAGAAAGGGGTACACCATGAAAAAGCACGCTGCAATTCTGGCCGTCGTTATGCTGGCTTCCGCCCCGGTTTTCGCTGCACAGCAGGGCGGATTTGTTGATCCCAGTGCGCCGGCCGCACAGACGCCGTCAGCATCCGGTCAGGGCGGCTTCAGTGCCGATAACACCAGTGTGGTGACCGTGAAGCAGGCTGAAGAGATGAAAGATGACAGCTGGATCACCGTGCGCGGCAAGCTGGAAAAACAGATCGGCAAGGAAGATTATCTGTTCCGCGACCAGACCGGCACCATGAAGGTCGAAATTGACCACAAGCACTGGAACGGCCAGACGATCACGCCCAAAGATAACGTTGAGCTGACGGGTGAACTGGACAAAGATTTCAACAGCATTGAGATGGACGTTAAGCAGGTTAAGAAACTGCCTTAATCGTTTACTTCAGGGCCGCATTCGCGGCCCTTTTTTCGTCCCATTCCCCGCCTTAATGCAAATTTCTCCCCGCGTGAGCGAAACGTTTCGATAGCGATCACAGATTTCTTCTTTGCCGGTTGAGTTGATGGGGGCTTTTCATACACTTCAGACAGCGAAACGTTTCGCTATGGAGTGAAAAGATGAAAAAAGGTCGCCTTTTAAACGCAGAACTCTCTCATGTGATTGCCCGCCTGGGACACACGGATACGCTGACGATTGCCGATGCTGGCTTGCCCATTCCGGCCGGACCGCGACGCATCGACTTAGCGCTTACGCCGGGTACGCCCGATTTTATGCAGGTGGTGAATGCTGTCGCACTGGAGATGCAGGTAGAGAGTGCCCTGATCGCGGAGGAGATTAAGCAGCATAATCCGCACCTTCATAGCGCGCTCGTCGCCGTGCTCGAAGCCTTGCAACAGCACCAGGGGAATAGCATCACCATCAGCTACACCAGTCATGAAAAATTCAAACAACAAACGCAGCGTAGTCAGGCGGTCATTCGCAGCGGAGAGTGCTCTCCATTTGCGAATGTCATCCTCAGCGCCGGTGTGACCTTCTGAGGCCGCTATGCAACCTTTACTGCAACTCGACGGCATTGAAAAATCCTTTCCGGGCGTGAAAGCCCTGAAGGGTGCGTCGCTGAATGTCCGTGCAGGACGCGTGATGGCGCTGGTGGGCGAGAACGGCGCAGGCAAGTCCACCATGATGAAAGTGCTGACCGGGATCTATCAATATGATGCCGGTACGCTGCGCTGGCTCGGTAAAGAGACCCGTTTCAGTGGACCGAAAGCGTCTCAGGAAGCGGGTATTGGCATCATCCATCAGGAGCTGAACCTGATCCCTCAGTTAACCGTGGCGGAAAATATTTTTCTCGGTCGCGAATATGTGGGTCGTTTTGGCCGTATCCAGTGGCCGCGTATGTATGCCGAAGCCGATGCGCTGCTTAAAAGGCTCAATCTGCGCTTCAACAGCCACAAGCTGGTTGGCGATTTGTCGATTGGCGATCAGCAGATGGTCGAAATCGCCAAAGTGCTGAGCTTTGAGTCGCAGGTCATCATCATGGATGAGCCGACCGATGCGCTGACGGATACCGAAACGCTGTCGCTGTTCCGGGTGATCAACGAACTGAAAGCGCAGGGCTGCGGCATCGTCTATATCTCGCATCGCATGAAAGAGATCTTTGAGATCTGCGATGACGTCACCGTATTCCGCGACGGTCAGTTTATTGCTGAACGTCCGGTCAGCGAGCTGACCGAAGAGAGCCTGATCGAGATGATGGTCGGACGCAAGCTGGAAGATCAATATCCACATCTTAATCAGGCGCCCGGCGACGTGCGGCTCAAAGTGGAAAACGTCAGCGGGCCGGGCGTGGAGAACGTCAGCTTCAGTCTGCGCAAAGGTGAAATCCTTGGCATTTCGGGCCTGATGGGCGCGGGCCGTACTGAACTGATGAAGGTACTCTACGGCGCCCTGCCGCGTCGTGAAGGCGCAATGTGGCTCAATGGCCGGGAAGTGGTGACGCGTTCGCCACAGGATGGACTGGCTAACGGTATCGTCTATATCTCGGAAGATCGTAAGCGTGATGGTCTGGTGCTGGGCATGTCAGTGAAAGAGAACATGTCGCTGACGGCGTTAGGCTATTTCAGTCACGGCAGCGGCACGCTGAAACATGCAGCAGAGCAGCTGGCGGTAGGCGATTTTATCCGCCTGTTCAACGTGAAAACCCCTTCGATGGAGCAGCCGATTGGCCTGCTTTCAGGCGGCAACCAGCAGAAAGTGGCGATTGCCCGCGGTCTGATGACCCGCCCTAACGTGCTGATTCTGGACGAACCGACCCGCGGTGTGGATGTCGGTGCGAAGAAAGAGATCTACCAACTGATTAACCAGTTTAAAGCCGAAGGGCTGAGCATCATCCTGGTCTCCTCGGAAATGCCGGAAGTGCTGGGTATGAGCGACAGGATTCTGGTGATGCATGAAGGCCGTATCAGCGGCGAATTTACCCGAGAAGACGCCACTCAGGAGAGCCTGATGGCAGCCGCCGTAGGCAAGCAACACAGCGAGGATTTAGTGGTATGACGACCCAAACTTTACCGGCCAGCCGTCGCTGGTTTAGCAAAAGCTGGCTACTGGAACAGAAGTCGCTGATTGCGCTGGTGGTGCTGATTGCCGTAGTGGCCAGCCAGAGCCCGAACTTCTTTACCGTGGCGAACCTGTTCAACATTCTGCAGCAGACCTCGGTCAACGCCATTATGGCGGTCGGGATGACGCTGGTGATCCTGACTTCCGGTATTGACCTCTCTGTGGGATCGCTGCTGGCCCTGACCGGTGCGGTCGGTGCATCGCTGGTGGGCATGGAAGTCAATGCACTGGTCGCGGTAGCGGCTTCGCTGGCGCTGGGTGCGGCAATCGGTGCCCTGACCGGCACCATTGTGGCGCGCGGTAAGGTTCAGGCCTTTATCGCCACGCTAGTCATGATGCTGCTGCTGCGCGGTGTCACCATGGTCTACACCGACGGCAGCCCGATTAACACCGGCTTCAGTGCCAATGCCGATCTGCTGGGCTGGTTTGGTATTGGTCGCCCGCTGGGTATCCCTGCGCCGGTCTGGCTGATGGCGCTGGTCTTTGTCGCCGCTTGGTACATGCTGCAGCACACGCGTCTGGGTCGCTATATCTATGCGCTTGGCGGTAACGAAGCGGCAACGCGTCTCTCAGGCATCAATGTGAATCGCGTCAAAATCATCGTCTATTCACTGAGCGGCATGCTGGCGGCGCTGGCGGGCACCATTGAAGTGGCGCGTCTCTCATCAGCACAGCCGACGGCGGGTACCGGCTATGAGCTGGATGCGATTGCTGCGGTCGTGTTAGGCGGAACCAGTCTGGCTGGCGGTAAAGGCCGTATTTTCGGCACCCTGATTGGCGCGCTGATCCTCGGCTTCCTGAACAACGGCCTGAACCTGATGGGCGTCTCTTCGTACTACCAGATGATCGTTAAAGCGGTAGTCATCCTGCTGGCGGTGCTGGTGGATAATAAAAGCAGTAAATAACTCTGACCTTACACAGGATAATAAGATGAAAAAGTTAACCGCACTGGCCATGATCCTCGGCGCAACGCTCAGTACCAGCGCTATGGCAAAAGATACCATCGCGCTGGTGGTTTCAACCCTGAACAACCCGTTCTTTGTTTCTCTGAAAGAGGGTGCTCAGAAAGAAGCGGACAAACTGGGTTATAACCTGGTGGTGCTGGATTCACAGAACAACCCGGCTAAAGAGCTGGCGAACGTGCAGGATCTGACCGTTCGCGGTACTAAGCTACTGCTGATCAACCCGACTGACTCTGATGCCGTAGGTAACGCAGTCAAGATGGCTAACCAGGCGAACATTCCTGTCATCACGCTGGATCGTGTTGCGGCACAGGGCACCGTGGTCAGCCACGTCGCTTCCGATAACCGTTTCGGCGGTAAAATGGCCGGTGATTTTATCGCCAAAAAAGTCGGCGAAAATGCCAAAATTATTGAGCTGCAGGGCATTGCCGGCACCTCTGCTGCCCGCGAACGTGGCGAGGGCTTCAAACAGGCCGCTGATGCGCATAAATTCCAGATCCTCGCCAGCCAGCCTGCTGACTTTGACCGAACCAAAGGTCTGAACGTCATGCAGAACCTGCTGCAGGCGCATCCGGATGTTCAGGCAGTATTCGCTCAGAACGACGAAATGGCGCTGGGTGCACTGCGTGCGCTGCAGACCGCCGGAAAAACGGGTGTGATCGTGGTTGGTTTTGACGGCACTGCTGATGGCGTGAAAGCCGTAGAAGCTGGCAAACTGTCTGCGACCGTGGCACAGATGCCAGACAAAATTGGCATGATCGGCGTGGACACCGCTGATAAAGTGCTGAAGGGTGAAAAAGTGAAGGCGATCAATCCGGTCGACCTGAAGCTGGTCACTCAATAACTCAAAGAAAAGCAGGGCACCGCGCCACCCTCCCGGTGGCGCACTTATTCCGGACTCCCCTAATGAGCAAAAACGCAAAACTGGCCGTTCTTGGCAGCATTAACGCTGACCACATCCTTAATCTGGCGCACTTCCCTCGTCCCGGTGAAACGGTGATCGGGCAGAATTATCAGGTTGCGTTTGGCGGTAAAGGCGCGAATCAGGCGGTCGCCGCGGGTCGTGCGGGTGCCGATATCGCCTTTATAGGCTGTGTGGGCGCTGACGACATTGGCGAACGTATTCGTGAGCAGCTCACACAGGACAATATTGATACCACGCCTGTAGAAGTGGTTGAAGGCGAGTCGACCGGTGTGGCGATGATTTTCGTCAACGGTGACGGTGAGAACACTATCGGCATCTACTCCGGTGCAAACGCGGCGCTAACGCCTGATTGCGTGGCGCGTCATCAGCCGGTCATTGCCGGTGCCGATGCACTTTTAATGCAGCTGGAATCACCGCTGGAGAGCGTGCTGGCCGCCGCGACATTTGCCCGACAGCATCAGACGCAGGTTATTCTCAATCCGGCACCTGCCACCCCTCTCTCCGATGAGTTGCTGGCGCTGATCGATATTATTACTCCGAATGAAACGGAAGCGGAGAGTCTGACCGGCATTGCGGTTAACAATGATGAAGATGCGGCCCGCGCGGCGGCAGCACTGCATGCGAAAGGCATCGGCACGGTACTGATTACGCTGGGTCGCCGCGGTGTCTGGTTGAGCGAGCAGGGAGACGGTCAGCGTATTACAGGCTTCAGCGTTAAAGCTATTGATACCATTGCGGCAGGCGACACCTTTAACGGTGCCTTTATTACCGCAAGACTGGAACAGAAGCCGATGTATGACGCGGTGCGATTTGCCCATGCCGCCGCCGCGATTGCCGTTACGCGTTCAGGTGCACAGCCCTCCGTGCCGTGGCGCGCGGAGATCGATGAATTTTTGCAGCAGCAGGGTTAAGCGCTTGAGTACCATGAAAGATGTCGCTCGGCTCGCGGGCGTCTCTACCTCCACTGTCTCGCACGTCATTAATAACAATCGCTTTGTCAGTGAAGGCGTGCGGGAAAAAGTTGAGCAGGCTATACGTCATCTTAACTATGCTCCTTCTGCACTGGCACGCAGTCTGAAAATTAATCAGACGCACACTATCGGTATGCTGCTGACTACCAGCAGTAACCCTTTTTATGCCGAAGTGGTGCGGGGCGTGGAGGAGAGCTGCTATCAGCGTGGCTACAGCCTGATTCTCTGTAATACGGCGGGAGATGAGGAGCGGATGAATCGCAGCCTGGAAACGCTGATGCAGAAGCGTGTCGATGGTTTGCTGATCATGTGTACTGAAAGTCATCTGCCGTCGGCAGACATCCTGAATCGTTATCCCTCTATACCTGCGGTGATGATGGACTGGGCACCATTTGAGGGGCGCGGTGACATCATTCAGGATAATGCGCTGCTGGGCGGCGAGCTGGCCACTCAGCATCTTATCGACAGCGGTTATACCCGTATCGCCTGTATAGCCGGTCCTCAGGATAAAACCCCGGCCCGTATGCGGCTCGAAGGTTATCGCAACGCCATGACTAAGAGTGGGCTGGAGATTTTGCCTGGCTATATCGTGAATGGTGACTTTGAATTTCAGGGTGGCTACAACGGGATGATCGAGTTGCTGGCGCTGGAAACGCTGCCGGAAGCGGTATTCACCAGTAACGATGCGATGGCTGTCGGCGTTTATCATGCCCTCTATCAGGCTGGCATGCAGGTTCCGCAGCAAATGGCGGTCATGGGGTATGACGATATTGAACTGGCGCGCTATCTCACTCCGCCACTGAGTACTATTCATCAGCCCAAAGATGCACTGGGCGAACTGGCGATAGATACATTAATTCATCGTCTCAGCGATCCCGACGCCAGCCAGCAAACGCTGGTGCTGACGCCGGAACTGGTGGTGCGAGGTTCGGTTTAGCGCTTTTTCTTCTTGTCGCGATTACTGATCAGATTACGTCCATCGCCGTTTTTCAGCAGCATAAAAGTCAGTGCCGAAAGCACGGTAACAACACCCATGGTCAGAAACGTGGCATGGAACTGTGAAATGGTGCTGGTTTCAAACTCCTGATAGAAGCGCAGCACCGCCGCGCTGACGGCCACACCAAAACTGATCGCTAACTGCTGCGTCACTGCCAGCACGCTATTACCCCCGCTGGCGTTATCATCATCCAGATCGGCCAGAGTAATGGTGTTCATGGCGGTGAACTGCGTAGACATCGCCATACCGAGAACAAACAGTGGAAGCAAGAGTACAAAGATGCTTTCAGCGGGTGACTGCAGAGAGAAGCTGGCGATCAGGATGCCGATAATGGCGGTAATGCCGACCAGCAGACGGCGATAGCCCAGCCAGCGCAGCAGTTGTGTCACCGTTGACTTCGCCAGTATTGAACCAATGGCGGTTGGCGCCATCATGCAGCCTGCGATAATCGCAGAAAAGCCAAACCCGACCTGCAACATGAGCGGCATCAAAAAGGGCACACAGCCGGTGCCGAGACGAGAGGCAATATTGCCGACGATGCCGACTGAGAATGTCCGGGTTTTAAACATCGGCAGATTGATCAACGGTGAAGGGTGATTCCGGGCATGTACTATATAGAGGAGCAAAAGCACGATCCCGCTGAGTAATATCCCGCCCGCCAGCCAGGCAGAAACAATCCGCTCACCGAACAGCTCAATCCCAATTGAAATCATCACCAGTCCAGTCCCGAATAATATGAAGCCGAAAAAGTCGAAGCGGCGCTTGGGTGTAGTGAAGTCCGGCATATATTTGCGTGCGTAGATAATGCCGAGAATGCCTATCGGGATATTAATCAGGAAGATCCAGTGCCACGTCGCGTAGGTTACCAGCACACCGCCCAGCATGGGGCCCAGTATTGGGCCAACTAATCCTGGCATGGTGACGAAATTGAGTACTGGCAGCAATTCACTGCGCGGATAGGCGCGTAGCAGCGCAAGGCGTGCGACCGGCATCATCATTGCGCCACCCACGCCCTGTACGATTCGCGATATGACCAGCACCGAAAGCGTCGGTGAGAGCGCACAAGCCAGCGAGCCGAGGGTGAACAGCGAAACCGCAATGATAAATACCTTGCGCGTGCCGAAGCGATCGGCGAGCCAGCCGCTGACCGGAATCAGCATAGCGACAGTGAGGGTGTAACTGATGACGGCGGATTGCATGGCCAGGGGAGAACGGTCAAGGCTGGTGGCGATAGCGGGCAGGGCGGTATTCAGTATAGTGGCGTCGAGTGACTGCATGAAAAAGGCCATAGCCGCTATCCATGGCAAACCGGCCATGCTGCGCGAGGATTTTATCATTGAGTGTCCTTCCTGGGGTTATCCTGCGAGAAGAAGCAAAATAATAGCACCCGTAATCTGCAACGGCAGGTCTCTTTACAACGTTTGATCGCTGTTTTTGTGCGTTATTCGGCCATGAAACGTCTCTTTTTAAGCCGTTCGTTTAAAAAAGATGCGCTCAGTAAATTAATTCGAAGAAACACTTGTCAGCCTGCGGAAACTCCCTATAATGCGCCTCCATCGACACGGAACACCGGCAACGGGATGACGGGTTGAGAGGCACAGGAGAATGCGCCGCCGGAGAAAAACTTCTGAAATAGAGGTTGACTCTGCAGGAGGAAAGCGTAATATACGCCACCTCGCGACAGGACGCTAACGCACTGTTCGCACTGCTCTTTAACAATTTATCAGACAATCTGTGTGGGCACTCGCAGGATTGATATCAGCGTCTTTGGACGCACAAAAATATCAAAGCCTCACGAGTGAACACATAATGAAATTCATTATGACGTTTTACAGATGAGCACCGCTTAACTTGTTTAAGCAAATCAAACTTAAATTGAAGAGTTTGATCATGGCTCAGATTGAACGCTGGCGGCAGGCCTAACACATGCAAGTCGGACGGTAGCACAGAGGAGCTTGCTCCTTGGGTGACGAGTGGCGGACGGGTGAGTAATGTCTGGGGATCTGCCCGATAGAGGGGGATAACCACTGGAAACGGTGGCTAATACCGCATAACGTCGCAAGACCAAAGAGGGGGACCTTCGGGCCTCTCACTATCGGATGAACCCAGATGGGATTAGCTAGTAGGCGGGGTAATGGCCCACCTAGGCGACGATCCCTAGCTGGTCTGAGAGGATGACCAGCCACACTGGAACTGAGACACGGTCCAGACTCCTACGGGAGGCAGCAGTGGGGAATATTGCACAATGGGCGCAAGCCTGATGCAGCCATGCCGCGTGTATGAAGAAGGCCTTCGGGTTGTAAAGTACTTTCAGCGGGGAGGAAGGCGGTGCGGTTAATAACCGCGCCGATTGACGTTACCCGCAGAAGAAGCACCGGCTAACTCCGTGCCAGCAGCCGCGGTAATACGGAGGGTGCAAGCGTTAATCGGAATTACTGGGCGTAAAGCGCACGCAGGCGGTCTGTTAAGTCAGATGTGAAATCCCCGGGCTTAACCTGGGAACTGCATTTGAAACTGGCAGGCTTGAGTCTTGTAGAGGGGGGTAGAATTCCAGGTGTAGCGGTGAAATGCGTAGAGATCTGGAGGAATACCGGTGGCGAAGGCGGCCCCCTGGACAAAGACTGACGCTCAGGTGCGAAAGCGTGGGGAGCAAACAGGATTAGATACCCTGGTAGTCCACGCCGTAAACGATGTCGACTTGGAGGTTGTTCCCTTGAGGAGTGGCTTCCGGAGCTAACGCGTTAAGTCGACCGCCTGGGGAGTACGGCCGCAAGGTTAAAACTCAAATGAATTGACGGGGGCCCGCACAAGCGGTGGAGCATGTGGTTTAATTCGATGCAACGCGAAGAACCTTACCTACTCTTGACATCCACGGAATCTGGCAGAGATGCCTCAGTGCCTTCGGGAACCGTGAGACAGGTGCTGCATGGCTGTCGTCAGCTCGTGTTGTGAAATGTTGGGTTAAGTCCCGCAACGAGCGCAACCCTTATCCTTTGTTGCCAGCGATTCGGTCGGGAACTCAAAGGAGACTGCCGGTGATAAACCGGAGGAAGGTGGGGATGACGTCAAGTCATCATGGCCCTTACGAGTAGGGCTACACACGTGCTACAATGGCGCATACAAAGAGAAGCGACCTCGCGAGAGCAAGCGGACCTCACAAAGTGCGTCGTAGTCCGGATCGGAGTCTGCAACTCGACTCCGTGAAGTCGGAATCGCTAGTAATCGTGGATCAGAATGCCACGGTGAATACGTTCCCGGGCCTTGTACACACCGCCCGTCACACCATGGGAGTGGGTTGCAAAAGAAGTAGGTAGCTTAACCTTCGGGAGGGCGCTTACCACTTTGTGATTCATGACTGGGGTGAAGTCGTAACAAGGTAACCGTAGGGGAACCTGCGGTTGGATCACCTCCTTACCTGAAGATACCTTCCCGCGCAGTGCTCACACAGATTGTCTGATAAAAAGTAACGAGCAGAAAAAACCTCTACAGGCTTGTAGCTCAGGTGGTTAGAGCGCACCCCTGATAAGGGTGAGGTCGGTGGTTCAAGTCCACTCAGGCCTACCAAATTCGCACTCACGCTGCGTTATGTTCCCGGCTCGCATAGTTCACTATGCTGCGCGGAAACATGCCCTGCCTGAGCACGAATTGCATTTCTTACGAAGTGTACTCGGTTGAGTGGTAGTAGCGGTCTCTGCAGTAACTGTATGGGGCTATAGCTCAGCTGGGAGAGCGCCTGCCTTGCACGCAGGAGGTCAGCGGTTCGATCCCGCTTAGCTCCACCATACCGTTTATCTGTTTTTTCTGAATACTTCAGAGCGTACCGGCAACGGTGTGCTGCGAAGTATTATGCTCTTTAACAATCCGGAACAAGCTGAAAATTGAAACGACGTGTCGCTTTCATTCTCCGTAATAAGAATGAAAAATGCGGCACGTTCGAGTCTCTCAAATGCTTGCAGTCTGCAGCGTTGCAAAACGCCTGTGGGTTGTGAGGTTAAGCGACTAAGCGTACACGGTGGATGCCCAGGCAGTCAGAGGCGATGAAGGACGTGCTAATCTGCGTAAAGCGACGGTAAGGTGATATGAACCGCTACAGCCGTCGATGTCCGAATGGGGAAACCCGGTGCACTCTGTGCATCATTGCAGCATGAATACATAGTGCTGCAAGGCGAACCGGGGGAACTGAAACATCTAAGTACCCCGAGGAAAAGAAATCAACCGAGATTCCCCCAGTAGCGGCGAGCGAACGGGGAGCAGCCCAGAGCCTGAATCAGCATGTGTGTTAGTGGAAGCGTCTGGAAAGTCGCAGGGTACAGGGTGATACTCCCGTACACAAAAGCACACGCGCTGTGAGCTCGATGAGTAAGGCGGGACACGTGGTATCCTGTCTGAATATGGGGGGACCATCCTCCAAGGCTAAATACTCCTGACTGACCGATAGTGAACCAGTACCGTGAGGGAAAGGCGAAAAGAACCCCGGCGAGGGGAGTGAAACAGAACCTGAAACCGTGTACGTACAAGCAGTGGGAGCCCTCTTTACGGGGGTGACTGCGTACCTTTTGTATAATGGGTCAGCGACTTATATTCTGTAGCAAGGTTAACCGTATAGGGGAGCCGCAGGGAAACCGAGTCTTAACTGGGCGTTAAGTTGCAGGGTATAGACCCGAAACCCGGTGATCTAGCCATGGGCAGGTTGAAGGTTGGGTAACACTAACTGGAGGACCGAACCGACTAATGTTGAAAAATTAGCGGATGACCTGTGGCTGGGGGTGAAAGGCCAATCAAACCGGGAGATAGCTGGTTCTCCCCGAAAGCTATTTAGGTAGCGCCTCGTGAACTCATCTCCGGGGGTAGAGCACTGTTTCGGCTAGGGGGCCATCCCGGCTTACCAACCCGATGCAAACTGCGAATACCGGAGAATGTTATCACGGGAGACACACGGCGGGTGCTAACGTCCGTCGTGAAGAGGGAAACAACCCAGACCGCCAGCTAAGGTCCCAAAGTCATGGTTAAGTGGGAAACGATGTGGGAAGGCACAGACAGCCAGGATGTTGGCTTAGAAGCAGCCATCATTTAAAGAAAGCGTAATAGCTCACTGGTCGAGTCGGCCTGCGCGGAAGATGTAACGGGGCTAAACCATGCACCGAAGCTGCGGCAGCGACACTATGTGTTGTTGGGTAGGGGAGCGTTCTGTAAGCCGTCGAAGGTGTGCTGTGAGGCATGCTGGAGGTATCAGAAGTGCGAATGCTGACATAAGTAACGATAAAGCGGGTGAAAAGCCCGCTCGCCGGAAGACCAAGGGTTCCTGTTCAACGTTAATCGGAGCAGGGTGAGTCGACCCCTAAGGCGAGGCCGAAAGGCGTAGTCGATGGGAAACAGGTTAATATTCCTGTACTCGGTGTTACTGCGAAGGGGGGACGGAGAAGGCTATATCAGCCGGGCGACGGTTGTCCCGGTTTAAGCGTGTAGGCGGAGGGTCCAGGTAAATCCGGTCCCTTATTAACGCTGAGGCGTGACGACGAGGCACTACGGTGCTGAAGTGATAAATGCCCAGCTTCCAGGAAAAGCCTCTAAGCATCAGGTAACACAGAATCGTACCCCAAACCGACACAGGTGGTCAGGTAGAGAATACCAAGGCGCTTGAGAGAACTCGGGTGAAGGAACTAGGCAAAATGGTGCCGTAACTTCGGGAGAAGGCACGCTGGCGCGTAGGTGGAGGGATTTACTCCCCGAGCCGAAGCCAGTCGAAGATACCAGCTGGCTGCAACTGTTTATTAAAAACACAGCACTGTGCAAACACGAAAGTGGACGTATACGGTGTGACGCCTGCCCGGTGCCGGAAGGTTAATTGATGGGGTTATCCGCAAGGAGAAGCTCTTGATCGAAGCCCCGGTAAACGGCGGCCGTAACTATAACGGTCCTAAGGTAGCGAAATTCCTTGTCGGGTAAGTTCCGACCTGCACGAATGGCGTAATGATGGCCAGGCTGTCTCCACCCGAGACTCAGTGAAATTGAACTCGCTGTGAAGATGCAGTGTACCCGCGGCAAGACGGAAAGACCCCGTGAACCTTTACTACAGCTTGACACTGAACATTGAGCCTTGATGTGTAGGATAGGTGGGAGGCTTTGAAGCGCGGACGCCAGTCTGCGTGGAGCCAACCTTGAAATACCACCCTTTAATGTTTGATGTTCTAACGTAGGCCCGTTATCCGGGCTGCGGACAGTGTCTGGTGGGTAGTTTGACTGGGGCGGTCTCCTCCTAAAGAGTAACGGAGGAGCACGAAGGTCAGCTAATCACGGTCGGACATCGTGAGGTTAGTGCAATGGCATAAGCTGGCTTGACTGCGAGAGTGACGGCTCGAGCAGGTGCGAAAGCAGGTCATAGTGATCCGGTGGTTCTGAATGGAAGGGCCATCGCTCAACGGATAAAAGGTACTCCGGGGATAACAGGCTGATACCGCCCAAGAGTTCATATCGACGGCGGTGTTTGGCACCTCGATGTCGGCTCATCACATCCTGGGGCTGAAGTAGGTCCCAAGGGTACGGCTGTTCGCCGTTTAAAGTGGTACGCGAGCTGGGTTTAGAACGTCGTGAGACAGTTCGGTCCCTATCTGCCGTGGGCGCTGGAGAATTGAGGGGGGTTGCTCCTAGTACGAGAGGACCGGAGTGAACGCACCACTGGTGTTCGGGTTGTCATGCCAATGGCACTGCCCGGTAGCTAAGTGCGGAAAAGATAAGTGCTGAAAGCATCTAAGCACGAAACTTGCCCCGAGATGAGTTCTCCCTGACCCCTTGAGGGTCCTGAAGGGACGTTGAAGACTACGACGTTGATAGGCCGGGTGTGTAAGCGCAGCGATGCGTTGAGCTAACCGGTACTAATGACCCGTGAGGCTTAACCTTACAACGCCAGAGGCGTTTTTGAGAGACACGATTTTCAGCTTATTCCGGATAAAATTAGCGGAAACGAAAGATTTTGCGGCGTGACAAGGCGCAGAGCGAAGACATCAGCGGGAGCATACTGAGGTATGTGACCGGTGTGGCTGAGCGATGGCAACGCGGTCATGGCGTAAAAGATTCGTTTCGTGCACCAAGATTTGCCTGGCGGCTTTAGCGCGGTGGTCCCACCTGACCCCATGCCGAACTCAGAAGTGAAACGCCGTAGCGCCGATGGTAGTGTGGGGTCTCCCCATGCGAGAGTAGGGAACTGCCAGGCATTATATAAGTGAAGAAGCCCCGCACGCGAGTGCGGGGCTTTTTTACGTCTGCAGATCGTGAAAAACACGAAAACCTCTCTGCTTCAGCGCTTTTGCAGCCAGTCAGCAATAAAATCTGCAACGTTGTCCGGACTATTTATATCCAGAACCGGCACATTTAGCGCTAATTTCTGGTCGCTGGCGACAGCGATCACTTGCCCATCAAGCAGTTCCTCGATCTCACCCTTGATCCCGGCACGCCAGACAACAATTTTAGGCACCGATTCCTCTTTAAAGCCCTCAACCAGCACTATCTCCAGCACAGAGTGATCCATGCGGCTGAGCAGATAAGGCAGATCAATCGACGGCTTTTCCGGTGTCTCACACATCAATGCCCATCGCTCTCTGTTAGCTACAATCACCTGACTGGCTCCTGCTTTTCTGAGCAGATAGCTATCTTTGCCTGGTGTATCTACGTCCATCTCATGATGCGTGTGCTTAATCAGCCCGGCGCGAATCTCTTTATTAAGAAGAATCGGTATCACCTGCTGTAATAGTGTCGTTTTGCCGGTTCCACTCCAGCCGACAATCGCGAGTAAAGGTAATGACATATCAACCGCTCTACTTCAGGTCATCAGGTGTATTGATATTGCGGAAAGCAGATTCATCATCATCCAGCTGAACAGCATGGCCGCCGTGGTCGCGCAGGAAGTGCATCAGACGTCGTTCACCGGCGTGAAGATAGTCATGAAGAGGTGCTGCCATCTCCCGATGAATCAGCGCCAGCGTCGGGTGGTCGCGTGATTGTGAGCGAACCCAGACTGCAGGGGCGTTTCCCCGTTGTTCAGCCAGTTTTTCAACGAAGTTAAGAGGAACGGCAGGCGTATCACAGGAGCAAAACGCAGCCCATTCACCGTCGATGGTTATTAATGCACTGTAGATACCAGCCAGCGGACCCGGATAGCCATCAAAAACATCCTGCACAACCCGACACCCGCTTAACTGATAGCGATCAATATTACGATTGGCATTAATCATGACAATGTCGACTTGTGGCCTGAGCCGTTCAAGGACATGCTGATAAAGCGGCCTGCCATCCAGTTGCACTAATCCTTTGTCCTGACCACCCATACGGCGGCCCTGACCTCCGGCCAGAATGATGCCGGTCAATCTTGTCATGACTGTGCCCTCGCTGATGACGCACTGTGAATAACGGAGAAACCTCAATGAAATGCCATCGTTTAAACGAGTTGATCGAACTGCTGCAACCCGCCTGGCAAAAAGAGCCTGACCTGAATCTGGTCACATTTTTGCAGAAACTGGCGCAGGAATCTGGTTTCCGTGGCCCGTTAAGTGAATTAACTGACGATGTATTAATTTACCATCTCAAAATGCGTGACTCCGCCAGCGATGATGCGATCCCAGGCCTGAAAAAAGACTATGAAGTTGATTTCAAAACTGCACTGCTCCGCGCACGGGGTGTCATTAAACAGGACGAGTAATGTTATCCTTGGCAGCTAAATGTTAGGGCAACTACAGGTAATATGATGAGCGACGCTGCTTTCAACTTCCAGACATTAAATCCCGACGTATTGCTTGATGCGCTCTGGGATACAGGAATTCGCGTCGAATCAGGTCTGACAGCCCTGAACAGCTATGAGAACCGGGTTTACCAATTCAGCGATGATGAAAAACGTCGCTATGTTGCGAAGTTTTATCGCCCACAGCGCTGGCGTGCTGAACAGATTGATGAAGAGCATCAGTATGCGCTCGATCTGCTGGCTGACGAGGTGCCCATCGCAGCACCACTGCGGTTAAAGGGTGAGACCCTGCACAGTCACGCTGGCTTCTTCTTTGCCGTATTCCCCAGCCTGGGCGGACGACAATATGAGACAGACAACGAAGATCAGATGGAGTGGGTAGGCCGCTTCCTGGGCCGCATTCATCAGACCGGGCGTAAAGCGCTGTTCAGGCATCGGCCTGCCATCGGTCTGGATGAATATCTGCATGAACCCCGGCAGGTGCTGGAGCACTCTCTGTTAGTGCCTGCATCGCTTAAAGTCGCACTGCTACAGGCTATCGATAAGCTGGGAAACACGTTGCAACAACAGTGGCACACCACGTGGCAGCCGCTACGATTACATGGCGACTGCCATCCGGGTAATATCCTGTGGCGCGATGGACCGCTGTTTGTGGATCTGGATGATGCCCGTAATGGCCCGGCCGTGCAGGATCTCTGGATGCTGATCAGCGGCGATCGTCAGGAACAGCGTATTCAATGGGATATACTGCTGGAGGCGTACAGTGAGTTCAGTGATTTTGATATTAATGAATTGTCACTGATTGAACCTTTACGCGCCATGCGCATGGTTTATTATCTGGCCTGGGTTGTCCGACGCTGGCAGGATCCCGCTTTTCCGCGCGCTTTCCCCTGGATGACAGATGAAGATTTCTGGCGCAGGCAAATTTCACTCTTTACCGAGCAGGAGAAGCTGTTGCAGGAACCTCCTCTGCAGCTGACACCGCAATATTAACGACGTAGTCAGGAGAAGTTTTCACGATGAAAAAAATTTGGTTTGCACTGATGGGTTTAGTGCTGGCATTCAGCGCGTCTGCTGCCCAGTTCACTGAAGGTAAACAATATGTGAGTCTGCCAAAACCTGTGGCCAGTGAACCTCAGGTGTTGGAGTTCTTTTCCTTCTTCTGCCCGCACTGCTATCAGTTTGAGCGTATTTATCACGTCAATGACGCGGTGAAAAACAACCTGCCTGCTGACACCAAAATGGTGAAATACCACGTCGATTTCCTCGGTGGTGATATGGGGCCGGTTGTGACCCAGGCCTGGGCTGTTGCAATGGCGCTGGGTGTTGAAGATAAGGTGACAGCCCCGATCTTCGATGGCATTCAGAAAACGCAGACAATCACCGATCCTGCCAGTCTGAAAGAAACTTTTGTCAAAGCAGCCGGTATCTCCGCTGCTGAATACGATGCTGCGTGGAACAGCTTCGCCGTAAAAGCGCTGGTTGCGCAGCAGCAGAAAGCGGCTGCGGATGTTGACCTGCGTGGCGTGCCAGCGATGTTCGTGAATGGCAAATATATGGTGAACAACGGCGGTCTGGATCTCAGCTCTATGGATAATATGGTCGCAGACTATGCGAACGTCGTGAAATTCCTTTTAAGCCAGAAGTAATCTGCTTTACCACCCCATCTGACGCCAGCTCTGCTGGCGTTTTTTTATGCCATTGAACAGCGGCGCAAATTTTGTCCATCTCCAGGGCATAAATTTAATATCCACACAAGGGATCGCGTAATTAAAAATGGCGATCGGGTCACGGAAATTAAATAAGTCAATGAAAATTATAGATTTTATTAAAGGCTAAATCCTTTAAGATCCTGAATAACAGCGCGTTATAATTTTTACGCACAAAGTTATCCACAGAACGATCGTTGCGATCTTCCCTCCAGAACCGTCAAAAACGTGACATATCCTACGCCTTAGTTCACCATTTCCGCCAGCTTGTGGCATCCTTATAGACCAACCCATAGCAACGAAGACAACACAGACTTATGGCGCAAATAGCAGAAAATCCCCTCATTCTGGTCGATGGCTCATCCTATCTTTATCGCGCATATCATGCGTTTCCGCCGCTGACCAATAGTGCAGGTGAACCCACTGGCGCCATGTACGGCGTGCTCAACATGCTGAAAAGCCTGCTGGCGCAATATAATCCTAGTCACGTTGCTGTGGTGTTCGATGCCAAGGGCAAAACCTTCAGGGACGAGCTGTTCGAGCATTATAAATCTCATCGTCCGCCGATGCCTGACGAACTGCGTGCGCAAATCGAGCCGCTGCATGAGATGGTGCGGGCGATGGGTCTGCCGTTGCTGGCTGTGAGCGGCGTTGAAGCCGATGATGTCATCGGTACGCTGGCGCTGGAAGCGGAGAGAAAAGGCCTTTCAGTACTAATCAGCACAGGCGACAAAGATATGGCGCAGCTGGTCACGCCAGCCATCACGCTGATTAACACCATGAGCAATACCATTCTGGGACCGGAAGAGGTTGAGCAGAAATATGGTGTGCCGCCAGCTTTGATCATCGATTTTCTGGCCATGATGGGCGACAGCTCAGATAACATCCCTGGCGTTCCCGGCGTGGGTGAGAAAACGGCACAGGCTCTGCTGCAGGGCCTGGGCAGCATGCAGACCATTTATGACAATCTGGACAAGGTAGCCGATCTCGGCTTTCGTGGTGCCAAAACCATGGCGACTAAACTTGAGCAGAATCGTGATGTAGCCTTTCTCTCTTATCAGCTGGCGACAATTAAAACCGACGTTGAGCTGGCGCTGCCCTGTGAAGAGCTTACGGTCACTGAACCCGATGTCGAAGCATTGCAGGCACTGTTCAGCCGGTACGAATTCAAACGCTGGCTGAGCGACCTGCAGGATGGGAAATGGCTGCAGGGCAAGAAGAGCAATACTCAGGCGCAGAAATCGCTCTCCGATGAGCCGGTTCCTGTGGCTGAAACCAGCAGCGTATTACCGACCGAGAATTATGTCACCATTCTGGATCAGGATCTTTTCGACAGCTGGCTGGAGAAGCTGAAAAACAGCGAGGTTTTTGCCTTTGATCTGGAGACCGACGCGCTGGATACCCTGAGCGCTAACATCGTGGGCATCAGCTTTGCGGTTGCGCCCGGCGAAGCCGCCTATCTGCCGGTTGCACACGACTATCTCGATGCGCCTGATCAGCTGGATCGCGCGGCCGTTCTGGCACAGCTCAAGCCCCTGCTGGAAGATGACAGCGCCTGGAAAGTGGGCCAGAACCTGAAATACGATCGTGGCGTGCTGAAGAATTACGACATTGAACTGGCCGGTATCAAATTCGACACCATGCTTGAGTCCTATATTCTTAACAGCGTGGTGGGCAAACATGACATGGATAGCCTGGCTGCTCGCTGGCTTAACCACAAAACGGTCACCTTCCAGGAGATCGCCGGTAAAGGCAAAAATCAGCTGACGTTCAATCAAATCGCATTGGAGCAGGCATCCCATTATGCTGCCGAAGATGCCGATGTGACCCTGCAATTGCATCTGAAAATGTGGCCAGAGCTGGAGAAAGAAGCGGGCCCGAGAAAAGTCTTCGAGCAGATTGAGATGCCGTTACTGACGGTAATTTCCAGGATTGAGCGTAATGGCGTGTTAATCGATCAGGCTATTCTGGCGCAACACTCGAAAGAGCTGACTGCCCGACTCGCTGAGCTTGAATTAAAAGCGCATGAGCTGGCGGGAGAACCCTTTAACCTCTCATCCACCAAACAGCTTCAGGTGATTCTGTTTGAAAAACAGGGTATCAAGCCCACTAAGAAAACACCGGGTGGGGCACCGTCAACCAGCGAAGAAGTGTTAGCTGAGCTGGCACTCGACTATCCGCTGCCCAAAGTGATTCTGGAGCATCGCGGCTTATCCAAACTTAAGTCGACCTATACGGATAAATTACCGCTGATGATCAACCCGCTGAGCGGGCGCGTACATACCTCTTATCATCAGGCCGTTACCGCCACCGGTCGCTTGTCATCTGCCGACCCGAATCTTCAAAACATTCCGGTACGTAATGACGAAGGACGCCGAATCCGTCAGGCCTTTGTGGCGGCCAAAGGCTATCGCATTGTGGCGGCAGACTATTCGCAAATCGAACTGCGTATCATGGCGCATCTTTCTCAGGATAAAGGATTACTGGACGCTTTTGCCCAGGGCGAAGATATTCACCGTGCCACGGCATCCGAAGTGTTTGGTGTACCACTGGATAAGGTCAGCGCAGAACAGCGCCGTAGTGCGAAAGCGATCAACTTTGGTCTGATCTATGGCATGAGCGCATTTGGTCTGTCGCGCCAGCTGAACATTGGCGCAGGCGAAGCGAAAAAGTATATGGATCTCTACTTTGAACGCTATCCGGGCGTACTGCGCTATATGGAGAACACCCGCCAGCTGGCGGCAAGTAAAGGCTATGTCGAAACGATTGAAGGCCGTCGGCTGTGGCTGCCCGATATTAAATCCAGCAACGCGATTCGCCGGAAAGCTGCAGAACGTGCCGCGATCAATGCGCCAATGCAGGGAACGGCAGCGGATATTATCAAGCGGGCGATGATTGCTGTTGATGAGTGGCTGGAACAGCAAAACGACAATAGTGTCAGAATGATCATGCAGGTTCACGATGAACTGGTGTTCGAAGTGAAAGCGGAGGCCGTTGAAGCAGCCAGCCAGAAAATCCGTGCGTTGATGGAAGGTAGCGTGCAGCTCGACGTGCCTTTACTGGTTGAAGTCGGTGTGGGTGACAACTGGGATGAAGCCCACTGATTCACGGCTTCAGGTCGGTTCCACAGAGCGGAATCGACCCTTAATCAGGTATAAGTTAATCGTTTAATTCCCTGGTTTAGACCGGCCAGCGCTGGTACTGAGATTAAGCGTTTTTATAACTGCTTATCGGCTAAACACTTTTTTCGTTATTTAACTACATCGCAACGCTATTTTTGTGATGTGTATGGTAAAAAAAGTCCTGCCTGATGTAAGTAAGCAACAAAAAAGCCTTTGTCACGCACAGAAAATCAGGTAAAGTTCGTCGCGTAGGGTACAGAGGTAAGATGTTCTATCTTTCAGACCTTTTACTTCACGTAATCGGATTTGGCTGAATTTAGCCGCCCCAGTCATTCTGTGACTGGGGCGTTTTTTATTGGGCTTTTTGCACCGCCAGCTTCAGCGGCACCGGGTTGCCAGTTACTCTTCCCCGTCCGGATCCTCAACCGCCGGTTCAAGCGTATTAAACCAGCTGTCCAGCTTCTGACGAACCTTATCCACGCCGATTTTCTTCAGCGAGGAGAAGAGCTCTACCTGCACATCACCAGCGAATTCGAGTGCAGCTTCACGCACGACATTGAGCTGCGCTTTACGGGCACCTGAGGCCAGTTTGTCTGCTTTAGTCAGAAGTAACAGCACCGGAATACCGCTTTCCACTGACCACTGAATCATCTGTCGATCAAGGTCTTTCAGCGGGTGACGGATATCCATCAACACGACCAGTCCTTTCAATGCCTGACGTTTTTGCAGGTATTCCCCTAACGCACGTTGCCACTTGAGCTTCATCTCTTCCGGCACTTCGGCATAACCGTAACCGGGCAGGTCGACCAGACGCTTACCCTCTTTCACTTCGAAAAGGTTAATCAGCTGCGTACGTCCCGGCGTTTTACTGGTACGTGCCAGACCCTTCTGATTGGTTAACGTATTCAGCGCACTCGATTTTCCCGCGTTCGAACGGCCAGCAAAAGCCACTTCAATTCCGGTATCGGCAGGCAGATGACGGATATCCGGCGCGCTCATGACAAAGTGGGTAACGTGATAATTCAATTCAGACAAGGTAACACTCCAGAAAACGCATTAAGGCAATGGCGGCGATTATACGCGTTATGGCGCGAAAGTGCTCAATCACATCTCGATAACAAAGTGTGTAAGAGATTTGCCATTCAGGCTGCGGGTTATTTCGCTTTTTACTTTAATTACTAAAAATAAAAATCATTAAAATTCATGGCTTTGACTGTTATTGTTCTTTTTTTGAACTAACTATTTTTGCCATCGACTTGAGGCTTTTACCAGTTGGTCTACATTATTGTGCAGTGAACGGCAGCACACATCAGGATGATGCGCTCAGGGATGTCAGGAAGGCAACGAGCGGTGGAATGGAAACGGTCAGGGATACGGCCAGACAGGGATAAGGAAAAGCTCAGGAGTTGAGCAGGCGCGGGATTAACCGGGATGTTACGAGCCGAAAAGGACTTAAAACATGATTCCTTCTTACGAAGGTATGAAATAAGGCGACAGCTTGAGCTGTCGCCTTTTTTCTTTGCCTGGTTTCTGCTAGATTTCGCCGCAATTCTATACTGAATAAAAAAGCCGGGACTGAATACTATGAAGCAACCTGCACGAGCTGCTAACGGCAAACCTGCCGTCAAAGCCAAACGCAAATCGCGTGACGATATCAACCATGAAGCACGCGATCGCAAACGTGATAAAAAGCATCGCGGACACGCATCTGGCAGCCGTGCTAATCCGGCTGCGTCCGAAAGCAACGGCGGACGTCAGGAGAGCAGCGTAAAAGATCCGCGTATCGGAAGTAAAAAACCGGTAGCTCTGATTGCTGAGGGGAAAACCGCAGCCGTTAAACCAAAGAAAAGCGTGGCAAAACCGGCATCTGAGAAGAAAGTGCGTCTGACACCCGAAGAAGAGCTGGCGAAGCTGGAAAATGACGAGCGTCTGGATGCGCTGCTGGATCGTCTGGAAAATGGCGAAACGCTGTCGGCAGAAGATCAGGGCTGGCTGGATGCTTCGCTGGACCGTATCGACGAACTGATGGAGCAGTTAGGCATTGTGATGGATGATGCCGACGATGAGCAGGCTGAAGAAGATATGTACCGTCTGCTGAAGGGCAACTAAGCAGATTTGATCGGCATGCGGTTTCCGCATGCCGTACTTATCAGGTAAACAACAATGTTTTGGCCTGGATCAATTTTCGCGCTGCTGGCGACATGTTATCTGCTGTGGTTATTGTTTAAACTACGACGCCTGTCGCGGCTGAAGCAACGTTTACGTCGGGTCTCGACCCGCTCACCTTTCATCTCCTCTTCTTCGCGACCTTCTCTCAGACGACGTCACCGGAAGGAGTGAGCATGCCATCGCAGCAGATTGAGTGGGATCAGGCGTTAATTGAAAAGTACAATTATGCCGGCCCGCGTTACACCTCTTATCCCACCGCGCTGGAGTTCAGCGAGCACTATGCACAAGGCGATTTTCAGCGAGCCGTGACGCGCTACCCTGATCGTCCGCTCTCGCTCTACGTCCATATTCCCTTCTGCCATCGTCTCTGCTACTTCTGCGGCTGTAATAAGATTGTGACCCGTCAGCGCCACAAAGCGGACCGTTATCTGGATGTGCTTGAGCAGGAGATTATTCAGCGTGCGCCGCTATTTCGTCAGCGTCAGGTCACGCAGCTTCACTGGGGCGGCGGCACGCCAACCTTTCTCGATAATGCGCAGATTTCGCGGCTGGTGGGTTTGCTCAAGCAGCATTTCAGCGTGGCTGATGAGGCCGAAATGTCGATCGAAGTTGATCCCCGGGAAATAGAGCTGGATGTGATTGATCACCTGCGATCGCTGGGATTCAATCGTCTGAGCATGGGAGTACAGGACTTCAATAAATCGGTGCAGGAACGGGTTAACCGGGTGCAGGACGAAGAGGTAATTTTTGGCCTGATGGCGCGCGCCCGTGAACAGGGCTTCAGCTCTGTCAGCATCGACCTGATCTATGGCTTGCCCCTGCAGACGCCAGCCAGCTTTGCCTGGACGCTGGAGCGGGTACTGGCACTCAATCCCGATCGCCTTAGCGTGTTTAACTATGCGCATCTGCCAGCGATGTTCGCGGCACAGCGTAAAATCAAAGAGGACGAACTGCCATCTGCTCAGCAAAAGCTGGATATCTTACAGCAGACCATCGCGACGCTGACTCAGCAGGGCTACCAGTTTATCGGGATGGATCACTTTGCAAAGCCGCAGGATGAGCTGGCCATCGCGCAGCGAAAAGGGCAGCTGCATCGCAATTTCCAGGGATACACGACACAGGGCGACAGCGATTTGCTGGGGCTTGGCGTTTCAGCCATCAGCATGATTGGCGACAGTTATGCGCAGAACCAGAAAGACCTCAACACCTGGTACAAGAGTGTTGAACAGCAGGGGAATGGCCTGTGGCGCGGCATCGCCTTAACCGACGATGATTGCCTGCGTCGTGACGTGATTAAAACGCTGATCTGTAACTTCTCGCTGGATTTTGCCGCGACAGAAGCGCAATGGGGAATCTGCTTCAGCGACTATTTTGCTGAGGATCTGGCGTTGCTGAAACCGTTAATTGCCGACGGGCTGGTAGTACAAACGGCTGGCGGGCTGGAGGTGACGGGGATTGGCCGCTTACTGATTCGTAATATCTGCATGTGTTTTGATCGTTATCTGCGTCAGAAAGCGCGTCAGCAGCAGTTCTCACGCGTTATCTGAAGAAACGGGCTGGCAACCACTCCAGCCCGTACTGAACCGCTTATTCCATGCCAAGCTCTTTCAGCTTGCGCGTCAGCGTGTTTCGTCCCCAGCCCAGCAGACGTGCTGCTTCCTGCTTATGGCCTTGCGTATGACGCAGCGCAGTAGTGAGCAGCGTACGCTCCATCTCTGGCTGGGCTTCTGACAGCAGATTCTGATGACCGGAACGCAGGGCGCGGTCGGCCCACTGTGCCAGCAGGGTTGCCCAGCTGTCAGGCAGCGACTGCACCGGATTTTCCGGGGTACTGGATTCAAACAGTTCCCCGGGCAGATCCTGAATCAGTACTTCCTGGCCCGCCGCCATCACGGTCAGCCAGCGACAGGTGTTTTCCAGCTGACGGACGTTACCGGACCAGTGAAGCCGGGTTAAGGCGGTCTCGGTTTCCGGATGCAGAATCTTCGCTTCCACTCCCAGCTCTCGGGCCGCCACCTGCAGGAAGTAACGTGCCAGACGCGGGATGTCCTCACGACGCTCACGCAGCGGTGGCAGATGCACGCGAATCACATTCAGGCGGTGAAAAAGATCCTCACGGAACTTGCCTTCCTGTACGCGTAATTCCAGATTCTGGTGGGTCGCCGCGATAATACGCACATCCACTTTGACCGGTGCATAGCCACCAACGCGATAGAACTGACCATCGGCCAGCACGCGCAGCAGACGGGTCTGCACATCCAGCGGCATATCACCGATCTCATCCAGAAACAGCGTGCCGCCATCCGCCTGCTCAAAACGGCCCTGACGGATCTGGTTTGCGCCGGTAAAGGCACCTTTCTCGTGACCGAACAGTTCGGACTCAATCAAATCTTTGGGAATCGCCGCCATGTTCAGCGCAATAAAAGGCGCTTTGGTACGCGGACTGTGGCGATGCAGCGCATGAGCTACCAGCTCTTTACCGGTACCGGATTCGCCGTTGATCAGCACACTGATCGACGAGCGCGATAACCGGCCGATGATACGAAACACATCCTGCATCGCCGGCGCTTCACCAATGATATCGGTGGTGGGTCCGCTGACAGGCTGATTACGCGGCTGCTGCTGCTCCTGATAGTGACTGATAGCACGCTCGACCAGCGCAACGGCTTCATCGATATCAAACGGTTTAGGCAGGTAATCAAAGGCACCCTGCTGATAAGCGCTGACGGCTGCGTCCAGATCCGAATGCGCCGTCATTATGATGACCGGAAGCATCGGATGACGCTGTTTAATCTGTTTCAGCAGCGCCAGGCCATCCATACCGGGCATGCGAATATCTGACAGTAAAACGTCCGGGGTCTTGGTTGAGAGGGCATCCAGCACCTCGCTTGCGCTGTCAAACGTCGCGCAGCTCAAACCGGCTCCAGTGAGCGCGCGTTCAAGCACCCAGCGGATGGAGCTATCGTCATCGACGATCCAGACTATCCCTCGTTGCATAGAAACCTCACTGGCGAATAGGCAGGTAAACCGAAAATTCGGTGTGTCCCGGCCAACTGTTAAATTCTATTTTTCCTGAATGTTGATCAATCAGGCTACGGGCGATGGAGAGGCCTAAACCGGTTCCGCCTTCACGTCCGCTGACCATCGGATAAAACAGCGTATCCTGCAGCTGGGCCGGAATGCCGGGGCCATCATCTTCAATATCAATACGTGCCACCAGGCGATAACGCGTGCCGTGCAGCGTCAACTGAAAAGCGGTGCGGGTGCGGATAACAATGGTGCCACCGTCGTCGCCCAGCGCCTGAAGTGCGTTGCGAACCACGTTAAGCAGCACCTGTTCTATCTGGTCAGGGTCATGCGGCAGTTCCGGCAGGCTGGGGTCGTAATCCCGTACCAGCGAAACATTCTCCGGCAGCTCCATCGACACCAGATTGACCACCCGTTCGGCCACCTGATGAATGCTCTGCGTGATGTGCATGCCTGGCTGCTGCGGTCCTAACAGACGATCCACCAGATTTCGCAACCGGTCGGCCTGTTCAATGATCACTTTGGTGTATTCATTTAGTGACGGATCGGGCAGGGCGCGGGATAGAAGCTGTGCCGCGCCGCGTAATCCGCCCAGCGGATTTTTAATCTCATGGGCCAGACCGCGAACCAGGTCGCGAGCAGCCACCTGCTGCGCATGCTGTAACTGCTCCTGACTGAGGCGACGCTGATTATCCATCGGCGCCATTTCCATCAAAATTAAGCCATCGGGTAACCGCTGGGCGGTCAGCGACATAATATGTGCGCGACCATCTACCACCAGCGTGACCTCACTGTCAGTAAATCCCTGGCCAGCCTCAAGACTCTCGCGCATCACCTCAATATTCAGCGAAAAGTAGCCGGTTAATTCCGGTAATGGTGTGCCGAACAATTTGCGTGAGCTTTGCGCCAGTAATTGCTGCGCCGCCGGATTGGCGTAATGAATAACCAGATCGTTATCCACTAACAAAATACTGTTGATTAACGCGTTGAGAATCTGCCCTGCATCGGGCAGAGAGCCAGTTGCCATACAACGTTCCTCTGCACCAGTCAGGTGCATTGTAGTCTTTAAGCCGAATAGAGGGCGAATGAACGGTGAATTCGCGGAGAAAAAAGCCCATCCGAAGATGGGCTAAAAGTTTCCACGGCAACAAAAACGTCTGACCAGTTAAACGCTGTAGTAAAGCTCGAACTCAACCGGGTGTGGCGTCATGCGAACGCGATCCATCTCGGCTTTACGCAGTTCGATGTAAGCATCGATCGATTCGTCTGTGAATACACCGCCACGGGTCAGGAACTCGCGGTCTTCGTTCAGTGCATTCAGCGCTTCTTCCAGAGAGCCTGCAACTTTTGGAATCTCAGCTTCTTCTTCCGGTGGCAGGTCATACAGATTCTTATCCATCGCGTCACCAGGATGGATTTTGTTGATGATGCCATCCAGGCCAGCCATCAGCAGCGCGGTGAACGCCAGGTATGGGTTAGCTGCTGGATCCGGGAAACGCGCTTCAATACGACGGGCTTTCGGGCTGGCAACAACCGGGATACGGATTGAGGCAGAACGGTTACGGGCAGAGTAAGCCAGCATAACCGGTGCTTCGTAACCCGGAACCAGACGCTTGTAAGAGTTGGTTGTCGGGTTCGCCAGGGCGTTGATCGCTTTCGCGTGCTTGATGATACCGCCGATATAGAACAGCGCCATTTCAGACAGGCCGCCGTACTTATCGCCGGCAAACAGGTTCTGGCCGCCTTTAGAGAGTGACATGTGGCAGTGCATGCCTGAACCGTTGTCGCCAAACATTGGCTTCGGCATGAAGGTCGCCGTTTTGCCGTAAGCGTGCGCAACGTTGTGAACGACATATTTGTAGATCTGAATTTCGTCCGCTTTTTTGGTCATGGTATTGAAGCGGGTTGCCACTTCGTTCTGACCTGCGGTCGCCACTTCGTGGTGATGCGCTTCAACAACCAGGCCCATCTGCTCCATGGTCAGACACATGGCAGAACGGATGTCCTGGGATGAGTCAACCGGTGGAACCGGGAAGTAGCCGCCTTTCAGACCTGGACGGTGACCTTTGTTACCGCCTTCGTACTCTTTACCTGTGTTCCATGCCGCTTCGATATCGTCGATAGCCACATGTGAGCCGGACGTTGATGAACCGAAACGGATGTCATCGAACAGGAAGAATTCGGGTTCTGGTCCAAACAGCACGGTGTCCGCGATGCCGGAAGAGCGCAGGTAATCTTCAGCGCGCTTGGCGATAGAGCGTGGATCGCGATCGTAGCCCTGCATGGTGCCTGGCTCAAGAATGTCACAACGGATGATCAGCGTAGAATCTTCGAAGAAAGGATCCATGACTGCCGTGGTGGCGTCAGGCATCAGCACCATGTCTGATTCGTTAATGCCTTTCCAGCCGCCAATAGACGAACCATCGAACATTTTGCCTTCTTCGAAGAAGTCAGCGTTAACCTGGTGAGCAGGGATCGTAACGTGCTGTTCTTTACCTTTGGTATCGGTAAAACGCAGGTCAACAAACTTAACTTCATGCTCGTTCATCATCGAGAGAACGTGTTCAGCGGACATACTCAACTCTCCTGGAAATGGTCTTTCATTATCTACATGGCGAGGAAACGTCGTTTCCGGAATGCGTTTGGGAAAACCACTCCCTGACTCATCTCTTCCGGCACGCTCTTCAACCGACATCTGACTGGCGTTTACGCTTGTATCAGACAAAGCGAATTCTGTGCCAACTTTTTTGATGTTGCTTAAATCCCCTTGTGATGCACCTTTTTGTCATAAAGCGCCTGCACCACGATGGTCTTAGCGCACCATTATGGTGCTTAACAGTGATTTGATAGCACTATTTTGGTGCACAGGACCAACTTAGTGCATTTTCTGCACCGGGAACAGGGCAAATTTGCGTCGATGCAATAAACTTTCAGTGAAAAGTGTGATCCTGTTCAGTCTTCCGCTTAATCCGTGTACAATACCGCGCTATTTCTAATGCCTGAGGCAAAGCTGTGATCGAAAATTTGCGTAACATCGCCATCATCGCGCACGTTGACCATGGAAAGACCACCCTGGTTGACAAACTGCTGCAACAATCCGGTACTTTTGATGCCCGTACCGAAGCAACCGAGCGCGTGATGGACTCCAATGATTTGGAGAAAGAGCGTGGGATTACCATCCTCGCAAAAAACACCGCCATTAAGTGGAATGACTACCGTATCAACATCGTTGATACCCCAGGACACGCCGACTTCGGTGGTGAAGTTGAGCGCGTCATGTCCATGGTGGACTCGGTGCTGCTGGTTGTAGATGCGATGGATGGCCCTATGCCGCAAACCCGCTTCGTGACCAAAAAAGCGTTCGCGCATGGTCTGAAGCCGATTGTGGTTATCAACAAAGTAGACCGCCCGGGTGCGCGTCCGGATTGGGTTGTGGATCAGGTATTTGACCTGTTCGTAAACCTGGATGCCACTGACGAGCAGCTCGACTTCCCTATCATTTTCGCCTCTGCGCTGAATGGTATTGCGGGTCTTGAGCACACCGACATGGCTGACGATATGACCCCGCTGTATCAGGCGATCGTTGACCACGTTGCGCCTCCGCAGGTTGAGGCTGATGCCCCACTGCAGATGCAAATCTCTCAGCTGGACTACAACAACTACCTGGGCGTGATCGGCATCGGCCGTATCAAGCGCGGTAAAGTTAAGCCTAACCAGCAAGTCACTATCATCGATAGCGAAGGCAAAACCCGTAACGCTAAAGTCGGTAAAGTCCTGACTCATCTGGGTCTTGAGCGTATCGACAGCGACCTGGCAGAAGCGGGCGATATCATTGCTATCACCGGTCTGGGCGAGCTGAACATCTCTGACACTATCTGTGACACGCAGAATGTGGAAGCGCTGCCAGCCCTGAGCGTCGATGAACCAACCGTAACCATGTTCTTTAACGTCAACACCTCACCGTTCTGCGGTAAAGAAGGTAAATACGTGACTTCACGTCAGATCCTTGAGCGTCTGAACAAAGAACTGGTTCACAACGTGGCATTGCGTGTTGAAGAAACTGAAGATTCTGACGCCTTCCGCGTATCAGGTCGTGGTGAGCTGCACCTGTCAGTTCTGATCGAAAACATGCGTCGTGAAGGTTTCGAACTGGCGGTATCCCGTCCGAAAGTTATCTTCCGCGAATTCGAAGGCCGTAAACAGGAGCCATTTGAGAACGTCACGCTGGATATCGAAGAAACGCATCAGGGTTCCGTTATGCAAGCCATGGGTGAGCGTAAAGGCGATCTGAAAAACATGGATCCGGATGGCAAAGGCCGCGTACGTCTCGACTACGTGATCCCAAGCCGTGGCCTGATTGGCTTCCGTAACGAATTCATGACCATGACGTCCGGTACCGGTCTGCTCTACTCTACCTTCAGCCACTACGACGATATCCGTCCAGGCGAAGTGGGCCAGCGTCAGAACGGCGTACTGATCTCTAACGGTCAGGGTAAAGCCGTAGCGTTCGCTCTGTTCGGTCTGCAGGATCGCGGTAAGCTGTTCCTGGGTCACGGTGCAGAAGTCTATGAAGGCCAGATCATCGGTATTCACAGCCGTTCTAACGACCTGACCGTAAACTGTCTGACCGGTAAGAAGCTGACCAACATGCGTGCTTCCGGTACTGATGAAGCAACGACACTGGTTCCACCGCAGAAAATGACGCTGGAACAGGCGATCGAGTTCATCGATGATGACGAACTGGTTGAAGTAACACCGCTGTCAGTGCGTATCCGTAAACGTCACCTGACGGAAAACGACCGTAAACGTGCTTCACGTGGTCCTAAAGACGCATAAATGCGCCTTTAACTGATAAAAGCCCCGCATGCGGGGCTTTTTTTTGCCTGAAATTCCGGCTTCTTCAGTCGGGCCAGTAAATATTTGGGTGCGTTTTATCCATCTTCTGGCGTTTACGCTTTTCTCTCCACGCGTGCCTGTTCAGCCTGCACTTTTGCCGCTAGAGTGAATACTCCAGGGAACAGAAGGAGACACACCATGCTGTATATCTTTGATTTGGGCAATGTGATTATTGATATCGACTTTAACCGCGTGCTGGGTGTCTGGAGTGACCTTAGCCGTGTGCCACTGGCCTCGCTGCAAAGCCATTTCCAGATGGACGAAGCGTTTGAACAACACGAACGTGGTGAGCTCAGCGACGAAAACTTCGCGCTTGCACTGTGTGAAAAGCTGGAAATCGCGCTGAGTTATGAACAGTTTACTGCTGGCTGGCAGGCGGTCTTCGTGGACGTACGTCCTGAAACCCTGGCGCTGATGAACCGGCTGCGACTTGAAGGTCATCGGGTGGTGATCCTCTCTAACACGAATAAGCTGCATTGCGAATTCTGGCCGACGCAGTATCCCGACGTACAGCAGGCGGCAGACAAACTCTATCTCTCGCAGGAGCTGGGTATGCGTAAACCGGAAGCCCGGATTTATCAGCATGTGCTGGACGCGGAGGGTGTGACTGCCGATCAAACGGTGTTTTTCGACGATAACCCGGATAACATTGAGGCGGCGCGCGCCCTGGGCATTGAAAGTGTACTGGTTACTGACAGTAAAACGGTACCTGACTGGTTTGCAGGTCAATCTTAACCCATGATGTCAGGTAAATTTCGTCCCGGGCTGCATGCGTTCTGGTTGTGGCTCAGGCTGTTATGGAAACGCATTGATGAGGATGGCATGACGACTCAGGCCGGTAATCTGGCTTATGTCTCATTGCTGGCGCTGGTTCCGCTGATTGCGGTGGTGTTTGCCCTGTTTGCGGCGTTCCCGGTCTTCTCTGATATCAGCGTGCAGTTGAAACAGTTTGTCTTTAACAATCTGATGCCGGCTGCAGGCAACACGTTGCAACGCTATCTTGAGCAGTTTGTGGCTAACGTAAACCGGATGACGGCGGTCGGGGCTGTCGGCCTGATCGTGACGGCCTTGCTGCTGATGCATTCGGTTGATACCGCGTTAAATACCATCTGGCGCAGCAACAAGAAGCGGCCAATGGTTTACTCCTTTGCGGTCTACTGGATGATTCTGACGCTCGGCCCGCTGCTGGCAGGTGCCAGCCTGGCGATCAGCTCCTATCTGCTGTCACTGCGCTGGATTAATGCGACCGGCGTCACCAGCCTGGTCGATCAGATGCTGCGCATTTTCCCGCTTCTGCTGTCGTGGCTCGCCTTCTGGTTGCTCTACAGCATTGTGCCTACCCAGCGGGTACCGCCACGCGATGCGCTGATTGGCGCGCTGGTTGCAGGTGCGCTGTTTGAGCTGGGTAAAAAGGGCTTTGCGCTCTATGTTACTATGTTCCCCTCTTATCAGCTGATCTACGGCGTACTGGCCGTGATCCCGATTCTGTTTCTCTGGGTCTACTGGACCTGGTGTATTGTGTTGTTAGGCGCTGAAATTACCGTCGCGTTAGCCGACTATCGGCAGTTAAAACAGCAGCACAAAGAAGAACAACGCGAGGAAACATGATTGCATTGATCCAACGCGTGCAGCGCGCCAGCGTCAGCGTCGATCAGAACGTTATCGGCGAAATCGGTGCCGGTTTACTGGTTTTGCTGGGCGTGGAAAAGGGTGATGACAACGCGCGTGCGGAACGTCTCGCAGAACGCGTACTGGGCTATCGCATCTTTAGTGATGAACAGGGCAAAATGAACCTGAGTGTCCGCCAGGCGGGCGGAAGCGTGCTGGTGGTATCGCAGTTTACGCTGGCCGCAGATACGCAAAAAGGGATGCGCCCCTCCTTTTCAGGCGGTGCGGAGCCTGCTGAGGCCGAACGCCTGTATGAATACTTCAGCGACTGCTGTCGTCAGCAGGGCATGACCACGGCAAATGGCCGTTTTGCTGCGGATATGCAGGTCTCGCTGGTGAATGATGGTCCTGTGACGTTCTGGTTACAGGTTTGAGATCGCAAGCGGAGCGGCAGGGAACAGGCCACCTGGCCGAGCGGGAGAAACATTACATGTATCACCTTCGCGTGCCACAGACGGCGGAAGAGCTGGATATCTATTATCAGTTCCGCTGGGAGATGTTGCGTAAACCACTGCGTCAGCCGCAGGGGTCGGAACGTGACGCCTGGGATGCCCTGGCACATCATCAGATGGTGGTTGATGAGCAGGGAAATCCGGTCGCCATTGGCCGTCTCTACATCAACGCCGATAATGAGGCCGCTATCCGCTTCATGGCTGTTCATCCGTCTGTGCAGGGGAAAGGGCTGGGTACGCTGATGGCCATGACCCTGGAGTCGGTAGCGCGTCAGGAAGGCGCGAAGCGGGTAACCTGCAGTGCCCGTGAAGATGCGGTCGCTTTCTTCGCCAAGCTCGGCTACATCAATCAGGGTGAGATTACCGCGCCGCAGACGACGCCGGTACGCCACTTTCTGATGATCAAGCCGGTTGTTACGCTCGATGATATCCTGCATCGCGCCGACTGGTGCGGTCAGCTACAACAGGCCTGGTATGATCATATTCCGCTCAGCGAGAAGATGGGTGTGCGTATCCTGCAGTTTACCGGGCAGAAATTTATCACCACCATGCCTGAAGCGGGCAACCAGAATCCACATCACACCCTGTTCGCTGGCAGCCTTTTCTCGCTGGCCACGCTGACCGGCTGGGGATTGATCTGGCTGCTGCTGCGCGAACGCCATCTCGGCGGCACCATTATTCTGGCAGATGCGCACATCCGCTATAGCCGCCCTATCAGCGGACGACCTGGCGCGATTGCCGATCTCGGCTCACTTAGCGGCGACCTTGACCGTCTGGCTCGCGGACGTAAAGCACGCGTTCAGCTTGAAGTGGAGCTGTTTGGCGATGATGAATGTGGCGCGGTGTTTGAGGGAGTTTATATCGTCCTGCCCGCCGATCCGGATGGGCCGCTGGAAGAGGGCGGTTCCGGCGCACGTATCAACTAACCATAAGGGCCGCATCTGCGGCCCTTAAGTTATTAACGAACCTCGCCAGCCTGCATGGTCTGCTGCACCTGCTGACTATCCGTTGTCACCGACAGCGTGCCATTGACCGTTGGGCGTAATGGCTGGCCTGCGGCTAAAGCGCCACTCAATTGCAGCTGCATATTACTGTCACCGGTTAACGGCAAGGCGGGCCATCCCCAGTTCTGCAACACATTCACCGGCACTGCACGCCCCGTCAATTGCAGCGTCAGCGGGCGCGCTGGCTGCTGGCCGACGGTAGCCGTCCCTTCAAGCAGCCCCTTGTTACTGAACGCACTCAGCTCGGTCACCTGAATCTGCTGCGTGTCTGCATTCAGCGTAATGGATGGGTGACGCAGATCGGTACGGTTAAAAGTCGACTCTGCCGCATTCAGGCTAAGCTTACCCCACCAGATCCCCCACTGATGCTGCTGCGCCAGCAGCAGGTTCTCGCCGGATCCGTCCAGTGAGGTCAGCTGGAAGGGAAACGCCGGATTGATGTCGATAATCAGGTTACGATTAGAGGTGAAACGCGTCACCGCTACGCTATCCAGCCACGCGGGCAGTGCCGCCTGCCAGCGGTCACGCCAGTCCTGCGGCAGGGTATATTCCAGTCCGGCAATAGCCAGATTTTTCAGCGTCAGGCGTTTATCACTGCGTGACCAGTCACCGTCAGCCCGAATCACCCCGTTCGCCCAGCGTGAACTGAACTGCGTTAGCGCCAGACCCTGCGGCGAGAAATCCAGGTTAACGATAGGGTCATTAAGCTCGAATCCACCGTTGATAAAATTGCTGGCATTCAGCGCCAGCGAACCATCATTACTCTGCCAGTCATCGCCCTGCCAGTTAACGTTTCTCAGCGTCAGGTCAAGATCTGTCACCGCCCAGTCAGGCCCCTGCAGGCGGGCATCGGTCATGTCGAGGCGCGTAATGGCAATCGAGGGAACCACCTGCAGGCGATGCAGGAAATCTTTCAGGCTGCTGGCAGTCTGCAGACGAATATCATTCAGTCGTAGCTGATTGATTTTCCAGTTGCCCTGGGCATCGCGCTCACCGCTGCCGGTCATGGATCCACGCGCCAGGTCGGCACCAATATTATCAAAGCGCATCCGGTTCTGGGAAACACTGCCCTGAATCAGGACGTTTTCAGCGGGCACCTTATTCAGCGTCATGCTGCCTGCACTCATCTGGAAACGGGCATCGCGACCCAGCATATTGAGGGCTGTGGGTTTCCACGGCAGAATGCCGCCATTAACCTGCTGAGCAAACAGCGGTAACGTGCTGTTGGGGCTGTCGATACGCATGTTATTGAGCTGCAGGCGATCGGCCTGAATGGGTAGCGCACTGCCTGGCGTCAGATTGGCCAGATTCACTTCCCCGTCGCGCAATTCAAGGCTACTGAAATGCAGTGGATCGCTAAACTGAATCAGAGCCAGACCGAGATCGACCCGTTTCGCTACCAGAACCGCAGGCTGCCCATCATGACCAAAGCTGAAGTCATCCAGAATGATATGAGAGGAAGAAGAGAAATTGTGTTCAATTTTACTCAGGGAGAGATGCCATTCGGTTTTGTCGCTCACCCAACGGCTAAACCAGCCTGCACCCCACTGTGTCTGCAGCAATACATAGATCACCACAAGGGTGAAAAGCAGCAGCAAAAGTAAGGTGAGGAAAAACTTTCCAAGAAATTTCATAGCATCCTTCCCGAGTTAAATCCGGTGAGAGGTTGTTATGCCTGAATTACCGTTACAGCTCAACAGCCTGGATGTAAATCCGAATAATTAGCAGGCAGGCCGAAGCCTGCCTGTGGACTTACTTCTCTTGCGGGAAAATCAGGTTGAGCACAATGGCGGTAATGCCGCCCGCCGCAATGCCGGAAGAGAGCAGGGTTTTCAGCCAGTCAGGCGCAAACTGCAGGATCAGCGGCTGCTGGGAAACGCCAAGGCCCACCGCCAGCGATAGTGCGATGATCATGATGGCACGACGGTTAAGCGGCTCGCGTGACACGATGCGAACACCCGAGGCGGCGATGGTGCCGAACATCACAATGGTTGCACCGCCGAGCACCGGTTCAGGAATGAGCTGAACCAGACCACTGACCGCCGGGAACAACCCCAGCACAATCAGCATCAGCGCGACAACAAAGCCCACGTAGCGGCTGGCTACGCCGGTTAACTGAATGACGCCATTGTTCTGGCCGAAACAGGAGTTAGGGAAGGTATTAAACAGCGCGGAGACAAAGGAGTTAAGACCATTCGCCAGCACCCCACCTTTCAGACGTTTCATATAGAGTGGGCCGCTCACCGGCTGTTCTGAAACATCCGAGGTGGCGGTGATATCGCCGATGGTCTCCAGAGAGGTAACCATAAATACCAGCATCAGCGGGATAAGCAGATTCCAGTCGAAGCCCAGCCCATAGTAGAGCGGGGTGGGTACCATGATTAGCGGCTGATCAGCGGGAATACCTGCCGCAGGCAGCATACCCATCGTCCAGGCCAGCAGATAGCCTACCGCCATGGCAATCACCAGAGAGGCGACGCGCAGGTAGGGATTCTTCTGTCGGTTCAGCAGCACGATCACCAGCAGCACGGCTCCGGCCAGCATCAGATTTTTCGGCGCGCCAAAGGTATGGTCATTCATCGCACTGAAACCACCGCCAATGGAGGTTAGGCCGACCTGAATCAGCGACAGGCCAATAATCATCACCACGATACCGGAAACCAGCGGCGTAATGATCCGGCGCGCCAGATGCAATACGCGCGACAGCACCATTTCGGTACAGGAGGCTACCATCAGCGTGCCAAACAGTGCCGCCATCATGGTGGGCACGTCAGCGCCGCCATTTTTCAGCGCCATCCCGCCCATAATCAGAGGCGTCACGAAGTTGAAGCTGGTGCCCTGAATCGACAGCAGGCCCGAACCTACTGGTCCCCAGGTTTTGATTTGCAGCAGTGATGCCACGCCCGATGCAAACAGCGACATGCTGATCACGTGCCGGGTATCTTCTGCAGGCAGGCCCAGCGCCTGACAAATCAGAATCGCAGGCGTAATAACCGCGACAAACATGGCCAGCAGGTGCTGACCGGCGGCAAACAGCGTTTGCGGCAGGGGTGGACGATCTTCAAGGCGATAAATCAGTTCACTTTTCGTGGCGGAAGGCTGGTCTGGCTGAGGAGTGGTGGACATCTTCTGTTCTTCCCAAAAAATAGTGTGGCGATTGTAATCATCCGCAGGCTAAAAGCAATCGTTTGCCCGGTGAAGATAAAAAAGGCCGTACCAGAATGGAACGCACTCAGACATTGGTATAGCGGGTGGTCTCTGGCAGCCAGCGTTCAATCAGGGCGCTGGCCTGCTCGGGATAGTGCTGGTGGATGTGGCGCGCCACGCGCTGCACTTCCGGCACCATCGCGGCATCACGTAGCAGGTCGGCTACTTTGAATTCGGCGTTGCCGGTCTGACGCGTGCCCAGTAGTTCACCCGGCCCGCGAATCTCCAGATCGAACTGGGCAATGACAAAGCCATCATTGCTGTCGCGCAGCACCTGAAGACGCTTTTGCGCCGTCTTGCTCAGTGGCGCTTTATAGAGCAGCACACAGTGCGATGCTACAGCACCACGACCTACACGACCACGCAGCTGATGCAGCTGCGCCAGCCCTAACCGCTCCGGGTTTTCGATAATCATCAGGCTGGCATTCGGCACGTCAACGCCGACCTCGATGACTGTCGTCGCCACCAGCAGCTGCAGCTCATTCGCTTTAAAGGCCTGCATCACCGCCTGCTTTTCCGCGGGCTTCATCCGGCCATGTACCAGTCCGATGTTTAAGTCGGGAAGCGCCGTTTTCAGGGATTCCCAGCTGGCTTCTGCCGCCTGCGCTTCCAGCAATTCGGACTCTTCAATCAGGGTGCAGACCCAGTAGGCCTGACGGCCCTCGCGGCAGGCATGCTCAACCCGCGCCACAATCTCATCGCGTCGCGTATCGGGGATAGCGACGGTGGTCACCGGTGTTCGTCCCGGCGGCAGCTCATCGATAGTTGAGGTATCAAGATCGGCATAAGCCGTCATCGCCAGGGTGCGCGGAATGGGGGTGGCGGTCATGATCAGCTGATGCGGATGGAAACCCTGTTCCTCGCCTTTTTCCCATAAGGCCAGTCGCTGGTGGACGCCGAATCGGTGCTGCTCATCAATAATCACCAGCGCCAGACCATTAAACTGTACCTGCTCCTGAAACAGCGCGTGTGTGCCCACGACCATCGCCACCTGACCACTGGCTATCGCTTCCTGCTGGGCCTGGCGGGCTTTGCCTTTCTGTTTTCCGGCCAGCCAGCCCACTTCTATCCCCAGCGGCGCAAACCACTGACGGAAGTTACTGGCGTGCTGTTCAGCCAGCAGTTCGGTCGGCGCCATCAGCGCAACCTGCTTGCCATGGGCGATAACGTTCAGCGCAGAGAGCGCAGCAACCAGTGTCTTGCCCGAGCCGACATCGCCCTGCACCAGCCGCATCATCGGAAAATCATTGGCCAGATCTTTCTCTATCTCCGCCACCACGCGTTTCTGCGCATTGGTCGGTGAGAAGGGCAGCGCGGCCAGCAGCTGATCGCTAAGGTTGTGTCGCGGCGGCATCGGTAACGCGTAATAGCGCTGAGCACCGGCGCGTACCGCCAGCATGCTGAGGTTGTGCGCCAGCAGCTCTTCCAGAATCAACCTGCGCTGCGCCGGATGACGGCCACTTTCCAGCTCACTGAGCCGGAGATCGGGCGGCGGACGATGCAGTGTGCGCAGTGCATCAGGCAGGCTGATCAAGCCGCCGCTCAGTTCCTTCGGCAGCAACTCGGCAATCGGGCAGCTCTCCAGCAGCGTCAACGCCTGATCGGTAAGATTACGCAGTGTAGCCTGTCGGATGCCTTCAGTGGTGGGATAAACTGGTGTTAAGGTCTCTTCCAGCGCTACATTGCTCTGTTCGCCCTGGATGCGGTATTCGGGATGAATAATCTCGGCACCGCGCTGACCGCGTTTAATCTCGCCATAGGCGGTGACGCGTCGGCCCGGCGACAGGTTGTTCTTCATCCCGGCATTGAAGTTGAAGAAGCGCATCGTCAGGACACCACTACCATCGCTGATCTGGCACACCATCATCCGGCGGCGACCAAAGGTGATGTCGGTATGCAGCACTTCGCCTTCTACGGTGGCCCAGATACCGGGCAGCAGATCGTCAATGGCATAAAGCTGGGTGCGATCTTCGTAGCGTAGCGGGAGATGAAGCAGGAGATCCTGAATGGTGTGCAGGTCAATTTTGGCCAGTTTTGCTGCCTGGCTGGCACCGACGCCGGTCAGGGTACTGAGCGGGATGGCATCCAGCAGACGGCCCTTCATCTTTTTTTACCGGTCGACTGCATGGTTGCCCACCAGATGGGATCGGCGTCCACTTCGCCCTGAGCATTGATGCGCGGATAGGGTAAACCTTTCTGCTTTGCGACCCGCGCCAGCACCGGGTATCCGCCTTCGAACAGCAGGCGTTGCTGCTCATCATCATCCAGCAGGCTGTAATCGCGCAGGTAAAGACCGGCATTCTGCCGCTGCCGTTGTGCTTCATAGAGGATCAGCGCACAGGCAACCGAGACATTCAGCGACTGCACCATTCCCACCATAGGAATTACGATCTTCCGGTCAGCCAGCGCCAGTGCTTCTTCAGTGATGCCGGTTTTTTCCTGTCCCATCAGGATGCAGGTGGGAAGGGTATAATCGATCTCACGGAAATCTACGGCATCGTCAGAAAGATGGGTCGCCAGAACCTGCATCTTCTGCTGTTTAAGCCGTGTTACGGCATCGCCAATGGTGGGATGGGTGACCACTTTCACCCAGCTGTTGCTTCCGGCAGACGCGGAAGCCTGGGTGCGCATCCGCTGGCTGGGCCAGACAGCATGTACTTCGTGGATGCCGACAGCGTCGGCCGTGCGGATCACCGCCGACACATTGTGCGGCTTATGCACCTGCTCCATACAGACCGTAAGGTCGTGCTGGCGCAGTGCCAGCATCGCCTGAATCCGGGCAAAACGTTGATCGTTCATGCCTAATTACGGTTACGGTGGACTTTGATCACATCCGGCATCACGCGAATTTTACGCATGATATTCGCCAGATGGACACGGTCGCGTGCGGTCAGGCGGATAAAGGCGCTGTAGACGCGGCCATCACGCTCTTCGGTATTCAGGCTCTGAATATTGGAACCGGCCGTATTGATTGCTGCCGTCAGGTTCGCCAGTGCGCCCTGATGGTTAAACATGTCGACTTTGATTTCCGCCACGAACTCCTGCTCAGTGACTTTATCCCACTCGACCGGCATGAATTTTTCCGGCTCTTTCTGGTAGCCGCGAATATTTCGACAGGACTCATGATGCACCACCAGTCCTTTGCCAGGGCTGACATGAGCAACAATCGGGTCACCGGGAATTGGTCGGCAGCATTTGGCGAACGTAATCAACACGCCATCAGCGCCTTTGATCGGCAGCTTACCGCGCTTGCTGTTACTGCTGATGGTCTTGCTGTCCGCCTGCAGCAGGTTCTTCGCCACGACCACGCTCATCGCATTGCCCAGACCAATTTCCGCCAGCAGATCGTCAAGCGAGGTCAGCTTCATACGGTCCAGTTCCTGACGGATATTCTCAGCCGGGATCTCAGCCAGCTTACGACTGCCGCCCAGCGCATGGCTGAGCAGGCGGCGGCCCAGATTAACCGAGTCTTCACGCTTGAGGTTTTTCAGCAGCTGGCGAATTTTGGCGCGGGCTTTGGAGCTGACGACAAAGTTGAGCCAGGCGGCGTTGGGACGGGCGCCTGGCGCGGTGATGATCTCAATCGTCTGGCCGCTGGTCAGGGTTTGCGACAGCGGATAAGGCTGGCGGTCAACGCGTGCGCCGACGCAGGCATGGCCAATGTCGGTGTGAACCGCATAGGCGAAGTCCACCGGCGTCGCGCCGGTTGGCAGCTCAACAATGCGGCCTTCAGGCGTAAAGACGTAGATCTCATCGGGAAAGAGATCGGACTTCACGCTTTCGATAAACTCAAACGAACTGCCCGCACTCTGCTGCAGCTCCAGCAGGCTTTGCAGCCAGCGCTGAGCGCGAATCTGTGCGGTGGTGCCACTTTCGCCCGCCTGTTTATAGGCCCAGTGCGCAGCGACCCCCATTTCTGCCATCTGATCCATATCCTCGGTGCGAATCTGCACTTCAACCGGCACGCCGTGCGGACCGATCATGGAGGTATGGAGCGATTGATAGCCGTTGGCCTTGGGGATGGCGATGTAATCTTTCACGCGGCCCGGACGCGGCTTATACAAGCTGTGCATCTGGCCAAGAACGCGATAGCAGGTATCCAGATCTTTCACGATGACGCGAAAGGCATAGATATCCATGATGGAGTGAAAACGCTGCTCTTTCAGCGTCATTTTGCGGTAGATCGAGTAAAGATGCTTTTCACGACCGCTGACGCGGCAGGGAATGCCCGCTTCCTGTAAACGGCCATCAATCTCAGAAAGAATCTTCTGGATCATCTCTTTACGATTACCGCGCGCGGCTTTCACCACCTCTTTAATTACCCGATAACGGTTCGGGTAGAGAGCCTCAAAACCGAGCTCTTCCAGCTCCGTTTTAAGATGGTGAATACCCAGGCGATGCGCAAGCGGACTGTAAATCTCTAACGTTTCCAGCGCGATGCGGCGACGCTTGTCCGGGCGTAACGACCCGAGGGTGCGCATATTGTGGGTGCGGTCAGCCAGCTTGATGAGAATGACGCGGATATCCTGCACCATCGCCATAATCATCTTGCGGAAGTTCTCTGCCTGCGCTTCTTTCTTGTCGCGAAATTTCAGCTTATCCAGCTTGGAAACGCCTTCGACCAGCTCCGCCACGCTTTTACCAAACAGCTGTTCCATGTCCTGGTAAGTGGCAGGCGTATCTTCGATCACGTCATGCAGCAGCGCGGCCATGAGGGTTTCATGGTCGAGCTTCATTTCCGCCAGAATACAGGCCACGGCAACCGGATGGGTGATATAAGGCTCACCGCTGGAGCGTGTCTGTCCCTCGTGGGCATCACGTGCGACAAGGTAGGCTTGCTGGAGGCGCTTGATCTGCTCCTCTGGCAAGTATTTTTCAATCAGTTGATTGAGACTTTCAAACAGATACAAGGGTGACCTGCAGGTGGCTGTTAACGACGACCTTCAGCGATAGCGGTAACGGCCTGTAACTCAGCGGCTTCCTGCTCTTGCTGTTCCTGACGATCACGCACATCTAAAATCTGATTGGTGACCAGACCTTCTTCGATTTCGCGCAGAGCGATAACGGTAGGCTTATCGTTCTCTTCCGGAACCAGCGGATCTTTGCCGCCAACCTGCATCTGACGTGCACGACGTGCAGCGACCAACACCAGGTCAAAACGATTACCAACTTTTTCTACTGCGTCCTGAACGGTTACGCGTGCCATAGGTGTGCTACTCCACAGATGAAGAAATGACTGCGCATCATACTGAAACTGTATTCAGACTGCCAACAGTTTGCTGATTAAAGCATCGTGACGCGCCTTCTGGCGCGCCATACGCAGACGTTCGGCGCGAATAATGGTTTTCAGATCGGACAGCGCCAGATCGAAATCATCATTCACAATTAAATAGTCATACTCGGCGTAGTGGCTCATTTCCGCTACCGCCTGCGCCATGCGACGCGTGATGACCTCTTCGCTATCCTGACCACGACCGCGCAGACGGCGATCGAGCTCTTCTTTCGACGGCGGTAAAACGAAGATGCTGCGTGCGCCTGGCATTCTGGCGCGAATTTGCTGCGCACCCTGCCAGTCGATGTCGAGAAACACATCAACGCCGGTTGCCAGCACCTGCTCAATAGCATGGCGCGACGTACCGTAATAGTTGTCGAAAACTTTAGCGTGTTCGAGGAAGGCATCTTCCGCGATCATCTGCTCAAATTCATGTTTCTCAACGAAAAAGTAATGTTCGCCATGGGCTTCACCCGGACGCATGCCGCGTGTCGTGTGCGAAACAGAGACCTGCGTATCATACAACGGCTGGGTCTTTAACAGTGCCTGAATCAGGCTGGATTTACCTGCGCCGCTGGGTGCAGAAACAATATAGAGCGTGCCTTGAGCCATGGTTTTCTTGAATTGATTAAAAGCGGAGTCGATTTCCTGCACAGTATACACAGCTTCCCGCTGCCACGCAGCGTTTGCGCAGCGGCAACAGCCAACTTTTGCGTATCTTCGCGCAAATGTCTGTCAGGCCGCTGCAATTAATCCTTTATTGTTACGGCATCTCTTCCGCAACCGGACATCGTCTCTGGCTGACGCCAGGGCATTGATATTGAATACCGCAAAACGTCAGGGGAGAGAATATGAAAGGATTCGGCTGGCCGCTGTTGGCGGCTGTTTTGTGGATCGTCATATGGCCTGCGCATAGCGCCGTTTGTCCGGTCTGGACACCGATTCGGGCGACTGAAGAGATCCGCCGCCTGCAACAGCAACTACAACACTGGGATGACGCTTACTATCGTCAGGGGCAGAGTCCGGTGGTGGATGCGGATTATGACGCTCTTCAACAGCGACTGATTCAGTGGCAGCACTGCTTTAGCCCTTATCAGCCGGTTTACACCCCGCAACTGCCGGGTAATGGCAAGTCATTGCATCCGGTCGCCCACACAGGTGTAAAAAAGATGCGCGACAAGCTGGCGCTGGCTTACTGGATGCAGGGGCGTGGCGATCTCTGGGTGCAGCCCAAAGTTGATGGCATCGCCGTTTCACTGGTATATCGCCACGGCAGGCTGGTCTCCCTGTTAAGCCGTGGCGATGGATTACGTGGTGAGGATTGGCTGGCTAAAGCCGCCTGGATCCCGGCGATTCCGCTGAATATCGACACCCGTCTCGACGAGGTGGTGTTGCAGGGTGAGCTATTCCTGACGATGACCGGTCATCAACAGGCCGTTGATGGTGGTAAAAATGCGCGCTCACAGGTGGCCGGGGCCATGATGAGCAAGCAACGGATTCCTCTGCTGAATTCGCTTAATGTTTTCATCTGGGCCTGGCCAGATGGTCCCGCCAAAATGACAGAACGGCTTGAGCAACTCAGCCGCTGGGGACTGGGCGTTGCCGCAAAATGGAGTTACCGCGTCAAAGATGAAGAGGAGGTCGCCACCTGGCGGGAGCGCTGGTTCCATGCTGCGCTACCTTTTGTCACTGATGGCGTGGTGGTTCATCAGAGCCTTCGTCCTGCGGGAAAAAACTGGCTGCCGGGAGAGGGCACCTGGGCTGTTGCCTGGAAGTATCAGCCTCCTGAAGTCAGCGCTGAAGTGCTCTCCGTTGATTTTCCGGTTGGCCGAACCGGGAAAATAGCTGCCGTCCTTAATCTGCAGCCGGTGCAGCTGGATGACAAGACTGTCAGGCGGGTCAATGTCGGATCCCTGCGTCGCTGGCAGGAGAGCGATATTGTGGCGGGTGATGTGATTACGCTGAGTCTGGCGGGTCAGGGGATCCCCCGGCTGGAGCGGGTGATCTGGCGCGTGGCAGAGCGCGACTATCCTCAGCCTCCCGACGCGTCGCATTACACGCCGCTAAGCTGTTACACCTTCAGTGCGGAGTGCCAGAAGCAGTTACTGGCAAAATTACGCTGGCTCAGTCAGAAAACGGTGCTGAATATTCCGGGCGTTGAGCGCAGCACCTGGCTGCGCTTACTGGAAACCGGCAGTATGACGCATCTGTTCGGCTGGCTGACGTTAACACCGGAACAGATCACTGCCGCAACGGGCTTCTCTCCGGAACGGGCGGGTCAGCTCTGGCATCGTTTTAATCTCACCCGTCAGCAGCCGTTTCGTCGCTGGGTGGATGCCTTAGGTATTTCACTGCCGCGGAAGGCCCTGAAGTCACTGCCCGATCAGCAGTGGGAGAGCTTAATGCAGCGGGATATTGCGGGCTGGCAGGCGTTACCGGGTGTTGGGGCTGCGCTGGCAAAGCGCCTGGTTGCGCAGTTCCATGATGCCCGTGTGCAGAGGCTGATCGCGTTCCTGCAGCAGCAAGGCATACCTTCTTCCTTAATGCTCGGGATGGGGATAGTTGAAAATCGGCAAACCGAGGCGGAAGCGCAGCGCCAGTAAACGGGCAAAGAAGCCGAACAGCAGGGTAATGATTATCACCGCTTCATGTGCCAGCGTAGTTTTCAGCAGCAGGATATAGAGCCAGCCTGAGGCGAAGGCGATACCAGCGTAAAGTTCCTTCTGAAACACCAGCGGAATGCGATTACAGAACATGTCACGCAGCACGCCACCGAAGACGCCGGTAATGACCGCGCTTATGGCGGCAATAATCATGGCATGTCCGGAATCGAGCGCAACCTGCGCGCCGATAATGGAAAAAACCACCAGTCCCAATGCATCAAGCACCAGGAACACTTTGCGCAGGTGTGTCATCAGGGGTGCCAGGAACGTGGTGATGACCGCTGCTGCCGCCACAATCATGATGTATTCGGGATTTTTTACCCAGCCCAGCGGATAGTGACCCAGCAGGATGTCGCGCACCGAACCACCGCCGATGGCAGTCACTGAGGCGATAATAATAACACCGAACAGATCCATTTTGCGGCGGCCCGCCGCCAGCGCCCCCGTCATGGCTTCAGCAGTAATACCAATGATGTAGAGAACGGTCAGTAACATAGCAGACTCCGGTAAAACGGGGGCAAGGCGATATCCTTGCCTGAAAGACGGCGACAGAGATTTTCAGGCGATCGGCGTCCGGGATAAGCGCAGTGTATACCAGCCAGCCAAGGCGTCCGTATAGAAAGACTTTTCTGCGCAGAGCCTGCGGTGAGTGCCTGTGTAAATCTGAGAAGACACAGTCTGCAGAAGGTTTGTGCGTTGCGGCCCGCTGTTTTACGGTTCCGGACTAGCGGATATTAACCGACCATGAACGCCAGACAACGGCTGGAGGTAAGTCAGTTTATAAAGGAGGTAGAAAGGCTGGATGCGGCAGATAAAGGAAGAATTAGAGAAATAAAGCAACAGGCTAAATGAAAAGAAAAGGCGTGCTGGTTAACAGCACGCCAACGCATCGTTTCAGATGCTCAGAGCCCACCAAACAGACTTATTTTATTATTTTTTTCTTGCACGAATTTTAGAAAAGGCTTTCAGGCTAAAATGATATTCTGGCTGGAACCATGAACGACCATAGTAGCAGTAAATCAGCATGCGAATGGATGCCATCGCCAGGTAACCCCAGATCGCACACAGTACTGAAGGGGTCAGCCAGACGGTAAATAAAGTGACGGCAAGGCCGGCTAATACTGCTGAGGTTTCAGCAAAGGCGATACGGGTATATTGTTTTTCGCGCTGTAATATCGCACGGTAATGCTGACCCTGTGGGATGATAATAAACACCACTGAGACCATCTGCAGCATTAACGCCAGTTCAGGTTGACCAAACAGACTGTTCAGCAGGTGACTGCCCGTAAATAACAGACCAAACACTACGACACCCATCAACATATTACCCCAGTAAATCGTGGAGAGGTCGTTGATAGAGAGCATACAGCGGCGGATCAGCTTATTTGAGAAGCCGCGATCGGCCAGCGTATCGATAGCCAGTAAAGCTATCACGGCGATCGCCAGCAGGTTCAGTTCATTCGCCTGCAGGATTTGCGCCAGCAACGAGAGCTGCAGTACGCCGATGCCAATAATTTTGATTGAAGAGAGCAGAGACCATTTTGCGCTATTAAGACTGCTTTCACGTATTGCCATAATATACTCGTTAGAGTTCATTGACTCTGTGAGAATTAAATCGTTGTGTAACAGCAATGAGAAGTTGCTGTCACACCGTTAGTTAGTGCAATTTTTCTGGCCGGAGTCCTGAAATACCTTTCCAGGCTTGCCATGTTATTATGGATTCAATCAAATGGTGCTCGGATAAAAAATAGATATCCCTGGTAAATTCTCTGTTTCGTGTCATGGCGGAATCCCCTACAGCTAATAAGAATTCCGCCAGATCACGAATAAATCCTGTTGTAGTTTTATATTCTCCTGCCAGCATCCTTGCGGCAATCTCAACGAATTCTTTTTCTGATAACAAAGGATACGCAGAGCGGTCCATGACTTTTCCTGCTTTATCATTATGGGTATTGCTGTGTGTGGAATGATTTATACATTGTTTTATTTAATTTAACACCATAAGAAAAGTCTGATTACGCGACCGCAGAAATAAATGGTTTCACTCTATGCATGATAAATATTAAATCCCCAGCAGGGCAGTAATAAACGATTGTTGATGATTAATGTATACGTCAGAGAGAAAGTGTTCGTGCAGAAGATGAAGAGGCCTGTAATCAGGGAAGATCGCCAGCCTGTCGGGGGATGTTGCCAGGAATTTTCCTGGCAACAATGCTTAAGCAGGGTTGGTGATAAATGTGTAAAAGAGGCATGCAATCAGATAAACGCTTTATGCTTTATCATCGGAAGTTTTTCTGTTTTTTTTCATAAACAGCCAGTGATAAGTACAGAGAAAAAATCGAGCTAAGTCATTGATTTACTGTGTCAGAAGCTGGTTAAGCTTCTCAAGATCGTTGCTAACCCATTCAATATCCTGCTTAAATCTCTCATCTGAAGTAAATGGCTGGCGGTAAACCGTCACCATCACCTCGGCACCCTGCTCGTTGGCTATCACGCGCATCGGCACATAGATTTCCTTTCCTGACCCACTATCAAGCCAGTGATCCATTACGCCAAACGGATTATGTGGCGAGAACCGGAGCTTTACATTTCCCTGAGGGCCTTTAGCACGCCAGCGATTGCCATCAGGTTCTAATGCACTATTCGTCAGCCCGGACGCCCACTTTGGAAAAAATTCCGGCTTCCAGATGGTTTCATAAAGATCTAACCAGTGACGCGGAATTGTCAGGCTCAGCGTGCGCGAGGAGAGCATATAACCTCCGGAGGATAAGCTAAAAAAGCATTAAAGCATGGGGTCAGGCTCGTTAATACGTTGTAACAGCAGAAGTGTGGTGTTGAGAGGGTTTCGTACAAACGGCAGACAACGGATGAGGCTGTCTGCCGCTGACTCAGATAAAATTGCCGCGTGCAGAAACTGCGTGCTCTTCGCTATGCCCACTGGCGCGACGCAGAACAAAGCCATCCGACTGTGCCATCACTGCGCAGCTGTGATTCGGAAAGATACGAAGCAGCATGCCGACTTCAGGACGGCGATCCTGATAAAGCAGAAAACCATGCTCCTCAGATAACTTTGTCACCTCATACGTGTGGCCCGCTTCGTCGGCTGCAACACCAAAGCCGCTGGCATTGGTGCCGTGTGGCCCTTTATCTGAACTCAGCATTTTCGATCCGGCATCCACAATTGCGAAATGCTCGTTTACCGCTACCACACGTGTAATGACGCTCATTGCCAGCTGATCGACGTAACTTAGCCCGAGGCGACAGGCGGTAAGGTCCAGCAGTGCATAGTTGCCGGGCCGGATTTCACTGATGCAGGGCGCAACCTCGGCTGCCAGGGCCGTAGGCGTTGACCCCACAGAGAGCGGGCAGTCGGTAAATCCCGCAGCCTGCAGTTTTGCCTGAAGCTGCTGCATCAATACCGTTTCCTGCCTGGCAACATCAACAATAGCCGCAGCATTACCGGCACCATAAGCGTGGCCGGCATGCGACACTAATCCGGCAAAGCGTACGCCTCTGTCCCGCAGCGCCTGAGCAATCAGCACGGCGTCATCACTATCAGGACTAACACCAATCCGGTGTAATCCAACATCCACCTTAATCGCCACCGCCAGCTCGCAGTCTGGTTGTTGCTGCCACGCATCCGCAATCGCTGCCACACCCTGCAGCCTGTCCGCAATCAGGGTAAGTTTTGCCTGATGAAGCACGGCGAGACGCAGCAACTCAGCCACGCTTTGCGGTTGCACAACCGGATAGGCTAAAAGCAGATCGCGAACGCCCCCCTTAATAAAGCTGATACCTTCGCTGGGTTTAGAGACCGTGACACCCTGAGCACCATATTCAAGCTGACGCTGAGCAATCCAGACGCTTTTATGTGTTTTGATATGCGGACGCAATGCGACGCCTGCCGCACTGGCTTTGCGCTGCATATGCTGCAGATTCTGCTCCAGGCGCTCTGCATCCACTTCAATATAGGGCGTAAGGCGGTCATCGATCAGCGGCCTTTGCCACTGCTGTGTATCGTTGATATCCATAAGATTATCCGGCTTTAACGAGGTAAGAGGATTCATCATTCCTTAATTAACTTTCTGATACCAGCCTGGTGGCTGTGGAGGAGGCGCTGAACAGCAAAAATTAAAGTGGGTGTTAACCCGGGATAGAGCATGCTGTACACGGACAAACCGGAGAGGATACTAAGCAGGCGTGGATTAGCAGAATAAAAAAGCAGGCGCGGTGCCTGCTTTATCCGGTTACTCAGACGTAGAGTGACTGTTCACCCGGCGGTCGGGTTTTGAATCGGCGATGCAGCCAGAGGTATTGTTCCGGTGCGCGCAGAATCTGATTCTCGATCACTTTATTCATATAGGCTGCAGCAGCAGCCTCGTCCGTGTGAGGATAATTTTCCAGCATCGGCTCAATGATCAGATGATAGCCATCATTATCTGCATTACGAATCAGCATAATCGGCACCATCGCCGGCTTCGCCAGACGCGACAGCACAAAAGTGCCGTTGGTGGTGGCCGCTTTTTCTACCGCAAACAGCGGCGCAAAGGTGCTGCCTTTCGGGCCGTAATCCTGGTCTGGTGCAAACCAGACCGATTCACCCTGTTTCAGAGCATTAACCATGCCGCGCAGATCGCGGCGGTCGATCATCGCTTTGTTTGAGCGCATCCGGCCTTTGGTCTGCACATATTCCATTGCCTGATTGTTGTGCGGACGGTACATCGCCATCATCGGCTGACAGAGACCGCTGATGCGGCCGCCCAGCTCCAGTGACATGAAATGCACACCAATCAGCATCACACCGCGCTTTTCATTCTGCGCAGCGTGGAGATTATCCATACCTGACACTTTAAACAGACGTTTAACCGCACGGTCAGACCAGAACCAGGCAATACCGGTTTCAGCCAGCGCCATGCCTAACGACGCAAAATTACCGGCGATCATATGTTCTGTTTTTTCTTCACTGATGCCAGGAAAACAGAGCTCAATGTTACGACGGGTGATTCGCTCACGGCGCTGCAGAAAATGGCGGGAAATTTTGCCCGCACCGGCACCGAGACGCATAAGAACAGGATAGGGAAGCTGGACCAGAAGCCAGAGTACACCAAGACCAAACCAGGTAAACCAATAACGCGGATGCAGCAGCGAGCTGCTAAATTTTCCGGTGTTTTTCATTAAAACCTTCATGAGATAAATGGATGCATCGCATAAAGAACACTTCCATAAAGTCTCCAGGCGCTACAGCTGTACTGATTTCGACCAGCACTTTATCAAAAAGTGCCTTCAAAGAAAGGGAAACTACTGACTCTACAGGATTGACCTGTTTCATGGAGCCAGCGTTTCGGGTGCGAAAAAAGGGTTCGCAACAGAAAAAAGATATTAAATTCAGAAGATTAAAAAAGACAGGCCTGATAAGGAAAACGTGACAGACACGCATTACAGAAGAGTCCGGAAATAATTATTTATCCATCTTTACGTAATAATGAGGCCAGCCACACGCTTAGAACACCCTGCACGCTGATGCAGAAGAGAGGTCATTACTCAGAAAATGAACAAAGCGCCATCGCTGACGCTTCATCTCAGACCTGAGGAAAAGATCTTACTCAATATTCTGAATCTGCTCGCGCATCTGTTCAATCAGCACTTTCAGTTCGATAGCAGAAGTGGTGATGTCGGCGTTGATCGACTTCGATGCCAGCGTATTCGATTCACGATTGAACTCCTGCATCATGAAATCGAGCCGACGGCCAACCGCTTCTTTCTTTTTCAGGATGTTGTAGGTCTCTTTAACGTGCGCATCCAGGCGATCCAGCTCTTCGGAGACGTCAACACGCTGCGCCATCATCACCAGTTCCTGCTCCAGGCGATTGTTTTCCAGCTGGACTTCAGCATCTTCCAGTTTGGCGACCAGACGCTCACGCTGCCATTTGATGACTTCAGGCATCTGCGCCCGCACTTTGCTGACTTCCTGCGAAACCCCTTCCAGACGCTGCTCAATCATCGCTTTCAATGCGGTGCCTTCGCTTTCGCGTGCCGCAATAAAATCATCCAGCGCACTATCCAGCGCCTTCAACAACTGCGTGTTAATGGCATCCAGATCCTGCTCCTGTGCAGACATCACACCGGGCCAGCGCAGGATATCCAGCGGATTAATCGCGCCTTCATCGCTCTGCATTTTCACCCAGTTGGCCGCCTGCACCAGCTGTTTCGCCAGCGTTTCATTGAGCATCAGCTCGCCCTGCGCGCTGGGGTCGGCATCAAAACGCAGGTTGCACTCAATTTTACCGCGCGTCAGACGCTGGCGAATGCGTTCGCGGATAACCGGCTCCAGCCCACGAAACTGTTCCGGCAGACGGATGTAGGTTTCCAGATAACGCTGGTTAACAGAACGCAGCTCCCAGGCGGCGCTGCCCCATTCGCCTTTGGCTTCGCTGCGGGCATAAGCGGTCATACTGCGGATCATAAGCGGTACTCATTTGCGGAAAGATGGGTGAAGTATAGCGAGGCGAGCCACGGCATAACAGGCATAAGCGTCTCACCGGAAAATAACGAACCATTTCCGCTTTCCGCGAGAGCCACTTATGATGACCACTGACCCCTTGTGAGGATGACCGATCTATGTCACGCGTTATTGCCCTTCCTGTTGTGATGGCTCTGTTGCTGGCGGGTTGCCAGACGCGCCATGCGCCGCCCACGAAACCGCAACCCATCTGTGCGGGTGGCGACATGATGATGCAGACCACGCTGTGGTTTGGACTAAGCAAGCCAGATGGCGGCAGGGTGAGTTCACTCGACTGGATGAACTTTGTGGACAATGAGGTCACGCCACGCTTCAAAGCGGGACTGTCGATTTATGACGCTAAAGGGCAATGGCTGGGCGAGAACGGCAAACTGGCACGGGAGAACAGTAAAGCGCTGATGCTGATCCACGGTATCGATCCTGCCACCAATCAGGATATTGAGGCGCTACGCACACTCTATAAGAAACGCTTTGCTCAGGAGTCGGTGATGCGGGTAGATGCACCCGTCTGCGTCGGATTCTAGAATAAACGCGGGCGGCAGCGAGGCCGCCCGCGGAATAGTCAGATAAACAGACCGGCAAAAGCTGCAGAGAGCAGGCTCACCAGCGTGGAGCCATAGACCAGCTTCCAGCCAAACCGGGAAACCACATTCCCCTGTTTTTCGTTCAGGCCTTTTATGGCACCCGCCACAATGCCGATCGAGGCAAAGTTAGCAAAGGAGACCAGGAACACAGACAGAATACCCAGCCCGCGCGCACTCATGCCCGCCGCGACTTTCTGCAGCTCAATCATCGCCACAAACTCATTTGCCACCAGCTTGGTCGCCATGATGCTGGCCGCCTGCAGGGCATCCGCTTTGGGAATGCCGATCAGCCATGCCAGAGGATAGAACAGGTAGCCGAGCAGTTGCTGGAAGCTATAGCCAAAGACCGCCGCAAACACGGCATTCACGGCAGCAATCAGGGCAATAAAGCCAATCAGCATCGCCAGAATGATCATCGCCACTTTGAAACCAGCCAGGATGTACTCGCCCAGCATTTCAAAGAAGCTCTGCTCTTCATGCAGCTTTTCCAGCGCGATAGGCTGCTCATCCTGGCTTTTCATCGGGTTGATGATCGACAGGATAATAAAGGTGCTGAACATGTTAAGCAGCAGTGCGGCAACCACATACTTCGGTTCAATCATCGACATATAAGCACCGACAATCGACAGCGAAACGGTGGACATAGCGGTCGCTGCCATGGTGTAGAGCCGACGCGGCGGGATATCACCCAGAATCCCTTTATAGGCGATGAAGTTTTCCGACTGACCCAGAATCAGCGTGCTGACGGCGTTAAACGACTCCAGTTTGCCCATGCCATTAATTTTCGACAGCAGCGTCCCGAAAATACGGATCAGCAGCGGCAGGATGCGCCAGTGCTGCAATATGCCGATCAGTGCGGAAATAAAGACAATCGGGCAGAGTACGCCAAGGAAGATAAATGCCAGCCCCTGTTTGCTCATTCCGCCAAACACGAATTCTGTACCCTGTGCGGCAAAGCCCAGCAGCGTCTCAAAGAATCCCGCAAACGAGCCGACCAGCGCCAGCCCCCCGGCAGAGTGAAGGAAGAACCAACCCAGCGCGGCTTCTGCCACAATCAGTTGAACAATAAAGCGCAGGCGAATCTGTTTACGGTCATGACTGACCAGCAGCGCAAGGGCAAAAATCACCACCAGCGCCAGCAGGAAATGAAGAATGGCGGCCATATGTCTTTTTTTATCAGAGAGAAAGGAAAGCGCATTTAGCCACAGCTGGCAGGGAATTTCATCTGATGCCTGCGTCAGACCGGCGCAAGAGACAGCGGGCAAGGAAGTCCGTATAATGCGCAGCCAATCATTAGCAAGCCGGAGAATACCCATGCGTCCAGCAGGCCGTAGCGCACAACAGGTGCGTCCAGTCACATTGACCCGCAATTACACCAAACACGCAGAGGGTTCCGTTCTGGTGGAATTCGGCGAAACGAAAGTGCTTTGCACTGCCTCCGTAGACGAAGGGGTTCCGCGTTTCCTTAAAGGCCAGGGCCAGGGCTGGGTCACGGCTGAATATGGCATGCTGCCGCGTTCAACCCACAGCCGTATGGCGCGTGAAGCCGCAAAAGGCAAGCAGGGTGGACGTACGCTGGAAATTCAGCGTCTGATCGCCCGTTCACTGCGTGCCGCAGTTGATCTTAAAGCGCTGGGTGAATTTACCATTACGCTCGACTGTGACGTAATTCAGGCCGATGGCGGCACCCGTACCGCCTCAATCACCGGTGCCTGTGTGGCGCTGGCTGATGCGCTGAACAAGCTGGTAGCCAGCGGCAAGCTGAAAGCCAATCCGATGAAGGGCATGGTCGCGGCGATTTCAGTAGGTATCGTTAAAGGCGAAGCACTGTGCGATCTGGAGTACGTTGAGGACTCCGCGGCAGAAACCGACATGAACGTCGTGATGATGGAAGATGGTCGCATGATCGAGGTGCAGGGCACTGCCGAGGGCGAACCGTTTAGCCATGAAGAGCTGCTGACGTTACTGGCGCTGGCACGCGGCGGCATTGAGGAATTGATTCAGGCGCAGAAAGCAGCGCTGGAAAATTGATGTAACAGGCGACCTCAGGGTCGCCTTTTCTTTATTTGAGGAGTGAGAAATGAAAGCCTGGCAGCGTCAGTTTATTGAATTCGCCCTGAACAAGCAGGTGCTGAAGTTCGGTGAGTTCACTTTGAAGTCAGGGCGTAAAAGCCCCTATTTCTTTAATGCCGGTCTGTTCAACAGCGGACGGGATTTAGCGCTGCTGGGACGCTTCTACGCGCAGGCGCTGGTGGATGGCGCTGTCGACTTCGATCTGCTGTTCGGTCCGGCCTATAAAGGCATTCCGATTGCGACCACCACGGCGGTGGCGCTGGCGGATCATCATGACCGCGATGTGCCTTACTGCTTTAACCGTAAAGAAGCGAAAGATCACGGCGAAGGTGGCCTGCTGGTGGGCAGTCCGCTGCAGGGCAAAGTGATGCTGGTGGACGATGTGATCACCGCAGGCACCGCAATTCGTGAGTCGATGGATATTATCGGCGCGCACAACGCTACTCTGGCAGGCGTGCTGGTCTCGCTTGATCGTCAGGAGCGTGGACGCGGAGAAATGTCGGCGATTCAGGAAGTGGAACGTGATTACGGCTGCAAAGTGACCGCGATTATCACACTGGCCGATCTGATTAGCTGGCTGGAAGAGAAGCCGGAGATGGCCGATCATCTGGCTCAGGTTCGTGCCTATCAGAAAGCGTACGGGATTTAACAGAGGCGGGCGCAATGCCCGCCTTCTTTTACGCTTTACGCCAGCTGCGCGACAATCAGCGGCCAGCGAGCCTCAAAGTCTGCGGTAGGACTGAAACGAAACTCAGAACGGACATAGCGCGACAGTAAACCTTCACAGAATGCCAGCAGCTGGCTTGCCAGCAGCGCCTCATCAGCCTGAAAAGCTTCGCCCTCACGCATTTTCCGTTCCCGCATCACCTGTCGCAGCTGCACTTCAATCCGCTCAAACAGCTGATTGATGCGTCCCTGCAGTCGGTCCTGCTCAAACATCAATGCATGGCCGGTCAGGATGCGCGTCAGTCCCGGATTACGCTCACCAAATCCCAGAATCAGTTGCACGATCAGACGCAGACGCGTCATGGTCTCTTTTTCATCTTTGAGGATCAGATTGATGCGGGTAATCAGACTGTCTTCGATAAACTCAATCAGGCTATCGAACATGCGTGTCTTACTGGGGAAGTGACGATACAACGCCGCTTCGGAAACGCCTACCGTGGCTGCCAGTTTGGCGGTGGTAATGCGCTGACTGCCATCACCCGACTCCAGCATCTGTGCCAGCGCCTGCAAAATCTCTTCGCGACGGTTTCGCTTCGCGACTTTTTTTTCTGCCATGACCTTAAAGACCCCTGAAATTCACCTAAAAACAGGCAACACCTACGCATCTGCCACAGGAACGCGTCCCATGGCGATGAGGAAAATAACGGGCGTAAGTGAAAGTCGGTAATGCGGGTTACTGGCGACCTGAATGGCCGAAGCCGCCTTCGCCGCGCAGGCTGGCGTCGAAATCGTCGACCAGGTTAAATTCCGCCTGTACCACCGGTACAAAGACCAGTTGTGCCATGCGATCGCCGGGTTGCAGAGAGAAACTTTCCTGTCCGCGATTCCAGACCGAGACCATCAGCTGTCCCTGATAGTCGGAGTCAATCAGCCCGACCAGGTTGCCCAGCACGATGCCGTGTTTATGGCCAAGACCTGAGCGCGGCAGGATCACAGCGGCCAGATCGGGGTCGGCAATATGAATCGCCAGGCCGGTCGGGACCAGCGTTGTGGTGCCTGGTGCGATGTCGAGAACATCATCAATGCAGGCGCGTAAATCTAACCCAGCGGAACCTGAAGTCGCGTAGGTCGGCAGTGGAAACTCTTTGCCGACGCGCGGGTCCAGGATTTTAACGTCTATTTTTTTCATCATAACGGCTGACAATCTCGTCTATTAATTGTTGGCCAAGGAGAGACTTATCGCTGAGCGGTAAGCGTTTTTCTCCATCCTGCCAAAAAAGGTGAAGAGCATTGGTGTCGCTATTAAATCCCTGTCCGGCTTTAGCGACATCGTTAGCGCAGATCAGGTCCAGATTCTTGCGCACCCGTTTTTGCCGGGCGTATTCTTCCACATTCTGTGTTTCAGCAGCAAATCCAACCACAAATGGCCGGTTTTCCTGAAGTGCGGCGACCCCGGCAACAATATCGGGATTCTTTACCAGGTTCAGCGTGACGTTATCATCGCCGCCCTGTTTCTTGATTTTATCGGTCGCAATATCGGCTGCCCGGTAGTCTGCCACGGCTGCGCTTGCAATGAAAATATGTTGTTTAGCTATCTCGCTCATGACGGCGGCCTGCATCTCCAGCGCGCTGGTAACGTCAACGCGTTGCACACCCGCTGGTGCCGCCAGGCTGACCGGACCACTGACCAGCGTGACCTGTGCGCCGCGTCTGGCAGCGGCAGCGGCAATCGCAAAACCCATTTTGCCGGAGCTGTGATTCGTGATGTAGCGCACCGGATCCAGCGCCTCACGGGTCGGACCGGCGGTTATCATAATGTTGAGATGTTGCAGATCGTTGACGGGTGCAGCCCACTGCACCGCATGGTCAACAATCGCCAGCGGATCAAGCATCCGGCCCGGCCCGACGTCGCCGCAGGCCTGGCTGCCGCTGTCTGGCCCCCAGATCAGCACGCCACGCTCATGCAGCGTCTGCAGATTATGCCGGGTCACCGCCGCACGATACATCTGCTGATTCATAGCGGGCACCACCGCCACGGGTGAGGCCGTCGCTAATACAGCAGTGGTCACCAGATCGTTTGCCATACCGGCAGCTATACGGGCAATCAGGTCGGCAGTGGCCGGTGCCAGTACAATCAGGTCGGCCCACTTTGCCAGTTCAATATGACCCATTGCGGCTTCCGCTGCCGGATCAAGCAGATCGTCAAACACCGGATAGCCGGAGACGGCCTGCAGGCTGAGCGGAGTAATAAAGGCCTTTGCCCCCTCCGTCATCATTACGCGAACATCAGCGCCGCGATCGCGCAGGCGACGTACCAGCTCAGGTGCTTTATAAGCGGCAATACCGCCACTTACGCCAAGAAGAATTTTTTTGCCGGCTAATCCCATCATGATGTTGGCCTCACTAAGCTCTCTGCCGCTCGCGGCGGCGAATGCACGGACTTTATCACAAAAGCGTGGATGCGCCTTTTCACCAACTGCGTTTGCGAGCCGTCTCGAAGATTGATACGCCACTGATAGCGGCATGCTTCAGGATGGGCCACTCTGAGGTTCATCTCAGGGAGAGCAAAGATGAAAATCAAGGGACCACGGGAAAAACTGCAGAAACTGGGCGCGCATTCGCTCAGCGATACCGAACTGCTGGCCATCTTTCTCCGCACTGGCTCGCCGGGGCAGAACGTCCTTGAACTGGCCGGGCAGATGCTGGAGGGATTTGGCTCGCTTTATCAGCTCATGACGTCAGACAAAGCGGCATTTTGCAAAATTAAAGGTGTCGGCGATGCCAAGCTGGCGCAACTGCACGCGATTGCCGAACTGGCGAAGCGCTTTTTCGCCAGTAAGCTGGCGCGCGAAAGCGTGATGGAAAATCCACAAATCACGCGCCAGTATCTGCAAAGTCTGTTAGCCCATCAGGAGCGTGAGATCTTTATGGCACTGTTTCTGGATAATCAGCATCGGGTGCTGCGGGCACAAAATATGTTCTCGGGTTCCATTAACAGCGTGGAAGTTCACCCCCGCGAGATTGTCCGGGAAGCGCTGAAGCTCAATGCCGCCGCCCTGATACTGGCGCATAATCACCCGTCGGGCATGGCGGAGCCGAGCCGTGCAGACCGTGAAGTAACCCATAAAGTCAGCGAAGCCTGTCAGCTACTCGACATCCGTCTGCTCGATCATCTGGTGATTGGTCATGGCGAATATGTCTCCTTTGCGGAGCGGGGATGGCTCTGACAGCGGGAAATTTCACGCCAGGTGGCGGCTTTTTGCCCGATCATTCGGGATCTTTATCTGTTCGGGACTTGAGCACTTGGGCTGAGCGGCGTATACTACGCCACCTTTGAGAATCTCGGGTTTGGCGGTTAGGCCAGCTTAGCGGGTTCCATGGAACTCGCCTGGCGGGCTGCAAGCCTGACGAGGCGGCCAAAACCTAATTTTTAAAGCTCGAGCTGATTTGATTTTTGGAGATATAGACATGTCACGAGTCTGCCAGGTAACTGGAAAGCGTCCGGTAACGGGTAACAACCGTTCCCACGCAATGAACGCGACGAAACGCCGTTTCCTTCCGAACCTGCACTCACACCGTTTTTGGGTTGAGAGCGAGAAGCGCTTCGTTACTCTGCGTGTATCTGTTAAAGGTATGCGCATTATTGATAAAAAGGGCATTGATACGGTTTTATCCGACATGCGTGCCCGTGGTGAGAAGTACTAAGGTACTAAGGAACTGAATCATGGCTAAAGGTATTCGTGAGAAGATCAAGCTGGTTTCCTCTGCTGGTACAGGTCACTTCTATACCACCACGAAGAACAAACGTACTAAACCAGAGAAGCTGGAACTGAAAAAGTTCGATCCGGTTGTACGTCAGCATGTGATCTACAAAGAAGCTAAAATTAAGTAATTTTAGTGTTCTGCTAAAAACCCGGCTCCGGCCGGGTTTTTTGTTTGTGTAAAACGCTGAGGAGAGGGTATGCCAGAGTTGCCAGAGGTTGAGACCAGCCGCCGCGGTATCGAGCCGCATTTGGTTGGTGAAACCATTCTTCACGCCGTGGTGCGTAATTCACGTCTGCGCTGGCCTGTTTCGCAGGAGATCCTGGCGCTGAGCGATCAGCCGGTGCTCAGCGTGCAGCGTCGGGCAAAATATCTGCTGCTGGAACTGCCGCATGGCTGGATCATTATCCACCTTGGCATGTCGGGCAGCCTGCGCGTGCTGTCAGAAGAGCTGCCAGCAGCGAAGCATGACCATGTTGATTTAGTGATGAGCAACGGCAAAGTACTGCGCTACACCGACCCGCGTCGCTTTGGTGCCTGGCTCTGGAGCAGCGATCTGGCGGGCAGCAGCGTGCTGGCACATCTCGGGCCGGAGCCGCTCAGCGAGGCATTTGACGGGGCTTACCTGTTCGATAAGTCACGCGGCAAGCGGACGCTCATCAAGCAATGGCTGATGGATAACAAAGTGGTGGTGGGCGTGGGCAACATTTACGCCAGCGAGTCACTGTTTACCGCCGGGATCCTTCCCGATCGTGCCGCAGTAAGTCTGTCGCAGGCTGAAGCGGAGCTGCTGGTCAACACTATTAAAGCGGTGCTGTTACGTTCAATTGAGCAGGGCGGTACTACGCTGCGTGACTTCTTACAGACCGACGGCAAGCCTGGCTATTTTGCCCAGCAACTGCAGGTTTATGGCCGGGCAGGTGAACCCTGCCGGGCATGCGGTACGCCGATTGTCAGCGGCAGGCATGGGCAGCGCAGCACCTACTGGTGCCCGAGCTGCCAGCATTAAGCCAGTTTAGCCAGCAGTGCCTGATGCACCGGCGCGGGCAGAAAGGCGGAAACATCGCCGCCGTGACGCGCCACCTCTTTGACCAGCGAAGAGGAGATAAACGAGAAGCCTTCAGACGGCATCAGGAAGACACTCTCCAGCGTGGGCAGCAGGTGACGATTCATCTGCGCCAGCTGCATTTCATATTCAAAGTCTGACACCGCACGCAAGCCACGGACCAGCACATTCGCCTGCTGGTCACGGGCGAAATTCGCCATCAGGTCGCTGAAGCCGACCACCTCAACGTTCGGCAGATGGGCAACCACCTGACCGGCCAGCGCCACGCGTTCATCCAGGCTGAACATCGGTTTTTTACTGGGGCTGGCAGCAATGGCCAGAATCAGCTGATCAAACATCTGCGCTGCCCGCGTCACGATGTCGAGATGACCGAGCGTTACAGGATCAAACGTACCGGGATAGATGGCTTTAGTGGTCATACTCGCCCTTTTGCCGAAGCGTGATTCAGCGCCCAGAGGGCTGAATATTTATTGAAGGTATATTGCGCGTTGACTACCGCCAGAATCCAGCCCTGTGTGCCGTCGAGAAAACCGGCACGCAGCAGCAACGTTTTCACAAACGCGCCCAGCGTATGGCTGAACACAGAAAAGAGGCCGCAACGCTTACCGCGCCGATGACGTTCCGTGGCCCAGGCTTCTGCATAGGCCAGCTGCTTACGCTGAAAGGCGATTAAATCGCGGCAGGTCAGATGTTCCAGATCGCCAGGCAACGCCACCACCGGCGCACCGTCACTCTGCAGTGATTCATGCACCAGATTGTCATTGTAACGGAAGGTGCGTGGATAGAGGCGCATCACGCGGTCAGGATACCAGCCACTGTGGCGCATAAAGCGGCCGAGGAACAGATTACTGCGGCCCAGGCTGTAAATCGTGCGGCTGGGTGGGGCGACCAGAACCTGCTCAATCGCGGCGCGCAGTTCGGGTGAAACGCGCTCATCCGCATCGATCATCAGAATCATATCGCCGGTGGCATAGTGCTGCGCACGCTGGCGCTGAATGCCATAGCCTTGCCAGTCATCACTGCGATAGACCTGCGCCCCGGCCTGCGTGGCGATCTCAACAGTGTCGTCACTGCTGCCAGAATCCAGCACAATAATTTCGTCGGCCCAGCTGACTGAGGCCAGACAATCCGGTAACAGCTCCGCTTCATTTTTGGCGATCATTACCACGGAAAGACGCTGGCGTGCTGACATTAGTGGGCCCGTGGTGGCAGATGCGGTTCGAGTAACTGTAGCAGACGCTGAAGCGCACCCTGGTTCTGGTGCAGTACGTCTACCGCATGGCGTCCGTAATAACGGCGATAATCATCATCCTGTAACAGGTTGGTGACCTCTTTTTCCAGTGAAATTACGTCGGTGACGGTAATCAGACCCTGGCCTTCCTGCAACTTACTGCAGATATCTTTGAAGTTCCAGATGTGAGGCCCCATCAGCACCGGAAGCGCATGGGCAGCGGGTTCCAGCGGGTTATGTCCGCCCCGCTCAACCAGGCTGCCGCCGACAAACGCCAGATCGGCGATGCCGTAAAGCAGCATCAGTTCACCCATTGAGTCGCCGATGACCACCTGCGTGGAACCCGAAGGGATCTCACCGCTGCTGCGCAGGATAAAGCTGAAGCCGCGTTCCTGCGTCAGTTCGCGCGCATCGTTAAAGCGTTCAGGATGGCGGGGAACCAGAATCAGCAGCAGATCCGGAAACGTCTGCAGCAGGCGACGATGGGTATCCAGCACGATGGCCTCTTCGCCTTCGTGCGTGCTGGTGGCGATCCACACCGGGCGACGCGGCGCCCACTGGCGACGCAGCGTTACCGCTCTGGCGGCCAGCTCTGGCGTCACAGAAATATCAAACTTCAGGCTGCCGGTAATCGCCAGCTGTGAACGTTTCAGGCCCAGACTCAGGAAGCGGTCGCCATCTTCCGTATTCTGTGCCGCAATCAGCGTGATGCTCTGCAACAGCTGGCGCATGAATTTCCCCAGCTTGCGATAGCCTTTGGCGGAGCGGGCCGAGAGGCGGGCATTGGCGATCACCAACGGAATGTTACGCTGGTGCAGAATGCGGATAATATTTGGCCACAGCTCCGTTTCCATGATGATCACCAGCCGTGGATTAACCGTATCCAGAAAACGATTAATCGAACCTGGCAGATCATAAGGCAGATAGACGTGATGCACATCTTTGCCAAAAGCAGATTGCGCCCGCTCAGAGCCGGTCGGCGTCATGGTAGTGACGGTAATCGGCAGGGTGGGGTAACGATGACGCAGTGCGCGCACCAGCGGAATCGCGGCCAGCGTTTCACCCACAGAAACCGAGTGCAGCACAATGCCGTCGGGCTTCACTTTGCCGACACAATAGCCATAGCGTTCTGCCCAGCGTTTGCGATAGGCAGGCGCTTTACGACCGCGCAGCCACAGGCGCAGCCAGATCAGTGGCTGAATGAAGTAGAGCAATGCGGTGTAAATGGTCGTCATAGTTACCGTTACGGCAGGTTCGCGTCTAAAAACAGATTAAAATGAGATGGCGGCATGTTATCAGAAACCCCGCATGCACTCATCCCGGATTGTCAGTTGCTACTCAGTACCTGCTGATAAAGCGAAGTCAGCGCCTGCGCCAGCTGTTGTGGACCATAAGGTTCAATTTTGCGCCGCGCTGCGTCACCCATTCGTGAATCGACAGAAAGCGGCGGTATTGCATTAACCGCCTGATTCAATCCATCGATATCCAGGGCATCACAGACGAAGCCCTCCTGACCAGCGGTAATAAATTCCGCGCCACCGCAACCGGTGCTGGTAATTACCGGTAAACCGCAGGCCATCGCCTCCAGCACCACATTCGGAAAGGGATCATAGAGCGTGGGCAGCAGCAGGCCATCCGCCGCGTGATAGAACGGCTGCACATCCTGCTGTACGCCGACAAAGCGCAGGCGGTCCAGGCAGTGAAGCTGGTTTGCCAGCTGCTGGTAACGTTGTAATTGTTTATCCTGACCCACCACAATCAGATAACGATCGCTGGCAGCCAGCGCCTGTATCGCCGCTTTCAACCCCTTGCGTTCAAAGCCGGAGCCGACATAAATCAGTACGGTAGCGGCATCGGGCAGCGCCAGCTGCTGACGGGTGGCGCGACGTGCAGCTTCCGTGGCGGGCTGGAAACGGCTGGCGTCGATAGCATTATGAATAACGTGGATTTTTCCGGCGTCGAGCGAGAAACAGCGCAGGATATCGCGCTTAACCATCTCTGAATTACAGATCACCGCTTTCAGCGTTGGAGAGTTAAACATCTCCGCTTCCGCCTGCAGAACATAGCGATGGTAAGGACTAAGCACAGCACTCAGCCGTTGCCATGATGAGACGATGCGGGCGCGCTGTTCCAGCCACACGCGATGCACGCCATCACCCGCACGGAAAATGTCACAGCCGGCGATGCGCTCATGGCTTTGTACAATATCGAACTTTTCGCGCTCCCAGCAGGCGCGTGCTGCCCGGGCAAAACCGCGCTCACGTGAGACCCGGCCCAGCTTTGCCGGATTACAGATATGCAGATGCCAGTCTGGATTGGGCGTGCCCTGCCAGCTGCGGGTAATGATGTTGAGATCGAGTCTTTCGCTGCCCAGCGCTTCCAGCGCGCGTGAGATAAAACGTTCAGCACCGCCATCCGGACGATATTTCTGCCGGACAATCGCCAGCCGTAACTTACTCATTCAGGTAGCTCCTCGCTGCCGCGACCACATCCTTTACCGGAATGGCCGAGAGATAACGCTGGTCAGTTTTGGTGTCGATGGAATCAGGTGAGGGCAGCGGGCCATAATCACCCGCCCAGATAACATGATTGTTATCACCCCAGGGCCGCCAGTGCTGCAGCTTGGTCGGACCAAAAAGTGCGATACAGGGTGTTTCAAGCGCGGCAGCCATATGCATTGGCGCAGAGTCGACACCAATAAACAGCCGGGCATGATCGATCAATGCCGCCAGCTGCGGTAGCGTGAACTGACCCGCCAGCGAAACCACGTCAGGCGACGCACAGCGCGCGCGAATGCGGTTAATCATTGCCAGCTCCTGTTTGTCCGGCCCGGCGGTCAGAACCACTTTGCGGCCCGGTTGCGCCAGCTGCTCAAGTGTGGCCGCAACGCTCTCTTCTTCCCAGCATTTAAAGCCCCAGCGCGAAGTCGGCTGCACCACAATATAGGGCGCGGCAATATGATGTTCTGCCAGTCGGGCCAGCACGATTTGCCGATCAGCGTCGCTGTAGTGCATGGAGACACGTGCGCCATCGCTGCTGATGCCGAGGGGGGCCAGCGCCGACATGTTCTGTTCAACGGTATGCAGTTTGCTGTGATTGTGTGTGGGGACCAGCCGGTTGTGACACCAGCGCCACAGGGCGTTATCGCGTTTTTTGAACGCAAAACCGATACGGACGGGTGCCCCGGACAACCGCGTAATCAGGGCCGCGCGCCACTGATCGGCCAGGTTAATCACCAGATCATAATGCGCGTCACGTACGGCGCGAATCAATGCACGCTCATGGCCCAGCTTGCGCCAGGTTCCCTCCTGTTTCCATTTGCGATCGATGACGTGCAAATGGCGGATGGCCGGATGCGCTTCCAGCATCGGACGCGTTTCCTGATAGAGCAATACGTCGATGCTGGCCTGCGGGTAACGCTGACGAAGCGCATTAATGGCGGGCGTTGTGAGCAGCATGTCACCATGGTGGCGCAGCTTAATCAGTAATATATTTTTTGGAGAGATGTTTGCTGGAGTCAGGCTGGCCATAAACAAGAGTTCTCAGAATTCAGTGAACCGATTGTAGGGCAAACCCTTTTTAGGATAAAGCCAGCCTCAAAGGTTATTTATCACGCCAGCGATAGAGCCGTGCCAGCCATAACAGCAGCTGATACCACTGCTTAATTCCCCGGGCATTCCGTAGCATGCGCAGGTGCGTCCCGGTCGTGAACAGATCGGCAATGATCGCCTGACGTGCGCGGGCATCAGGCTCACGCCTCACACTGTGACAAACGCTCAGGGCTTCATGGGTTACCTGATAGTGAAACGACGGGTAGATTTTCACGCGGTCACGATAGCGGGTGTTGAGCTCTTCAAGCAGCCGCGCAATCTTCAGGTAGTGACGCTGATATTCAACGTTACGCTCGCCGGTACGTTTGCGGTTGCTGATTGAAGCATCGTGCATATAGTAGCGATAGAGCACTGCTTCAGTATACCGCACGCGTTTTGCCAGCAGCATAAACTCGGTGGTCCAGGGAATATCCTGATGATGCAGGCCCGGCTCAAACTGTAAATGATGCTGCTCAATCAGTTCCCGGCGATAGATGCCCAGCCAGACCACATGCATATAACGATGCGTTTTCAGCGCGGTATTGAGCCAGTCGGCACCGCTCAGTACCGGTGTGCTGCGCAGGCGATCCAGCGGAATCAGCGGTTTTACCCGCTGACTGTGTTTAAAGAACCACTCGGCGTTGCACTGGGCAGCATCCAGATTGTCCGCTTCTGCCATCGTCACCAGCGTCTGATACATATCGGGCTGCATGGTGTCATCTGCATCCGGAAAGGTGACATATTTCCCGTGGGCTATCGCCAGACCAGCGTTACGGGCGCGCGACACGCCGCCGTTTTCCTGATGAATCACACGAATATGAGAGTGCTGCTGTGCATACTGGTCAGCGCGCTCACCTGAGCCGTCGGTTGAACCGTCATCGACAATGATGATCTCCAGCGAGGTCAGCGTCTGCGCCAGCAGTGACTGCATGAACTCATCAAACATGCTGCCCGCATTGAACATCGGCGTAATGATACTCAGCAAAGGAGAAGTACTCATCACGCTATCTGCACCCGCGTTGAATCCATTGCGAAAGGGCGTTGCCTCGTCATAAATCATTTCCAAATCAGCAGAGTGGAATCAGGAAGTTCACGATTATAAGACGGTGTGGCTTTCCTGCTTTACTAAAAACCACGTCCGCCAGTAATAATGCGATATATGCGCTTTTTTTACGCAACGTGGTCGTGCAGGTAAACAGATTATTATGTCGGCCTGCTGTCAGCGTCGTTATTACAGAGGTCATGGCAAACAGCCAGCGGGATAAATGACGGGAAAGTCAGGCGCTGAAATAACAGCGCCCGCATCAATCTGATAAACCTGAGCGCGCTACTGCTCGCTCTTTTTAAAAAACTTGAGACTGACATACTTCATCATCCAGTTCAGGCTTTCGCCATACTGTTTCTGATGCCATTTTACGCGGGCGAATCGCTTCATCTCTTTATAATGTTTTGGCGTATCAAGCGGTTGTGAAGCCCAGGGTGAGCGCTGGTAATAGCTATAGTAGCGCTCGGAAAGATCGCTGCCAGCCCATGCATGCCAGGGTTTGCATTTACCGGTGTAGTGAATCATCACCGTCTCTTCAGGCACGCCCGAGTGATCCCAGACTTTATTGGCGATGATGTCGTAAATATGGTTATAGCGGTCCGGCAGGATCAGAATCTCACTCTCCAGCACAATATTCAGCGCATCCTGATCCGGGAAACCAAACGCTGCGCCTCGCGTCACCAGCACGTCGGTAATGCGCGCGGTGGTCTGCCTTTCGAGCCAGCGTGGAATATTGATCAGCATAAAGCCGGAGTTAAAATAGTGGTGATGCTTCAGTCCCAGCCTTGCGCACTGGTTCTGCCGCGCCCGTGGTGTGTCGTTACAGGCCGCCAGCGTATAATCCGTGATATCCAGGGCGAACAGAGGAGAGTAATCGCCCACCACCAGGGTATCCGCATCAATATAGATCACCCGATCGCTATAGCTTGCCACAGTTTCAGGGATCAGAAAGCGGTAGTGGATGCTTTTAGGATAGCGGCCCACAGCAGGCAACTGATCAACCCAGGCACGGTTAAATATATGCAGCGTGATCGCCAGACGATGGCCCGTGGCCAGCGATCGCAGTTTTTCCACATCCTCTTCGCAAAGCGAGTCTGAAAAAACATGAGCGTGGAAAGCGGTATCAGGATGATGGCTGAGAAGTGAAAACAACGTAATGCCCAGGCCACGCGCGTAGGCGTAGTTGATGCCAAACGCAACATGAACCGGATTATCATCCGTGTCAGCAAGCGTGTTAACCAGCAGCTGACTTTGCTGAACGGCCTCAGCAAGAGGGGTAATTGCCATTACGCTTCACTATTCCAGATTATGAGTAATAAACGTTTGTATTCTAGTCAGTTTATCGTGATCCAGCCCGAATAATTTTTCAGCAGGCTGATCAAACTGAAAACGGGTGGCAAAAACGAACGTCGACGCAGCAATATTATCCGGTCCGATAAACAAAACGTTATTGACCGGACGCTGTTCCCGGACTTCACACGGGCCATAAAGCATGATCACCGGTATCTGCTGCGCATCCGCAATATAAGCATTGCCAGAGTCAGAGGAGATGTAGAAATCCATCTGTGCAATGGCCCACGGAACCTCTTCCAGTTTTAGCTCACCAATCAGACTGACGATATTCTCTTTCGGGCCGGTCAGGCTCAGTAACTCATCCAGCCACGGCTGCTCAGCCGGTGGGCCAAACACATAAAAGGTGCAGGGCAGGTCAGCCAGCGACGCCATCAGCTGCTGCCAGATGCTGGCAGGAATGGTTTTAGCCCGATTACCGGCAGAAATACTGATGCCAATTTTAATGCCGCTGCGCGGATTAAGCAGCGCGGCGGGCGGCGCAGGCGGCTGCCAGAGCGGTGAGGTCGCATGCTTGGGGAAATCGGTGTAGCGGTAGTCACGATTAATCAGCTTCAGGTAGCTGTCGAGCGTTAAATCCGTTTTGGTGTGGTCGACAATACCGCTGGCGCTGCGATAGAAGGTCTTATGGTAGGACTTACGCAGATAGGTGCGCAGAAACTGCTTGTTCGGTGCGTTGCATAACGCGGCAAAGAACAGGTTTACGCTGTTTGGCTGCACCAGATAGACGTTGTCATAGCGATTCATCAGCGTGAACGCGAGCTTCAGTTTGGCAAAAAAGCTGCGCTTCGCCTCTTCAATCAGGAAATAGCGGCTGACCGTGTCATCGTGACGCGCCAGCGGCTCCACTGCTTTGCTGATCAGCAGCTCAGACTGACCCAGCGCACGCAGCATCGGGGTGATATTGATGAAATCACCAATCTTCGCTGTCTGAATGATCAGGCTGCGTCCCGTTGGCCGATAAAACAGCCGCATTATGGCCCGGAAAGGCAGCAACAGCAGGTAGATCAGCACATAGTTCATGGCATGTTTTCCGTAATAACGGCACGCAGTTTCTCTGCCACCGTGTCAGCAGTCAGCTCCGCCAGATTATGATTCGGGGCGCTCAGTGCCTGTTGGTTCTGCCCGTAACCGCCAATCAATCCGGGATCGGTCGGACCATACAGCGTGAGGTTGGGGCGATCCAGTGCCGCCGTCAGATGGCTTAATCCGGTATCCACTGAGACCACCGCCTGTGCGCCCGCCAGCTGTTGTGCTATCGCTTCCAGCGTCAGCTTAGGCAGTACATCGACATGCTCAAATCCTTCTGCAAGGCGCTGCGCACGCTGATGCTCATGTTCAGCCCCCCAGGGCAATTTCACCCGCAGCCCGCTGGGCTGCATCTGCTCAATCAGCTCTCGCCAGTGTGATTCCGGCCAGTGCTTGTTGTCACGCGTCGTGGCATGCAGAAAGACCAGGTAATGATGTGCGTCAGCGGGCAGATGATGCAGAAAGTGTCCGGCAATCGCGTAGTCACCCTGGTTTTGCGGTTTTTCATAGCCCAGGCTTTTAGCGAACAGTTCGCGTGTCCGCTCAACCGCATGTTGGTGCTTACTGATTTCATGGCGGACGTCATACCACCAGCTGGCAAACGGCTCACGCGCGCTGCGGCTGTCCTGCCCATGCTTCACCCCTTTCGATAAGCGGGTAACCAGTGCGGCACTTTTGATTAGCCCCTGCGCATCAATGACGACGTCGTACTCACGCGACTGTAACGCGCGCTTAAACAGCACACGCTCTTCACGCTGCTGACTGCCAAACCAGTGTTTGCGCCAGCGGCGGATTGCGACCGGTAGCACTTTATCGACCGCAGGATGCCAGCCAGGGATCTGCGCGAAGTTCTCTTCCACCACCCAGTCGAAACGGATGCCGGGGATAGCATGCATCGCATCGGTCAGTGCCGGCAGTGAATGCAGCACATCACCCATTGAAGAGGTTTTAACAATCAGGACGTGCATGGCACCTCCTGTGGCGCGAGCAGTTCGCTCAGCGTCTGATGTACGCGCTCAGGCTGAATATCGATCAGGCTCTGGTGATAGCCCTGTCCGGCATCGCCTTTTCGCACTTTGTGATAGCCGGTAATCAGGCGAATAATACGTGCCTGACGCGCCAGCGGCGGCGTAAAGTCAGGGCTGCTCGGCCCATAGAGTGCCACCAGCGGACGGTCCAGCGCCGCAGCGATATGCATCAGGCCGGAGTCGTTGCTGACCACGGCGCGGCATTGCGCCAGCAGAATCACTGCCTGTTCCAGCTGGGTTTCACCGGCCAGATTACGACAGTGGCCACGCGCCTCTTCGGGCAGCGTAGCAATAATCTCGTCGCCGGTCGGGCGATCTTTGGCGGAGCCAAACAGCACAATCTGGAAGCCGTCAGCAATCAGCTGACGGGCCAGCGTGGCGTAATGATAGTGCGGCCAGCGCTTGGCGGGGCCAAATTCAGCGCCCGGACAAAAACCGATGATCGGACGGGTCGCCGCGAGCTGAAACTGTGCGGCGGTCTCAATTTTTTCCTGCTCTTCAACCTGCAGTTTTGGCCACAACAGCGGCTGTGGCAGCTGCGCCGCCGAGGCAACAGGGGTGTCATAGCCCAGCGCAACGTAGCGCTCAACCATGAGTGGAAACGCGGCTTTATCCAGCACCCGCAAATCGTTCAGCAGGCCATAGCGCATTTCACCGCGCCAGCCGACGCGGCGTTTTATTCCGGCAAAGAAGGGGACCAGTGCCGACTTAAAGGAGTTAGGCAGCACATAAGCACGGTCGTAGTGACTGGCGCGCAGTACTTTTCCCAGCCGGCGACGCTCACCAATCTCCAGTGCGCCATGCCCGAGCGGCATCGCCAGCGCCTGATTTACCTCCGGCATGCGTGACAGTAATGGACGGCACCACGCGGGTGCCATCACATCAATCACTGCATCCGGATGTTCGGCCTTGAGTGTGCGATAGAGACTTTGCGACATCATCATATCGCCGACCCACGACGGGCCGATTACCAGAATTTTCATCGCCGGAGCAGCTTCCTTTATGCGTTGCGGTTCAGCCAGACCATATATTCAGCGACGCCCTGCGCCACCGTTTTAAATGGCTTGTCGTAACCGGCAGCACGCAATTTAGTGAGATCGGCCTGCGTATAGGCCTGATAGCGTCCTTTGAGTTTCTCCGGGAACGGGATGTACTCGATCTGACCTTTCTGATGGAATTTCAGAACCGCATCAGCCACTTCCTGGAAGGATTCGGCGCGGCCTGTACCACAGTTATAAATCCCGGAGACGCCATTTTCCCAGCACCACAGGTTCACTTCTGCCACGTCATCAACGTGGATGAAATCACGCTTAAAGCCATCGCTGCCTTCAAACAATTTTGGATTTTCATCGTTGCTGATCTGTGTGTTCAGATGGAAAGCAACGCTGGCCATGCTGCCTTTGTGGCCTTCGCGCGGTCCGTAGACGTTGAAATAGCGGAAGCCGCACACCGGCGAGTTCGCTTCCGGCAGCATCTGGCGGACGTAGTGGTCGAACAACATCTTGGAGTAGCCATAGACATTCAGCGGCTGCTCATACTGACGCTCTTCGATGAAACTCTCGTTGCGTCCGCCGTAGGTGGCTGCGGAAGAGGCGTAAAGGAACGGGATCTCGCGCTCAAGACAGAAATGCAGCAGCTCTTTGGAGTACTGATAGTTGTTCTCCATCAAGTACTTGCCATCCCACTCAGTGGTGGAGGAGCAGGCGCCCTGATGGAAGACCGCTTCGATCGGGCCTAAATCGTCGCCTGCGATCACGCTCATCAGGAACTCTTCTTTGTCCATGTAATCGACGATATCCAGGTCGACTAAATTGGCAAACTTGGTGCCATCCTTCAGATTATCCACCACCAGAATGTCGGTGTGACCGCGATCGTTCAGCGCTTTGACGATGTTGCTGCCAATCATTCCTGCGCCGCCAGTTACGATAATCATGTTGTTACCTTCAACGTTGTGGGGTGAAACAGGAGGTTTCACACACGAATACCTCACATCATAACATTTCATCAGAGTGCAGACAGCCAGATGACTCTGTAACGCGTTGTGCGTACATCGTCGCGGCGTGAACTATGCTGCAAAAATGACATTCTGTTGGGCGATTTATCGTGAAGAAGCGGCCTGTTCAGTAAGATATGCCAGATTTTTGCCATCTGAGGAGAGCAATGATGCCTGCGCAATTTTATCAACAACTTCGTCAGCAACTTGATGATGCACGTCAGGAAGGACTGTTTAAACAGGAGCGGATCATTACCTCTGCGCAGCAGACGGAGATCGCGGTTGGCAGCGAGCCGGCAGTGATTAACTTCTGCGCCAATAACTACTTAGGTTTAGCGAACCATCCGGCGCTGATTCAGGCGGCGAAAGAGGGGATGGATTCGCATGGTTTCGGCATGGCGTCAGTACGCTTTATCTGCGGCACGCAGGACAGCCATAAGCAGCTGGAAAAGCGGCTGGCAGAGTTTGTCGGCATGGAGGATGCCATTCTCTACTCCTCCTGTTTCGATGCAAACGGCGGCCTGTTTGAAACCCTGCTTGATGCGCAGGATGCCGTTATCTCGGATGCGCTGAATCATGCCTCAATTATCGACGGCGTCCGGCTGTGCAAAGCGCAGCGTTATCGCTACGGCAATAACGATATGGCGCAGTTGCGTGCCTGTTTGCAGGAAGCACGCGATAAAGGTGCCCGACATATTCTGATTGCCACCGATGGCGTCTTCTCAATGGATGGGGTGATTGCGAATCTGTCTGCCATTTGCGATCTGGCTGATGAATTCTCCGCGCTGGTGATGGTGGATGATTCCCATGCGGTGGGCTTTGTCGGGAACACCGGACGCGGTACCCATGAATATTGCGGCGTCATGGGCCGGGTCGACATCATTACCGGCACGCTGGGTAAAGCGCTGGGTGGCGCGTCCGGTGGCTATACCGCAGCAAAAGCCGAAGTCGTGGAGTGGTTACGCCAGCGTTCCCGTCCCTATCTATTCTCTAACTCGCTGGCGCCAGCCATCGTGGCTGCCTCGCTGCGGGTGCTGGATCTGCTCAGTGAAGGCGACGGACTGCGTCAGCGTTTGTGGGACAACGCCCGTTACTTCCGTGAGCAGATGACGGCGGCGGGCTTTACGCTGGCCGGTGCCGATCACGCCATTATCCCGGTGATGCTGGGTGAAGCCAGCGTCGCCCAGGAGTTTGCCCGCCTGCTGCAACAGGAAGGCATTTACGTGACCGGCTTCTTCTATCCGGTGGTGCCAAAAGGTCAGGCACGCATCCGCACCCAGATCTCTGCGGCGCACACCCAGCAGCAACTGGAACGTGCGGTGGCGGCCTTTACCCGCATCGGCAAACAACTGGGCGTCATCGCCTGAGGAGTCCGTCATGAAAGCACTCGCCAAACTGAAGAAGGAAGCGGGCATCTGGATGGTGACTGATGCCCCGGTTCCGGAGCCGGGTCACAACGATCTGCTGATTAAGATTCGTAAAACCGCCATCTGCGGCACCGATGTCCATATCTACAACTGGGATGACTGGTCGCGCAAAACCATTCCGGTGCCGATGATTGTCGGGCATGAGTATGTGGGTGAGGTGGTCGCGATTGGACAGGAAGTGAAAGGCTTTACGATTGGAGACCGGGTTTCGGGCGAAGGGCACATTACCTGTGGACACTGCCGCAACTGCCGCGCCGGACGCACTCATTTATGCCGCAACACGATGGGCGTGGGCGTTAACCGTCAGGGCTGCTTTGCGGAGTATCTGGTCATCCCCGCCTTTAATGCATTTAAAATTCCCGACAACATTTCCGATGAACTGGCGGCAATCTTTGATCCGTTCGGCAATGCAGTGCACACCGCACTCTCGTTCGATCTGGTCGGCGAGGATGTGCTGATCTCCGGCGCGGGTCCTATCGGCATCATGGCCGCCGCGGTCTGTCGGCATGTCGGCGCGCGCAACGTGGTAATTACTGACATCAATGAGTATCGCCTGGCACTGGCGCGGAAAATGGGCGTCACGCGCGCGGTCAATGTGGCGAATGAAGACCTGCGGGAAGTGATGCATGCGCTGGGTATGACGGAAGGATTTGATGTCGGGATGGAGATGTCGGGCGCACCTCCTGCTTTCCGTTCATTGCTGGAGGTGATGAATCACGGTGGGCGTATCGCGCTGCTGGGGATTCCGCCGGGTGAAATGGCAATTGACTGGAACCAGGTGATCTTTAAGGGGCTTTTCATCAAAGGCATCTATGGCCGTGAGATGTTTGAAACCTGGTACAAAATGGCGGCGCTGATTCAGTCCGGCCTCGATTTAACGCCGGTCATTACGCATCGCTACGGTATCGACGATTTCCAGCAGGGCTTCGATGAGATGCGTTCAGGACGCTCGGGGAAAGTGATACTGAGCTGGGATTAAAGCAACGGCCGCCGACGTGGCGGCCGCCTGATTAGCTTTGCTTCTTCTCTTCGTCGGTCAGGTAGCGCACTTTGCGCGTGTAATCCTGACCTTTAAAGTTCAGCGGCTGCTGCGGGTCGGCCAGGTATTTTTGCCATTCCGACAACGGGAATCCGCCATGCGCCCCAACCACATCCGGCGGGATGACTGCCGACTGACCGCCGATTTTTTTTGAGACCGGCCAGTTAGCCCATTCCCCCAGATTGACGGTTTTAATATCCAGCATGTCGAGCAACACTGCGAGCGGCAACTGGTCAGTAGGCGGCTGGCTGTCGTTCATTAAATTCCAGGTATCATTAAACAGCGTCAGCCACAGCGGCGAAATGCGCTGCCAGACTTCACGGGTGGCAGCCAGGTAAGCGCCATTCACATGGTCCACCAGATAAGGCCGGATACTGTGCGGATAGTAGGCGGGGATCGCTGCTTCCGGCGCACCGTCCAGCTTGGCAATCATTTTCCCCTGACGAAAGCTGGAATAGAGATGGCCTGGCTTCATCATGATCTGCGGCATCTTAAGCAGATTGAGGTCGGAATCGATCATCAGAATACCGTCGCCTTCTGCCTGTAAAGGCGCCTGCAACTTGATCAAACGACTGCGATAGATTTGCTTATAGCGATAATTTTCTTCCCGATTCGGAACATCCAGCGTCGCCACGCGGGTTTTAGCCGGCAGGCTGCCAAAGGCGTGCGCTGGCTGATCGCTGACAATCACGACCTCTTTTGTCCCCGTCGCGAAACGTGCCGCAAAATCGGCACTGAGCAGGGCTTCTTCAATATAGTCCGCGCCTGTGCAGGGGATCACGACAGACGTGACCGGTACAGTGCCCTGAACCTCTTTTTGCGAATAAGGCAGGTTATGGCGCGCCCTGATATGGCGGTAACGGGGATTTAAAAAATTAAGCATGAGGTTTCTTTTTGACGACGCTTTGCAGAATATTCTCGACGCCGCTGATATAAGTTTCAATGGCGTACTGTTCACGTACGCGTTTCGCTGCCGCATTGGTCAGGCGTTGACGCAATTCCGTATCCTGCCACAGTGCGGTCAGGTGCTGGGTCAGTTGTACCACGTTGCCGTAATCAAACAGCAGTCCGGTTACGTCATGACTGATCAATTCGGCAGTGCCGACCACACGGGATCCCACAACGGCGGTATTCACCAGCATCGCCTCCAGCACAACCCGGGGTAAACCTTCACTGCGTGAGGCCAGAATAAACGCATCAAAAGCCGTGAGGTAATCGAGTGCATTATTCTGAAAGCCCGTAAAAATCACGTGATGCTGGATGTTCTCTGCTGTAGCAAGTTGCAGCAGATGCTGAAGTTCCGGACCCGCGCCGACAATCACCATCCGCCAGTCTGCATCGGGATTGGCGCGTTTAAAACGGCCCAGCGCCTGCAGGATATGGTGATTAGATTTGCGCAATATCAGGGAGCCGATAGTGCCAAATACAAAGGTCGAAGGGGAGAGTTTAAAACGCTGGCGGACTTCAAGGCGATCGGGCAGAGTCTGGTGAACGTCGATAGCATTACTGACGGTAAAACAGCGTTCTGCATCGATACCATGACGACGCAGGGTATTCCTGACGCCCTGCGATACGGCAATCACAGCCTGGCAATCCTGATTCACCATGCTCACCAGCCGCGGTTCCAGAACCGGATCGATACGGCAGTGTTGAACCACCGCAACGTCAAGGCTGCGCGCGGCCAGATAACCTTCCACATTGGTGCTGGGCTGGTTATTCATGTAGAGCGTGTCGAAATTACCCAGCTGTAGCAGTGAATTGATTTTGCTGGCATTGGGCATAATTCGCCAGCGCGTATCAATCTCATCAATAGCGCGCTTCTTGAGCTTTTTATTGAAAAACAGCAGCGCGCGCACGGCTTCTTTAACAAATTTAGCCCAGCGTGGCTGTTTGATTTGCGGAATAAAAAAGACCGGAATGGCCAGCGCATTTAGCGTGGCCTCAATGGTTTCGTCGTTACCACGGCTGTAGTTGTGGTAGAAGCAACAGGTGATATCAAATTTTTGACGATCGATACGTTTCAGCAGCTCCAGCATACTGTTGGTGCCGCCGCCCCACTCTCTGCCGTTATCCAGCAGCAGGATTTTTTGTTTATTTATCGTCATCCCTATCACTGTTTCCGCACAGCCCGTTATTGTCCGACCCTGGATTATAGTAATTTCTGCGTATAAATGAACGCTAAGCCGGAGACTTAGCATTCATAGCAAATCAGAACAGATTTTTTAGCGTGGTAAACAGTGGGCTGTGATTCACACTTTCAGCGATTACGGCTAAGGCTCGGGTCGCCGGAACCGGTGCCAGTGGCTGTTTCACTTTACACAGGCTGGCAGGCTGGAAGCGTGGTGGTACCGGTTTTGGCGGAGCCACTGGCGTCGGTGAGCCGCTGCGGAGTGATTCGTTCAACAGCTGGCTGGGACGAACCAGCGTTATGTCGGCTGGCAGCGTGGGTAACATCTGTTGCAGCACCCGAACGGTAGTCGGATGGGGATGACCAATGGCAATCGCATAACCGTCGCGCTGCGCCAGCTTCACCGCCCGGTTGAACTGCTGGCGGATGGCGTTAATATCCTGGCTGTCATCAAGAAAGACCCGACGTTTTAACACCCTGACCTGAGTACCCTGCGCGGCAGGTATCGCCTGACTGTTAGCGATGGTCATGCTATCCAGGAAGTAAAGATTGTAGTGGTTCAGCGCCTGCATCACTTTCTGCATGCCGGGCAGGCTTGAGGTCATTCTGCTGCCCATATGGTTATTCAGACCGACGGCATAAGGCACGTTGTTAACCGCATTACGCATGATGCGGGTAACCTCTTCGCTGCTCATCTCTGGCGTTAAGGTGTCTTTTTCCAGCGGCTGTTTACTGAGCGGTGCCATTGGCAGATGGATCAGTACTTCATGACCACTCTGATGTGCTTTAGTCGCCATTTCATGCGCATGGGGTGCGTTGGGCAAGACCGCTACTGAAATAGCCTGCGGCATCTGCAGGACTTTGTTCTCTTCGGCAGGGCGATAGCCGACATCATCGATGACAATAGCCAGTTTGCCAGCCTGTGCAGCGTAGCTGAACAGTAAGGCGCTCAACAGAATGGAGATTTTTCGACGTTGCAGCAAAACTTATTTTCCTAACCACGGGAGTGGATTGACGGCCTGTCCCTGACGTCGGATTTCAAAATAGAGCGACGGGGTACCGCGGCCACCACTGGTGCCCACCAGTGCGATAGGCTGTCCTGCCTTCACCTGCGTACCCACGCTCACCAGCGCACTTTGGTTGTAGCCATACAGGCTCATATCACCTTTGCCGTGCTCCAGCACAACCACCAGTCCGTAGCCCTGCAACCAGTCGGCCATCAGCACACGACCATCGGCGATAGCTTTCACCTCGGTGCCTTCCCGCGCATCAATCACCAGTCCTTTCCAGCGCAGTTCACCCTGGAGCTGTTCACCAAAGCGATGTTCAATACGTCCGCGCACCGGCCACAACGCCTGTCCGCCTGCACGACCGAGTCCACCAGTGCGGGCGACCAGTTCACGTTCGCTCTGGGTTGGCTGATAGCTGGAGCCTTTGGCTTTCGCCTGCGCCTGACGCTGACGCACTTTTTCCGCCTCACGGGCTTCACGTGCTGCGCGCTCACGCGCCTCGCGCTCCGCGCGGGCGATCTTATCCTGCAGACGGCTTTCGTTCTGACGCATCTCGACCAGATCGGCCTGATCTTTTTCCAGCGCGCTTTCCAGTGACGTCAGGGTCTTTTTACGCGCGTCGCTCGCCTGTTGCAGCTTCTGCTGCTGGCCCTGCTGCTGTGCTAATAACTCTTTCTGCTGCTGTTGCTTCTGCTCCAGCGAGGCACGTTGCTGATCCAAATCCTGACGTGTCTTTTGCAGCGATTCGATACTTTTCTGACGGGCAGCGTTCAGATAGCCGAAATAGGCCAGAATACGCTCACTGCGCTGGCTCTCTTCACCGCCCATCAAAAGCTGTACGCCACTGTGCTGACCCTGACGAAATGCCGCATCAAGTTGCTCAGAAAGCAGGCTTTCCTGCTGAGTTTGCTGTTTCTCCAGGCGAGCGATGGAGGTAGCGAGCTGCCTGATCTCATCATTCAGCGCGGTGAGGCTGTTGCGGGTGTCACGCAGCTGACGGCTCGCCAGCGCGATGATTTTTTCCTGGCTCTGCAACTGATCCAGCAGTTTGCTGCGCTGCAGTTTCTGCGCTTTAACGCTTTTCTCTTTTGCAGCAATGTTTTGCTGAATGGATTGCAACTGAGATTTACTGTCCTCTGCGCTGTGAACAGCGGCAGGCAACAACAGTGCTCCCGCACAAAGCAGACTAAGGGAGAAGCTGGACAGGTGTGTGAACAACGGCAGGTTATCGCCGTTGGGACGGGTCCTTGTGTGCGAAACGGTTGTTTTTCCCTTCATAGGCCAATGATTATTCCACGATGAACCGCCGCTTACCAGTGCTGCCAGCGGGCATTTGCTTTTCCAGTTATGTCCACTTTCGCCATGACATGGATTAACCCTTACGCCATTTTTGCCTTTCAGCCACTTTTTTTGGAAAATGGAGCACAAATCGATACTCTGGCCGCATAGCATCTGTACATGCGAAGTGGCGCAGGTATACTCAGAACCCTTGTTTTAGCTTATTAGCCCGGTCTGGAGTCGTTACCCCTCATGCAAGAAATTATGCAGTTTGCAAGCAATCACCCCATCCTGAGTCTGGCATGGGTCGTTTTACTCGTTATGGTGATTGTGACTACCGTTAAAGGAATGTTCTCTAAGGTAAAAACGATCAGCCGCGGTGAAGCCACCCGCCTGATTAATAAAGAGGACGCGGTAGTAGTAGACGTGCGTTCGCGCGACGATTTCCGCAGGGGGCATATTTCAGGTGCGCTGAATGTGGCAGCCGCTGAGATTAAAAAAGGCAACATCGACGAACTGGCAAAGCATAAGGCGCAGCCCATAATTGTGGTGTGTGCAACCGGACAAAGCGCAGGCGATTCTGCTGCACATCTCAGCGCGGCAGGCTTTGAGCAGGTTTCAGTGCTGAAAGAGGGTATCAGTGGCTGGAGCGGCGAAAATCTGCCGTTAGTTCGCGGTAAATAATCTTACAGAGGTGCTGATCATGGCAAATGTTGAAATGTATACCAAGGCCACCTGTCCTTACTGCCATCGTGCGAAGGCGCTGTTAACGCAAAAGGGCGTTTCGTTTCAGGAAATTCCCATCGATGGTGATATGGCGAAGCGCGAAGAGATGATCAAGCGTAGCGGTCGTACCACCGTGCCTCAGATTTTTATTGATGCGCAGCACATTGGCGGCTGCGATGACTTATTCGCACTCGATAATCGCGAAGGTTTAGATCCCTTACTGCAGGCGTAATTTTACGCCGGACAACCTCATATATAGGATTTGGTCACATGTCAGAACACAACACCAACGAAATGCAGTTCCAGATTCAGCGCGTATTTACTAAAGATATCTCTTTTGAAGCGCCAAATGCCCCGCAGGTTTTCCAGAAAGAGTGGGAACCGGACGTTAAGCTGGACCTGGATACTGCATCTTCTCAGCTGGCTGACGACGTTTACGAAGTGGTACTTCGTGTGACTGTAACCGCAACTGTGGGTGAAGAGACCGCTTTCCTGTGTGAAGTTCAGCAGGCCGGTATTTTCACCATCAGCGGTATCGAAGGAACGCAGATGGCACATTGCCTGGGTGCATACTGCCCGAACATTCTGTTCCCATACGCACGCGAATGTATTACCAGCCTGGTATCACGTGGTACCTTCCCGCAGCTGAACCTGGCACCGGTTAACTTTGATGCGCTGTTCATGAACTACCTGCAGCAGCAACAAGGTGAAGAAGGTGCTGAACCACATCAGGATGCCTGATGACAACTCACGCTTCGATTAGCGTCATCGGTGCCGGTTCCTACGGCACCGCTTTGGCGATTACGCTGGCCCGTAACGGCCACCCGGTGCTGTTGTGGGGACATAACCCGGCGCATCTGGCGCAACTTCAGACTGACCGCTGCAACACTGCTTTCCTGCCCGATGTACCGTTCCCCGACAACCTCTCCCTTGAGCCTGATCTGACCAAAACCATTGCCGCCAGCCGTGATTTATTAATCGTGGTGCCGAGTCATGTGTTCGGCGATGTGCTGCAGCAGATTAAACCTCATCTGCGGCCAGACTCGCGTATTGTCTGGGCGACCAAAGGGCTGGAAAAAGAGACGGGCCGTCTGCTGCAGGACGTGGCACGTGAAATCGTAGGCGATGCCATTCCGCTGGCCGTGATCTCCGGGCCGACCTTTGCAAAAGAGCTGGCGGCAGGATTACCGACGGCCATCGCGCTGGCCGCAACGGATGCGCAGTTTGCTGACGACCTGCAGCAGAAGCTGCACTGCGGTAAAAGCTTCCGCGTTTATAACAATCCAGATTTCATCGGCGTACAGCTGGGCGGCGCGGTAAAAAACGTCATCGCTATTGGTGCCGGGATGTCTGACGGGATTGGTTTTGGCGCGAATGCGCGTACTGCACTGATCACCCGTGGTCTGGCTGAAATGAGTCGGCTGGGCGCAGCGCTGGGTGCCGATCCCACCACCTTTATGGGTATGGCAGGTCTGGGCGATCTGGTGCTGACCTGTACCGATAATCAGTCGCGAAATCGTCGGTTTGGCATGATGCTGGGCCAGGGCGAGGATGTAGATAGCGCGCAACGCATTATCGGACAAGTTGTAGAAGGGTACAGAAACACCAAAGAAGTCAAAGCTTTGGCTGCACGTTTTGGTGTGGAAATGCCGATCACCGAGCAGATTTATCAGGTGTTGTATTGCGAAAAACCGGCGAGAGATGCAGCATTGAGCCTGCTGGGACGAACAAGGAAGGACGAAAACAGCATCAGCTAACGCAGGACGCGTAGCATCATCACCTGTAGCGCCCATTCAGGCGCTTTTTTTATCGGGAGAAAACAGCAATGTCGTCTGATGAGTTAGAACTGGTCTGGAATAATATCAAAGCAGAAGCGCGCGCCCTGGCTGATTGTGAGCCGATGCTGGCCAGTTTCTTCCACGCGACATTGCTCAAGCATGAAAATCTTGGTAGCGCTTTGAGTTATATGCTGGCCAACAAGCTGGCTAACCCGATTATGCCCGCCATCGCCATTCGTGAAATCGTTGAAGAAGCCTACCGTGAAGATCCGTCGATGATTATGTCTGCGGCTTACGATATTCAGGCGGTGCGCCAGCGCGACCCGGCGGTCGATAAATACTCCACGCCGCTGCTCTATCTCAAAGGATTTCATGCACTTCAGGCCTACCGCATTGGTCACTGGCTGTGGAATGAAGGCCGGCGTGCGCTGGCGGTTTATCTGCAGAATGAAATCTCCGTCTCTTTTGCCGTTGATATTCATCCCGCCGCCAACATTGGTCACGGCATTATGCTCGACCATGCCACTGGCATTGTGATTGGCGAAACCGCCGTGGTTGAGAATGATGTCTCGATCCTGCAATCGGTGACGCTGGGCGGTACCGGCAAAACCAGCGGCGACCGCCATCCGAAAATCCGTGAAGGGGTAATGATTGGTGCCGGTGCGAAAGTGCTGGGGAATATTGAAGTCGGCAGGGGAGCAAAAATTGGCGCGGGTTCTGTGGTGTTACAGCCTGTGCCGCCACACACCACGGCAGCAGGCGTACCCGCGCGTATCGTCGGCAAGCCAGGCAGTGAAAAGCCGTCAATGGATATGGATCAGCACTTCAATGGCAGCCTGGCCGGTTTTCAGTTTGGCGACGGCATCTAATCTTTAATCAGTGCGCCCGCGTAATCCAGCTGGCGCCACGCTTCATAGACCACTACTGAAACGGCATTCGATAAATTCATGCTGCGGCTTTCCGCTCTCATTGGGATGCGGATTTTCTGCTGCGCCGGTAACGCCGCCAGAATTTCCGCTGGCAGTCCACGGCTCTCAGGTCCAAACAGCAGATAATCGCCAGCCTGATAGGCGACGGCACTGTGTGTGGGTGTACCTTTGGTCGTCAGCGCAAACAGACGTTCAGGCGACTCCGTGGCGATAAATGCCTGATAGTCAGCATGGAATTTTATGGCCGTGAATTCGTGGTAATCCAGTCCGGCGCGACGTAAACGCTTGTCATCCCAGGCGAAGCCGAGCGGCTGAATCAGATGAAGCTGGAAGCCCGTATTGGCGCACAGGCGAATGATATTGCCGGTATTTGGCGGAATTTCTGGTTCAAACAAGACAATGTTAAGCATAAGGCCCCCGATGACAGGGGCCGAAGCATAGCAAATTATTGACGACCGGAGGAGTAGAGCGGCAACCAGAGGGTCAGACGCAGGCCGCCCAGTGGACTGTCATCGGCTTTAACCCAGCCGCGATGCTGCTGCACTGCCGTTTCAACAATGGCCAGGCCAAGACCCGTGCCGCCTGATTCGCGATCGCGCGCTTCATCGGTACGGTAGAAGGGTCGGAAAATCTGTTCACGATCTTCCGGACTCACGCCAGGGCCGTCATCATCAACGTGTACCGTGATACCGGAAATATCGACGGAGAAGCTGACGCTGATATGGGTGTGTGAGTAGCGCAGCGCATTGCGCACGATGTTTTCCAGTGCACTCTCCAGCGCATGAGGGTTGCCGTAGAGCGGCCATGGGCCAGGCGGGTAGGGGATATCCATCTTCTTGCCCATCTGCTCAGCCTCAAAACGGGCATCTTCCAGCACCCCATTCCACAACTGATTCGCCTTCATCGCTTCGCTGACCAGTGCATTTTTATGCTGGGTGCGTGACAACACCAGCAGGTCGTTGATCATGCCATCCAGACGCTGTGCTTCCATCTCAATCCGCTCCAGCTCTTTCCCTTCGCCCTGACGCCGACGCAGCAGCGCGGTAGCCAGTTGCAGACGAGTAAGCGGGGTACGAAGCTCATGACTGATATCCGATAGCAGACGTTGCTGACCGGTCATCATTCGCTCCAGCGCACTCACCATCTGGTTAAAGCTGGAACCCGCCGCCAGAAACTCCTGTGGGCCTGACTCCAGTTCCGGATGCTGACGCAGATTCCCGCTTGCCACTTCATCGGCGGCATATTTCAGCTTACGCGCCGGACGTGCCAGACTCCACGCCAGCCACAGCAGCAGCGGTGAGCTGATGAGCATGGTGACAATAAGCAACAGCAACGGACGGTCAAACAGCAGATTGACGAAATCCAGCTGGGAACTGTTGGCGGGACGGATCATGTAAAGCTGGTAGTTATCTTCGCCATCCCGTACGGCGAAAGGCCCTACCAGCTCAACTCGACCATATTTCTTTTTCTGCGGATGATCGGCGTTATCAGACTGGCCGATAAAGTTGCGGATAACCTGCATTTCGTTATGTTGCGCGCCAATCACCCGACCTTCACTGGTCACTAACAGCAGCCGCTGACCCGGCGGTGCCCACTTTTCTACGGCGCGAAACAGACGACGCCACCACATCAGATCGTTAGGGGGATCCTGTGACAGCTCTGCTTCGACGTGTTGTTCAATCATGATGCCCTGCCGCTGTTCACTTTCCAGCAGCGAGGTCATCTGTCGTGAATCGAGCTTGGGCACCATCAGCACCAGCATCAACACCAGCGCCAGCGTTAACCAGAAGATGGCGAAGATACGGGTGGTCAGACTTCCAATCATGATGCCGAAACCATCAGGTAGCCGCGGCCACGTAAGGTTTTAAACCAGGGATGACCGTCACGGCGTTCAGGCAGCTTGCGGCGCAGATTCGAGATATGCATATCGATGGCGCGGTCAAAAGGTGTCAGGCGCTTGCCCAGCACTTCCTGACTCAGATGTTCACGCGAAACGACCTGGCCCAGATGCTGCGCCAGCAGATAAAGCAGGGTGAACTCCGTGCCGGTGAGATCCAGCGTGACATCATCAAAACTCGCTTCCTGACGGCCAGGATTGAGCCGCAGGCAGTCCACTTCCAGTGTGGGCGAGCTATTGTCGTGTTGCTGCTGCTGTTCACTCCAGTTTGAGCGGCGCAGAATAGCGCGGATACGCGCCACCAGTTCGCGATCGTTAAACGGTTTAGGCAGATAGTCATCTGCACCGAGTTCGAGGCCCAGTACGCGATCCAGCTCGCTGCCGCGCGCCGTGAGCATGATGACGGGGGTTTGATGTTGCTGACGCAGTTCTTTCAGGGTGTCGATACCGTTTTTCTTCGGCATCATGACATCCAGTAAAAGCAAATCAATAGAGTTATCGAGCAGGTTCAGTGCTTGTTCACCATCGCTGGCCACCACCACTTCAAACCCTTCCATTTCTAACAGTTCTTTTAAAAGCGAAGTTAATTCGCGGTCGTCATCTACCAACAGGATTTTATTCATTTTTGTAGCCCTCCGCAGGCAAAATACCGTGTTCCTGGCGCACCTATCTATCGCTTTACGTAGTTTTACACCCCCTGACGGATGTTTGCAGCTGTCGCCGTACACTGGCTCTCGTTGAATCGCAAAACGGAACGAACTGGAGTACACGATGCGCAAATTAACCGCCGTCGTCCTTGCCTCAGCGATGGCTCTGAGTGTCGCCAGCGCAGGTGCTAAAGATGCGACGACGATTGACGAGATGCATCATGGCGGATTGCCGACAGGCAGTATGACGCAAAATCCGCAAAGCCACATGTTCGATGGTATCGAGCTGACTGAAGTGCAGCGTCAGCAGATGCGAGACCTGATGCAACAGGCCCGACATGAGCGCCCGGTCGTTCATATTGACGATATCGCAGCATTACACGACCTGGTGACTGCAGACCAGTTTAACGAAGCGGCCATCCGCGCAAAGGCGGAAGTCATCGCCAGAGTTCAGGTTGAACAGCAGGTTGAGATGGCGCGCGTACAGAATCAAATGTTTCAACTGCTAACGCCGGACCAGCAGGCCACGTTGCAGAAGAATTACCAGCGGCGACTTAATGAGCTGCGACAGTTTTCGAATCTGCAGTCAGCGTCATCGCTGCAGGCAGTGAGTAGTACCAGCAGTAACCAGTAACATAGTATCCCTGTTTTCCTTGCCATAGACACATCCCTGTCTTCCCCCGCCATGATGGTGGGGGTTTTTTTTATCTTTTTTTCACTTTTTTTAATTTGACCGGAATCATCACCACGCAACAAAACCCCCATTTTATTAGCGCTTGTTTAACGTTAGTTTGTCAGGCTCGATGATTATTGACTATTCAGGCCATCACGTAAATTTAAGCGTACCGGTAAGCATCTTAAGGCTGTCAAAATAATTTAAGCCACTGAAACTAATAGATTTACGGCCTTCTCATATAAGCTTTTATCTTAACTTTCAACGTGTTGCTTTTCCCGCGTTACGCTTGCCGGTTCAGGCGCACCCTCTACACTTAATCCTGTCACTGCAGGGAAGTTAAGTGTCTTTGCGAAGTCTCAGGGAGCAACAACCACATTATGTAGTCCTGAATGAATCTATTAACGGAGTAAGTTATGGCAGAGCATCGTGGTGGTTCAGGTAATTTCGCAGATAATCCGCAAAAAGCGTCTGAAGCCGGTAAGAAAGGCGGCCAGAGCAGCGGCGGCGGAAACTTCAAAAACGATCGTGAAAAAGCATCAGAAGCAGGGAAAAAGGGCGGCAAAAAGTAAGCGCCGCGTCTTTCTCAGCCCAGACCAGCACATGACTGTGGTCTGACACTGATGTGTATGACACTTTGCCCCGTCCTCCCCGAGGTCGGGGCTTGTTTTTTTATGCCTGCCACGCTTTTGCAAAAGAGACTAAGTCGTTGAATGACCCGCTAAGCACTGCCCGCCTCCTGGTGTTAAACTTTAGCCATTCTTTTATTTGAGTACGCATCATTGCTGATGCTGCAAAGGGAATCTGGCATGCGATCCTCTTATGGCCGACTGGTAAAGCGTGCTGCGCTGGCCGCCACCATTCTTGCTTCTGTGCTGTTAATCGTGAAAATTTTTGCCTGGTGGTACACTGGTTCGGTGAGTTTGCTGGCTTCACTGGTAGACTCGCTGGTGGATATCGCCGCATCCCTGACCAATCTGCTGGTGGTGAGATATGCGCTGCAACCGGCTGACGAAGATCATACTTTCGGGCACGGCAAAGCGGAATCGCTGGCGGCGCTGGCGCAAAGTATGTTTATCTCCGGCTCGGCGCTGTTTCTGTTTCTGACTGGCCTGCAGCATCTTGCCTCGCCCAGTGAGATGCGCGCGCCCGGCGTTGGCGTTGTGGTGACCGTTTTGGCACTGAGCTCAACGCTGGTGCTGGTCGCCTTTCAGCGCTGGGTGGTGCGTAAAACCCGCAGTCAGGCCATCAGGGCTGACATGCTGCACTATCAGTCGGACGTCATCATGAATGGTGCCATTCTGATCGCGCTGGTCCTGAGCAGCTATGGCTTTGTCCGGGCTGATGCCCTGTTCGCGTTGGGGATTGGCATTTTCATTCTCTACAGTGCGTTGCGTATGGGCTATGAGGCGGTGCAGTCATTACTGGATCGCGCGCTACCTGAAGAGGAGCGGCAGCAGATTCTGACACTGGCGACAAACTGGCCACAGGTGCAGGGCGTCCACGATCTGCGAACCCGCCAGTCCGGCCCCACTAAATTTATTCAGCTACATCTGGAACTGGAAGACCAGTTGCCACTGGTGCAGGCGCACCGGGTAGCCGATCAGGTTGAGAAGGCATTACGCAAAGAATTTCCTGGGTCAGACGTAATTATCCATCAGGATCCCTGTTCTGTGGTACCGTTCGAGAGAGAAGATTCTTTAGGTTTTTAACGTAAATGAATCAAATCGATACGAAAGGAATGACGTAACGCTAACATTGCTGCAAAAAATAGTGAAAAGTTGTCTGACCTGAATCAATTCAGCAGCAAGCCTTTGATATACTATCTGCCATCACATGTCGCGCTAATCGTAAAATGATCTTCAGCAGCGATCGACAGGCAGGATTAACCCTTAGTTTTGAACAATCCAGAGGTTGTCATGATCAAAAAAATTGGTGTATTGACCAGTGGCGGTGACGCCCCAGGCATGAACGCAGCTATTCGTGGAGTGGTACGTTCCGCGCTGAGTGAAGGACTGGAAGTTTTTGGGATCTATGACGGTTATCTGGGATTGTACGAAGATCGCATGATTAATCTTGATCGCTACAGCGTCTCCGACATGATTAACCGTGGTGGCACGTTCCTGGGCTCAGCGCGTTTCCCTGAGTTCCGTAATGAAGATGTGCGCCAGGTTGCCATTGAGAACATGAAAAAGCGCGGTATTGATGCGCTGGTTGTGATTGGTGGTGACGGCTCCTACATGGGTGCTAAGCGCCTGACTGAAATGGGCTTCCCATGCATCGGTCTGCCAGGCACCATTGATAACGACGTGGCCGGAACGGATTACACCATCGGTTATTTCACTGCGCTGGAAACCGTGGTTGAAGCGATTGACCGCCTGCGTGACACCTCTTCTTCGCATCAGCGTATTTCGATTGTTGAAGTGATGGGCCGCTACTGTGGCGATCTGACCCTGGCGGCGGCGATTGCCGGTGGCTGCGAGTTCATCGTCCTGCCAGAGTTCCCGTATACCCGCGAAGAGCTGGTTGCGGAAATCAAAGCGGGCATCGCCAAAGGTAAAAAGCACGCTATCGTGGCGATCACCGAACACATCTGCGATATCGACGATCTGGCCCGTTTCATTGAAACAGAAACCAAACGTGAAACCCGTTCGACCGTTCTGGGCCATATTCAGCGTGGCGGTGCACCTTGTGCGTATGACCGTATCCTGGCCTCACGCATGGGCGCTTACTCCATTGAACTGCTGATGCAAGGTTACGGCGGCCGTTGTGTGGGTATTCAGAACGAGAAGATGGTGCATCACGACATCGTCGACGCAATTGAAAACATGAAACGTCCCTTCAAGCGTGACTGGCTCGACACGGCGAAAAAACTCTATTAATTACAGGCGGGGTGTGCTGCACGGCATGCCCCAGCATTCTCCTTGCATATTCCCCTCGGTTATAACAGCTTATTTTTAATTCTTTTAGCTCTGTAATGGTTTATGTCACGCTTAGCCCATAACGACATTGGGAGAGTGCGTAATGAACAAGTGGAGTATTGGCGTTACCCTGTTGCTGGCCTCAACCAGCGTTCTGGCGAAAGACATTCAGCTGTTAAACGTATCCTACGATCCAACGCGTGAACTGTACGAACAGTACAACAAAGCGTTCAGTGCGCACTACAAACAGGAAACCGGCGACAATGTCGTGGTCCGCCAGTCGCATGGCGGTTCCGGAAAGCAGGCGACCTCCGTGATTAACGGCATCCGGGCGGATGTGGTCACACTGGCGTTGCAATCCGATGTTGATGCCATTGCCGAACGCGGTCGTATTGATAAGGACTGGATCAAACGTCTGCCGGACAACTCTGCGCCTTACACCTCGACCATCGTCTTCCTGGTTCGTAAAGATAACCCCAAGGGTATCCATGACTGGAGCGACCTGACGAAGCCAGACGTATCTGTGATTACGCCTAACCCGAAAACGTCCGGCGGCGCCCGCTGGAACTATCTGGCGGCCTGGGGCTGGGCACTGGATCATAACAACGGTGATCAGGCTAAAGCGCTGGCTTACGTCAGAGCGCTGTTCAAAAACGTTGAAGTGCAGGATTCGGGTGCACGCGGCGCCACCAACACCTTCGTTGAGCGCGGGATTGGCGATGTGCTGATCGCCTGGGAAAACGAAGCTTATCTGGCGGTTAACAAACTGGGTAAAGACAAGTTCGAGATTGTTACCCCGAGCGAATCGATTCTGGCTGAACCGACCGTGTCGGTGGTCGATAAAGTGGTGGATGAAAAGGGCACGCGTAAAGTCGCTGACGCTTATCTGAAATATCTCTACTCGCCAGAAGGCCAGACCATCGCTGCACAGAACTACTATCGCCCGCGTGATGCTGAAATCGCGAAGAAATTTGCCAGCACCTTTGCACCCGTGAAGCTGTTCACCATTCAGGACAAGTTTGGTGGCTGGGCGCAGGCTCAGAAAGCCCACTTCGCCGATGGCGGCAGCTATGACCAGGTCATGAAACCATAACGTATTGCGGTCAGCGCGCTCTGCGCTGACCGCTTATCCGCCACCCTCACGTCTTTTCTCTTCTCTGCCCAGCCGCTGGGTTATCTGCCCGAATTCCCCGTGACATTTTTTTCCCGCCAGGCGAGGATGCAGGCTGCTAAACCATTCGGGAAGCGTTGTTATGCCGACAAATCGTCGTGCAACCAGCCTGGTTGCGGTTCTGCTGGTGCTGCTCATTGCGGGAATACTGCTTGCCGCACTGCATTTCAAAAAGAACAGTGATGCACTCTGGCAGATTGTCAGCCAGAAATGTGTGCCTCATCAGCAGAGCAGCAGAGACCCTGCGCCCTGCCAGCGTGTTGACCAGCCGCATCGCTATGCCATGCTGAAAGATATGAACGGGCCGTTGCAGTATCTGCTGATTCCGCTCGACAAAATCACCGGTATCGAAAGCCCGCAGTTACTGCAACCCGCGACGCCTGACTACTTTGCCCTTGCGTGGCATGAACGAACCCTGCTTGCACAGCGACGCGGCTCACCCATTGATGATCGGGTCCTGTCACTGGCGATCAATTCACAATATGGCCGCACGCAGAATCAGCTCCATATTCATCTCTCCTGTCTGCGGGCCGATGTGCGTCAAAAGCTCGACGAGCTGACGCCGCAGCTTAGCGGTCAGTGGCAGGACATCATGCTGCGTAAGCACCGCTACTGGCTGCGTGCATTGACCCCGGACGAGCTGACTCAGCAGAGTGCATTTATCCGACTGGCCGATGAACGGCCAGAGGCACGCACAGAGATGGGGAAATATGGGCTGGCACTGGCTGAATTAAGCGATGGGCGACTGGTCTTGATGGCGATTCAGCGAAACTGGCTGCTGCTGAACAGTGGGTCGGCGGAGGAGTTGCAGGATCACGCCTGTGAGCTGATCGCGCCCATAAAAAAGGCGGCTTAAGCGCCGCCTCTGCCCGGAATGCTAATGCTTAAGCGTTTTTTGCAGCCGCCGCAGCTTTAACGATTACCGCGAAAGCATCTGCTTTCAGTGACGCACCGCCAACCAGCGCACCATCGATGTCAGGCTGGGTGAACAGCTCAGCAGCATTCTTGTCGTTAACAGAGCCGCCGTACTGAATGATGACCTGTTCAGCGATAGCTGCATCTTTCTTCGCGATATGATCACGGATGAATTTGTGCACGGCCTGAGCCTGAGCAGGGGTCGCAGATTTGCCGGTACCGATGGCCCAGACGGGCTCATACGCGATAACCGCATCTTTGAACGCTTCAGCGCCCTGGGTTTCCAGAACGGCATTCAGCTGACGCGCACAGACTTCTTCGGTTTTACCCGCTTCGTTTTCTGCTTCGGTTTCACCAATGCACAGCACCGGAACCAGGCCCACTGACTTCAGTACCGCGTATTTCTTCGCGATAAACTCGTCGCTCTCTTTGTGGTAAGTGCGGCGTTCTGAATGACCGATAATGATATATTTCGCGCCGATATCTTTCAGCATCTCTGCGGAAACTTCACCGGTAAATGCGCCAGACAGGTTAACGTCCACGTTCTGCGCACCCAGTGCGATGTGGCTACCGGAGATGGCGTGTTTTGCCTGCTCGAGATAGAGCGCTGGCGGTGCAATGGCAACGCCACAACCCTCAACGCCAGAGAGTTCCTTACGCAGACCCGCGATCAGTTCAGCTGTGATCTGCTTGCTGCCATTCAACTTCCAGTTACCCATAACCAGTGGATGTCGCATTCTATCCTCCGCATAACGCGATACATGAAAAATCGCTGCCAGCCGGCAGCGTTGTCTGCCAGACAGTATAGAGATCAAATGTAGTGATGGCTTTGCTTTTCGTCATTTTCAGCCACATCATCAGGGGCTCGCGAGCGCCAGTTTGACCGGTTCAATCGCGAAGGTCAGTCCTTTGTCGCCGTTGTCAGCGACCACAAAACGCAGCGCGCCGTCGACCTGCGCAAAGTAGGGTAAATCCTTACCTTCCTTCAGCAGGCTCTCCAGCTTTTTACGCCCTTCCTCGGCGCTTAATCCTGGTACAAAAAAGCGCAGCATGGCGGTCATATAAGCCAGCGCTTTTTGCTGTGAGGCGCTCTGGTCCGGGCCAGGCAGTGGCAGCCAGGTGATCTGCAGCGTCTTGATTTTACCGGTGCCGGGTTCCAGCGCGGTAGAGGCATAGAGCGTTTCATTGATTTTGCTGGCGGCGCGCGTCAGGTTGCTTTTATCACCCCGGTTATCAATAGCGCGATACTCCGGCAGCATCAATGCTGCATTGGCCAGATTATATTTTTCGCGAAACTGGCCGATAGTCATATCAAAGGTGGGAGCGCCCGCCAGCAGATAAGGCGCGGTGGGCAACGCATCGGGCCGTTCTGGCGGTGGCGGATCGGCGGCAAAGACCGGAACCGTCAGCGCAAACGATAACAGCAGTGCGCCAGGCAAATTCTTCATTTTGTCGATCCTAACCCGTAAACTCAGGCGCAAATTAAAACGGTTTTTATCCGCGAGGTCAAAAGTGCGGCGGTTCTCTTCTCTCTGGATGATAATGCATGACGTTACAACAATGGTGTTTTTCCTGGCGCGGCCGACTGGGACGACGTGATTTCTGGATCTGGCAGGCCGTCTGGTTGCTGACCACGACACTGTTATTCGTCTTAGCAGCAAACGACTGGATTGATAGCCAGATGGCGGCCTTTGGCGTGGTCTGCCTGCTATGGCCCGCCAGCGCGGTTATGGTTAAACGGCTGCACGATCGCAATCGACGCGGCTACTGGGGATTTCTGGTGATTGTTGCCTGGCTGCTGGTGGCGGGAAACTGGACCATGCTGGGTGGGGTTCTGCCCTGGCTGCTGGGCCGCGCCATTCCGCTTGCATTAATCGCTGGTCTGCTGCTGGATCTCGGCGTCTTTCGCGGTACCCCCGGCGCTAACCGGTTTGGTACCGCGACGCAGCCGGTGCGATACCGGCAAACGACTCACCAGTAATGTTCACTGGTGATATGGCCCGGCTTACGCTTCAGGTGTTTGCGCATCTCGCGCGTCTCTTTCAGTAACTGCTGGGTATCGCGCACCATCTGCGGGTTGCCGCACAGCATCACGTGGCTGCTGTCGGCATCCAGGCTTAACCCGGTGGCGCGCTCCAGCTCACCGTTTTCGATCAGCGCCGGGACCCGGCCCGTCAGCGAACCGGCGATCGCTTCGCGACTCACCACCGTCTGGATGTGCAGCTTACCTTGATAATGTTGTTGCAGCTGCTGCATCAGTGGCAAAAAGCTCAGGTCGGCCGCATAGCGTGCGGCATGCACCAGCACGATGTTTTCAAAGCGATCCAGCCCTTCGCCCTGCTGGAGCATCGACAGGTAGGGACCAATCGCGGTGCCGGTTGCCAGCATCCATAAGGTTTTGCATTCCGGGACTTCATCCAGCACAAAGAATCCCGCGGCTTCTTTGGTAACCATCACCTGATCGCCCGGCTGAAGTGCCTGCAGATGCGGACTCAGCTTGCCCTCTGGCACCGTGACCAGGTAAAACTCCAGCAGGTCATCTTTTGGCGCATTGACGTAGGAGTAAGCGCGCTGCACCCGCTCACCGTCGATTTCCAGCGCCAGCTTGGCAAATTGCCCGGCGATAAAAGGAGCGATGGGCGCTTTTACCCGGAGACTGAACAATGCATCCGTCCAGTTTTTGACTTCCTTTACTTCACCATTGACCCACTCAGCCATAATCACTCCCGGGTTGTTGATTATTCAGGCAGGTCACTATTTTCGCGACTAGCCAGCGAGATTGCCAGCCTGCGCCCTGGCAAAGGCTCTAATCGACAAACTGTTGCTTTGTCTTTACAGGCTGGAGCATAAACTTGACAGGCGCAAGCCCGGACCTTTTCGCTTACCTCTCGCTTTGTCATCCAATCCTGATATTTTGCCCGCCATAACAAGATGACTGGCGGGTGAACCGCTGTTTTAACCTCCTTTCACAGAAAGAAATTTTGCATAATCATGATTAGTAAACTGGAAAATCGCCCACTGCTGGTGATGCTCATTGTGCTGGTGGCTGTCGGGCAGATGGCACAGACTATCTACGTCCCGGCGATGTCGGTGATGGCGGACGCCCTGAATGTGCGGGATGGCGCGCTGCAGCGGGTGATGGCGGCCTATCTGATGACCTATGGCGGATCCCAGCTGATCTACGGTCCGCTGTCAGACAGTGTGGGCCGTCGTCCGGTGATCCTGGCGGGCATGATGATCTTTATGATCGGCGCAATCACGGCTCTGATGGCGACCTCTCTCGATATGCTGGTGCTGGGTAGCGCAATCCAGGGACTGGGAACCGGCGTGGCAGGCGTGATGGCCCGTACCATGCCACGTGATCTCTACGAGGGGCACGCGCTGCGTCGCGCTAACAGCCTGCTTAATATGGGCATTCTGGTCAGCCCGCTGCTGGCACCGGTGATTGGCGCACTGCTGACCCAGCTCTTTGGCTGGCACGCCTGTTTCGCCTTTCTGCTGCTGCTCTGTCTTGCGGTGACCGGTTCCATGGCGCGCTGGTTGCCGGAGACCCGGCCGCAGAGTGCGGAAGTGACCCCTTTCTTTAAACGTTACGCCCGCCTGCTCAGCGACGCGAATTTCGTCCGCTATATTGTGCTGCTGATTGGCGCGCTGGCCGGGATTGCGGTCTTTGAGTCGAGCTGTGGCGTTCTGCTGGGCGGCGTGCTCGGCCTGCACAGCCTGACCGTCAGCATCCTTTTCATCCTGCCGATTCCGGCAGCGTTCTTTGGTGCGTGGTTTGCCGGGCGCGAGCAGGGTTCATGGCACAGCCTGATGTGGTGGGGCGTGAATAGCTGTCTGCTGGCGGGCATCCTGATGTGGATCCCGGCATGGTTCGGCGTAATGAATATCTGGACGCTGCTGGTGCCCGCCGCGCTGTTCTTCTTTGGTGCCGGTATGCTGTTTCCGCTGGCGACCTCAGGCGCGATGGAGCCGTATGCGTGGCTGGCGGGAAGCGCGGGCGCACTGATTGGCGGCATGCAGAATCTGGGATCGGGCCTGGTGGCGTGGCTCTCAGCCATGATGCCGCAGCGCGATCAGTTCAGCCTTGGCATGCTGATGTTTTTTACCGCGCTGGTGATGCTGCTCTGCTGGTTGCCGCTCTCACGTCAGCCGGAGCGCGGCAATCAGCCGGTTACAGGATAAACGGATGGAGCGCCGGATCTTTACGGTCGAGATAGTGAATCGACTGGATGCGGCGAATGGTGCGTGATTTACCGCGAATCAGCAGCGTTTCGCTCGTAGCAATATTGCCCTGACGCGTAATGCCTTTCAGGAGTTCGCCACTGGTAATGCCGGTGGCGGCAAATACCACGTTGTCGTTACGGGCCATCTCGCCCAGCGTCAGCTTTTTACCCGCTTCAATTCCCATCTCTGCACAGCGCTGCAGCTCCTGCTCGCCAAGCCGACGGTTTTCAGCGCTGTCGCCTTTCACATGATGACGTGCCAGCAAGCGGCCCTGCATATCGCCGTCCAGTGCACGGATCACCGCCGCAGAGACCACGCCTTCCGGTGCGCCGCCAATGCCGTACATCACATCCACTTCGCTGTCCGGCATGCAGGTCAGAATCGAGGCGGCGACATCGCCATCCGGGAAGGTAAAGACCCGTACGCCCAGCTGCTGCAACTGGCCGATCACCGCATCGTGACGTGGCTTTGCCAGAATCGATACGGTCAGCTGCGACAGCGGCTTGTTCATCGCTATCGCGATATTACGCAGGTTGGTTTCCAGCGGCAGGTCGAGATCGATAGCGCCATGCGCTGCCGGACCGACAATCAGTTTCTTCATGTACATGTCAGGGGCGTGCAGAAAGCTGCCTTTATCGCCGACGGCCATCACGGCCAGCGCGTTAGCCTGGCCAAGTGCCGTCATGCGGGTGCCTTCAATCGGATCGACGGCAATATCGACCGCATCACCGCGACCGGTACCAACTTTTTCACCGATATAGAGCATCGGCGCTTCATCGATTTCGCCTTCACCGATCACAATCTGACCGTCAATTTCAATGGAGTTCAGGACATGACGCATGGCATGGACAGCCGCGCCGTCAGCTGCATTTTTGTCGCCGCGTCCTAACCAGTGATAGCCTGCCAGGGCGGCAGCTTCGGTTACGCGGGAAAATTCAATGGCAAGTTCTCGTTTCATGGCATCTACCTGACAAAAAACCGGCAGGCAGTGTAACACAGCGGGGCAGCAGGGCGGGGAAAAGGCCCGCGACGGCCAGCGTCGCGGGCACAGAGATTACTCCTGGTCTTCCCACGCCTGTGCGCGGGCAACCGCTTTTTTCCAGCCGGCATAGCGGAAGTTACGCTCGGTCGTTTCCAGGCTTGGACGGAACTCACGCTCAATAACCGCTTTAGCGCGCACTTCATCCAGATCCTGCCAGAAGCCGACAGCCAGACCCGCCAGATAGGCAGAACCCAGCGCCGTTACTTCACGCACTTCCGGACGCTCAACACGGGTGCCGAGGATGTCAGCCTGGAACTGCATCAGGAAGTTGTTGGATACCGCACCACCATCCACACGCAGCGCCTGCAGGCGGGTGTTGGCATCATTCTGCATCGCTTCCAGCACGTCACGCGTCTGATAAGCGATCGACTCCAGCGTCGCACGGATGATGTGGTTAGCGTTCGCGCCGCGCGTCAGACCGAAGATTGCGCCACGGGCATACGGGTCCCAGTAAGGTGCGCCCAGGCCGGTGAAAGCAGGCACCATGTAAACGCCATTGGTATCTTTCACTTTCATCGCGAAGTATTCAGAGTCAGCCGCTTCACTGATCAGCTTCATCTCATCGCGCAGCCACTGAATAGAGGCACCCCCGATAAATACGGCACCTTCCAGCGCATAGTTCACTTCACCGCGCGGGCCACAGGCGATAGTGGTCAGCAGGCCATGGGTCGAGGTCACCGCTTCAGTACCGGTGTTCATCAGCATAAAGCAGCCGGTGCCGTAGGTGTTTTTCGCCATGCCAGGCTGTACACACAGCTGGCCATACAGCGCGGCCTGCTGGTCACCGGCAATACCGGCGATAGGAATACGTGTACCGCCTTTACCACCGATGTTGGTCTGACCGTAGACTTCAGACGAGGACTTCACTTCCGGCAGCATTTCACGTGGGATATCCAGGATATCCAGCATGCGCTGATCCCACTCGAGCTTGTGAATGTTAAACATCATGGTACGTGAGGCGTTGGTATAGTCAGTAATGTGAACGCGGCCCTGAGTCATTTTCCAGACCAGCCAGGTATCAACGGTACCGAACAGCAGCTCGCCACGTTTCGCACGCTCACGTGAGCCTTCAACATGGTCCAGGATCCACTTCACTTTCGTTCCGGAGAAGTAGGGGTTAATTACCAGCCCGGTGGTGTGCTGGATGTACTCTTCCAGACCCTCTTTCTTCAGTTTGTTACAGTAGTCGGCGGTGCGGGGATCCTGCCAGACGATGGCGTTATAGATAGGTTTACCGGTCTCTTTTTCCCACACGATGGCGGTTTCGCGCTGGTTAGTGATACCAATTGCCGCAATCTCATCAGAACGGATATCGGCATGGGCCAGCACTTCAACCAGCGTAGAGCTTTGTGAAGCCCAGATATCCATTGGATCATGCTCAACCCAGCCCGCTTTCGGGTAGATCTGAGTAAATTCGCGCTGCGATACCGCAACGATATTAGAGTCGTGGTCGAGAACGACGGCGCGTGAGCTGGTTGTTCCCTGATCGAGCGCGACAATATATTTTTTATCTGTGGTAGTCATAAATTCAGTCCTGATGATAAAAGGTGAAACTTACGCTTTACGCTGCTGAGCGCGTGCAACTGGTTTGTCTGCTGGAACGCTTGCAGGTTCCTGGGCGGTACCTGGCAGGTAGCGACCAATCAGTGTGCGATAACCTACTGCACCCAGGCAGGCACCGACCAGCGGGCCAAAAATCGGCACGAGGAAGTAAGGGATGTCACGACCACCGGTAAAGGCAACGTTACCCCAGCCTGCCAGCCATGCGAAGATCTTCGGTCCGAAATCACGTGCCGGGTTAAGGGCGAAGCCGGTCAGAGGACCCATGGAGCCACCGATAACCGCAACCAGCAGGCCAATCAGCAGTGGAGCCAGTGGGCCACGCGGAATGCCGTTGCCGTCATCCGTCAGACCCATAATCACCGCCATTAATACTGCAGTGATGACCATCTCAACCAGGAAGGCCTGGCCGACACCGATATGTGGATTAGGGTAGGTTGAGAAGATGCCTGCCAGGTCGAGACTTTCAACCGTGCCGCGCACCATCTGATGGCTCTGCTCATAATCAAAAAACAGGCTGTAGTAGAGACCGTATACCAGCGCCGCGGCACAAAAGGCACCGGCAATCTGCGATACGATATAAGGCAGAACTTTACGTCCTTCAAAATTAGCAAACAGGCAGAGTGCAACGGTAATTGCCGGATTCAGGTGCGCGCCCGAAATGCCTGCGGTGAGGTAGGCGGCCATGGAAACGCCAAGACCCCAGATGATGCAGATCTCCCACTGACCGAAGGCGGCACCGGCGAGTTTCAGAGCAGCCACACAGCCTGCGCCGAAGAAAATAATCAAGCCTGTCCCCAGAAATTCGGCAATACACTGACCTTTGAGCGTGTTAGTTGTCTGACTCATAATAGTGGTTCCTGAAGCGAGGTTAAATTTTATCAGTTTTTGTTCTCAGTCCATGAGGCACCCAGCTTTTATGTAGGGCTGATGTGAATTTATCGTTAACGAACATAAACGAGAAATAGCGAAATCGTTTTTTGTGTACTGTGTCATAAAAATGCGCGTTTTCGCGTATTCTGGCTTTCTTAACCCATTATTCGCGCCTCATTGCAGTGATAACGGGCCAGTGCCAGAACGCAGCTGCAGTAAGCGCAGCGTAAATTCAGGGATTGGCTGAAAAGTGTTACAGACTACGCCCGCAAAGGCCGCGTTGCTGGACTTGCGGGGTGAGGCTACATACAATCGGGACAACGTTGCTGGCTTAAGCTGGCATCATCAACGCCTTGCAGGAATTTAGGAGAGGTCAGAAAGATGTCATTTGAAGTGTTTGAGAAACTGGAAGCGAAAGTACAGCAGGCGATTGATACCATCACCCTGTTGCAGATGGAAATCGAAGAGCTGAAAGAGCAGAACAACTCACTGCGTAACGATGCGCAACAAGTCGCGGGCAACCACGATGCGCTGATGCGTGAAAATCAGCACCTGAAAGAAGAGCAACACGTATGGCAGGAACGTCTGCGTGCCTTGCTGGGAAAAATGGAAGAGGTTTGAAGCCTCAGCTGATGTGAAAAACGGGTGCTCAGGCACCCGTTTTCATGTCCGGCCTATTCGAGGTCCAGCGCATCCTCTGACAGAATGATACCGGTATTATCGGCATAAAGATGGTCGCCGGAGAAGAAGGTGACGCCGCCGAAATTGACGCGCACATCGCTTTCACCAATCCCTTCACCCGCAGCGCCTGCCGGAATCGCGGCAATGGCCTGAATGCCAATCTCCAGCTCCTCCAGCTCATCAACCTGGCGTACCGAACCGTAAATCACCAGGCCTTCCCACTCGTTGGTTGCCGCCAGGCGTGCCAGCTGCGCATCGACCAGCGCACGACGCACGGAGCCGCCGCCATCGATTACCAGGACGCGACCCCGGCCATTCTCTTCCAGCAGATCGTAGAGTAAGCCGTTGTCTTCAAAGCATTTCACTGTGGTAATCTGACCACCGAATGAAGTGCGCCCACCAAAGTTTGAAAAAAGCGGTTCAACAACATTCACTTCTTCATGGTAGATATCGCAGAGTTCAGATGTATCGTATTTCATAAGGGTTTCGTCTGTTTGCCACAGGAAGGGTAAGTATATCGCTATATGCAGATTGTTGGCAAAATCATCAGTATGAAAAAAGCATCGTTCGATCAAGAACATGCATAAAAAAGCCCAGCCGGATGGGCTGGGCTTCTGAAATACGCTGATTCAGTGAATCAGAGAATGAAGCGGCTAAGGTCTTCGTCAGCCACCAGTTCATCCAGATGTTTGCCGACATAATCAGCATCGATGGTCACGGATTCACCGTGACGATCGCTGGCGTCATACGATATATCTTCCATCAGACGTTCCAGCACCGTATGCAGACGGCGCGCACCGATGTTTTCGGTGGTTTCGTTGACCTGCCATGCGGCTTCAGCGATTCGGCGGATACCCTCTTCGGTGAACTCAATGTTCACGCCCTCGGTATTCATCAGCGCTTTATACTGCACGGTGATGGAGGCATTCGGCTCGGTCAGGATGCGCTGGAAATCATTCACGGTCAGTGCCTGCAGCTCTACACGGATGGGCAGACGACCCTGCAGTTCCGGAATCAGGTCAGAAGGGCTGGCAACCTGGAACGCGCCTGAAGCGATAAACAGAATGTGGTCGGTTTTCACCATGCCATGCTTGGTCGAAACGGTACAGCCTTCAACCAGCGGCAGCAGGTCGCGCTGAACACCTTCGCGAGAAACATCCGGGCCGCCGGCATTCTGGCCGCCGCGCTTACAGATTTTGTCGATCTCATCGATAAACACGATACCGTGCTGCTCAACCGCATCAATCGCGTCCTGCTTAAGCTCTTCCGGATTAACCAGCTTTGCCGCTTCTTCTTCGATCAGCAGCTTCATCGCTTCTTTGATCTTCAGCTTGCGCGCTTTCTGCTTCTGACCGCCGAGGTTCTGGAACATCGACTGCAGCTGGCTGGTCATCTCTTCCATGCCAGGAGGCGCCATGATCTCAACACCAGGCGCGCTGGCGGCCAGATCGATCTCAATCTCTTTATCGTCCAGCTGGCCTTCGCGCAGCTTTTTGCGGAACGACTGGCGCGCCGCAGACGGCTCAGCGCTCTGCTCTGCCTGGCCCCAGTTGTTTTTCGCAGGCGGAATCAGCACATCGAGAATGCGCTCTTCGGCCATCTCTTCGGCACGGTATTTGTTCTTTTCAATCGCCTGACTGCGCACCATCTTAATGGCCGAATCGGTCAGGTCACGAATGATAGAATCTACTTCCTTACCGACATATCCCACTTCGGTAAATTTAGTCGCTTCGACTTTGATGAACGGTGCATTGGCCAGCTTAGCCAGACGACGCGCGATCTCAGTTTTACCGACACCAGTCGGACCGATCATCAGGATGTTTTTTGGTGTCACTTCATGGCGCAACTCTTCGTCGAGCTGCATGCGGCGCCAGCGGTTGCGAAGTGCAATAGCCACGGCGCGCTTGGCGCTGTCCTGGCCGATGATAAAGCGGTTCAGCTCGCTGACGATTTCGCGTGGAGTCATCTCAGACATATTTATACCCTTACGCCTTAGACGTTAATTCTTCGAAATTAACGTTGTGGTTAGTGTAGATGCAGATATCACCCGCGATATTCAGCGACTTTTCGACGATGTCGCGTGCGCCCATTTCGGTATTCTCCAGCAGCGCACGTGCTGCTGCCTGGGCGAAAGGCCCACCGGAGCCGATGGCGATCAGATCGTTTTCAGGCTGGATGACGTCACCGTTACCGCTGATGATCAGAGAGGCTGACTCATCTGCGACGGCCAGTAAAGCTTCAAGGCGACGCAGCATGCGGTCGGTACGCCAGTCTTTCGCCAGTTCCACCGCGGCTTTTACCAGGTGGCCCTGATGCATTTCCAGTTTACGTTCGAAAAGTTCAAACAGGGTAAAGGCGTCTGCGGTGCCGCCAGCAAATCCGGCAATCACCTTATCGTTGTATAAACGACGCACCTTTTTAACGTTGCCTTTCATCACGGTATTGCCGAGCGTAGCCTGGCCATCACCGCCAATCACTACCTGGCCGTTGCGTCGTACACTTACTATTGTTGTCACGGGCAGACCCCTTGTTGCAGTCGGAAAAGGACTCCGCGCACGGGGCGCGGAGTATCATGCAACAGATATGGGGCGGGTTTGACGGGTTTCAACCCCCGACGGAGAGTGGAATACAGCTGGAGTGTCCGGAACTGCGCAGGCGTTTCAGGGTGCTGTCAGCGGAGGCGCGGTCTTTATACGGACCGATAACCACACGATTCCAGCCGCCACCGGTCGTAATACGGCTTTCAAAACCTTCAAAGGCTAAGCCTGCACGCACCGATTCAGCCTGGTCAGTGCCTTTGAACGAACCACACTGCACCATCCAGCGCTGCGAAGAGGCTTTCTCCGCTGTTTTCGCCTTCGCGGTCTCCTGCGGTTTTGACTGTATGTCCGGCTCCCGCGTGATCGGTGCAGGCTGCGTCTGTCGCTGTACGTTTTGCTGCTGCTGCTGCTGACGTTGCTGTTGTTGTAATTGCTGCTGTTGCTGACGCTGCTGTTGTTGCTGCAACTGCTGCTGGCGTTGCTGTTGCTGCTGGGCCTGCAACTGCTGGCGCTGTTGCTGAACCTGTTGTTGTTGCTGATGTTGCTGCTGCTGTTGTTGCTGAACCTGCTGCTGGCGTTGCAGCTGTTGCAACTGCTGCTGATGCTGCAGCGTCTGCTGACGTTGCGCCGGGGTTTGTTCGTTCCACGGCACTTCGTTGAGCTGCGTCGGCTGCTGACGCATATCTGCCTGCATCTGCTCCAGCAACTGGCGCTGCTCATCGGTCAGCTGTGTCTGCGACTTCACTTCGCCACCTGAAGAGGGTTCGATAGGCGTCGGCACGGTGACCTGACGGTTCTCCAGCTCTTTAATATATTTCCAGCGCTCTTCTGGCTTCGGCGGCAAGCCATTGCCGTTGGCTTTATGATCCGTAATGACCGGCACGTCTTCTTTCTTGTGATGCGCCAGGAACCATAAACCACCGGCAAAGGTCACCAACACTGCGACCGCCAGTACAATCATCAATTTAGATGTTCCCGAACCGCCTTTGCTCTTCTTGCCACGGCTGGGGCTTTTTTTGCGACGCGTCCCTGTTGAACGCCCGCGGCCTACGTAATCTTTTTGTGCCACTCTCGTTCTTATACCCTTCAAAAATAGTGCCAGTTGGGCGAAATGATGATTTTTACGCGCCCGGCAAGGAGTCCGCCATGTTACTCAAGGGTCGGAACTTTGACCAGCAGTGTTCGCCTTAAGAATCTACTGAAAAAATCAGACAAATACGCTTATTTTTCACGCTTTTTTGCTCGCGCCGTGCTGCCACGAATGGTTAAACCGGCATCCAGCAGCCGCGATCCGCTGATGACCCGTTTGCCATTTAACTCATCCAGCAGCAGAAGCATCGCCTCCCGGCCTATCTGGTAACGTGGCTGCGTGACCGTGGTCAACGGCGGCTCGCAGTAACGTGATAGCTCAATGTCATCGAATCCGACCACAGAGAGGTCCTCCGGTATCCGCAGTCCACAGCGTCTGGCCTGATTCATCGCCCCCAGCGCCATAATATCGCTGTGGCAGAACAGGGCGCGCGGCGGTTGCGGCAGGGTCATCAGCTGATTCATGGCGGCCACGCCTGCTTCAAACGTAAAATCACCGCGCACAATATAGGTGGGATCGACCGTCAGCCCGCTGCGACGCATCGCCTGTACATAGCCCTGCAACCGATACTGACAGAGCGGCATCTCTTCCGGCCCGGCGATACAGGCGATCTGCGAGTGGCCTAACTGCAGTAAATGATTCACCGCTTCAAATGCGGCGGTCAGGTTATCGATGTGAACTGTGGGCAGCGACATTTCCGGCGCAAACTCATTCGCCATCACCATGGGCGGCAGGTTACGTTGCTCATCAATGCTGGCATCAAAGGGCAACTGTGACCCGAGCAGCACCATGCCATCGATCTGTCGTGTGACCATCAGATTGAGAAAGGTTCGCTCCTGCTGATTCTGATGAGCACAGTCACCAATCAGGACCAGATAGCCTTCTTCGGCTGCCGTGACTTCGACGCCACGAATGATTTCACTAAAGAAGGGATCGCAGATGTCAGGGACAATAACCAGGATGGTTCGCGTTTCGTTACGCCGTGCGTTGCGCGTTGGGCCATGTGCTGCATAGCCGACGGCGGCAACGGCCTGCTCGACTTTCTGGCGGGTCGCCGCAGAAACCTTCTCCGGATTCATGAGCGCACGCGATACGGTGGCGGTTGAGACGCCCGCATGCTCCGCGACATCCTTCATCGTGGCGGCGGGCGGTTGTTGATTCTGCTCCAACACATGCTCCTGACGCGTTATGGCGCGTTCGATTCTGTTTTTGCCTGACCTGAAAGCAATCCGGGCAACATTGTTAACGATTGCCCGGCTGGTTGTTACTTAATTTGCATAAAAATTGTGACTTATGCGACGTTTTTCGATCTGGCTCGCAGTGTCAGTAAAAATCAGCTCTCGGTCGGGTCGATATCCAGCGTCCATTTCACTTTGCGCGCAGCGGGGAGCGTTGAAACCAGCGGCAACGAACTGCTCAGTAACTGTTGCAGACGTTGCCGGGAAGGATGCTGCAACAGCAGTTGCCAGCGCCAGCGTCCACTGCGTTTGGGCTGCAAAGCGGGCAACGGACCCATAAACCACATCGCCTTGTCATTCAGCGGGCTCGCCTCCAGCAGGTTACGAAGTTGTTGCAAAAATTCGGCTGCCTGCTGGTTATCCATATCTTCCGCGCGGAACAGCGCATGGCGGCTCCAGGGTGGCAGGTGAACCGCCTGTCGCTCCAGCAGCGCCTGCTGGGCAAAGGCTGAATAACCCTGATGCAGCAGTGTCTGCAGTAAGGGGTGTTCCGGATGGTGAGTCTGCAGCATCACCTCACCCTGCTTTCCGGCACGGCCAGCACGGCCGGCGACCTGGGTGTAGAGCTGAGCAAAGCGCTCCGCCGCACGGAAATCGGCTGAGAACAGGGCACCATCAACATCCAGCAGCGAGACCAGTGTGACATCGGGGAAGTGGTGGCCCTTGGCCAGCATCTGGGTGCCGACCAGGATACGTGCGCCGCCACGATGGACGTCAGCCAGATGCTGCTCCAGGGCACCTTTGCGGCTGGTGGTATCGCGATCGATGCGCGACACCGGCACGCCAGGGAAGAGTGTGCCGAGCTGCTGCTCCAGCTGCTCAGTACCGACGCCGACCGGCAGCAGATGGGTTGAGCCACACTGCGGGCACTGATTAGGTAGCGGACGCTGGCTGTCGCAATGATGGCAGCGTAGCTGACGGTGGTGCTGATGCAGGGTGTAGTAGCGGTCACAGCGGGTACACTCGGCAATCCAGCCGCAGTCGTGACAGAGCAGGGCGGGTGAAAAGCCGCGGCGGTTAAGAAACAGCAACACCTGATTGTCGGCCTGCAGATGCTGGCGTATTTTACCAATCAGACCCGGTGCCAGGCCGCCGATCAGCTGCACGCCTTTTAAATCGATAAGCTGTTGCAGCGCCGGTCGGGCGTTGCCGGCGCGCTTTGTCAGGTCGAGCTGGCGATACTTGCCGCTGCGGACATTGTGCAGCGTCTCCAGAGCCGGTGTCGCCGAGCCCATGACAATCGGGATATCCTCTTCATGGGCACGGAACACAGCCAGATCGCGCGCCTGATAGCGCCAGCCTTCCTGCTGTTTGTAGGAGCTGTCATGCTCTTCATCAATAATGATGACGCCAGGACGAGCCAGCGGCGTAAACAGCGCCGAGCGGGTACCAATCACAATCGCCGTTTCGCCGCGCCGGGCACGTAACCAGACCGCCAGCCGTTCACTGTCATTTAATGCAGAGTGCAGCACATCGATGGGCGCATCAAAACGTTCCCGAAAGCGGGCAATCGTTTGTGGGGTTAAGCCAATCTCCGGCACCAGCACCAGCGCCTGTTTACCCCGTGCCAGCACATTTTCCAGCACGCTGAGGTAAACCTCAGTTTTGCCGGAGCCGGTGATGCCCGCCAGCAGCCAGGCGGCATAGTGTTCATCATCTGCCCGAATCGCACCCACGGCCATCGCCTGATCGGTATTCAGTCGCAGCCGTTCGCCTTTTACAGCATAAGTGGTGCGCCAGTCGTGCATCTGCGGCTGATGCTCATGCAGTTCGCATAATCCTTTAGCCCGCAATGCCTGTAATGTTGCCTCGGTAAGATCGTGTTCACTGACCTGATGCCGATAGAGCGGTTGCTGACGCAGTGCTGCCAGCGCCTGCTGCTGTTTCGGGGCGCGCTTTAAACTTTCCGGCGCGGTTTCACGGCCCTGCTCGGTAATTTCCCAGCGCCATAGGGGATTGTCCTGCGCCGCTTTGCCCTGGCGCAGTAGCACCGGAATCGCGTGGCTCAGCACTTCACCCTGCGGCGAGTGGTAGTAGCTGGCGGCCCAGTTCAGGATGCGCCACAGCGACGGGGGATAGAGAGACTCACTGTCCAGCACCTCAACCACGCGCTTGAGCTGTGCTTCCGGCAGATCGCTGCTGTCACGAAAGGAGACCACAATCCCGATCATTCTGCGATTGCCAAAGGGCACACTCACGCGCCCGCCAATGACCGGCTGCACACCCTGAGGCGGCAGATAATCAAACAGGCGGGGCAAGGGGACGGGCAGGGCAACCTGAACAACGGGCATAACTCTCTCTTTCCGGCTCAATCATCGGGGAAGCTAGTGTACACGCTGACCCCCTGTGGCGGGTATCTCAGCATATATTTGCAGCAATCCAGACTTACCTGTATAATATGCCCCTTCGGTGAGAAAATCTGGCCGGAGTACACCCTATAATGTTCAACCGCGTGTGGTGCTGTGCAGGTTAACGCCTGGCACGGAGAGCGACACGGCCTTCTATGAGGTTTCCCATGAAACAAGGTATTCACCCGAAATACGAAGCAGTTACTATCAAATGTACCTGCGGCAACGAGATCCACACCCGTTCAACACTGACTCACGAACTGAACCTGGACGTTTGTGGCAAATGCCACCCGTTCTATACCGGTAAGCAGCGTGAAGTGGCAACTGGTGGCCGTGTTGACCGCTTTAACAAGCGTTTCAGCGTGCCAGGCGCTAAAAAATAAGATTAAAAGGCACCTGAACCTGCGGGTTCGGCGGCAAGAAAAAACCCAGCTTCGGCTGGGTTTTTTTATGGCTGTTACAGGCTGGTGTCCGTTCCCGGGGTCGCCGCAGGCTTATTCAGTTCAAGTACCTGCGTCGTATAAGTACCATCTAAATCACCAATCGCGGCGATCTTCGGTGCGGTAATCGAGATTTTATCGGCTGACATCGTACCTTTACTGCACAGCACCCAGAGTAAACAGGATGAGTTACTGATTTTCTTGTCTGTCGCCAGTGTCAGCGTTTCCGCCTTCATGGTACCGCTATTAGATATGCCGTTTTTGCCCGACACGTTTAACAGTCCGGTTGCCTGCATGACGCCCTGATTGCTGACCTCATTCGCCATAACAGAGGCACTCTGAGCGGTCAGAGTCGCCGCGTTAGAGACCTTTATCGCAGAAACATAGGCTGTCCCCTGTGAAGTCACGTCTCCGCCAGACAGGAGGCTGACCTCTTTAACGGCATTCATACTCAGGTTTCCAGCCTGAATTGCCCCTGAATTGAGCAGGCTGGTGTTGGCGACAGCCGTGACGACGCCGTCAACCGTATTATAACCGGTCTGCATGGCCAACGTTTTTGGCGTCGTGATTGTTCCTCTGTTCTCAATATTACCGGCCAGAGAAACAATATTTACAGCACCAGCAGCATCAATTTGCGCATTATTGTTGTTAGAAATTTTTCCCAGGCTGACGATGGTGGCGTAATCCGTCGTTTTAATGGTGCCGTTATTGGTGAACGCGTCCGTTGTCTGCAGAACAGCCTGGCTGGCAGACAGTGTTCCTCTGTTCGTTATGCTGCCACCTGCGGTGGCGCTAAGCAGTCCGGTTTCAATCGTGCCGCTATTGGTTAATGTGCCATTAGCTGCAATGTAGAGATTAGTCGCATTCAGTATGCCGCTATTATTGACACCCGCTCCGGCATCAGTAGTCTGCAGCTGAATAATTCCCGCAGTTGACCCACCCAGCGCGCTGACATCAATGGTGTTGCCGTAGGCTTTGGCCGTTCCAGTCGCTGTCGCCGAACCGGAAGCGATATTGTAATCATAGATACCAGCAATCGCTTGTAATTGAGTAGTAGCGATCTGTCCCTGAATATTAATTTTCTGCGCCAGAAGGTCGGTGTAATCGGCACCTTTCAGGCCATTACCATTAACCGTAATCGTGCCTTTCGCCACATTGAAACCAGTCAATGCACCCTCGGTAAAGGTGGGCGTTCCGGTGGTCAGCGTGGCGCGTCCGGTGTTAATAAAGCTACAGCCAGAGCAGGTAATACCATTCGGGTTGGCGATAATGACATCCGCTTTTTGACCGGCGACTTCAATATAGCCATTCAGTGAAGATGAGCTTTTTGAGATAACTTCATTCAGGATAAGGCTGGCTGACTTATCCAGATTGCTGTTTCGCGCAAGATCACCTTTGTCACGCACTAAATCTGTCGTGCTATTATTCAGGACCATTCCATCACTGGTGACGTTAAAATTCTGATACATATTATGAGAAAGACCATTTGCATCAGCCTGATTAATATTAACAACTGTCGATCCATTTGCATGAGTGTAAGTATTGAGTGCAGCCAGCGCAGGCTGGCTGCACAATGTGGCCACGGTAGCCAGGAATAACAGGTTAAACTTATGCTTCTTCATTATTTCTATCCTTTTTCTGTGTGAGTGTTTTTTAAAGTTTTTTTTATTAAAAAATGTCCATCTTTTTTAATATTTCCATTGCAATGAAAAACCCAGCGTAAGTGGATCAGTGTGAAAGGCTTGTGGTTTTTTTAGCGGGGTACCGGCAAAAAGATCAAAGCGTGTTTGCAGAAGTTTTCCCCGCAGGCCGACAACGCTGCCTATGACGGTTTTTCCTTTATAATACAGCTGGTTGTAATTGCCATAGACCTGGCCTGCATCAACACCGATATAGGGCTGAATCGGTTGGCCGGGGATTATCCAGCTAAGATCGTTGCGCCAGTACCCTCCCTTATTGTCCTGAAGAGAATATTCACCATCGAAACCGCGCACCGTCCAGCGGTTTGCCAGCGAAAAGCGGTTAAGTGACGAGAGGCTATCGGGCGAATATTGCAGGCTGATATGAGGGGAGTAATTCAGCCAGTTTTCATAGACACGAAAGTTGACGGAACCCTCAAGATCTAAAGTGACAATCCGACCTTGCTTATCAATGAGTCCATACTCCTGCTCAACAGTATTACTGCTGTTAAACCAGGGCATCTTTCTTTGGTAACTTAGCGTGGTTGCGAGACCTGCATTATCAACATTGATTTGATGTTGCAGCACCGCTTTCCAGCCCGCACTTCTTTTATGCATGCTGACAAGGTCAAAATCATCCAGAGAGTAACGCGATTCCGTATCAAATATTTGCAGGCCAACCGTGCTGGTCTGATGTACGGTTCGTGAAATCAGCCGATTGAGTTGCGCACTGTAATAATGGTTCTTATTATTCAGCGTCCATTTTGCCCAGTTTCCGGTCATAAATTGTCGGTAGTCACTGTGACTGGCGTAGAGATCGAGCCACCAGTATCCCCAGGGGATTGAATAACCTATCGATTTATTACTGTTACCTTTTATCGTGTGCTTCGGGGCAATATCGTGGCCATAAGAGACATAAAGGGTGTCACTGAGTGAGGTAATATTATTCAGATAGAGCGCTGCACCACCCTGATATCGGCCTGTTGCAACCGAGCCAGCATCATTGAGCCATGCACCCACCTGCCAGTATTTATCCTGCCTGCGCTGGATATAAATGTCGCTTTCACCTTTGCCACTGCCAGGCACCAGATTGACGTTAACCTGCGATCCCGGTACTCGCTGAAGATTAAGACTACCCTGTTCAAGGTCGCTGAGTTCAAGCACATCACCCGCTTTGAACGGTAATGTGCTGGTTAAATTGATATAGTCGTCTCCGGATTTATTAAGAACGATTTTTCCCACTTTACCGGCATTAATATCAAATTTTAATTCACCACCTGACAGGTTCTGCTCCGGTAAATTAACACGTGTGGTGATATATCCCGCCCGGATGATTTCATTTTGCAGAGTTTTTGCCAGCAGTTTTATACCCGCGATACCCAGACATTTTCCTTCTGCCTGAGAAGTAAAATACCTTAATTTTTCGAGGTGAAGTTTTTTGTTATCCTGCTTTAAAGAGACCTTATCGATAAGATAACATTTTTCTTCATGCGGAAAGGGAATCTCTTCTGCCCGGAAGCGCTGTTGTTCAGACGCTGCCCGCTGCGGTTCAGGCATCAGTTGCGCTTTGCGTACCCGATCCTGTTGCAGTGCATTGATATTCCCATTTGACTCTGTGAGAGCGGGTGCAGCTTTCGCCTGATCAGGAAAGGAAAAGGTTACTGCAGCGAAAAAAATAAGAAGATAAGCGGATGCAGATGACGTTATTTTATATTTAATGCTCATTTTCTTTCCGTGAAATAGTCGCTCTGGCAAAATTTTACGGATGCAGATAATAGTGAACAATAGTAATTATTCTATTGTCGGAATAAAAAGACATTCTTATTGCAACAGAAATAACGGAATAATAGGAGAACAGGCTGGAGTTTTATGATAAGTCTGGCGGGCAATATTCAGAAGGGTCTGTCAGATTACGGAAAGCAGGAAGGTCATTTCACATCGGATCAGAAAGCGGCTCCCTGAGCGGAGCCTGCTCCTCTGAAGCGGGGTTAAGCGAAACCGGCCCCGGGAATTAATATTCCCAGGTATCCGGGTCGACACCCATCTGGCGCATGATTGCTTTTGCTTCTTCCGGAATCTCATCACTACGCTCTTTACGCAGGTCGACATCATCCGGCAGCGGTTGACCCGTAAAGGCATGTAAAAAGGCTTCGCAAAGCAGCTCGCTGTTGGTAGCGTGACGCAGGTTATTCACCTGACGACGGGTACGCTCATCCGTTAAAATCTTCAGCACGCTCAATGGGATAGAAACTGTAATCTTCTTGACCTGCTCGCTCTTCTTACCGTGCTCAGCGTATGGGCTGATATATTCGCCGTTCCATTCAGCCATGGGTTACCTTAATTAATAAACGTTAAATGTGAGGAAATCAGCGGATTATGCCTGATTTTTTCCTGCCTGACCCCTCATATGGCGGGTTTTCTTCGTTCGCCGCTTCTGCATTACAGAGGGGAACGCCAGGCGATGACGCATAATTTTAGCGGTTATTGCGTTTGTGCTCAATCTATACGCAAAGACATTTAGATGTCCAGATGTATTGACGTCTAATTAGAGGATGATATTCTGTGGACTACATTTTTTTAACTCTTCAGGAACAATTCGCTCATGACGCGTAAACCGGCAACCATCGCAGTGCGCAGCGGTTTGAATGATGACGAGCAATATGGCTGCGTTGTCCCGCCCATCCACCTCTCTACAACCTATAACTTCCTGGATTTCAATGAGCCTCGTGCACATGACTATTCCCGTCGTGGTAACCCCACGCGTGATGTCGTACAGCGTACGCTGGCGGAACTGGAAGGCGGGGCGGGTGCGGTATTAACCAATACCGGCATGTCGGCTATTCACCTGGTCACGACGGTGTTCCTGAAGCCTGGCGATCTGCTGGTTGCGCCACACGACTGTTATGGCGGCAGCTATCGGTTATTTGACAGCCTGAGCAAACGCGGCGCGTATCGGGTGAAATTTGTCGATCAGGGCGACCCGGTGGCGCTGCAGGCGGCGCTGGATGAAAACCCCAAACTGGTGCTGATTGAAAGTCCCAGTAATCCGCTGTTGCGCGTCGTGGATATCAGCGCGATTTGCGCCGCCGCACGCGCGGCGGGTGCCGTCAGCGTGGTAGACAACACCTTTATGAGTCCGGCGCTGCAGAATCCTCTCGCGCTGGGTGCGGACCTGGTGATCCACTCCTGTACCAAATACCTCAATGGTCACTCCGATGTGGTGGCGGGCGCGGTGATTGCCAAAGATCCGCAACTGGCGACCGACCTGGCCTGGTGGGCAAATAACATTGGCGTGACCGGCGCGGCATTTGACAGTTATCTGCTGCTTCGCGGGATTCGTACGCTGTCACCGCGCATCGCCGCTGCTCAACGCAACGCACTCGCGATTGTGGACTATCTGAAGCAGCAAAAGCGGGTGAAAAAGTTGTATCATCCTTCGCTGCCGGAAAACGCCGGACACGAACATGCTGTACGTCAGCAGCGTGGCTTTGGCGCCATGCTGAGTTTCGAGGTCGACGGTGATGAGGCGCTGCTGCGTCGCTTCCTGAAAGCGTTGCGGTTATTTACGCTGGCGGAATCGCTGGGCGGCGTAGAGAGTCTGATCTCCCATACCGCCACCATGACGCACGCGGGGATGTCGGCAGAAGCACGCGCGGCAGCAGGCATTTCCGATACGCTGCTACGGGTTTCTGTTGGTATTGAAGATCACGAAGATTTAATTGCCGATCTGGATAATGCATTCCGGATCGCAGCCGAGGATTAAGCATGACGATTTCAGCAGGCGCGGGAACGCCGAACATCAGGCAGTTGCACAAGTTTGGCGGCAGCAGCCTGGCCGATGCGCGCTGCTATCAGCGCGTTGCCAGCATTATGGCGGACTACAGCCAGCCGGGCGATCTGATGGTGGTCTCCGCGGCAGGTTCAACCACCAACCAGCTGATTAGCTGGCTGAAGCTGAGCCAGAACGATCGGCTCTCTGCGCATCAGGTGCAACAGGCTTTACGGCGCTACCAGAGCGAGCTAATCGGTGCGCTGCTGCCTGCTGAGATCGCCGAACCCTTAATCACTGCATTTATCCGCGATCTGGAAAAGCTGGCCGTACTGCTGGATGCGCCGATCACCGATGCGGTCTATGCCGACGTGGTCGGGCACGGTGAAATATGGTCGGCACGCCTGATGTCAGCGGTACTGAGCCAGCGTGATCTGCAGGCCTGCTGGCTGGATGCGCGTGAGTTTCTGCGTGCTGAACGTGCTGCTCAGCCGCAGGTGGATGAGGGTAAATCCTGGCCCCTGCTGCAGACTTTGCTGGCGCAGCATCCGCAAAAGCGCATCGTGGTAACCGGCTTTATCAGCCGCAACGATGCCGGTGAAACCGTCCTGCTTGGCCGCAACGGCTCCGACTATTCCGCCACGCAGATTGGCGCGCTGGCGGGTGTAGGACGCGTGACCATCTGGAGCGATGTCGCGGGCGTTTACAGCGCCGATCCCCGCAAAGTTTCTGATGCCTGTCTGCTGCCGCTGTTAAGGCTGGATGAAGCCAGTGAGCTGGCTCGCCTGGCTGCTCCGGTGCTGCATACCCGCACGCTGCAGCCGGTTTCTGGCAGCGATATCGACCTGCAACTGCGCTGCAGCTATCAGCCAGAGCAGGGCTCAACCCGCATCGAGCGTGTGCTGGCTTCAGGGACCGGGGCGCGCATCGTAACCAGCCACGATGATGTTTGCCTGATTGAGATTCAGCTGCCAGAGCAGCATGACTTCGCTATCCTGCACAAAGAGATCGATCTGCTGCTGAAGCGCGCGCAACTGCGCCCGCTGGCGTTTGGCGTCCATCCTGATCGTCAGCTGCTGCAACTCTGTTATACCTCCGAAGTGGTCAACAGCGCCTTCACGTTGCTACAGGACGCCGGTTTACCGGGTCATCTGCAGCTGCGCGACGGCCTGGCGCTGGTAGCGCTAGTGGGAGCAGGCGTTACCCGTAACCCGCTGCATACTCATCGCTTCTGGCAGCAGTTAAAAGATCAGCCTGTTGAATTCATCTGGCAGTCAGAAGATCACATCAGCGTGGTGGCGGTGCTGCGCGTCGGGCCGACCCAGCACCTGATTCAGGGACTGCATCAGTCACTGTTCCGCGCAGAAAAGCGCATCGGTCTGATGCTGTTTGGCAAAGGCAATATCGGTTCACGCTGGCTGGAACTGTTTGCCCGCGATCAGGAAACGCTGTCAGCGCGCACCGGCTTTGAATTTGTGCTGGCGGGCGTCGCGGACAGCAGCCGCAGCCTGCTGAGCTATGACGGGCTGGATGCCAGTCGTGCACTCGCCTTCTTTGATGATGAGGCGGTGGAGCGCGATGAAGAGTCGCTGTTCCTGTGGATGCGTGCTCACCCGTTCGATGACCTGGTGGTACTGGATGTCACGGCCAGTACACCCCTGGCGCAGCAGTATCTTGACTTTGCCAGCCACGGTTTTCATGTGATCAGCGCCAACAAGGTTGCGGGTGCGTCTGACAGCCAGACCTGGCGGCAGATTCGCGATGCCTTTACCAAAACCGGGCGTCACTGGCTCTATAACGCCACTGTTGGTGCTGGTCTGCCGATTAACTATACGGTGCGCGATCTGCGCGACAGCGGCGATACCATTCTGGCGATTAGCGGGATCTTCTCCGGTACGCTGTCGTGGCTGTTCCTGCAGTTTGATGGCACGGTGCCGTTTACCGAGCTGGTGGATCAGGCGTGGCAGCAGGGGTTAACCGAGCCTGATCCGCGCGCCGATCTCTCGGGTCAGGATGTGATGCGCAAACTGGTGATCCTTGCCCGTGAGGCGGGCTACAACATCGAGCCGGATCAGGTGCGGGTTGAATCGCTGGTGCCGAACAACTGTCAGCAGGGATCTGTGGACCACTTCTTTGAAAATGGCGAAGAGCTGAACGAGCAGATGCTGCAGCGGCTGGAAGCCGCGCGGGAGATGGACCTGGTGCTGCGCTACGTTGCCCGTTTTGATGCTAACGGCAAGGCGCGCGTAGGTGTTGAAGCGGTGCGACCGGAGCACCCGCTGGCCGCGCTGCTGCCGTGCGACAACGTCTTTGCCATTGAGAGCCGCTGGTATCGCGATAATCCGCTGGTGATCCGCGGGCCGGGCGCAGGCCGGGATGTCACCGCCGGCGCTATTCAGTCAGATATTAATCGCCTCGCACAACTGCTGTAATCCCTCCTCATCAGGCGCTTCGGCGCCTGTTTTCAAAGCGTTATCTCCTTCCTGTTGAAATCCCTTCATGTTGATTGAAAATTGATCACGTCAGTTGACCATTTTTACGTTGACGGCACACTGAGATTGCGTCATTTTGAACATCTGGACGTCTAAACGTGTAGATGTTTTCAGGCCGATTATTAATCAGTGAGGGTGCAGGATGAGTTTCTTTCATGCCAATCAGCGCGAAGCGCTAAACCAGAGTCTGGCTGAACTGAACGGGCAAATTAATGTGTCGTTTGAGTTCTTTCCGCCGCGCACCAGCGAAATGGAAGAGACTCTGTGGACCTCAATTGACCGCCTGAGCAGTCTGAAACCGAAATTCGTTTCTGTCACTTACGGTGCGAACTCAGGTGAACGTGATCGCACCCACAGCATTATCAAAGACATTAAAGATCGCAGCGGCCTGGAAGCCGCACCCCATCTGACCTGTGTTGATGCGACGCGCGATGAACTGCGCACCATCGCTCAGGATTACTGGAACAACGGCATCCGCCATATTGTGGCGCTGCGTGGCGATCTGCCGCCTGGCAGCGGCAAGCCAGAGATGTATGGCAGCGATCTGGTTTCGCTGCTGAAAGAGGTTGGCGATTTTGATATTTCCGTCGCCGCCTATCCGGAAGTCCATCCTGAAGCGAAAAGCGCCCAGGCCGACCTGATTAATCTCAAACGAAAAATCGATGCAGGCGCAAATCGGGCTATTACCCAGTTTTTCTTCGACGTCGAAAGCTATCTGCGTTTCCGCGATCGCTGTGTTGCCACCGGCATTGATGTGGAAATTGTGCCGGGTATCCTGCCGGTCTCTAACTTTAAGCAATTGCAACGCTTTGCCACGCTGACCAATGTGCGTGTGCCGGGCTGGATGAGCGCGATGTTTGCCGGTCTGGATGACGATCCGGAAACGCGCAAAATGGTGGGAGCGAATATCGCGATGGATATGGTGAAAATCCTGTCACGCGAAGGGGTGAAAGATTTCCATTTTTACACGCTGAACCGTGCCGAAATGAGTTACGCCATCTGCCACACGTTAGGGGTTCGTCCGGTTGCGGCGGCGGCTTAACCGCTCTGCCTGATCCCGTAAAAAAGTCGGGAAATTCCCGACTTTTCTATTGCTGCTCTCCGGCGGCGCGGAGTGGGGGCCGCGCCTGATCAGGATTAACCGGTATTGCGCATGCCTGCTGCGACACCCGCAATCGTCACCATCAGAGCCTGCTCAACGCGGGCATCCGGTTCTTCACCCCGCGCTTCCTGCGCACGGGAACGATGCAGCAGTTCTGCCTGGAGTACGTTGAGCGGATCGGTATAGACGTTACGCAGCGCAATCGACTCGGCAATCCACGGCTGGTCAGCCATCAGGTGCGAGTCGTTGGCGATGGTCAGTACCGCTTTAATATCGGCATCAAGCTGATCGCGTAGCTGTTTGCCCAGCGGCCAGAGTGATTTGTCGACCAGACGCTGATCGTAATATTCCGCCAGCCACAGGTCCGCTTTCGAGAACACCATCTCCAGCATGCCCAGACGGGTTGAGAAGAACGGCCAGTCGCGGCACATCGCTTCCAGCTGATCCTGATGACCGGCCGCCATCGCCTGCTGCAGGGCAGCACCGGCACCGAGCCAGGCAGGCAGCATCAGGCGGTTCTGCGTCCAGGCAAAAATCCACGGGATCGCACGTAGCGACTCCACGCCACCGGTAGGACGGCGTTTAGCCGGACGTGAGCCGAGCGGTAATTTACCCAGTTCCTGCTCCGGCGTCGCCGAACGGAAGTAGGGGACGAAGTCTGCATTTTCACGCACATACCCGCGATACATTGCGCAGGAGTCAGCAGAGAGCTGATCCATGATGTCGCGCCATTCGCGTTTTGGCTCCGGTGGTGGCATCAGGTTCGCTTCCAGAATCGCGCCGGTGTAGAGCGACAGGCTGGCGATCGTCACGGCTGGTAAACCATATTTAAAGCGGATCATCTCGCCCTGTTCGGTCACACGCAGACCGCCGCGCAGGCTGCCTGGCGGTTGTGACAGCAGCGCAGCATGGGCAGGTGCGCCGCCACGGCCAATGCTGCCGCCGCGTCCGTGGAACAGCGTCAGTGAAATCCCGGCTTTTTCGCAGGTTTTAATCAGCGCATCCTGTGCCTGATACTGCGCCCAGCTGGCGGCCATCACACCGGCATCTTTCGCCGAGTCAGAATAGCCAATCATCACCATCTGTTTGCCCTGAATAAAGCCGCGATACCAGTCGATGCTCAGTAACTGGCTCATCACGTCGTTTGCGTTGTTCAGGTCATCCAGTGTTTCAAACAGCGGTGCAACCGGCATCGCATAGCCGATACCTGCTTCTTTCAGCAGCAGATGCACGGCCAGCACGTCGGACGGGGTTTTCGCCATCGAAATAACATAAGCGGCGATAGAGCCTTGTGGCGCTTCAGCCGCAACGCGACAGGTCTCCAGCACTTCACGCGTCTCATCGCTGGGTTCCCAGCTGCGTGGCAGCAATGGGCGTTTGGAGTTCAGTTCACGGATCAGGAAGGCCTGTTTGTCTGCTTCGGACCAGCTTTCATAATCGCCGAGGCCCAGGTAACGGGTGACTTCAGCAATCGCCTCTGTATGGCGGGTACTTTCCTGACGCAGATCGATACGCACCAGCGGCACGCCGAAGCATTTCACGCGGCGCAGCGTATCGAGCAACTGACCGTTGGCAATAATGCCCATGCCGCACTGTTGCAGTGACTGATAGATGGCATACAACGGGTCCCACAGCTGATCGTTTGAGACCAGCAAATCGGCCGGACGCGGCAGACGCTCACCTTTCAGGCGGCGTTCCAGGAATGACTGGGTAGACATTAACTGGCTGCGCAGGCGTTTCAGGATTACGCGATAAGGTTCCAGCGCTTCCGGATCGCCGCTGAGCTCGCGGATCTCTTCGCTGCACTCGGACATCGACAGCTCGGAAATCAATACGCCGATATCACGCAGGAACAGGTCTGTGGCTTTCCAGCGGCTTAGCTGCATCACATGGCGGGTGATCGATGCCGTGACGTTCGGGTTACCGTCGCGGTCGCCACCCATCCAGGAGGTGAACTGAACCGGCACGAAATCGACCGGCAGCTTAATGCCAAAGGCCTCTTCGACCTGCTCATTCAGCTCACGCAGGAAGGCAGGAACGCCTTCCCACAGGCTGTTTTCCACGACGGCGAAGCCCCATTTGGCTTCGTCGACAGGGGTCGGACGATATTTACGGATCTCATCGGTGTGCCACGCCTGTGCCACCAGCTGACGCAGACGGCGCATAATCTGGTTACGCTCGTAGTCGGAGACGTCGCTGTGGTCGAGCTGTTTCAGACAGCTGTTCACTTCAACCAGCTTGTGAATCAGCGTACGGCGGGTGATTTCGGTCGGGTGCGCAGTCAGCACCAGCTCCAGCGACAGCGACTCAATGGCCGCCAGAATGTCGGTTTCGCTGATATCTTTCTGCTGCTTCAGGGTATCAAAGGTCTTTTTCAGCAGTTCAGGATGGTTCTCACCTTCGCCGCTCTGCGAGATGGTCTGATACTGCTCAGCCACGTTGGTGAGGTTCAGAAACTGGCTGAATGCGCGTGCAACCGGCAGAAGCTCCTCGTTGGAGAGGTTCTGCAGCGTATTGAGCAGCTCTTTACGATGAGTATCATTGCCTGCACGGGATGACTTGGAGAGCTTACGGATGGTTTCCACCTGGTCGAGGATGTTCTCTCCCAGTGCATCCTTAATCGTATCCCCGAGCAGTTTGCCGAGCATACTGACATTACTTCGCATTGCGGAATATTGTTCGTTCATTGGACCCTGACACCCTTATCGTCTTTAAAAACTTCTACACCCGACCTTTCAGGCAGCAAAAAATCAGCAACATCGTGTTCCCGATACTCTAAAGGGAACCGGCTCCGTTGCCGCCTGTCCGCATTCTGAAACGTTCTGGATAATCACCCGGTGGGCATAACATCGTCTTTTATCTAGCCACGTAATGTTGCGTTCGTCAAATGCGTTAAAGTGCGCTGAAGATGGCGCTAACTAACGGAAATTCACAGAATTTATCGGGAAGGAAGCGGGATAAGTTATTCTTATTGTTAATTCACGCAGAATGAGGGGGCATTTTGCTGTTAATACAGTGAAATGCCCCATTTACTGTCAATCAGTGACAAAAATGCTGCACAACCTGACTGATAAGCGCCCGGGTCGGCTTAATAAATGCCGTATCGATAAATTCATCTGGCTGATGTGCCTGATTTATGGAACCCGGACCCAGGACCAGCGTCGGGCAGAGCTGCTGAATAAACGGCGCTTCGGTGCAGTAGTTCACCACCTCGGTTGGCGTACCCAGTAATTTCTCAACCACACTCACCAGCTCATGATTCGCCGGACACTCATAACCCGGAATCGGAGGATGCAGTTCGGCCACCGTGACACGGCCAGGCCAGCGTGCACTCACCGGTGCCAGCGCCTCGTTCAGTAAACCATCCAGATCGCCCAGCGACAGGCCCGGCAGCGGACGGATATCCATATGCAGTTCACAGCAGGCGCAGATACGGTTAGCGGCGTCTCCGCCATGAATATGGCCGAAATTCATGGTGGGATAGGGGATGGCAAAGCCGTCATGGTGATAACGCTCCTGCAGCGTGTTACGCAGTTGCATCAGATGGGTGATCGACTCATGCATCAGTTCAATGGCATTGACGCCACGCGCCGGATCGCTGGAATGGCCCGATTTCCCTTCAATACGAATCACGTTGGACAGATGGCCCTTGTGCGCGCGCACCGGTTTCAGCGAGGTCGGTTCACCGATGATGGCGCAGTCGGGACGCAGTTGCGTTGATTCCGAAAAATATTTGGCACCCGCCATGGTGGTCTCTTCATCGGCTGTGGCGAGGATATAGAGCGGCTTACTCAGTGTGCTGACATCCACATCGCGCAGCGTATCGAGAATAAAGGCGAAGAAGCCTTTCATGTCTGCCGTGCCCAGACCATAGAGCTTGTTGTCGTGCTCGGTCAGGGTAAAGGGATCGCGCGTCCAGCGGCCATCGTCAAAGGGAACGGTATCCGTATGACCCGCTAACAGCAGGCCGCCCGCTCCGTTGCCGGTTCGCGCCAGCATGTTAAATTTATTGCGGGTGCCGGGCACCGGTTGCACTTCAACGCTGAAGCCAAGGTCGCGGAACCAGCCGGCCAGCAAATTGATTAAAGTTTCATTACTCTGATCCAGTGCGGCATCGGTTGCACTGATCGACGGTGTGGCGATTAACTGGCTGTACAGTTCAATAAAAGGCGGTAATTTTGTCTTCACTGTTGGCGGTCCTTGGGTTAGGATGTATCCATATTCATGCAGTAATAGTGAATAAAAATACATTAACGTCCTCTGCAAGGGAACCTTAAATCACTGCAGATGACAGGGTGGGTAACGGGGCAAGGCCGCGACCCGGAACGTGCGACTGTAAAAAGGGTTACAGCCTGATGTTGAATACGCTGATCGTTGGTGCCAGTGGTTATGCTGGTGTTGAGCTTGCCACCTTCCTGAATCGCCATCCACATATCAACATAACCGCTTTGGCGGTTTCGGCGCAAAGCCCTGATGCCGGCAAGCGCCTGTCCGATCTCCATCCGCAGCTGAAAGGCGTGGTGGATTTACCACTGCAGCCGCTGAGCAGCGCGGAGGAGTGGGCAGACAAAGTGGATGTCGTGTTCCTGGCGACGGCCCACGAAGTCAGCCACGACCTGGCCCCGGAATTTCTCAAGGCTGGCTGTGTGGTATTCGACCTGTCGGGTGCGTTCCGCGTTAACGACGCTGATTTTTACACCCGTTTCTACGGTTTCACGCATCAGCATGGCGACTGGCTCGATAAAGCCGTTTACGGCCTGGCGGAATATCAGCATGAGAAAATTCAGCAGGCGCAGCTGGTGGCGGTACCCGGTTGCTACCCGACCGCGGCTCAGCTGGCACTGAAACCTCTGGTGGATGCGGGACTGTTAAACGATGCGCAGTGGCCGGTTATTAACGCCACCAGCGGCGTGAGCGGTGCCGGACGTAAAGCCAGTGTCGGGACCAGCTTCTGCGAAGTGAGCCTGCAGCCTTACGGTCTGTTTAATCATCGTCACCACCCGGAAATTGTCGCGCACCTCGGTACGCCAGTGATCTTTACACCGCACCTGGGGAGCTTCCCGCGCGGTATCCTGGCGACCATCACCTGCCGTCTGAAAGCGGGTGTCAGCCGCGAAGATATCGCTGCCGTCTTCCATCGTGCCTATGACGACAAGCCGCTGGTGCGCCTCTACGATAAGGGCGTACCGGCGCTGAAAGCCGTTGTCGGCCTGCCTTACTGCGATATCGGTTTTGAAGTGCAGGACGAACATCTGATTGTTGTAGCAGCCGAAGATAATCTGCTGAAAGGGGCGGCATCGCAGGCAGTACAGTGCCTGAACATCCGGTTCGGCTTCCCTGAAACGCAGTCACTGATTTAACGGATAACTAAACCATGACTAATCCATTGATTATTAAGCTGGGCGGTGTGCTGTTAGACAGCGAAGAAGCGCTGGCGCGCTTGTTTGAAGCACTGCTTAACTATCGTAGCGCTCATCAGCGTCCGCTGATCATCGTCCACGGCGGCGGCTGCCTGGTGGATGAGCTGATGAAAAAGCTGGCGCTGCCGGTGATGAAGAAAAATGGCCTGCGCGTCACCCCGGCCGATCAGATTGACATTATTACCGGTGCGCTGGCGGGAACCGCGAATAAAACGCTGCTGGCCTGGGCGAAAAAATCGGGCATCAACGCGGTCGGCCTCTGCCTGGGCGATGCGGGCATCGTCAATGTCGCCCCGTTTGATGAAGAACTCGGCCATGTTGGCCATGCAATGCCGGGAGATCCGGCCTTGCTGAACACCCTGCTGGCGGCCGGTTATATGCCGGTGGTGAGCTCCATTGGCATTACTGACAGCGGCGACCTGATGAACGTCAACGCTGACCAGGCGGCGACCGCACTGGCCTCAACGCTGGGCGCCGATCTGGTTCTGTTGTCAGACGTCAGTGGTATTCTCGACGGCAAAGGTCAGCGCATCGAAGAGATGACCGCCGACAAAGCTGAGCAGCTGATTACCCAGGGCATTATTACTGACGGCATGATTGTTAAAGTGCACGCTGCGCTTGATGCGGCGCGTACGCTGGGCCGTCCGGTGGATATTGCCAGCTGGCGTCACGCTGAGCGGCTGCCTGACCTGTTTAACGGCGTGTCTATTGGCACCCGGATTCTCGCTTAACGACTCTGATTCAAGGATTACGAAATGCAAACGCAAAACATCAAAAAAATCGTTCTGGCTTACTCCGGTGGTCTTGATACGTCAGCCATTATTCCATGGCTGAAAGAGAACTACGGCGGCTGTGAAGTGGTCGCTTTCGTAGCGGACATCGGTCAGGAGCGCGGCGATCTGGAAGGTGTAGAGAAGAAAGCCCTGCAGTCCGGCGCATCTGAATGCCACGTGGTTGACCTGCGTGAAGAGTTTATCAGCGACTACGTCTATCCGGTGCTGCAGACCGGTGCGCTGTATGAAGGCACCTATCTGCTGGGCACCTCAATGGCGCGTCCTATCATCGCTAAAGCCCAGGTTGAGCTGGCGCTGAAAGTGGGCGCAGATGCGCTGTGTCACGGCGCAACCGGTAAAGGGAATGACCAGGTGCGTTTCGAAACCACCTACACCGCGCTGGCACCGCAGCTCAAAGTGGTGGCACCGTGGCGTGAATGGAACCTGCGTTCACGTGAAGCGCTGCTGGACTACCTGAAAGAGCGCAACATCCCGACCACCGCGTCGCTGGAAAAAATCTACAGCCGTGACGAAAACGCCTGGCACATCTCCACCGAAGGCGGCGTGCTGGAAAGCCCGGCCAGTGCACCGAATAAAGATTGCTGGGTCTGGACTGTCGATCCGCTGGACGCCCCTGACCAGCCTGAAGAAGTGACCGTAACCGTGGAAAAAGGTCGGGTTGTGGCGGTTAACGGCGAAAAACTGAGTCCGTTCCAGTGTCTGGAAAAACTCAACGTGCTGGGCGCAAAGCATGGCGTTGGCCGTATCGATATCGTTGAAAACCGTCTGGTGGGCATTAAATCCCGCGGCTGCTACGAAACCCCGGGCGGCACCATCATGGTGAATGCGCTGCGTGCGGTTGAGCAGCTGGTGCTGGATCGCGATAGCTTCAAATGGCGTGAGCAGCTGGGTCACGAGATGTCTTACGTGGTTTATGACGGCCGCTGGTTCGCACCGCTGCGTAAGTCAATTCAGGCTGCTGCTGAATCGCTGGCGGAAGACGTTAACGGTGAAGTGGTGCTGCAGCTTTATAAAGGCCAGGCGACAGCCACCCAGAAGCGTTCCGCGAACAGCCTCTACTCAGAAGAGTTCGCCACCTTTGGTGAAGATGAGGTCTACGATCACCGTCATGCGGGCGGCTTTATCCGTCTGTTCTCGCTCTCTTCGCGTATCCGCGCCCTGAACGAGCAGAAGAAGTAATTTTCAGGCGGGGTGCGCCTCGCCTCACAGTTTTCATTCAGGGGCGGCATTTATGCCGCCTCTTGTTTAACGATTCAGAGGAGTTTTCACATGGCACTTTGGGGTGGACGGTTTACTCAGGCAGCGGATCAGCGTTTTAAACAGTTCAATGACTCGCTGCGCTTCGATTACCGCCTGGCTGAGCAGGACATCATTGGCTCTGTTGCCTGGTCCAAAGCGCTGGTGACGGTCAATGTTCTGACTCAGGATGAGCAGCAGCAGCTGGAAGCAGCGCTGAATGCGTTACTGGATGACGTGCGTGAGAATCCTGAACAGATCCTGCAGAGCGACGCCGAAGATATCCACAGCTGGGTTGAAGGCAAGCTGATCGACAAAGTCGGTGCGCTGGGTAAAAAGCTGCATACCGGCCGTAGCCGTAACGATCAGGTCGCGACCGATCTGAAACTGTGGTGCAAGGTGCAGATTGAGGCGCTGCTGGGAGCCACGCGTGATCTTCAGCAGGCACTGGTGGTCACCGCGGAAGTGAATCAGGATGCGGTGATGCCTGGCTACACCCACCTGCAGCGTGCGCAGCCGGTGACATTTGCGCACTGGTGTCTGGCCTACGTTGAAATGCTGGCGCGTGACGAGAGCCGTCTGCAGGATACCCTGAAGCGGCTTGATGTCAGCCCGCTGGGCTGTGGCGCTCTGGCTGGTACCGCTTACGAGATCGATCGTCAGCAACTGGCTGGCTGGCTGGGCTTTGCTTCTGCAACGCGCAATAGTCTGGATACGGTATCAGATCGCGATCACGTGCTGGAGCTGCTGTCTGATGCGGCCATTGGCATGGTGCATCTGTCGCGTTTTGCTGAAGATATGATCTTCTTCAATACCGGCGAAGCGGGCTTTATTGAGCTGTCAGATAAAGTCACTTCTGGCTCATCGCTGATGCCGCAGAAGAAAAACCCGGATGCGCTGGAGCTGATTCGCGGCAAGTGTGGTCGGGTGCAGGGCGCACTGACCGGCATGATGATGACGCTGAAAGGTTTGCCACTTGCCTACAACAAAGATATGCAGGAAGACAAAGAGGGGCTGTTTGACGCGCTCGACACCTGGCTCGACTGTCTGCATATGTCCGTACTGGTGCTGGATGGCCTGCAGGTTAAGCGTCCGCGCTGCCAGGAAGCGGCGGAACAGGGTTACGCAAACTCCACCGAACTGGCTGACTATCTGGTCGCTAAAGGTGTGCCATTCCGTGAAGCACACCATATCGTCGGGGAAGTGGTGGTTGCTGCCATCGGGCAGGGCGTGGCGCTGGAAGCGTTGTCGCTGGCGCAGTTGCAGCAGTTCAGCTCGGTGATTGGCGAGGATGTTTATCCGATTCTGGCGCTACAATCCTGTCTGGATAAGCGTAATGCGCAGGGCGGTGTCTCGCCACAGCAGGTTGCGCGTGCCATCGGTGATGCTAAGCAGCGTCTGGCGTGATTGAGAAGCGGGCAGAGTTAATGCTTTGCCCGTTATTATAATGTCAGGTAAAGGGCATTACCTTTGCGAAATTATTAACCACTGGGTGTGCTGATTATTCGATCGTACTAAAACTTTGGGCGAAAACCAACATCAGTTGCTATTACCGGTAGTCTTTAGTTTGTTTTTTTGAAAAAATTAAGCAGTGCCGAATTTTTCCCGATAATCATTTAGTAACAGCCCTGTCGCCTCGTAACCTATCGTAATGCTGGATACCATGCCCAATATGCCGCCCATTATTGCGGGGACAATAAGACCGACTAGTTGAGATATAGCGCCAAATATAATGCCGCCTGCGCCTCCCCATTTTCCACCAATCGCCATGCCAGTAGATGCGCCATCTAAGGTATTACTCAGCACCTGATCCATATAAGCCCAGGTTTCAGTAGTAATTACCGCCGCACCACTGACATATTGAAATTCATTAATCGATAACATTCTCATGCGAGATTCCATTTTTATTCTGCAGAAGAAAAAAGGGCGCAGTGATAAGTTTCTCAGACACTGTATCGCCCCCTGGAGTCACTAGTCGCGAGGATTAACCGATCGTGCCGCCATGATCAACGTTACCTGGACCGAAAGCGGTACGATAATCTGCAATCAGGCTTTGCACTGAAGCGGTATCGGTGGCAGCGCCGACAACTAAGCCTGCGACACCACCCATGATAGTTGGAATAATCAGGCCAACAAGCTGGGCTATGGCGCCGAAACCGAAGCCACCTGCTCCCCCCCATTTACCCCCAATCGCCATACCTGTTGCTGCACCATCTACCATGCCGATGAGTGCACCTTGCAGGTCAGCACCACTCACTGCATTTGTTTCTTCATAAGATAAAGTACGCATAATTATATCCATCAAAAAGTTGTTTCTAAATAGACCAGGATTTTCGTCTGAACATATAAAGGTATTCGACGAAGTCAAAAATAACCGAGTGATGGGAGATGGTATATAGCATAATTTCCATTTTACGCACTGGTATTATTTTATTTTTGTTATGCGGATTTCAGTATGAATAATTTCAAATTATATCCACTGTGCGTATTTTTACATGGGTTGCAGTATGGTAATTTTAACGAATTAACGTTGTTTATCTTATTTCGTGGGTGAGGTTTTTTCTGAAGAGAATTTCCCAGAGAGTTGAGTATGTGTAAGTTGCGGGTTCTTACCTATTATCTGGCATTATTATAGGTCCTCCAGTTAATCTGACTATTTTCCGTGTAATAATTGCGAGATCTGAAAAAGTGGTTGTCAGCTGCTTAGCAGGTAAAAAAAGCGGGCACATTAAATGCCCGCCAACCTCTAGCTTCAGAATTACTACTTTTTTATAGGCACATCATCAAAGCGCCCGCTCTCCCGGCCGACGCTCAGATTCTCTTACGCTGACAGCAAATATTGTTGCAGATCCTCACTGCCGCCAATGTGACGACCGCCCATGAAGATCTGCGGCACCGTCGCCCGGCCTGATACGGCACGCAAACTTACGGTTGTCGCATCCTGCCCCAGCACAATTTCTTCGTACTGAATACCGTGATCCATCAGCATCTGTTTTGCCTGAGTGCAGAAGGTGCAGCCAGGTTTAGTGAATATGGAGACCGACTCCTGGGCTTTACACTCCGGCGCCAGATAGCGCAGCATGGTGTCAGCATCGGAGACCTCAAACGGGTCACCAGGTTTGTTCGGCTCAACGAACATTTTCTCGACCATGCCGTTACGCACCAGCATCGAGTAACGCCATGAACGCGGGCCAAAACCGAGATCGGCTTTCTCAACCAGCATCTCCATGCCACGCGTGAACTCGCCGTTGCCATCGGGAATAAAAGTAATGTTGTCTGCGCGCTGTTCGGCTTTCCAGGCGTTCATCACAAAGGTGTCATTCACTGAAACGCACAGAATGCTGTCCACCCCATGTTGGGCAAACAGACCCGCTAATTCGTTGTAACGCGGCAGATGGCTGGAGGAGCAGGTGGGTGTAAAGGCTCCCGGCAGTGAAAAAACGATCACCGTTTTGTCTTTAAACAGCGCTTCTGTGGTGACATCAACCCAGCGATCGCCCTGACGTGTGTGAAAAGTGACTGACGGAATAGCGTTACCTTCCTGACTTGCAAACATTTTTTGCTCCTGACCTGCCGCGTTCCATTTGATGCGCGCATTATTCCCAACCACCCTTGATAGGGCCAATCGTTCATTGCTATTCTATCTATCGCCACGGGCTATCGTGGTTTGGAGGGTAATAATGAATATTCGTGATCTTGAATATCTGGTTTCGCTTGCTGAACACCGTCATTTCCGCCGTGCCGCGGATGCGTGTCATGTCAGTCAGCCAACATTAAGCGGGCAGATCCGTAAGCTGGAAGATGAGCTGGGTGTGATGCTGCTGGAGCGCACCAGCCGCAAAGTGCTGTTCACACAGGCAGGTCTGCTGCTGGTGGATCAGGCGCGAACGGTACTGCGTGAAGTGAAAGTGCTGAAAGAGATGGCCAGTCAGCAAGGGGAAGCGATGTCAGGTCCGCTGCATATCGGCCTTATTCCGACCACCGCGCCCTATTTATTGCCACAGATTATCCCTACGCTGCACCAGACATTCCCGAAACTGGAGATGTACCTGCACGAAGCGCAGACGCAACAGTTGTTGTCTCAGCTCGACAGCGGCAAGCTGGACTGCGCGATTATCGCGCTGGTCAAAGAGAGTCAGGCTTTTATCGAAGTGCCGTTATTTGATGAGCCGATGAAGCTGGCAGTCTATGCCGATCATCCGTGGTGCGACCGCGATCGCGTACCGATGTCTGATCTGGCTGGCGAGAAGTTGCTGATGCTGGAAGACGGGCACTGTCTGCGTGACCAGGCGATGGGTTTCTGCTTTGAGGCGGGTGCGGATGAAGATACCCACTTCCGCGCAACCAGTCTTGAGACGCTGCGCAATATGGTGGCGGCTGGCAGCGGGATTACGCTGTTACCGGCGCTTGCCGTCCCGCCGGAACGCGTCCGCGATGGCGTCTGCTATCTTCCCTGCTACAAACCGGTGCCACAGCGTACAATTGCGCTGGTCTATCGCCCGGGGTCACCTCTGCGCAGCCGTTATGAACAGCTGGCAGAGGCGATTAAAACCCACATGGCGCACTATTTCGACGCTGCCTTAAAACAGGCGGTTTAAGCCGTTTAACGCGGCAACGCGATAGGCTTCAGCCATGGTCGGATAATTAAAGGTGGTATTCACGAAGTACTCAATCGTGTTACCACCATTTTTTTGCTCCATGATCGCCTGACCGATGTGAATAATCTCGGCGGCACGCTCACCAAAACAGTGGATCCCCAGAATCTCTTTCGTTTCGCGATGGAACAGAATTTTCAGGCTGCCAACGTTCATGCCGACGATCTGCGCCCGCGCCAGATGTTTGAACTGCGCGCGGCCCACTTCGTAAGGCACCTTCATGGCCGTCAGCTGCTGCTCGGTTTTACCTACAGAGCTGATTTCCGGAATGGTGTAGATGCCGGTCGGGATATCTTCAATCAGGTGCGCTGACGCTTCTCCTTTGATAATCGCCTGCGCGGCAATACGGCCCTGATCGTAGGCAGCAGAGGCCAGGCTGGGATAGCCAATCACGTCACCCACGGCATAGATGTGTGGCTGAGCGGTCTGATACATGCTGTTCACTTTCAGCAGGCCACGACCATCCGCTTCCAGACCGACATTTTCCAGCGACAGCGAATCAGTGTTACCGGTACGGCCATTGGCGTAAAGCAGACAGTCTGCTTTCACTTTCTTGCCGGACTTCAGATGCATGATCACGCCATCTTCCACGCCTTCGATCTTCTCAAACTCTTCGTTGTGACGAATGACTACGCCGCTGTTCCAGAAGTGGTAAGAGAGGGAGTCAGACATCTCCTGATCAAGGAATGCCAGCAGGCGATCGCGGGTGTTAATCAGATCAACTTTGACGTTCAGGCCACGGAAAATGGACGCATATTCACAGCCAATTACACCCGCGCCATAAATAATGACGTGACCTGGTTCGTGGTGCAGGTTGAGGATAGAGTCAGAGTCATAAACGCGGGGGTGGGTAAAGTCGACATCGTCAGGATGGTAAGGTCGTGAACCGCAGGCGATAACAAACTTCTCTGCCGTCAGCGTCTCACGCGTGCCATCAGGTTGCTCAATCTCAATGGTATTAGCATCAACAAAATGCGCATCACCCTGATAAAGTTCACAGCGGTTACGCTCGTAGAAGCCCTGACGCATGGCTGTCTGCTGGCTGATAACATTTTCTGTGTGATTGAGAATGTCGGCAAAAGAGGAGCGAAGCAGTCGGGTATGATCGCTGTAGAGTGGGTTCTGGTTAAATTCAATAATGCGACTGACGGCGTGGCGAAGGGCTTTAGAAGGGATGGTGCCCCAGTGCGTACAACCGCCGCCGATGTTGTGGTAGCGTTCGATCACGGCGATGCGCGCTCCCTGTTTTACCAGCCCCATCGCCGCCCCTTCACCGCCGGGCCCTGAGCCAATCACAATGGCATCGTAATCGTAAGACTTTTGCATACCGATACGTCCTATTATTTATACATTTTTACAACGAGATTCTAACATCTCGTCGCGCACTTCTGAATTCTATCAGCGATTTTCATCACATTTTGACAAAGAGTGAGGTTCACAGGCGGTGACAAAGATTGCCAATCTGTACGCTGAAAATTTTGTTATAGTGCCCACTCATTACCGCTAAAGGCAGAGAGCATGGGCGTCAGAGCGCAACAAAAAGAACGTACACGGCGTACACTGATTGAAGCAGCTTTCAGTCAGCTCAGCGCCGAACGCAGTTTTACCAGTCTGAGTTTGCGGGAAGTTGCCCGTGAAGCGGGGATAGCACCCACCTCTTTTTATCGTCATTTTAAGGATGTTGATGAGCTTGGTCTGACGATGGTGGATGAAAGCGGGCTGATGCTGCGACAGCTGATGCGTCAGGCGCGCCAGCGTATCGCCAAAGGCGGCAGCATCATTAAAACGTCGGTGGCGACCTTTATGGAGTTCATCGGCAACAATCCCAACGCTTTCCGCCTGTTACTGCGTGAACGTTCCGGTACCTCCGCCGCTTTTCGTGCCGCCGTGGCGCGTGAAATTCAGCACTTTATCGCTGAACTGGCCGATTATCTTGAGGTCGAAAATCGCATGCCGCGTAGTTTTACCGAAGCGCAGGCGGAAGCGATGGTGACCATTGTTTTCAGCGCCGGTGCAGAAGCACTGGATGTTGATGCTGAGCAGCGACGGAAGCTTGAGGATCGGCTGGTACTGCAGCTGCGTATGATCGCCAAAGGCGCTTATTACTGGTATCGCCGTGAGCAGGAACGACTGGCAGTTACCCTGGAAAAACCCGAAGAGCAATGAGTAAGGATCCGTCCATGACCCAACCAGGTATTCGCGATAAAAGCACTCTGGCACTGGCTTTTATTACCGGCTTAGCGATTAACGGCTCGTTTTCTGTGCTGTTCAGCGCTTTTGTTCCCTTTTCGATTTTTCCGCTGATTGCGCTGGGTCTGGCGGCCTGGTGTCTGCATCAGCGTTACCTCAACACCAACATGCCGGACGGCATGCCAGGTCTGGCGGCGGCGTTTTTCCTGCTGGGGATTCTGGTGTATAGCGCGCTGGTGCGGGCGGAATACCCGGACATTGGATCTAACTTTGTTCCCACCGTTCTGATGGTGGCGCTGGTGTTCTGGATTGCGACGCGATTTAAGCGCAAGCGCAATCAGTAGTTATGAATGAAAACGGGAACCTCAGGGTTCCCGTTTTTGTTTACGCTTTACGCGTCAGCAAAACGCCGCATTCCATATGGTGGGTATAGGGGAACTGATCAAACAGCGCCAGCCGCGTTACCTCATGCGTTTCTGACAGCGTCTGCAGATTGTCGCTCAGAGTTTGCGGGTTACAGGAGATGTAAAGGATGCGCGGGTACGCCTGCACCATTTTCACCGTCTCTTCATCCAGTCCGCTGCGCGGCGGATCGACAAAAATTGTCTCGCATTCGTAGCTGGTCAGGTCAATCCCTTCCAGACGATTAAAGCTGCGTACGCCATTCATCGCCTGCGTAAACTCTTCCGCTGCCATGCGAATAATCTGCACGTTATCAATCTGGTTCACTGCAATGTTGTATTGCGCCGAGGCAACAGAGGGTTTGGCGATTTCAGTCGCCAGCACGCGGCGGAAATTGCGCGCCAGTGCCAGTGAGAAGTTACCATTGCCGCAATAAAGCTCCAGCAGATCACCCTGTGAATCCTGCGTCACATCCAGCGCCCACTCCAGCATCTGAATATTCATCGCCGCATTGGGCTGGGTAAAACTGTTCTCGACCTGACGATAGATAATCTCACGACCCGCCACCGGCAGACGCTCGTCTACATAGTCGCGATCCAGACAGATTTTGGTTTTGGTCGCACGGCCAATCAGCTGCACATCCAGCCCTTCAGCGCGCAGCTGGTCACGCAGCGCCGCCGCTGCCTGCTGCCACTCATCATCCAGCTTGCGGTGATAGAGCAGTGAAATCACAATCTGATTGCTCAGGGTCGACAGATAGTCGATCTGAAACAGTTTATGGCGCAGGGTGCGGTTATCACGGATCGCGGCGATCATCTTTGGCATCAGCTGGTTGATCAGCTGGCTGGCCGCCGGGAACTGATCAACACGGATCCGCTCGCGTGTCTGCTGATCAAAGATGATGTGATAGATATCATCGCCGTCGTGCCACAGGCGAAATTCGGCGCGCATCCGATAGTGGCTGACCGGCGAACGGAACACCTCCACGTCGGGCGCAGCAAACGGCGTCATCATCGTCTCTAAACGACTGACTTTTTCCGCCAGCTGTGCGTCATACTCTTCAATGGGGAGATGTTCGGGTGTCATGAGCAATCCTGATTAATAGCTTACCAGCGGGCGATTGTAGGCATTCACTTGCTGATGTCCAGTCCTGCAGCGAGAAGATATTTAGCAGTCTGGACTTCCGTATCTCCACTCCGTAGACTGCAGACGCCGGCCTCAAGCCCGAGTTAATAGGGAATCCAGTGTGAATCTGGAGCTGACGCGCAGCGGTAAGGAATGTCGTGATGAGTGCAATTGCAGACACTGTCCTCTGGGATGGGAAGTCATCATCACTTATGGTTCCCAGCCCGAAGACCTGCCGGTGTAACGTCGCTACTCGTTCAATCATCGCGTTCTATTGATTGTCGGCCCGCGGCATCCTGCTTCGTCTTATGGATGCGATTAAAAATGACTAAAAAAACCGCATCGCTGTTCGCGCTGAGCGCAACGGCGATTTCCCTCTGGGCGCAAAACAGTTTTGCGGAGGGAAATGATGATACGCAAATCGTTACCGCCAACCGTTTTGCAGAACCCGTTTCAGGTGTGCTGGCACCGACCACCGTCGTCACGCGTGATGAGATTGATCGCTGGCAGGCCAAAAGCCTGACGGATGTGATGCGGCGTCTGCCAGGTGTCGATGTCGCGCAGAATGGTGGATTGGGGCAGCAAAGTTCACTGTTTATCCGGGGAACCGAGTCCCGACATGTGCTGATCCTGATTGATGGTATCCGGCTTAATCAGGCGGGCATCAGCGGTTCGTCTGATCTCAGCCAGATCCCTCTGTCGCTGGTGCAGCGCATCGAATATGTTCGCGGCTCGCGGTCTGCGGTTTACGGTTCTGATGCGATTGGCGGCGTGGTGAATATCATTACGGGTCGATCGCAACCCGGCACCACGCTGACGGCGGGCGTCGGGTCCAGCGGCTATCAATCGTATGACGGGTCAACCCAGCAGATGCTGGGCGACGCAACAAAGCTTACCCTGGCTGGCAACTACACCTATACCAAAGGGTATGATGTGGTGGCGGGCTACCCCAATGACTATGGTCCGGCACAGCACGATCGCGACGGCTTCATGAGTAAAACTCTGTATGGCAACCTTGAGCATCAGTTCAGCGATGAGCTCAGTGGTTTTGTGCGCGGCTACGGGTTTGATAACCGCACCGCCTACGACGGTTCATATACCTACGATAATAATTCCAATATTATCGGGCTGGCGGATACCCGTCAGCTCTACAGCCAGACCTGGGACACCGGGTTACGCTTCAACCGTGACATTTACTCTACTCAGCTCATCGCCAGTTACGGTCATACCAAAGACATTAACTACGATCCGCGCAATGGTCGCTATGGCGCTGCATCCACCTTTGATGATGTCACCCAGTACAATCTGCAGTGGGGCAACACCGTGCAGGTGGGGCAGGGGGCGATCAGCGCCGGTGTCGACTGGCAGAAAGAGACGACCGAGCCTGGCACGAACTATTTATCAGAGGGCTATGAGCAGCGAAATACCGGTCTCTACCTGACTGGCCAGCAGCAGTTTGGCAGCGTTACCCTTGAAGGTGCGGTACGCAGTGATGACAACAATCAGTTCGGCTGGCATAACACCTGGCAGACGGCAGTGTCATGGGAGTTTATCTCCGGCTATCGCGCGTTCGCCTCTTATGGCACTGCTTTTAAAGCACCGAATCTGTCGCAGGTTTACAGTCCGTTTTATGGTAATCGTGACCTCGATCCGGAAAAAAGTAAGCAGTGGGAAGGCGGCTTTGAAGGGCTGAGCGGACCGGTGAACTGGCGTGTGTCGGGCTATCGCAACGACATCGATAATCTGATTGATAGTGATCCGGCGACTTTCCGTTACTACAACATTAAGCAGGCCCGCATTAAAGGCGTTGAAGCCACCGCCGGATTTAATACCGGGCCGCTGGCGCATCTGCTCTCCTATGATTATGTTGATGCGCGGGATGGCAGCACCGATCAGCCGCTTGTTCGCCGGGCTAAGCAGCAGGTGAAGTATCAGCTCGACTGGACGCTGTATGAGTTTGACTGGTCAATCACCTACCATTATCTGGGGGACCGTTATGATACCGACTTTAACAGTTCGCCCAGCCGACGCGTGAAGCTAGGGGGAGTGAGCCTGTGGGATCTCGCTGTCTCATATCCGGTCACTTCACAACTCACGGTTCGTGGTAGAATTGCCAACCTGTTCGATAAAGATTACGAGACAGTGTATGGCTATCAGACTCCAGGACGAGAGTATTACCTCAGCGGCAGCTACAACTTCTGATTTGCGCCCTACCGTGCTGGTGTTTGATTCCGGCGTCGGTGGGCTTTCTGTCTATGATGAGGTCCGTCAGCTGTTGCCGGACCTGCATTATCTCTATGCCTTCGATAACGCAGGCTTCCCTTACGGTGAGAAAAGCGAAACCTTCATCGTGGAGCGGGTGGTCGCTATCGTTGAGGCTATTACGCAGCGCTATCCTCTCTCATTGGTCATCATCGCCTGTAATACGGCCAGCACGGTTTCATTACCCGCTTTACGTGAACGCTTTGCATTTCCTGTCGTAGGAGTGGTGCCGGCAATTAAACCGGCCGCGCGCCTGACGCGTAATGGCGTTGTGGGATTACTGGCTACGCGGGCTACGGTGCGCCGTCCTTATACGCATGAGCTGGTGGCGCAGTTTGCGGGTTCCTGCAATATCGAGATGCTGGGATCGGCCGAGCTGGTAGAGCTGGCAGAAGCGAAGCTCCACGGTGAGGAAGTGTCACTGGATGAGGTACGCCGGATTGTTCAGCCGTGGCTGAGGATGGCTGAGCCACCGGATACGGTCGTTTTAGGCTGTACACACTTTCCTTTACTGCGCGAAGAGCTGCAGCAGGTGTTGCCTGAAGGGACGCGTCTGATTGATTCCGGTGCGGCAATTGCCCGACGTACCGTCTGGCTGCTTGAGCATGAAGCGCCTGAGGTGCACTCCTCGCAGCAGAATGTTGCATTCTGTACGGCGCTGGATGGCGAAGCAGTACAATTATCACCCGTTTTGCAGCGTTATGGCTTCCCGTTGCTCGAAAAACTGGCGCTTTAGCGGCTTTTAGCTGAAAAAATCAGCACTCGGAATTTTATTTGAAATTAGCACTTGTCAGCCTCCGAGAACTCCCTATAATGCGCCTCCACTGACACGGCACAACGGCTTACGAAGCGCCGGGTTGAGTAGGTTCGAAATCATACGAACCAGTGAGTTAAGCGAAAATAAATGCTTGACTGACAATGCGGAAAGCGTAATATACGCAGCCCGCGCCGCAGTAAATCGCGGCATGCTCTTTAACAATTTATCAGACAATCTGTGTGGGCACTCGCAGGATTGATATCAGCGTCTTTGGACGCACAAAAATATCAAAGCCTCACGAGTGAACACATAATGAAATTCATTATGACGTTTTACAGATGAGCACCGCTTAACTTGTTTAAGCAAATCAAACTTAAATTGAAGAGTTTGATCATGGCTCAGATTGAACGCTGGCGGCAGGCCTAACACATGCAAGTCGGACGGTAGCACAGAGAGCTTGCTCTCGGGTGACGAGTGGCGGACGGGTGAGTAATGTCTGGGGATCTGCCCGATAGAGGGGGATAACCACTGGAAACGGTGGCTAATACCGCATAACGTCGCAAGACCAAAGAGGGGGACCTTCGGGCCTCTCACTATCGGATGAACCCAGATGGGATTAGCTAGTAGGCGGGGTAATGGCCCACCTAGGCGACGATCCCTAGCTGGTCTGAGAGGATGACCAGCCACACTGGAACTGAGACACGGTCCAGACTCCTACGGGAGGCAGCAGTGGGGAATATTGCACAATGGGCGCAAGCCTGATGCAGCCATGCCGCGTGTATGAAGAAGGCCTTCGGGTTGTAAAGTACTTTCAGCGGGGAGGAAGGCGGTGCGGTTAATAACCGCGCCGATTGACGTTACCCGCAGAAGAAGCACCGGCTAACTCCGTGCCAGCAGCCGCGGTAATACGGAGGGTGCAAGCGTTAATCGGAATTACTGGGCGTAAAGCGCACGCAGGCGGTCTGTTAAGTCAGATGTGAAATCCCCGGGCTTAACCTGGGAACTGCATTTGAAACTGGCAGGCTTGAGTCTTGTAGAGGGGGGTAGAATTCCAGGTGTAGCGGTGAAATGCGTAGAGATCTGGAGGAATACCGGTGGCGAAGGCGGCCCCCTGGACAAAGACTGACGCTCAGGTGCGAAAGCGTGGGGAGCAAACAGGATTAGATACCCTGGTAGTCCACGCCGTAAACGATGTCGACTTGGAGGTTGTTCCCTTGAGGAGTGGCTTCCGGAGCTAACGCGTTAAGTCGACCGCCTGGGGAGTACGGCCGCAAGGTTAAAACTCAAATGAATTGACGGGGGCCCGCACAAGCGGTGGAGCATGTGGTTTAATTCGATGCAACGCGAAGAACCTTACCTACTCTTGACATCCACGGAATCTGGCAGAGATGCCTCAGTGCCTTCGGGAACCGTGAGACAGGTGCTGCATGGCTGTCGTCAGCTCGTGTTGTGAAATGTTGGGTTAAGTCCCGCAACGAGCGCAACCCTTATCCTTTGTTGCCAGCGATTCGGTCGGGAACTCAAAGGAGACTGCCGGTGATAAACCGGAGGAAGGTGGGGATGACGTCAAGTCATCATGGCCCTTACGAGTAGGGCTACACACGTGCTACAATGGCGCATACAAAGAGAAGCGACCTCGCGAGAGCAAGCGGACCTCACAAAGTGCGTCGTAGTCCGGATCGGAGTCTGCAACTCGACTCCGTGAAGTCGGAATCGCTAGTAATCGTGGATCAGAATGCCACGGTGAATACGTTCCCGGGCCTTGTACACACCGCCCGTCACACCATGGGAGTGGGTTGCAAAAGAAGTAGGTAGCTTAACCTTCGGGAGGGCGCTTACCACTTTGTGATTCATGACTGGGGTGAAGTCGTAACAAGGTAACCGTAGGGGAACCTGCGGTTGGATCACCTCCTTACCTGAAGATACCTTCCCGCGCAGTGCTCACACAGATTGTCTGATAAAAAGTAACGAGCAGAAAAAACCTCTACAGGCTTGTAGCTCAGGTGGTTAGAGCGCACCCCTGATAAGGGTGAGGTCGGTGGTTCAAGTCCACTCAGGCCTACCAGATTTGTCCTCATGCTGCGTTGTGTCGACGGCTCGCATAGTTCACTATGCTGCGCGGAAACATGCCCTGCCTGAGCACGAATTGCATTTCTTACGAAGTGTACTCGGTTGAGTGGTAGTAGTGGTCTCTGCAGTAACTGTATGGGGCTATAGCTCAGCTGGGAGAGCGCCTGCCTTGCACGCAGGAGGTCAGCGGTTCGATCCCGCTTAGCTCCACCATACCGTTTATCTGTTTTTTCTGAATACTTCAGAGCGTACCGGCAACGGTGTGCTGCGAAGTATTATGCTCTTTAACAATCCGGAACAAGCTGAAAATTGAAACGACGTGTCGCTTTCATTTCCGTAATAAGAATGAAAAACGCGGCACGTTCGAGTCTCTCAAATGCTTGCAGTCTGCAGCGTTGCAAAACGCCTGTGGGTTGTGAGGTTAAGCGACTAAGCGTACACGGTGGATGCCCAGGCAGTCAGAGGCGATGAAGGACGTGCTAATCTGCGTAAAGCGACGGTAAGGTGATATGAACCGCTACAGCCGTCGATGTCCGAATGGGGAAACCCGGTGCACTCTGTGCATCATTGCAGCATGAATACATAGTGCTGCAAGGCGAACCGGGGGAACTGAAACATCTAAGTACCCCGAGGAAAAGAAATCAACCGAGATTCCCCCAGTAGCGGCGAGCGAACGGGGAGCAGCCCAGAGCCTGAATCAGCATGTGTGTTAGTGGAAGCGTCTGGAAAGTCGCAGGGTACAGGGTGATACTCCCGTACACAAAAGCACACGCGCTGTGAGCTCGATGAGTAAGGCGGGACACGTGGTATCCTGTCTGAATATGGGGGGACCATCCTCCAAGGCTAAATACTCCTGACTGACCGATAGTGAACCAGTACCGTGAGGGAAAGGCGAAAAGAACCCCGGCGAGGGGAGTGAAACAGAACCTGAAACCGTGTACGTACAAGCAGTGGGAGCCCTCTTTACGGGGGTGACTGCGTACCTTTTGTATAATGGGTCAGCGACTTATATTCTGTAGCAAGGTTAACCGTATAGGGGAGCCGCAGGGAAACCGAGTCTTAACTGGGCGTTAAGTTGCAGGGTATAGACCCGAAACCCGGTGATCTAGCCATGGGCAGGTTGAAGGTTGGGTAACACTAACTGGAGGACCGAACCGACTAATGTTGAAAAATTAGCGGATGACCTGTGGCTGGGGGTGAAAGGCCAATCAAACCGGGAGATAGCTGGTTCTCCCCGAAAGCTATTTAGGTAGCGCCTCGTGAACTCATCTCCGGGGGTAGAGCACTGTTTCGGCTAGGGGGCCATCCCGGCTTACCAACCCGATGCAAACTGCGAATACCGGAGAATGTTATCACGGGAGACACACGGCGGGTGCTAACGTCCGTCGTGAAGAGGGAAACAACCCAGACCGCCAGCTAAGGTCCCAAAGTCATGGTTAAGTGGGAAACGATGTGGGAAGGCACAGACAGCCAGGATGTTGGCTTAGAAGCAGCCATCATTTAAAGAAAGCGTAATAGCTCACTGGTCGAGTCGGCCTGCGCGGAAGATGTAACGGGGCTAAACCATGCACCGAAGCTGCGGCAGCGACACTATGTGTTGTTGGGTAGGGGAGCGTTCTGTAAGCCGTCGAAGGTGTGCTGTGAGGCATGCTGGAGGTATCAGAAGTGCGAATGCTGACATAAGTAACGATAAAGCGGGTGAAAAGCCCGCTCGCCGGAAGACCAAGGGTTCCTGTTCAACGTTAATCGGAGCAGGGTGAGTCGACCCCTAAGGCGAGGCCGAAAGGCGTAGTCGATGGGAAACAGGTTAATATTCCTGTACTCGGTGTTACTGCGAAGGGGGGACGGAGAAGGCTATATCAGCCGGGCGACGGTTGTCCCGGTTTAAGCGTGTAGGCGGAGGGTCCAGGTAAATCCGGTCCCTTATTAACGCTGAGGCGTGACGACGAGGCACTACGGTGCTGAAGTGATAAATGCCCAGCTTCCAGGAAAAGCCTCTAAGCATCAGGTAACACAGAATCGTACCCCAAACCGACACAGGTGGTCAGGTAGAGAATACCAAGGCGCTTGAGAGAACTCGGGTGAAGGAACTAGGCAAAATGGTGCCGTAACTTCGGGAGAAGGCACGCTGGCGCGTAGGTGGAGGGATTTACTCCCCGAGCCGAAGCCAGTCGAAGATACCAGCTGGCTGCAACTGTTTATTAAAAACACAGCACTGTGCAAACACGAAAGTGGACGTATACGGTGTGACGCCTGCCCGGTGCCGGAAGGTTAATTGATGGGGTTATCCGCAAGGAGAAGCTCTTGATCGAAGCCCCGGTAAACGGCGGCCGTAACTATAACGGTCCTAAGGTAGCGAAATTCCTTGTCGGGTAAGTTCCGACCTGCACGAATGGCGTAATGATGGCCAGGCTGTCTCCACCCGAGACTCAGTGAAATTGAACTCGCTGTGAAGATGCAGTGTACCCGCGGCAAGACGGAAAGACCCCGTGAACCTTTACTACAGCTTGACACTGAACATTGAGCCTTGATGTGTAGGATAGGTGGGAGGCTTTGAAGCGCGGACGCCAGTCTGCGTGGAGCCAACCTTGAAATACCACCCTTTAATGTTTGATGTTCTAACGTAGGCCCGTTATCCGGGCTGCGGACAGTGTCTGGTGGGTAGTTTGACTGGGGCGGTCTCCTCCTAAAGAGTAACGGAGGAGCACGAAGGTCAGCTAATCACGGTCGGACATCGTGAGGTTAGTGCAATGGCATAAGCTGGCTTGACTGCGAGAGTGACGGCTCGAGCAGGTGCGAAAGCAGGTCATAGTGATCCGGTGGTTCTGAATGGAAGGGCCATCGCTCAACGGATAAAAGGTACTCCGGGGATAACAGGCTGATACCGCCCAAGAGTTCATATCGACGGCGGTGTTTGGCACCTCGATGTCGGCTCATCACATCCTGGGGCTGAAGTAGGTCCCAAGGGTACGGCTGTTCGCCGTTTAAAGTGGTACGCGAGCTGGGTTTAGAACGTCGTGAGACAGTTCGGTCCCTATCTGCCGTGGGCGCTGGAGAATTGAGGGGGGTTGCTCCTAGTACGAGAGGACCGGAGTGAACGCACCACTGGTGTTCGGGTTGTCATGCCAATGGCACTGCCCGGTAGCTAAGTGCGGAAAAGATAAGTGCTGAAAGCATCTAAGCACGAAACTTGCCCCGAGATGAGTTCTCCCTGACCCCTTGAGGGTCCTGAAGGGACGTTGAAGACTACGACGTTGATAGGCCGGGTGTGTAAGCGCAGCGATGCGTTGAGCTAACCGGTACTAATGACCCGTGAGGCTTAACCTTACAACGCCAGAGGCGTTTTTGAGAGACACGATTTTCAGCTTATTCCGGATAAAATTAGCGGAAACGAAAGATTTTGCGGCGTGACAAGGCGCAGAGCGAAGACATCAGCGGGAGCATACTGAGGTATGTGACCGGTGTGGCTGAGCGATGGCAACGCGGTCATGGCGTAAAAGATTCGTTTCGTGCACCAAGATTTGCCTGGCGGCTGTAGCGCGGTGGTCCCACCTGACCCCATGCCGAACTCAGAAGTGAAACGCCGTAGCGCCGATGGTAGTGTGGGGTCTCCCCATGCGAGAGTAGGGAACTGCCAGGCATCAAATTTGTTCCTTTTCCTCTGACAGGGAAAATAACGGGAACAGGCGCTTATCAGCCGGTTGCTGATAAGCGTGAAAGAATCGGTGGAGCGGTAGTTCAGTTGGTTAGAATACCTGCCTGTCACGCAGGGGGTCGCGGGTTCGAGCCCCGTCCGTTCCGCCACCCTATTAGGGGCGTAGTTCAATTGGTAGAGCACCGGTCTCCAAAACCGGGTGTTGGGGGTTCGAGTCCCTCCGCCCCTGCCAGAAAACGATCCTTTGCTTCGGCAAAGGATTTTTTTTTGCCTTCATAAAGGCAAAAAAGAAGAACCAGTTAAATCTAACTGGTCTCATCTCTTCCCTGCTTGCTTCTCTACCTGCCAATCTTTAGCTGTTTTGCCTGACCAGAATCGGGAATTTAAGCAGCTGCCGGATATGCGCCTGCTGATCGCTGTTCTGCAACCAGACAGCATAGAGCGGACGAACGGCGACGGGCGTATCCGGGATCACCATCAACTCATTGTAAACACTTTGCCAGAAGTCAGGCAGGAACGCGCACGCTCCGGTGGTATGCAGCAGTTCACGGGTAACATGCGCCGACGTTGTGGTCAGTACTGGCACATCATCAGCGCCGGAAAGATAACTCTGATGCTGATGAAAATCTGCTCCCCATTCCAGTTTAATGTAATCATATTTTTCGCGTTTCTCGCTCTGCCGGGCGCAGAACAGCGCCAGTGAGATATGACCAATCTGCTGACTGGTTAACTCATCCATCTTAGGCGCTTCAGTGGTGATCAACAGATCCAGCTGGCGTTCATGGAGCTGCTTAACCAGCAGGTGTCGTTGTGCCACGCGCGCTTCTAAATGCAGGCTTTCACGATTCTCGTAAAGCGTCTGTAGCCACGGCGTCAGATAAGCCTCCCATAGCGATGCACTGGCACCGATCGAAAGCTCATGGTGCTGTTGAGTGTGGGAAACCTCCTTCTTTGCCATCATCCATGTGCTCATCAGGCTTTCAGCATAGGGAAGCAGGCGTTCTCCAGCCGCCGTCAGACGTATGTTATTGCGATGCCGTGTAAAAAGGTTAACGCCAAGCTGATTCTCTAACTGGCGGATGCGAAAACTGACAGCAGATTGCGTAAGGTAAAGTGCTTCTGCAGCACGCCCGAAATGGCGTGTTCTGCTCACTTCCAGGAAAGTTTTCAGTAATTCCGTATCCACAGCGTTCTCCCAAAAAATGTTTGTCGTATAGATTTAAATGTTTTGTTTTACACTCTGTCAAGCCTATCTAATACTCCGCGCCATTAACAGCACGGCATTAGAAAATCAGGAGCGTGTAACATGGCGGAAAGCTTCTCAACAGAGAATCGTTTCTTTGATAACAAACATTACCCGCGTGGTTTCTCACGCCACGGTGACTTTACTATTAAAGAAGCTCAGCTTCTTGAACGCCACGGTTTCGCCTTTAATGAGCTGGATTTATCAAAGCGTGAGCCTGCAACAGAAGAAGAACGTCTGTTTATTGAAGTGTGTCGTGGCGTGCGTGAGCCGCAAACGGAAGCTGAACGTGTATGGTCTAAATATATGACCCGCATTAAGCGTCCTAAGCGTTTTCATACGCTGTCCGGCGGTAAACCGCAGATGGACACCGTCGAAGACTTTACCGACAGCGACGATTAACAGAGAAGGGGCGAAAGCCCCTTTTTTATTGCAGGCTGTTATGCAGATGAATCATTAAACGATCAATCGTGCGATAACTGACAGCCTCCTGCAGATGATGCCGACTGACGTCTGCTTCTCCCGCCAGATCGGCCACGGTACGCGCCACCTTCAAAATCCGCTGCCATGCCCGTACAGATAAACCCAGTTTCTCCAGTACTGACTCCAGCCACTCCGCATCCTCTTTAGCTGGCTGACACCAGCGCATAATCTCCGCATTGTTTAAATGCGCATTAATTTTGCCTGCACGGGTCAGCTGAATCTCCCGCGCTGCGACCACCCGATGACGAACCCGTTCAGACGTTTCTGCTACAGGGCGTTGACCGCTAAGCATTCCACCCGGAAGTAGGGGCACCTCCAGTGAAAGATCAAAACGATCGAGAAAAGGGCCGGACAGCTTGCTGAGATAACGCAGCACCTGCTGAGGTGAGGTACGGTTATGCTGTCCCTGATAATGTCCGGTTGGACTTGGATTCATTGCAGCAATCAGCTGAAATCGTGCCGGATAGGTGACTTTTGCGCGCGCACGTGAAATAGCGATGACCCCCGACTCTAATGGCTCGCGCAGAGAGTCCAGCACCTTACGATCAAATTCCGGCAACTCATCCAGAAACAGCACGCCGTTATGCGCCAGTGAGATCTCGCCCGGCCGTGGTAGTGATCCGCCACCAATCAAAGCATAGAGAGATGCACTGTGATGAGGTGACCTGAAAGGCCGACTGCGCCATTGTCGGTGCAGAGTACTGCTAGTGTTCACGAGACTGGCGATTGCTGCGCATTCCAGTGCTTCCTGATCGGTTAAAGAAGGCATGATGCCGGGCAGCCGGGTGGCAAGCATTGTTTTACCGGTGCCAGGCGGGCCAATCAGCAACAGGTTATGCCCGCCAGCCGCCGTGATCTCCAGTGCTCTGCGTCCCTGTTCCTGACCAATGATATCTGCGAGATCGTCAGCAGGCGGCTCGCCCTGATGATCAGGGGACTGAGCTGTCGGTAATGTGAGTTCATTACGCAGAAAGGCACACACGTTGCTGAGATGAGATGCAACCAGTGAAGACCCCTGACGGATAAGTCCGGCATCCGCCTGATTCTCAGCAGAGAGAACCATCTGCCGTCCAGCCTGAATTGCCACCATGGCCGCCGGAATCGCGCCCTGTACACCGCACAGCGCGCCGTCGAGTGCCAGTTCACCCAGAAACTCGTAGTGCGTCAGCTTGTCGGCAGGAAGCTGCTCAGAGGCGACCAGAATGGCGATCGCCATAGGTAAGTCATACCGTCCGCCCTCTTTAGGAAGATCCGCGGGTGCCAGATTAATGGTGACCCGCTTTGCCGGAAAAGTGAAACCGCTGTTGATAATAGCGCTGCGTACCCGCTCACGCGCTTCTTTGACCGTCGTTTCCGGCAGACCTACCAGGGTTAAGGCAGGCAGGCCATTACTGATATGTGCCTCAATGGTCACCAGCGGGGCGTCCACCCCCAGTGCTGCCCGGGTCAGAACTTTTGACAATGACATACTCGCTCCTTGTTACCGTCAGTCTGGTGACTGCATCAAAGAAAAGCCATGACATCATCAGTATGGTTCGGACCATCGCACACCCCATCGAAAGTTGTTTCATGGCGTTTTAAAATGCTGTGCGACAGTACGCAAATCCATCAAAATATTATTACGTCACTAAAGTGATGAATAATTATCATCATGTAATTATTTCTTGTATTACAGATCGATAGGTTACGATTCCGCGTCACGCACGAAAATAAATCTGTAAAAAAAGTTGTGCGATGACCCCTGACTATGATAACTCTGTAGGCATTACTTCGAACACGAAAAAGAATTGAACAACACATGAAAGCCCTTCTACAAGTGATTAGCCTGGTCGTGATTAGCGTGGTGGTGGTTATTAACCTACCGTGCGGGGCAACGCTTGGAGAAAGAAAGGCTTAAAAATCAAGCCTCGAATCCGAAAAAACCCCCGCACCGAAAGGTCCGGGGGTTTTTTTTCGACCCGAGGAAATATCAGTAAATCCACAAGGAACAAACAATGAACAGTAGCATAAAATTCTGTTGTTCCGGTCAGGACACAGGAGAATAGCGATGACAGGTGCACAGTGGGTAGTTCAGGCTTTACGCGCGCAGGGTGTTGATACCGTATTTGGTTACCCTGGCGGCGCCATCATGCCGGTATACGACGCGCTCTATGACGGCGGCGTGGAACACCTGTTGTGTCGTCACGAGCAGGGCGCTGTAATGGCGGCAATCGGATATGCCCGTTCAACCGGCAAAACCGGCGTCTGTATCGCCACTTCCGGCCCCGGCGCAACTAACCTGATCACCGGTCTGGCGGATGCGATGATGGATTCGGTACCGGTCGTGGCGGTAACGGGTCAGGTCACCTCGGCCTTCATCGGCACCGATGCTTTCCAGGAGATCGACGTACTGGGACTCTCACTAGCCTGCACCAAGCACAGCTTCCTGGTTGAATCGCTGGATGAATTACCCGCTATCATGGCGGAAGCTTTTGCGCTGGCGCAGTCGGGCCGTCCGGGTCCGGTACTGGTTGATATCCCGAAAGATATTCAGATTGCACAGGGTGAACCCGCACCGCATCTGGTTCCGGTTGAAGAAGGAAATGCGCTGCCACATCAGGCGATTGACCACGCACGTGCACTGATGGCGCAGGCCAGAAAGCCAATGCTCTACGTTGGCGGCGGTGTCGGTCTGGCTCAGGCGGTTCCGGCACTGCGCAAGCTGGCAGACGAGACCGGCATTCCGGCGGTTGCTACTCTGAAAGGACTGGGCAGCGTGGACCCGCAAAGTGACGTCTATCTCGGTATGCTGGGGATGCACGGTACCAAAGCCGCTAACCTGGCCGTACAGGCGTGTGACCTGCTGATCGCGATCGGTGCCCGTTTCGATGATCGCGTGACCGGCAAGCTGGATACCTTTGCACCGCACGCCAGCGTGATTCATCTCGATATCGATCCCGCTGAGTTAAACAAATTACGCCGCGCTCATGTCTCCCTGCAGGGCGATCTCAACGAACTGCTGTCCGCACTGAGTCAGCCTTTGTCTATCAACGCCTGGCGCGATGAGGTGCAGGTACTGAAAGCCAGCCACGCATGGCGCTACGATCATCCGGGCGAAGCGATCTATGCGCCGCTGCTGCTGAAGCAACTTTCCGATCGCAAACCGGCGAATACCGTGGTCACCACCGACGTCGGTCAGCATCAGATGTGGACGGCGCAGCACATGGCATTTAACGCACCGGAGAATTTCATCACCTCCAGCGGCTTAGGCACCATGGGCTTTGGTTTGCCTGCTGCCATTGGTGCGCAGGTTGCACGCCCGGACGATACGGTTATCTGTGTCTCCGGTGATGGCTCCATCATGATGAACATTCAGGAGCTGGGCACCATCAAGCGCGGCAGGCTGCCGGTCAAAATCGTACTGATGGATAACCAGCGTCTGGGTATGGTACGCCAGTGGCAACAGCTCTTTTTTGACGGTCGCTACAGCGAAACCAACCTGTCCGATAATCCCGATTTCCTCACGCTGGCCAGCGCGTTCAACATCCCCGGCCAGCGCATTACCCGTAAAGATCAGGTCGACGCCGCCCTTGATGCTCTGCTGAACAGCGAAGGTCCTTACTTCCTGCATGTTGCAATTGATGAGCATGAAAACGTCTGGCCACTGGTACCGCCGGGTGCCAGCAATGCAAACATGATGGAGAAAACCGTATGAACCAGCATCAATTGTCTATCGAAGCCCGTTTCCGCCCTGAAATATTAGAGCGCATTTTACGCGTCGTGCGTCACCGCGGTTTTCAGGTCTGTTCTATGAACATGGCCTCAGTCGCCAACGCAGAAAACATTAATATTGAAATGACCGTTGCCAGCCAGCGCTCCGTCGATTTACTGTCTTCGCAGTTAAGTAAATTGATCGACGTTGCATGCGTTCAGATTCAACAACAGACAACACAACAAATCCGCGCGTAGCCGCGAGAGGGAATAACAATGAGCACGAAGAAAGCAGACTTTATTTGGTTCAATGGCGAGATGGTTAAGTGGGAAGAGGCGAAGGTCAGCGTCATGTCCCACGCCTTGCACTATGGTACGTCGGTATTTGAAGGCGTGCGCTGCTACGACTCTCACAAAGGACCGGTTGTGTTCCGTCATCGTGAACACATGCAACGTCTGCATGACTCCGCCAAAATCTATCGTTTCCCGATTAAAAGCAGCGTTGATGAGCTGATGGAAGCGTGCCGCGAAGTCATCCGCGTGAACAAACTGAAAAGTGCTTATATCCGTCCGCTGGCCTTTGTCGGCGATGTGGGCCTGGGCGTGAACCCGCCAGACGGCTTCACAACTGACGTGATCATTGCCGCCTTCCCGTGGGGCGCGTACCTGGGCGCTGAAGCGCTGGAGAATGGCATTGACGCGATGGTCTCTTCATGGAACCGCGTGGCGCCAAACACTCTGCCAACTGCTGCTAAAGCGGGTGGTAACTACCTCTCCTCACTGCTGGTGGGTAGCGAAGCCCGTCGTCATGGCTATCAGGAAGGCATTGCGCTGGATACCAATGGCCTGATCTCAGAAGGGGCAGGCGAAAACCTGTTTGAAGTTAAAGATGGTGTGCTCTATACCCCGCCATTTACCTCTTCGGCACTGCCGGGCATCACCCGCGATGCCATCATCACGCTGGCGCGTGATATGGGCATTGAAGTGCGTGAGCAGACTCTGTCGCGTGAATCTCTCTACCTGGCTGACGAAGTCTTTATGTCGGGCACCGCCGCAGAAATCACACCGGTGCGCAGCGTCGACCGCATTCAGGTGGGCGAAGGCAAGCGTGGTCCGGTGACTAAACGCATTCAGGAGGCCTTCTTTGGTCTCTTCACCGGCGAAACCGAAGACAAATGGGGCTGGTTAGATCCGGTTAACCCATAATCAGATACAGCGCGGGCGTCATCTGACGTCCGCGAGCTTATTCTTACTGGAGTAAATAGAGCATGCCTAAGTACCGTTCCGCCACTACCACCCACGGCCGCAACATGGCGGGTGCCCGTGCCTTATGGCGCGCGACAGGAATGACCGACGACGATTTCGGCAAGCCGATTATCGCTGTGGTTAACTCATTCACCCAATTTGTCCCTGGCCACGTTCACCTCCGCGACCTTGGTAAACTCGTCGCTGAGCAGATTGAAGCGGCGGGTGGTGTGGCTAAAGAGTTCAACACCATCGCGGTGGATGACGGTATTGCCATGGGTCATGGCGGCATGCTGTATTCACTGCCTTCGCGTGAGCTGATTGCTGACTCGGTCGAGTACATGGTTAATGCGCACTGCGCCGACGCCATGGTCTGCATCTCCAACTGTGACAAAATCACCCCAGGCATGCTGATGGCGTCTCTGCGCCTTAATATTCCGGTGATCTTCGTTTCAGGCGGCCCGATGGAAGCGGGTAAAACCAAGCTTTCTGATCAGATCATCAAGCTGGACCTGGTCGATGCGATGATTCAGGGTGCGAACCCGAACGTCAGCGATGCCGACAGCGATCAGATCGAACGCTCTGCCTGTCCGACCTGCGGCTCCTGCTCCGGCATGTTCACCGCCAACTCGATGAACTGCCTGACCGAAGCACTCGGCCTGTCGCAGCCTGGCAACGGTTCACTGCTGGCCACGCACGCTGATCGCAAAGAGCTGTTCATCAATGCCGGTAAGCGCATCGTCAGTCTCACCAAGCGCTACTACGAGCAGGATGACGTCAACATGCTGCCGCGCAACATCGCGAACAAGGCCGCCTTCGAGAACGCCATGATGCTGGATATCGCCATGGGCGGCTCCACCAACACCGTGCTGCACCTGCTGGCGGCGGCCCAGGAAGGCGACATCGACTTCAATATCTCCGACATCGATCGCCTGTCACGTAAAGTGCCTCAGCTTTGTAAAGTCGCGCCAAGTACCCCGAAATACCACATGGAAGATGTGCATCGCGCAGGTGGTGTTTTCGCCATTCTCGGCGAGCTGGATCGTGCCGGCCTGTTCGACAGCAGCGCCCGTAATATCCTGCAGCAGACCATGCGTGAAACGCTGGATCAGTACGACATCATGCTGACCAAAGATCAGGCGGTAAAAGATATGTTCCGCGCCGGTCCGGCGGGCATCCGTACCACCCAGGCATTCTCGCAGAACTGCCGCTGGGACACGCTGGATGATGACCGTGCCGAAGGCTGCATCCGCACCCGCGAAAACGCGTACTCGCAGGATGGCGGTCTGGCCGTGCTGTACGGCAACATCGCCGAAGATGGCTGTATCGTTAAAACAGCGGGCGTAGACAAAGAGATCCTGACCTTCACCGGCCCGGCCAAAGTCTATGAAAGCCAGGATGACGCGGTAGAAGCGATTCTGGGCGGCAAAGTCGTGGCAGGCGACGTAGTTGTCATCCGCTACGAAGGGCCAAAAGGCGGGCCGGGCATGCAGGAAATGCTCTATCCGACCACCTATCTGAAATCGATGGGTCTGGGTAAAAGTTGCGCTCTGATCACCGACGGTCGTTTCTCTGGTGGCACATCGGGCCTCTCTATCGGTCACGCTTCGCCTGAAGCGGCCAACGGCGGCACCATTGCGCTGGTCAAAGATGGCGACACCATTGAGATCGATATCCCGAACCGCGGCATCAAACTCGCTGTGCCGGATAACGAACTGCATGCCCGCCGTGAAGAGCAGCAGGCACGTGGCGATGCGGCATATACGCCGGTCAATCGTCAGCGTGAAGTCTCCTTTGCGCTGCGTGCTTACGCATTACTCGCGACCAGTGCTGACAAAGGCGCCGTTCGCGATAAGAGCAAGCTGGGAGGCTAAACATGGCCGAGTCTCAACCGCTACCCGACGCGCCTTGCGGCGCCGAGTATTTGCGTGCAGTGCTGCGTTCACCGGTGTATGAAGTGGCACAGGTGACGCCGCTGCAGGTTATGGAAAAAATTTCATCGCGTCTCGGCAACACCATTCTGGTAAAGCGGGAAGATCGTCAGCCGGTGCACAGTTTCAAGGTGCGCGGTGCCTACGCAATGATTGCCGGTCTGAGCGAAGAGCAGAAAGCGCGCGGCGTAGTGACGGCTTCGGCCGGTAACCATGCGCAGGGCGTGGCGCTCTCCGCGACGAAGCTGGGCATTAAGTCACTGATTGTGATGCCGCTGGCGACCGCAGACATCAAGGTTGATGCAGTGCGCGCATTTGGCGGTGAGACTTTTCTGTTTGGGGCCAACTTTGACGAGGCGAAAGCCAAAGCGATAGAGCTCGCTGAACAGCGCGGCTACACCTTCGTTCCGCCGTTTGACCATCCGGCTGTGATTGCCGGACAGGGCACGCTGGCGATGGAGCTGTTGCAGCAGGATGCGCACCTCGACCGGGTCTTTGTGCCGGTTGGTGGTGGCGGTCTGGCAGCGGGCGTCGCTGTATTGATCAAGCAGTTGATGCCGCAGATCAAAGTGATTGCGGTGGAGTCAGAAGATTCAGCCTGCCTGAAAGCGGCGCTGGACGCCGGTCATCCGGTCGATCTGCCACGCGTCGGGCTGTTTGCCGAAGGGGTGGCGGTTAAGCGGATTGGCAGCGAAACCTTCCGGCTCTGTCAGGCCTACATCGATGACATCATCACCGTCGACAGCGATGCCATTTGCGCTGCGATGAAAGATCTGTTCGAAGATGTTCGTGCCGTGGCGGAACCGTCTGGTGCGCTGGCGCTGGCGGGCATGAAGAAGTATATCCAGCAGCACGAGATCAAAGGCGAGCGGCTGGCGCATGTCTTGTCCGGTGCCAACGTCAACTTCCACGGCCTGCGTTACGTCTCCGAGCGTTGCGAGCTGGGCGAACAGCGTGAAGCGCTGCTGGCTGTAACGATCCCGGAACAGCAGGGCAGCTTCCTGCGTTTCTGTCAGACGCTGGGCGGACGTTCCATCACCGAGTTCAACTATCGTTACGCCGATGCGGACAAAGCCTGCATCTTTGTTGGTGTACGTCTGACCCGTGGCGTGGAAGAGCGCAGCGAAATCATCAGCGAACTTACGCGCGGCGGTTATCAGGTGGTCGATCTCTCAGATGATGAAATGGCGAAATTGCATGTGCGTTACATGGTGGGCGGACGTCCCTCCAAGCCGCTGCGTGAACGGCTCTTCAGCTTCGAATTCCCGGAGGCACCTGGCGCGTTGCTGAAGTTCCTGCAAACGCTGGGCACCCACTGGAATATCTCGCTGTTTCACTACCGTAGCCACGGCACCGATTATGGTCGTGTGCTGGCGGCTTTTGAGCTCGGCAGCGATGAACCGCGTTTTGAGGAGCATCTCACCGATCTGGGTTACGACTTTCACGACGAAAGCCAGAACCCGGCGTTCCGCTTCTTCCTGTCAGGCCACTGATTACAGCTGGCTCCAGAAAGCACTGATCAGCGGCTCTCCGAGCCGCTTTTTTTGCACGCAGATACCGAGTTCGAACGGCGCAACAGACTCCACATTCTCCAGCATCAGCACGCGGTTCCGCACCGGGTCCGGGCTGTTCTCCAGCACGACATCCGGCAACAGCGCAATACCGCAACCCAGCGCTACCATTGAGACTATCGCCTCATGCCCCGATACCGTGGCGTAAATCACCGGATTCGGGATGCGCTGGCGGCGGAACCAGAGATCGATACGCCGTCGTGCGGGTCCCTGCACCGGCAGGATAAACGGAATTTTTGACCAGTCGGGCTGCGGCTGGGTGGCCTGTGTGCGGACGGCACAGGGTAATGCAGGCGCAATCAGCACCAGCGGAATCAGCCCCAGTGGCATAAAATCAATGCTGGCGGGCAAAGTTTCAGGACGGCCGGCAATAGCCAGATCGGCATCGCCGGAGTGCACTTTTTCTACCGCATCCGCAGCATCACCGGTATCCAGTTTAATTTCGACCTGCGGATGTTCGGCACGAAAGCGGTCGAGGATCGGCGGCAGATGGCTGTAGGCCGCCGTTACCGAACAGAACAGGCGCAGTTCGCCGCTGAGTGACGGACCGTTAAGATCCATCACATGACGCAGTTGCTGATATTGCAACAGGGTCTGCTGGGCAAACTGACGCAGGCGTTCACCCGCTTCCGTCAGCGTCACGGTGCGGTTATCGCGCAGAAACAGCGCATGGCCGACATCGTCTTCAAGCCGCTGGATCTGGCGTGACAGCGTGGAAGGGCTGACGTGCATCGCACGCGCCGTGCGCCCGAAGTGGCAGCTTTCTGCCAGATGAAGAAACAGTTTCAGATCCCGTAAATCCATGTGCGCGTCGCCTCTGGGTGGTGTTGCATTTATTGCAATGTGACGTTGTTAATATATCAATTTAAGCAACAGAATTCCTGTCATATGATGGGGTCATTCGCGGCGTTGCATGACACGCCGTTCCTGAACAAAAAAAGCAAACACAACCTTACCGGAGTACCCATGGCTAACTATTTCAACACATTGAACCTGCGCAACCAGTTGGCGCAATTAGGCAAATGTCGTTTCATGGCGCGTGAAGAATTCGCGGATGGTGCCAGTTTCCTGAAAGGCAAAAAAGTCGTTATCGTTGGCTGTGGTGCGCAGGGCCTGAACCAGGGTCTGAACATGCGTGATTCAGGTCTGGATGTCGCCTATGCACTGCGTGCCGAAGCGATTGCTGAGAAACGCCCTTCATGGCGTAAAGCGACCGATAACGGTTTTAAAGTGGGTACTTACGAAGATCTGATCCCGCAGGCGGACCTGGTCGTTAACCTGACGCCAGACAAGCAGCACTCCGCAGTAGTTCAGGCTGTTCAGCCGCTGATGAAAGATGGCGCTGCGCTGGGTTACTCGCACGGTTTCAACATCGTTGAAGTGGGCGAAAGCATCCGTAAAGACATCACTGTTGTGATGGTGGCACCGAAGTGCCCGGGTACAGAAGTCCGTGAAGAGTATAAACGCGGCTTTGGTGTTCCGACGCTGATCGCGGTTCACCCGGAAAACGATCCAAAAGGTGAAGGCATGGCGATTGCCAAAGCCTGGGCAGCAGCGACCGGCGGCGATCGTGCTGGCGTGCTGGAATCTTCCTTCGTTGCAGAAGTGAAATCTGACCTGATGGGTGAGCAGACCATCCTGTGTGGCATGCTGCAGGCCGGTTCACTGCTCTGCTTCGATAAGCTGGTGGCTGAAGGTACGGATCCGGCTTACGCAGAAAAACTGATTCAGTTCGGCTGGGAAACCATCACCGAGTCACTGAAGTTTGGTGGCATCACCCTGATGATGGATCGTCTCTCTAACCCGGCGAAACTGCGCGCTTATGCGCTGTCAGAGCAGTTGAAAACCATCATGGCGCCGCTGTTCCAGAAGCATATGGATGACATCATCTCCGGCGAATTCTCTTCCGGCATGATGGCTGACTGGGCGAACGATGATAAAAACCTGCTGACCTGGCGTGAAGAGACCGGCCAGACCGCATTCGAAACTGCCTCACAGTATGAAGGCAAAATCGAAGAGCAGGAGTACTACGATAAAGGTGTTGTAATGGTTGCGATGGTGAAAGCGGGCGTTGAGCTGGCGTTTGAAACCATGGTAGATGCCGGCATCATCGAAGAGTCTGCTTACTACGAATCCCTGCATGAGCTGCCGTTGATCGCGAACACCATCGCCCGTAAGCGTCTGTATGAAATGAACGTGGTGATCTCTGATACCGCTGAATATGGTAACTACCTGTTCTCCTTCGCTGCGGTGCCGTTGCTGAAAGAGTTCATGACCACACTGCAGCCGGGCGATCTGGGTAAAGCGGTGGAAGGCACGCAGGTCGACAACGCACAGCTGCGTGACGTTAACGAAGCCGTTCGCCAGCACCCGATTGAAACCGTTGGCCGCAAACTGCGTGGCTACATGACCGACATGAAGCGTATCGCTGTCGCGGGCTAATAACCGTCATCACAGTTTTCAGCAAAACAAACCCCGGCTTGCCGGGGTTTTTTGTTTGGGAACACTACCTGAGAAGTTCGCTGGTGGAACGGTGCCTGCACTGCCTGCTTCGCTGTAAGACCGAGCCTGCACGGGCAATACGGTCAGATCGGAAAGACGCAAAACCCGCCATCCCTGGCATGCTCTGCCCGCGCCATCCATGGCGCGGGACGCTTTCCTCCTCTGACCATATTGCCAGCGCCCTGAGCTATTTTATTGTTGGAAGAGTTATCACAGCCCACGTTTGTAACTTTGAGCACAATTCAGATTTTCTAAACAGACAGCCAACATGGTTAAAGCGATGGGAGCATACGCCTGTAGCAAAGCATAGCGGGCCAGGGACGGCCCGCGCTGAGCCCGCCATGGATGGCGTCTTTTGCGTCTTTGCGAAAGGCGTATGCTCCCTGAGCCTATTGCATGACCACAAGGCTATGCTTTTAAACTCCTCAGTGTCGAAGTATGTTCCCTAAGCTGCCTTAGATTTATTGAACCCAGCCCATAAAAAAACCCGGCGGCTGCCGGGTTTCACTGATCTTCATCTAACAGGATTAAACGTCATACAACGTCTGGTGACGCGTCTCTTTACAGGCCAGCAACGCGATCAGCGTCAGCACCGCCATCGATGCCAGATACAGCCCCACCGCCTGCAGACCATAATTGGCATTCAGCCAGGTCGCGATGTAAGGCGCAACAGAGGCTCCCAGAATCGAGGAGAGATTATAGGAGAACGAGGCGCCGGTATAACGCACTTCGGTCGGGAACAGCTCCGGCAGCAGCGCGCCCATCGGGCCAAACGTCAGCCCCATAATGCTCAGACCCAGCAGCAGAAACGCCATCACCAGCGCCTGTGAACCGGAACCCAGCATCGTTGGGAACAGGAACGAAAACGCGATAATCATCAGCGTAATGGTAATCATCGTCTTGCGACGACCAAAACGGTCGGCCAGCAAACCGGCAATCGGCACCATCACACCAAAACCAATCACCGCCAGCATCAGCATCCACAACATACTGTTACGCGGAATGCCCAGACCTGCTGGTGATGGTGTGGTGCCATAGCTCATCGAATAGACGGTCATGATATAGAACAGCGTATAGGTCGCCAGCATGATAAAAGTGCCGAGAATCGTGGCGGTCAGATGCTTGCTCAGCAGCGCCGCAATCGGCACCCGAACCTGCTTCTTCTCTTTCTGCACTTTGGCAAACACCGGACTCTCATGCAGCGACACGCGCACATACAGGCCAATCAGCACCAGCACGGCGGAGAGAATAAACGGCACGCGCCAGCCCCACTGCATAAACTGCTCGTCGGTCAGCAGCCAGGAGAGCAGCAGAAAAGTCCCGTTAGCGAAGAAAAAGCCAATCGGTGCACCCAGCTGAGGGAATGAACCATAGAGCGCACGCTTCTTCGCCGGGGCATTTTCCGTCGCCAGCAGCGCCGCGCCGCCCCATTCACCGCCCAGTCCCAGCCCCTGACCAAAACGCGCCAGCGCCAGCAGCAGCGGTGCCATCACGCCAATCGTCTCATAGCCTGGCAGCAGCCCAATGACCACCGTAGAGATCCCCATAGTCAGCAGCGAGGCAACCAGCGTGGCTTTACGCCCGACGCGATCGCCAAAGTGACCAAATACGGCGGAGCCAATCGGACGTGCGATAAAGGCGATAGCAAAAGTGGCCAGCGACTGTAGCGTGGCGACCGTGGCATCACCCTGCGGGAAGAAAATGTGCGGAAAAACAATCACTGCCGCAGTGGCATAAATATAAAAGTCGAAGAACTCGATGGCGGTACCGACCAGCGAGGCAATCACCACTTTACTGCGTGAGTTAACCGGTGTGGGATCCTGCTGTTTGTCGAGTGTGTCTGTGAGGGAGGCTTGCATAACTGTTTCTTATTTGTAAATACAGACAAAGAATCTTACGCATCTGCCAGAGCGCATTCAATGATGAAAACCCGCGCCGCGTCTGGCTTCAGAGGGCAAAAAGAGGATAATTTCTGTGGTGTGACGAATGCCGGGTGATACCGGGGTAAACCGGACGATATCTGGCGGGATACTCTAAGAAAGGGCTAAATAAAAGTGACCCCTCAGCTATTCATCCTGTTATCGGGTGAAAAAATAGCCGGGGGGTGACATTTTCCGCTGTTGTTAACGAATTACGATGCTTTGCGGCGGGATGCGCTGCCCGCTTCCGGCATCTGCGGGTCATCTTTATATTTGGCTGTGGCGATCCACGCTGCACAGAACAGCGTCAGGCGGGCGAAGAAATAGAAGAACGCCATCAGGCCAAGCACAGAACCAAAGGCTGCACCAGAAGGTGAGGTTGCCAGCTTCGGCAGCGTCAGCGTCATCACAAACTTAATCACCTCAAAGCCGATTGCCGCCAGCAGGGTGCCGCGGAACAGCGCTTTCTTGCGCGGCTTATGACGCGGCAAAATCCAGAAAATCCAGAGGAACAACAGGTAGTTTGCCAGAACGGAAATGGACGTGGCGATAATGGTCAGGGCAGGGCGTAACCACTCAATGCCATCCAGCCCCAGCGCACTCACGATGGTCGCCTGAGCAGAACCGGCTACCGAGGTCAGCGACAGCGTAATCACCAGCGCCAGCATCAGACCCGTCAATGACAGGAAGTCGCGAATATAACGTTTCCAGATCTTCTCTTTGTCATCCGGTTTGCGTTCCCAGACGTCGCGCGACTGGGCGCGGATCGCTTCACGCAGATTACCCATCCAGTTAAGGCCGGAGTAGAGCGCCAGCAGTAAACCAGTGATACCCACGGTGGCACGCTGCTGAATGGCGGTGTTCACCGTATTCTTCAGCGTGGTAGCCAGCGTCGGGTCACTGATGCTGCTGACGATTTTGTTGATGATATCGGTCAGCAGATCCTGATTCGATGCCAGCACAAAACCCACGGCGGCGAACGAGACCATCAGAATGGGGATCAGTGATAAAAACGAGAAATAAGTAATAGCCGCGCCAAACTGGCTGCCGAGCCGGTCATTAAAGCGGTCCAGAGCGCGAATAAAATGCGCCACCGCCGGAATAGACTGGAACCAGGTGGCGAAGCGTGACACGCGAACAATCGACTCATCCACGGTGTGATTGCCGGTTTTAATATCGATAAGCGGCTTTTCTGGCTGCATATCCTGCGGGTTTTCCTGCTTGTCTGTCATAGACCTTCACTGTCCTGTTTATCATTAAAATCAAAGTATAGCCGCTCAGGTGACGTACTCCTGTAACACCTGAGTCAGCCACTCCATAAATACCCTTACGCGGCGTGCCACATTGCGCCGGTGCGGATAGAGCAGATGGATCGGCATCGGTCTGGCGGGAAAGCGATGCAGCACTTCCACCAGCTCGCCCCTTTCCAGTAATGACTGAATCCCGGCGGCGGGCACCTGAATAATCCCCAGCCCTGCCAGGCAGGCGGCGCGATAAGTTTCCGTACTGTTCACCGTCACCACGCCACCGGTATGAACGTAATGGCACTGCCTGCCATCGAAATATTCAAAGCCGGGTGAGGCCTGGCCGAGCTGCTGGCTGTAATGCACCATCGCATGCTGCGACAGCTCTTCCAGCCGGATTGGCATGCCGAAACGCGAAAGGTAGCCAGGGCTGGCGCAGTTGATCAAGGTATGAGTACCAATTTTTCGCGCAATCAGACCTGAATCCTTCAGCTCACCGACCCGGATGACGCAGTCAAATCCTTCACGGATCACATCCACCTGACGGTCGCTGCTGCTCAGCTCAATTTCCACGCCCGGGTAGTGTTGCAGAAATTCCGGCAGCCTTGGCAGGATAAAACCGGTGGCCATCGCCACTGACATGTCGACCCGGAGTTTACCGCTGAGCGAGGCGGGCTCGTGCTGAAACAGGCTGTCCATATCGTCAATCATCGACAACAGATCCAGACAGCGGTCGTAATAGACCAGGCCATCCTGGGTTAGTTGCACCCGGCGCGTGGTGCGATGCAGCAAACGTGTTGCCATTTGATTCTCCAGCGCCTGAATCTGCCGCGATACGCTGCCTTTGGGGACGCCTAAACTCTCTGCCGCGCGGGTAAAACTGCCCATTTCGGCCACCCGCACAAACACCTGCATTGCGTGAATTTTGTCCATGTTGTTCACCGATTGTTGTTTTTATTGAAACAGTGATGCGCATTTAACCCTGTTTATAGATCAATAATTCGCGAATATCCTTAAACCGTGTTCAATTTTTCAACAGGTGTGAGCGATGAATCAGAAAGTAGCGTTAATTACCGGTGGAAACCGTGGTTTAGGCCGGAATGGAGCCTTAAAACTGGCTGCGAGAGGCACAGATATCATTCTGACGTACCGCAGCCATGCCGATGAGGCGCAGGCGGTTGTAAAGGAAATTGAAGCACTGGGACGACGCGCCGTGGCGCTGGCGCTGGATGTCGGCGACACCGGGCAGTTTGATCGCTTTGTTGGCGAAGTGAAAGAGGTATTGCAGCTGCAGTGGCAACGAGAGCGCTTTGACTATTTAGTGAACAACGCCGGGCACGGACATTACAAGCCGTTTACCGACACCACCGAAGCGGAATTTGATGCGCTGGTGAATGTGCATTTCAAAGGGCCTTACTTCCTGACCCAGAAGCTATTGCCGCTGATTAACGACGGGGGGCGCATCCTGAATATCTCCAGCGGTCTGACCCGTCTGGTTTATCCGGGCTCCGCAACCTATGCGTCGATGAAAGGGGCGATGGAAGTCCTGACGCGCTATCAGGCGAAAGAGCTGGGTGAACGCCGCATTCGCGTCAATATTCTGGCACCAGGCGCAATAGAGACTGACTTTGGCGGAGGACGGGTACGCGATACCCGCGAGATTAACGACCAGATTGCCGGGCTGACGGCGCTGGGTCGGGTCGGACTGCCGGATGATATCGGCGACGCTATCAGCGCGATCCTTAGCGATGAAACGGGCTGGATCACCGCGCAGCGCATTGAAGCGTCAGGCGGGCAGGGGATTTAACCCCGGGCGGCGTCGCGAAAAACACGACGCCGCCGCATTTTACAGCGTAATGGTGCCGTCGATGACGGTCACGGTATTGCCGCTAATCCAGATGGTCTCACCGGCAAAGGTCACATTCACCCGACCAGCACGCTGCAGGGCCGTGCCCTGGCGAACGCGATAGGGGGTGGTTTGCCCCGCCGCGGCAAAGTAGCGCGCCAGACAGGCGTTGGCACTGCCGGTGACCGGATCTTCGGTCAGACTGCCATTCTCTACCAGCAGGCCGCGCACTTCATACTGCTCAGGCTCGTCCGCAGGCAGACGACCAAAGGGCATGATGCCCGAGACACCCGCATGCTGAATCAGTCGCTGCAATTCACTGACATCGGGCTGCAGCGCCAGTACCGCTTCAGCGCTAATCATCGGAATGAGCAGCCAGCGAATCCCCATGTCCACTATCGTCGGACTTTGCGTCAGATCGAACGCATCGCAGTTTAAGGCGTTACTCATCCGCGCATCCTGCCAGGGCATCAGCGTGGCAGCCGGCGCGGCAAAGGCCAGGTCCGCGTCACCTATCTTCACCGTCACGTTACCGACGCCGCACTCCTGCACGATTTCACCCGGTGTGCGGGTTGGCCAGCCCGCCTCCAGCAGCGCATGGGCGGTGCCCAGCGTCGGATGACCGGCAAACGGCAGTTCCCCTTCAACGGTAAAAATACGCACCCGATAGTCCGCCTCTTCGTGCTGTGGCGGAAGGACAAAGGTGGTTTCCGACAGGTTTGTCCAGCGGGCAATCGCCGCCAGCTGGCTGTCGCTTAACCCCTGAGCATCCATGATCACCGCCAGCGGATTGCCGTTAAAGGCTGATGAGGTAAACACATCGACTTGCTTAAACGCGACCTTCATTGTGACTCCTTACTGTGGCTTTAGTGTGGCCTTTTCTCTGCCGGATGATTGCTTATAACAGCTAACAGCGTTATCAATAAGTTAAAGATTTTATCGGAGACTGTGAATGCTGACGATCCTGGGACGCGCCTCCTCAATCAACGTGCGCAAAGTATTATGGCTGTGTGACGAGCTGGAACTCGATTACCAGCGCGAAGAGTGGGGCGATGGCTTCCGTTCAACGCACCTGCCCGAATTCATGGCACTCAACCCGAATGCGATGGTGCCGGTGCTGAAAGATGGTGACTTTGTGATGTGGGAATCCAACGCCATTCTGCGCTATCTGTCGAACGCCTATGGCGGTGAATGGCTTTATCCTCTGCATCCGCAGACGCGTGCACCTGTCGATCAGTGGATGGACTGGCAATCCACCGAACTCAACACCTCATGGCGTTACGCCTTTATGTCGCTGGTGCGAAACTCACCGGCCCACCAGGACCCGCGACTGTTGGCTGCGGCCAGCAAAGGCTGGGCGCACACTATGAGCATTCTCAATCAGCAGCTGGAAAAAACCGGGCGCTACGTCGCCGGACGCAATTTTACCCTGGCAGACATTCCGATTGGCCTGGCGGTAAACCGCTGGTTTGAAACCCCGCTCGATCATCCCGACTATCCGGCGGTGCGCACCTATTACGAGCGCCTGACTGAACGTCGCGGCTATACCGTCTGGGGCCGCAACGGTACACCCTGAGCCTGGCCGCACGACACGCCTGCCAGTTCACAGGCGAGTTCACCTGCGCGCTGAATCGCCCGGGTATAGCGCGCATCAAACGGATAGCAGCAGGAGAGACGCAGCGCATGGTTGTAGCGCTCACTCAGCGAATAGAGCGCGCCAGGCGTGACGCAAATCTGCTCCTGCAGCAGTCGATCAAACATCTCTGTGGTATTCACGCCGCCCGGTAACTCAACCCAGAAAACAAATCCACCGCGTGGCAGCGTCGCGCGGGTTCCCACCGGGAAGTAACGGGCGATCAGACCGCGCGCCTCATCCAGATTGGCCGCGTAGCGACGGCGTAGCGTGCGCAGATGATGGTCATAACCGCCGGACGCAAGAAACTCCGCCAGCGTTTCCGAGAGCAGGGCGGATTCGGCCATCGACGACACTGCTTTCAGTCGGGCAATCGCATCATGAAAACGACCTGCGGCGGTCCAGCCAAGTCGGAAATCGGGTGCCACGGTTTTGGTGAAGCTGGTGCAGTAGATCACCCAGCCATCGCGATCAAAGGCTTTCACGGCGGGTGAGAGCGGCCAGTCGAACTGCAACTCGTCATAAAGCCCATCTTCAATCAGCGGAACGTGGTAAGTATTCACTAACTTAGCCAGCCGCTTCTTATTCTCCAGCGACATGCCGCAGCCCAGCGGGTTCTGCACGCTGGGCATCGCAATCAGTGCCTTAATACGCTGCTCCTGAAGCAGCATCTCCAGCGCATCCAGCGACAGGCCATGCTGCGGATCGGTAGGGATTTCCAGCGCCTTCAGGCCCAGCGACGCCAGCAGGGGGAAGAGGAAAAAGTAGGTCGGCGACTCCAGCCCAACGCAGTCGCCGGGCTGCGTCACCGCCCGCAGCGCCAGTTGTAAAGCCTCCATGCAACCATGGGTCAGGGTGATCTCATCGGCGGTGAGCGTTTGCCCGGCGTGCAGCGCCCGTCGCGCAATCTCCTCCCGTAAGCGCTCACTACCGGGTGGAAGTGCATAGCGCCCGATGATGTTGGGATGACGGCGCAGCAGTGAGGCGGTAATCCGGGCGATGCGCGCCGCCGGAAACAGCTCGCTGTCCTGCGGGCAGGCCAGGGAAATATTGGTGTAGTCGGGATGATTCTGCGCTGCAAACACCTTATCGATCAGGTCGAGCTTACCGCTGCTGGGGTCGCGTACCCGGGCTTTATGCTGACCGTGACGGGTTACAGCCGGCAACACGCCGCGCACGTAGTAGCCCGACTGCGGCCGCGCCTCAATCAGCCCGCGATCTTCCAGCATCTGCCAGGCATTCAGCACCGTATTGACGCTGACCTGGTGTGACTGCGCGACACGGCGGATCGCCGGCAGGCGTTTACCGGGTTTCAGCGTGCCCTGATGGATGGCCTCAGCGAAGCTGTCTGCGAGCTGCTGATAGAGCGGCTGATTGGAAGCAGGAGTAAGGGACACAGAAGCCTCCGGCGTGGATGGGTACAATTGCTGTTAACGGGAACTGTAACCATTACAATAGTGATTTTGTGTCACTGTTACCATCTCTTTCTCCGCCGTAGCATAGAACGCTGTCCACTTTCAGGAGAGCCACGATGCTCGATCCCTCTTTCTTCAGTTACGTTACCGTGATGTCGATTACCCCAGGCCCGAACAATCTGTTGCTGGCGACATCCGGGGTCAATTTTGGCATGCGGCGGACCCTGCCGATGGTGTTTGGCATTCTGGTGGGCTGCGCGGTACAGACAGTGATTGCCGGGATGGCATTGGAGGTGTTGCTGCACTGGATGGCGGCGATTCGCCTGCCGCTGACGCTGGCAGGCTGTACCTATCTGATGTGGTTATCCTGGAAAATTTTTCGCGCCGGTGCACCGGAAGCGCGAACCCGGGCACAGCCGATGACGCTGGTGGGCGGTGCCTGCTTCCAGGCCATCAACCCCAAAGCCTGGCTGATGGCCACCAACGTCGCGCTGCTTTACAGCGGCAGTAGCGGTGTGCTGACGGTGATGATCGCCTTTATGCTGCTCAATCTGCCCTGCATCCTGATCTGGGCTGCGCTGGGCGATCGCCTGCGCAGCCATCTGCAGATTGCCTGGAAGCGTCAGCTGTTTAACAGCCTGATGGCGCTGTCACTGGTGGCGACGACCGTCTGGATGCTGACCGACGCGCTGCTGGCCGCTTAATCAGGTGCACCGGGTGCGGTGGCCGACGGCCATTTCCAGTTCTGCACCTCCGGCAAATCTTCGCCATGTTCACGGACATAGCGATGATGCTCCGCCAGACGCTGCTGTAAATCCTCCAGCAGTTCCGGATGTGTATCGGCCAGTCCCGGCACGCGCAGAATCGCCTCCTGCGCGAGATGATAGCGGTCAAGCTCGTTCAGCACCGTCATATCAAATGGCGTGGTGGTGGTTCCCTCTTCATTGAAGCCGCGCACATGGAAGTTGCGGTGATTGGTACGGGAATAGGTCAGGCGATGGATCAGCGTCGGATAGCCGTGGAAGGCAAAGATCACCGGTTTGTCCTGGGTAAACAGCGCATCGAACTCCGCATCAGATTTGCCATGCGGATGCTGCTCTTCCGGCTGTAGCGCCAGCAGGTCGACTACATTCACCACGCGGATGCGCAGTTCGGGCAGCATCTCGCGCAGCAGATCGACCGCCGCCATCGTTTCCATAGTTGGGACATCACCGGCACAGGCCATCACCACATCCGGCTGTTCATTCTCCGGCGTAGTGCCCGCCCAGCGCCACTCACCCATACCCGCTTCACAATGTGTCACGGCGCTGGCCATATCCAGCCACTGCGGCGCAGGCTGTTTACCCGCCACAATCACATTGATCCGGTCCCAGGTGCGCAGGCAGTGATCGCCAACCCACAGCAGCGTATTGGCATCGGGCGGCAGGTAGATGCGCACGATGTCCGCTTTCTTGTTAGCGACGTGATCGATAAAGCCCGGATCCTGATGGCTGTAGCCATTGTGGTCCTGCCGCCAGACATGGGACGAGAGCAGATAGTTCAGCGACGAGATCGGTTTACGCCAGCCCAGTTTGCGCGAGACTTTCAGCCACTTGGCGTGCTGGTTAAACATCGAATCGACGATGTGAATAAAAGCCTCATAGCAGTTGAACAGTCCGTGGCGGCCGGTCAGCAGATAGCCTTCCAGCCAGCCCTGACACTGATGCTCACTGAGAATTTCCATCACCCGGCCATCCCGCGCCAGCTGCTCATCATAAGGCTCGGTTCGTTCCAGCCAGGTGCGGCTGGTCACGTCGAAGACGGGTGTCAGGCGGTTAGAGGCGGTTTCATCCGGGCCAAACAGGCGGAAATTATCGCGGTTACGCTGGAACAGCACGCTGAGATAGCGGCCCAGATGCTCGGTGGCCTGCGCCATCTCCGTACCTGGCTCGCTGACATCGCAGGCAAACTCTGCGATCCCGGGCGTATCCAGCTCACGACGCAGCAGGCCGCCATTGGCATACGGTGAAGCGCCCATGCGCTTATCGCCCTCTGGTGCCAGCGCCTGCAGTTCCGGCTTCAGGCGACCCTGCTCATCAAACAGGTCGTCAGGCTGATAGCTGCGCATCCACGTCTCAAGGATCTGGCGATGACCGTCATCTTCACGACAGGCCGCGACCGGCACCTGATGCGCCCGCCAGAAATCCTCAACTTTCTTGCCGTCGACCGTTTTTGGGCCGGTCCAGCCTTTGGGGCTGCGCAGAATAATCATCGGCCAGCGCGGCACGTCAGTGCTGGCGTTGCCGCTGCGCGCCTCTCGCTGATACTGAGCGATCTTACTGAAGGCGTTATCCAGTGCCTCCGCCATCAGCGGATGCATTTTTTCCGGTTCATGTCCGCAGACAAATATCGGCTCATAGCCGTAGCCACTGAACAGCTGGTGCAGGTCTTCGTCGCTGCTGCGACCCAGCAGCGTCGGGTTGGCAATCTTATAGCCATTCAGATGCAGAATCGGCAGCACCGCACCGTCACGTTCAGGGTTGAGGAATTTGATGCCGTGCCAGCTTGAGGCCAGCGGCCCGGTCTCGGCTTCACCGTCGCCAATCACGCATGGCACCACCAGATCGGGATTATCGAAAGCGGCACCAAAGGCATGGGAGAGCGAATAGCCCAGCTCACCGCCTTCATTAATCGAGCCGGGCGTTTCTGGCGCGGCGTGGCTGGGAATGCCGCCCGGAAAAGAAAACTGCTTAAACAGGCGCTGCATGCCCGCCGCATCCTGAGAGATGTGCGGATAAATCTCGCTGTAGCTGCCCTCCAGCCAGGTATTTGCCACCATGCCAGGGCCGCCGTGTCCTGGCCCGCAGATGTAGATCATATTCAGGTTCTGTTTGCGGATAACACGGTTGAGATGAGCGTAGATAAAATTCAGCCCTGGCGTGGTGCCCCAGTGGCCCAGCAGACGCGGTTTGATGTGCTCCGGTTTGAGCGGTTCGCGTAACAGTGGGTTATCCATCAGGTAAATCTGTCCGACGGAGAGGTAGTTCGCTGCCCGCCAGTAGCGGTCGAGCAGGGTAAATTCGGGTGACGCAGGGGAGTAAGACATGCGGGTTCCTCCTGATCGTGCAGCTAAAAGATGCCTTAACCCTAATAGAGAATGCCCGAATCGACCAGGTAACCGGCCAATAAAAAAGGCCCCGCAACCGGATTGACCCTTAAAGCTGCTCACCCAGCAGAGTCATCTTTGAACCTATCTCTTAAAATAGCGAACCGACAAGCCTGAAAATGAAAGGCCTGAGTCCGGTTGAATATCGAACCCAGGCCCTGAAAGCGCCTTAATATAAACTGTCCAGCTTTAAAGCGTTAATCGATTAAGTAAGATTTTTAAAAGGTGATATTTTAATTCTGCAAACAGCGATTTTATTTACCATATAGCTTGTAATTTATCAGTCCTGTTAATACTCCGGTTATCACTATTTTGATTAAGTCTTTTATCGTTGGTAAACCATCAATAAAATAGACCATTAAAAATAATGCTAAAATGATGAGCAGCGTATCTAAAAAAACTCTCTGTACCGGTTTCATTACCACCAGCAGGTTAGTCCGTAAGTGAAAGCCGCGCCTGTCGCATCCGTAGCTGCTCCGACAATCCATCCTGGCACCAGTCCGATGCCAGGAACGATTACGGCACCGCTCATTGAGCCCGGCACGCCGGAGGCTATTGCAAATTGAAACATATCTGTAGTTAAATCTTTTACATTACATTGGTTAAACTTCGCAGTCATAACCTGAGCAATCTCCAGATTAACATCGAATCTGTAAGATTCGGCTCCGACACCAGAGACATATTTTACTTCTAAAATATTTAATCCTTTTATGAAAATCCTTTTTAAATAATGAGCCTGGAGAAAATAACAAAATGACATATTCCTTAATGTGACGCAGAGCTCATATTTTTATCGTAATTTTACGATTATCAGACAGGAGGATTTATATCATTGGGCGTCACACTATTCATATCACAGACAGGAATCTGTCCGGGTAATATTATTCAGGGATACAGTATCTGCACGCTGGATTCGGCGTATTTATACCGTAATCAGTTTAAATGAATTGATGACGTGAAGCGGGCGATCTACGAATAGGTTCATGATGAAATAACGCGCGGATAAGCCTGAAACGGAAAGGCCTGGGTCCGGTTAGGTACCGGACCCAGGCCCTGAAAGCGGCTTAATATAAACTGCCCGGTTTGCTGGGGCAATTCAGATGCAAAGCCTTCTGTTCTTCAGTGGCACATTACTTGCCGACGACGAAGGCGGTTTCCCGTCCTTCATCGTTGGCCGCCATCGGGGTGACCGGCGAGTAATCGAGATGCAGAATGCGGCTGGTTTCAGCTAACACTTTCTCTGTCAGCGCCACGTCGCCGTTCAGTTTGCGACCCCAGGAAGGGATCACCGCGCGGATTTTGTTCTGCCATTCCGGCGAAGCCATCTGCTCAGGACAGACCTTGTGCAGCAGCTCCAGCATGATCGGTGCCGCCGTAGACGCACCTGGCGAGGCACCCAGCAGCGCTGAAATCGTGCCATCCTGTGAAGCGACCACTTCGGTGCCCAGACGCAACACGGCGCCCTCTTTTTCATCTTTCTTGATGATCTGCACACGCTGACCGGCAGTGACTAACTGCCAGTCCTCCTGCTTCGCCTGCGGCACATAGGCGCGCAGCGCGTCCATCCGGTCGCGATCGCTTTGCAGCACCTGATCCATCAGGTATTTCACCAGATCAAAACTTTTCAGCCCCACTTTCACCATTGGCAGCATATTGCTGCTGTTCAGCGAAGTGAACATATCCATCAGCGAACCCTGCTTCAGGAACTTAGTCGAGAAGGTGGCGAATGGGCCAAACAGCAGCACCTGCTTGCCATCCAGCACGCGGGTGTCGACATGCGGCACAGACATCGGCGGCGCACCGACGCTGGCTTTACCGTAGACCTTGGCCATGTGCTGCGCGACGACCTGCGGATTTTCTGTGACCAGGAACGAACCGCCCACCGGGAAACCGGCATAGCCGTTGGCTTCCGGGATACCCGCCTTCTGGAGAAGCGGTAACGCCGCGCCGCCCGCACCGATAAAGATTTTACCTGCCGTCAGTGTGCGACGCGTGCCGCTGTTCAGACACTGCAGCGTCACCTGCCAGCGACCGTCGGCGAGCTGCTTCAGCTCACGCACTTCCTGACGCAGACGCAGCTGGAAATTCGCTTTCTTCTCTAACGAGGCAATCAGCTGACGGGTGATTTCACCGAAGTTCACGTCGGTGCCCATCTCCGTCCAGGTCGCGGCCACTTTCTGACTGCGGTCACGGCCATTCATCACCAGCGGGATCCAGCGGGCAATCTGCTGCGGATCTTCGGAGTAGGCCATGCCACGGAACAGGGTGCTCTTCTGCAGCGCCTTAAAGCGCTTGCGCAGGAAGTCGACATTGTCGTCACCCCAGACAAAGCTCATGTGCGGCGTGCTGTGAATAAAGCTTTCAGGGTTGCGCAGGTTGCCTTTCTGGACCTGATAAGCCCAGAACTGGCGGGAAATCTGGAACGATTCGTTGATCGTCACCGCTTTGGAGATGTCGATGCTGCCATCCGCCTGCTGAGGCGTATAGTTCAGCTCTGCCAGCGCCGCATGACCGGTGCCCGCGTTATTCCAGCCGTTGGACGACTCTTCGGCCACGCTATCCAGCCGCTCCACCATTTCGATGGACCAGTCCGGCTCTAAATCCTGCAGCCACGCGCCGAGGGTGGCGCTCATCACACCTGCGCCAATCAGCAGCACGTCAACGTCTTTGCGCTCCGGCGCGGTAGTAGTGGTGTCCTTTGCCATGGCACTCATCGCGAGCGCAAGGTTTACAGCTGAATTGCTCATGAGGCGACATCTCCTCTTCTGTTGACCTGAAGCCCAACAGTTTCGCAGGCGAAATAGTCACGCTTCTTTCGAGCGCGTTGCGCTATTTCTCTAAGGTTAAGTCTCAGGTATAGGGTTAAGCGGTGATAACGCGTTAACTGAACGTTATGCTTAGTCATCCGAATATAACATTCTCGCATCTGAATTAAACATTTGTTTATTTTTTAAATGCAGAAATGATTCAGCATAAGAATTAATCATCAGGGGCGGTGGCGTATTAGCGGTTTTTTAGAGATAAGTCAGTGAGTTAACTGAAAGTGTATGTTGCGAGAAAGCCCCATGCTGGTGCAGGGCCGGAATGGATATGAACCGTGCGGAATTATTTAATTCGCTGAAATTTAGCGATTTATTATGCAGTAAGGAATAACGGGAATCGGGTGATGAGAGCCTGAAAAGCTGCTCGTGTAAAAATAATGTTACATTTTTGTGAGTCTGAAAATACGCGCGCACCGGCGCACGCATCGGATTCACTTATGACTGATTCGCGCTGGCAGGCAGCTTTTTCAGACTTATCGCCATGCGGTTATAGGTGTTCATCAGGCCAATTGCGATGTTCAGATCGACAATACTTTTCTCGCTAAATTGCTCTTTTAATGTGGCATAGCAGGCATCCGGCGCGCCCTGCTGAGCAATCAGCGTCAGGCATTCAGCCCAGTGCAGGGCCGCCTTCTCTTTATCACTGAACAGCGTGCCGGATTCCTGCCAGACCGAGGTCAATACAATCTTATCCCAACTCATGCCTGATTTATTCAGCGCTTTGGTATGTAAATCAATGCAGTAGGCGCAGCCGTTAATCTGCGATATGCGCAGGAACAGCAGTTCCAGTAAAGTGAGCGGCAGATCGGTTTGCGCCAGATAACTGTATACGCCGCCCAGCGCTTTCATGCCTGCCGGTGCTGCACTGTGGAAATCGATACGTTCGCTCATCTTGTTGCCTCCTGGGATTGATGAGGCGATTTTCGGCCTTTCAATGGAGCAGATAAAGTGCCAAAAAATGAGAGTCTGACTGGTCCATCGCTGCTTTCCACGCTGACACTCCAGCGCGGTACGTCACGTGGCCTCAGCGAACAGCTACGCCAGCTGATTGAACAGGCGATTGGAGAAGGGCGCTTACAGCCCGGTGCGCGTCTGCCCTCCTGTCGCGATCTGGCGGTGCAGCTCGGCGTGGCGCGCGGCACGGTACGTGCCAGCTATGACATGCTGGTCGATGGTCAGTTTCTGCAGGCCAGAGGTGCGGCGGGTACCTTCGTCAGCCCATTACCGCCGTTGAAACCGGTCAGCGTCGATGCTGAACGCCAGCTGCTGGAGGGTGCAGAGGGGTATGAAGCGCCACCGCTGATCTTCCAGATGGGCATTCCTGCCAGCGATGCATTCCCGGCCAAAGTCTGGCTGCGCATTCTGCAGCGTCAGACGCGCATGCAGGTCAGCAGACCGGCCAGCTATCCCGATCCACGCGGCAGCTTAGCGTTGCGGCAGGCGCTGGTGGCCTACCTTGCGGTGGCACGCGGCCTGCGCTGTCAGACGGACCAGATTATTATTACCAGCGGCTATGCGGGCGCGATGGGCCTGATTGGCCTTGCGATGGATTTTCAGGGCAAAACGGCCTGGCTGGAAGATCCCGGATTCTGGGTGGCGCGTCGCGCGGTTGACGCGCTGCGCGTTACGCCGGTTGCCGTGCCGGTTGATGCCGAAGGGTTGCAGGTGGAGGCCGGGATGGCCCGCGCGCCGGATGCCGCTTTTGCGCTGGTGACACCAGGACAGCAGGCACCGCTTGGCATGACCATGAGTCTGGCACGCCGCCATGCATTGCTGAGCTGGGCCAGTCGCGAGCAGCGCTGGATTATCGAAGATGACTATCTCGGCGAGCTTCAGCCCGGTAATCGCGCGGCTCCGGCACTGGCCGCGCTCGACAGCGAGGGACGCGTATTGCACATCGGTACCTTCAGTAAGACGCTGACGCCGCACCTGCGGCTCGGTTTTATCGTGGTTCCGACGGCGCTGACGGCCCGCTTCGGCGAGGTGTGCGCATTACTTGCGCCAGCCTCTTCGGGATTGCTGCACAATGCGGTAGCGGAGTTTCTGCGGGAAGGTCACTTTATGCGGCATCTGCGGCGCATGAAGCGCGTCTATCAGGAGCGGCTGGAGCAGATGATCGCGGCGCTCCATCCTCACTTTCCCGATCTGCAACGTGCCGGGCTGGCGGTGATTGTCCGCTTACCCGCCGGTACGCCGGATGAGGTGATTGCCCAGCAGGCAGCAGAGTGGGGCATGGCGCCGTCGCCGCTGTCGATCTGGTATCAGCAGGCGGATCAGCGCGGGGCAGGCCTGCTGCTGGGGGCGGCACATCTGCCACGTGAAGGTTATGCGCGCAGTGCCGAACGGCTAAAAGCGCTGGTCGATGCGCAGGCGGTCAGCTCCTGAACCAGCGACGCCAGACAAAGCGGATCACAAAAAACTCCAGTGCGCCCAGCAGCAAAAACCAGACGCAAAACACCACCGTGTAGAGCTGATTCAGATCCTGCAGATGAAACATCTGCAACAGGTGCTGCGCCACCGTCACGCTAAAGGCGGGTGCGGGCAGCAGCAGCGCCGAGAGAAAGCCCAGCAGCAAAATGCCACCTGGCACGATCAACGTCTCAAAAGGGTTATTCATAACCGGTTTCCCATATTTATCAGCCCGGCATTTTCAGGTAATCGGCGACAGGGTTCAATGGTGGCGTGCGCCAAAGCGCCATCCCGCAGCCCGAACCGGCCAGGTCAGACCGAAGAAAATGCTTTGCCACCATCGACTTAGCGGCATTCATAGCGAATGATAAGAGTTATAGCCTTTGCTATACTTAAATCCCTGATTTTACTGTCTTTTTATCTTCAGGTTTGCATGGTAGACTGCGCCCACTTTTTCATAACTGAACACTTTGTGTGGTGAATTCAGCGTGAATTGCCGCTTTTTCGCCCCAGGTGAATAAATCATGACCTTTATTGCTACTTTAATTCTTGCGCTGGGTATGTCGATGGACGCGTTTGCCGCTGCGCTGGGCAAAGGTGCCACACTGCATCGTCCTGGTTTTAAAGAAGCGCTGCGTACCGGTCTGATCTTTGGCACCATTGAAGCGCTGACTCCACTGATTGGCTGGGCGCTTGGCCTGGCCGCCAGCCGTTATATCATGGCATGGGATCACTGGGTTGCCTTCAGCCTGCTGGCGTTTCTCGGTGGCCGTATGATGATGGAAGGTTTCCGTAAGACGGCCGTCACCGAACCCTGCGAAGCCCCGCAAAGCCACGGCTTTATGGTACTGGCAACTACCGCCGTCGCGACCAGCCTCGATGCGCTGGCTGTCGGTGTCGGACTGGCTTTCCTGCAGGTGAATATCATTACCACCGCGCTGACCATTGGTGCCGCCACCACGGTGATGGCGACCACAGGCGTATTAGTCGGTCGCTTTATCGGTCCGGTGCTGGGAAAATGGGCGGAAGTGCTGGGTGGCGTGGTCTTAATCGCCGTAGGCTCCACCATTCTGTTGCAGCATCTCGGCTACACCGCCTAGTGCTTTTGCACATAAAAGCGGCATTTTTGTGATCTGGTTCAAATTTATTTGCTGTTAAAACGCACAGGCGCTATACTTTTTCAGTATATCTTCAACTAAATTTGAACAGGTATTTCATGAAACGCATCATTAAACACGTATTCCGCGCTTACGTTGAGACGTTCAAACACGTACCGCCGGGTGCCATGTACTAAGTACCCTGTAAGAAACCCTCGATAATCGCGGTCAGGGATCGACCTGTGATTATCACCTTTTCTGCTTTTTCTGCCTTTGCTTCTGCTGATTTAAACCCGCGTTTTTGCACTTCGGGTGCATCTGACTGGCTGCTAACACTCTCCTTCTGATTCCCCCGTTATATGCCGCTTTATGGCGACGAGACTGCTTCTGTAACTGGCGGTGACGTACCTGCTGAAATCCCCATCAATCTGCGCGCAATGGGAAAGCCTTCACGTTCAATGGAATCAGAAGCCCCCGGAATGAAGCTGAATGCCCGCCTGAAACGGTCTGCTAACCACAAACCCAGTGCGCTATCCGGCAGCGGTGAGTGACTTTTGCGGGTGGATAAGCAGAAAAATGCGTCAATTTTCGCCCGGCAAAAACGCGCCTGTCTTAAATCGCATCGGCCACAAATTCAATAAATGTCCGTACTTTCGAATTGAGTGCCGAACGTTCGGTGACACAGGCATAGATATTCATGGGCAGGGACTCAATGGTGCTCTCGCCACTGTGACCTGACCAGGACAAAGGCCTTAGCAGACCGCTGTCTATCAGCGGCTGAGCAACAAAGCTTGCCAGACGGGCAATGCCGCCGCCGTTTATGGCTATTTTAGCAATAATATCAATATCATCGCTGATAAAACTGGGGTTAGGTTTTGCATTGACAGGCTGTCCGTTGACCATGAACGTCCATGGCAGAAACCGTCTGTCGGTGGGATAGCGGAAAACCAGGCAGGCGTGCTGGCTAAGTTCTCCAGGCGTCTGAGGCGTGCCAGCGCGATCAAGGTAAGCGGGAGCCGCACAGAATATAAAGGGTAGCGATGCGATTTTTCTGGCGATGAGTTGATCATTCAACTGTGCTTCGATGCGGATACTGACATCGACGCCTTCCAGGCGATGATCGACGTTGCGATCGGTACTGATCAGTTCAATATCTATATCGGGGAAAGACGCTTTGAAAGCGGGCATAAGGGGAGCCAGAACGTACCGACCAAACGCGGCTGTCGTAGCGATACAAAGTGGCCCCTGCGGTTTGGTTTCATTCGCTGCAGCCTGAGAGGCGAGTTCGATATCATGTGGGATGTGACGGACTTTCTCGAAATAGCGTTTACCGTTTTCCGTTAAGGTCATGCTGCGGGTGGTACGCGATAGCAGTCGCACGCCCAGATGCGCTTCAAGACGGGAAAGACTCTGGCTGACTGCTGCCGGACTCATACCTTTAACGCGTGCCGCCGCTGCAATACTGCCGTTTTCCACCACGCGGATAAAAGTGCTAATCAGCCCTAAAATGTCCATCATATCCTCAACGGTTAATTCGTCAATTTTACTTAATAACGATTAAAGCATAACCGCTCTACACCCCCCCGCATAAGCTTGTTAAGTTAGCCGCAGTCTTCTCTACTTTTGTTAAACAGGATATTCAGATGACTGATGCTGCAACAAAAAAAACCTTACGAACCCGTTTGCCGGTGCGCACGGCACCTTACATATTTGCGTTTTACATGGCGATCATCATGGCGTTCCTGATGAGTCTGGTTATCACGTTAGCCGAATTCGGAATGGGACCTCATTACATGACAAATGTGATGAATGCTTACCAGGTCGCCATGCCAGCCGCTTTCTTTTGCATACTGGTTGTCCGTCCTGTTGTTATCCGGCTCGTAGGATTGACCGTTCACGGTCACTGAGACAGTCAGCATGCTCAAAATGGGCGGACAGATAGGGTTTAGCCCGCTTCTCGCTCATCGCGGCAGGCTGCTTCTGCACCAGAATGGAGGCGGGTGACAAACCTCCAGCATTTCAGATGCAGGGTGAGGGCGGGCGGGCCGTCCGGATACTGACCGGTATCAGGATGAAAGATACCGAAGAGCCGGGCGTACGACATGCAGCAGGTAACGCTCACAGATAAGCAGGGCGAGAAAACCCTTTCGCTGGCCGTGCGGAAATTTTTAGGCGATGTAACATTACTGGCTCTGTTTTATTGTTAAGCATCAACGTTAAATCGGCACCGTCATTATGACAGGATTTGCCTGCTCCTCTTCGCACACAGCGGGGCCTGAAGCACTTCCTGAGTAGTCAAAATATAACGGCCATTCAGCCATCTGAGCGTTTAAATGGTTAAAATAAATAAACTTATACATTGCTAAATTATTATCGCTATGTCTTAATGCGTCATCGGTTTGGAACACAGACCTTATGAAAGCAGTTTTAGTAAAGTAGTCCTCAGTTCAAGTGTTATCCACAGATATCCTTCTTCGAGAGCCTCCTCCTAAGTGCCCAATAAGTAAATCTCTAACTACAGGCCATCTTCGCCGCTCTTAGTGGCTAATCGATTAAGGAAATATCTATGTCTGACAAAATGACTGGTTTAGTAAAATGGTTTAATTCAGATAAAGGTTTTGGCTTTATCACTCCCGATGATGGCAGCAAAGATGTATTCGTGCATTTCTCTGCTATCCAGGGTGATAACTACAAAACGCTTGATGAAGGTCAGAAAGTCTCCTTCACCATTGAAAATGGCGCCAAAGGCCCTGCAGCCGGCAACGTCACAGCGCAGTAAGCCGCGCTCATTATCAGCGACGCTTACAATAGCGATGAAGACATAAGTCTGAGCAGATAAGCTCTGCTGATAATAAAATAAACCCGCTCAGTGCGGGTTTTTTATTGCCTGAAATTCGTATTATCTTTCGCATTAATTCTGGTCTGCTGACCTGCTACGTATTTATTCGTCCGTCCACCTCGATGTTAATCCTCTCTTCATAAGCCCTGCCCGTTATGAAATGTCAGGTTAAACCATCGGGCAAAGCCATCACGCGCCTTTTGAAATCAGCGATGTTCCACTGAGGCGTATTACTGATTGCCAGCAAGTAATCCATTTCTTTTGCTAACGCTGGATATCGGGCATCGAATGTAAAGCGATACTCCTCGGGTGTTTCAGTCATTGCCTTCCCGCTTACACCAGACATATCTCCCGCCAGAGTTTATCACCCGCAATGCCAGCTTCTTCTTATGCGAAACCCCATACTTATTTCACACCATCACGCGGATAACCCGCCTGCTGCCCGATCCCGTCCTACACTGAATTATTCTCCCCAAATCAGGAGCAGCGGATGATCCAGAAGCATCAACGAAAACAGGCAGCGATTGTGGCAGGCGTGGGATTAGGTGTGGCGGCTACGCTTTGGGGTATGAAACGCTGGCAGCAGCTGAAGCAGACACCGCCAGTGTCGCCGCGCAGTCATCACGCCGGGCTGGCGGGTTATTTTCAGCAGGTAGGCGACTGGCGTATGTTTACCCGCGTCACGCCCAATGAAGATAGGGGGCTGCCGGTGGTACTGGTTCACGGTCTGGTAATGTCGGGCCGGGCGATGGAACCGCTGGCGCTGGCGCTGGGCCGCGACTATCACGTGCTGGTGCCGGATCTGCCCGGTTTTGGGGCCAGTGCGCTGCCTGCTTCTGCGCCGATCATGTCCGTGGATGAGCAGGCTGAGGCGCTCTGGCTCTGGCTACAGCACAACGGGTTTCAGCGTGCTATCTGGGTCGGGAACTCGTTTGGGTGTCAGATTCTGGCGGCACTGGCGGTGAAATACCCGCAGGCAGTGGCGGGGCTGGTGTTGCAGGGGCCGACGGTCGATCGTCATGCCCGCAGCCTGCCGCGTCAGTTGTGGCGCAACTGGTGTAATGGCCGACTGGAGTCGCGTCGTCCGCCGGGGCCGCTGGCCCGTATCGATTACGCTAAAGCGGGGCTATGGCGCGCCTTTGGCACGATGCGCGCCATGATGCGCGATCGCATCGAACATCGTCTGACTTACATCACTGCGCCGACGCTGCTGCTGCGCGGCTCGCGCGATCCCATCTGTCGGGCGCGCTGGCTGGATGAGCTTGCTGCCCTGATGCCACACAGCGAACGCCTGACGCTGCGCGACGGCACCCATACGCTGCACTACGTCTATCCGTGGAGTTTCTGCAACGCCATTCGCCCCTTCCTGGCGCGTATTCAGCAGGAGAATCAGCATGAATAAACCGCCCAAGGGCATCGCCCGTTTTGACTCGGCAGCTGCCATGCTGCTGGCGCTGGCCAATGCGCTCCACGATCGACCCTTTGCCAGCCCGAGCCAGTCTCCGACGCTCGACCGGCTGCTACCCTCACTGAACCGTCTGCCGACCGGGCTGCGCGAGTGGGGCTATGCGCTGGGCGGCATGGCAGAGGGCATCAGCCTGCGTCAGGCGGGCGAGCTGGATGTGGAAGGCATCGCAGAATGGATGGTCAGCGAGTACCCGCAGCAGGACTATCCGGCGGCGTTTATTGGCTCGTCAAACGGTGCGCTGGTGCACCTGGCATCGGCGATGGGCGTGCCCTGGCTGCCGCAGACCTTTCTCTGTCCGGTGCGGGCGACTAACAGCGATCCCGATGATGCGATGGCGAGCTTTGAGCAGGGCAAAGAGATAGCCGCAGCCCTGCTGGCCGCCTGGCCGAGGCTGGCGGTGCACCATATGCATGACCCGAATCAGGATCGCCTGATGCTCGACCAGATGCGCTATTTCCGGCTGAAACTGCGCGAATTGCCGCTGGCTTTTAATGAGTTTCTGATGGGGAGCCTGCCCGCGGGTTCAACGCTGTTTATCAACCACTGCACCCGCCAGTGGCCGGTGACTCGCACCAGCGATCGCTCGTTTTTCCAGTTTGGCGCACTTGGTGGCGCAACCGAAAAAGAGTATTTACAGGGTGGCCCGCGGGTAGCGGAATATCTGGCGAGTTACGGCATTGATCGTGAGCGCTGGACGCCGCCTGACATCACCGACCACGTACCGGAAGCGGAGTGGGGCCTGGATGGTTATCTGATTTCCCCGCTGAAAAAACTGGCGGCGGCGCAGAACTGGAAACTGATGGAGATTCGTTACGAAGACCCGGAAGCGATGAGTTATGTGGTGGCGGAGATTTATCGCGACTGGTATCTGGCAGCGGGCATTTTACCGACCCGGCTGACGGTGGACAGCTTCCTGTTAATGGATCCCTGGTGTACCCAGCAGCAGCAGGCAATACCGTTCTGGCTGGTATTCTGCACCGAACCGTCCGCTGCAGCGCTGCAGCGCTTCCTGGAAAAACAGCCGCCGTTCCGCAACATTGACATGATGCTCTTTTCTCACGGCACCGACAGTATCGGGCTGGCGGAGATTGATCGCTGGCGGGCGCTGCTCTCTTATGCGCGTGATGAGGGGGTATTGATCGGGGTGGATGAAGCGCGTTTCCCGCGTGACTTTGCGACGTTTGCCCGCTTCGACTCGGCACTGCGTGAACGGGCACCGCTGTTGCCACCGCCACCTCCTCTGAGTACAGAGAAGGTGATGACGGGCATTAAACGTTACGGTGCGAAATATGGCGTCACCCTGACGGCGCTGACGTAGCCGCCGTCAGTTGTGATTATTCGCCGTCGGTAATTGGCTGGCGCACCAGCAGCAGGTAGGCGAGTGCGCCAACCAGCGTCACACAGGCGCAAATCATCAGCGCCAGGCTGAACGATTTGGTGGTGTCGAGCACCCAGCCGGTGATGACGGGCGCGAACGAGGCGAAGATAAAGCTGGCGAAGTTCTGGATGCTGCCGACCGAGGCGGTCATGCGGGCGGTGACGTTGGCGTGGATAAGCCCCCAGCACGACGTTCCGGCAAAGTGAATGCAGAACAGCGCCATCCCGATCAGCGTCACAGCGCTGGTCGTGTCGGTCGCGCGGGTCACCACCGCGGTAAACCCGGCGGACAGCAGCATCCCGCTGACGATGCAGACTTTGCGGGTTTTTACCGCGTTAAAGCCGCGACGCACCAGTGAATCAACCACGTAGCCATTCAGCAGCATGCCCGCCGCACCAAACAGGAACGGAATCGCCGCCAGCAGGCCGGTACTTTTCAGGTCGAGATGATAGGTCGACTGCAGGTAGCCCGGCAGCCAGGCGATGTAGAGCCACGCAGTGTAGTTGATGCCGCTGAAGCCAATCATCATGCCCCACATGGTGCGCTGCTTAAACAGGCCGCGCCACTCTCTGAAGCTGATTGGCTCTTTACGCGAGGCGACGCTGCCCGCCTGCAGATAGTGGATCTCTTCGGCGCTCAGGGTGTTGTTATCGCGGTCGCGATAAATCATATACCAGCCGATCGCGAGGAACATGCCGAGGATACCGATGGTGACAAACATGCCACGCCAGCCCATCACCAGCATCATCGCCGCCAGAATCGGCGGGGCCACTGACAGCCCAATCATCGACGCCGCATTGAACATCCCCATCGGCATGCCGCGATCTTTAATGTTGAACCAGTCGTTGATCACTTTTACGCCGCACGGGTTCATCGGCGCTTCGCCAATGCCGAGGCCGATGCGCACCAGTACAAACTGGGTGAAGTTATGCACCAGACCAGAAGCCGCCTGGAACAGCGACCAGATGAACATGCCGATACCGAGCATAATGCGCGGGCCTTTACGATCCAGCAGCGCACCGCACGGCAGCTGCGCCAGACCATACGCCAGTGAAAATGCAGAGAGCAGGAGGCCGATTTCGGTGGCGCTCAGCCCCATCTCCTCGCGTATGGTCATATTCGCTACCGACAGCGAGCTGCGATCCAGATAGTTGATGATGGCGGCGAACAGCAGCAGCAGCATCGCCGTGATCTGCACCTTACGGATGCGCGGTGAACGCACCACATCGCTGCGCATCGGCACAAAGTCCTGGCCTGGTGGCGTGTCGCCGGTCACGCTGTCGCGGCCGGTTACTGAAGTCTTTTCCATTGCACTCTCCCGAAACTGGGTACTTATCGTTATGGTGAGAAGGGGTCTGCGCGCAGCGGCAAAAGGCCGCCGTGACGTTGCAGTCGAGACTAAGAGCAAAGGGTTAAGGATGTTGCAAAGATGTTTCTGAAGCGTGCGGGAGATAATGCTTTGTGGTTTTTAATCGGTTTTTAATTGTACTGACTGATTGAGCGCACCATTGAGGTTTTGGCGGTCGCCAGATGGTTATGCAAGGCACAGAGCGCATCGATATCCTGACGGCCAATCAGCGCGGTGAGAATCGCCATATGCTCCTCCAGCGCCACAATATTTCGCTGCTTGAGATCGCTCTCATCCCACTGATAATGCGAGTGAAAGATCACCGAGATAATCTCCAGCGACTGATTGAAAAACGGGTTGTTAGCGGCGGATAAAATCAGCGAATGCATCTGGCGGTCCAGCGCAGCAAAATGACGATAGTTGCTGGCAATGGTGTCGCGCATTGATCGGTGACGATCCAGCAGATCCCGCGCCTGCACCCAGCGTTCATCGCTGGCGGGCAGATTAAGGAAGCGGCTCAGGGCGTGGGTTTCCAGCATCTCGCGCAGTTCAAACAGCTTCTCGGCGTAATCCTGCGTGAACTTCTTCATCCGCCACTGACCGCGTTTCACCGGCTCCAGCAGGTCATAGCGCATAAAGCGCAGCAGAAACTCGCGTACCACTACCGGACTGACCTTCACCTGCTGCGCCAGTTGCAGCTCGCTGAAGGTGTCGCCCGGCACCAGCTGCCGCTGATTAATCATATTAAAAAACACCTGCTCGAAGTGGCTGGCCTGCTGCTCAATCGGCGGCGTTAATGCGCTAAAGCCGTCATCATCGCGAGGTTCGCGTACGATAACGTAAGTCTGATCGACTTTATCCAGCACGCCGCACTGGTGCAGATAGTGCAGGGTATGGCGCACCGTGGTGCGGCTGATGTTGAACATCTCCGCCAGCGCGGCCTGTGGCGGCAATGGTGAACAGATATGACGCTGAGCAATGCTCTCCAGCATCTGGTTGATCACATTCTGACGCAAATTCTGGCTGCGACTCATCTCACTCTCCGGTTTTTTATGCATTAAAAACCAGTCAAAGCCCAAAAAAATCGCCGTACTTCACACTTCCCGCAAACGAACGCCGCGCCGCAAGCAGGATTCGCCATAACTGCCAGCAGGACAACCGGAGAATCACCATGACAACAATGAAAGCACTGGTCATCGCTGAACCACGTAAGATGGTTTGGGCCACTCGCGACACCCCAATGCCTGCCGCTGGCGAGGCGCTGATAAAAATACTGACTGCCGGGATCTGCGGCACTGACATTCACGCCTGGTCCGGCAATCAGCCGTTCTTCAGTTATCCACGGGTGCTGGGCCATGAAATCTGTGCTGAAGTAATGGCGCTGGGCAGTGGCGCGGAAGGCTTTCAGCCCGGCCAGCGGGTGGCGCTCATGCCCTACATCTCCTGCCTGCAGTGCGACGCCTGCCAGAGCGGCAAGACCAACTGCTGTGAGCAGATCTCAGTCATTGGTGTGCATCAGGATGGCGGTTTCTGTGACTACCTGAGCGTGCCGGTCAGCACCCTGCTGGCGGTGGATGAGGTGGCACCGGAAGCGGCCGCGCTGATTGAGCCGTTTGCCATCAGTGCCCATGCGGTGCGGCGTGCCGGTATTGTGGCGGATGAGCAGGTGCTGGTGGTGGGCGCCGGACCGATTGGGCTGGGTGTCGCCGCCATTGCCGCCGCCAGCGGCGCGCAGGTGGTGGTGGCGGATACCAGCGAATTCCGTCGCCAGCATGTTGCGGACCAGCTCGGGCTGGCGACACTGAATCCGGCTGATGAGGCCTTCGATAGTGCGTTGCGCGAGCAGTTTGGTAGCCGTCTGGCGCTGAAAGTGATCGACGCCACCGGCAGCCCGGCGGCGATGAACAATGCGGTCAACCTGATGCGGCACGGCGGCACGATTGTCTATGTCGGTCTGCACAAAGGCGATCTGGTCATCCCGGACAGTGAATTCCATAAAAAAGAGGCCACGCTGATGGGCAGCCGCAACGCCACCCGCGAAGATTTTGATCGGGTGCGTGCGTTAATGGCCAGCGGCCAGCTGCGCGCCGACATGATGCTGAATCACCATCTGGCTTTCTCCACGCTGGATGAAACCTTTGAGGCGCAGGTCATCAACAACCGCGAACTGATCAAAGGCGTCATTCACTTCGATCGGTAACCGGATTCAGGGCGCGGTGAGGGTCTCAAAGAAGTGCGCCCGCACCGCGTCGGCATCCACGCCGAGCGCAATACGCTGGGCGGGCAGACCGGCAAACGGATCGGCTCGTGATGCGAGCGCGCTCAGTTTACGCACCGTCTGACCGCAGGCGATGCCCTCTGTGATCACCCGCAGCGGGCTTTCAGTAAGCGTAAAGGCCTGTGGCAGCGTCAGCCACGCCACCGCCAGGGTGTCGTGCAGCGCCATACCCTCGAATCCCTCTTTCTCCAGACTGTAAGCCAGGTAAGGGCGACAGATAGCGCTCAGCACCGGCTGATTCAGACGCTGCACCTCATCGCCGCTGATCAGCACTTTGTGCGTGACATCCAGCGGGATCACCACCACGTTCAGCGCCGAGGCGAGTACCTGATCGGCGGCGTGCGGATCTTTCCAGATATTGAATTCACTGAAGGGCGTCACGTTGCCGCTGTGGCCGTCGGTGCCAAACGCACCGCCCATAATCACCAGCTCTTTCACCAGCGGAATAATATCCGGTGCCTGATTAATGGCCGTGGCGATATTGGTCAGTGGGCCAATCGCCACCAGGGTGATCTGATGCGGCTGCGCCCGCACGCTGTCGATAATAAACTGCACCGCGCCCGGTGCCTGATCGCTAAAAGCATTATCAAACGCATCGCCCAGCCCATCTTCACCGTGCAGCCTGGCGGGCGCAGAGGCGGCCAGCGCCAGCGGCCGTGAACAGCCGCGATAGACCGCCGCGCTGATCGCCATTTTGTCGCAGAATAGACGGGCATTTTTCACCGCCTGACCCACCGCCACGTTGCCAGATACGGTGGTAATCCCCAGCAGATGCTGCGTCCGCGCCGCATAAGCCAGCGCAAAGGCGTCATCCACGCCGATATCAGTATCAAAAATCAGGGTACGCATAGGCTCTCCGCAACAGGCTGTAAACCTTCAGCATTACCCCGGCAATAGCAACATCGTCAAGTGATTCAGCCGCCCTGCGCGCACTATTGCCAGCCTGAAACGGGCGTCGTATTATCACCGGCTCAAGGTGATGGCGTGCCACCTTTCCCAACCGCCGGTGGGCTTAACACCGGCTGATGACGCCTGACACTCAATCCTTTCGCGGGAGCTGAGGTGTCAGGCGCAGTTTATCTCTGCCTCTCTCCCCAGCCCCGCATTACTCTGTAATCAGGAGCAAGACATGTTTAAACCGTTACTGGCTGTGATGATCGGCGGCTCTGCCGGCTGCGTACTGCGCTGGCTGTTCGCGATGCGTTTTAATGCACTCTTTCCCAACCTGCCGCCCGGCACGCTGCTGGTGAATCTGATCGGCGGTCTGGTAATCGGCGGGGCGATGGCCTGGTTTGTTCGCCATCCCGACATTGACCCGATCTGGAAACTGCTGATCGTCACCGGACTCTGCGGCGGGCTGACGACCTTCTCCTCTTTCACCGCGGAGTTAATGGGGTTGCTACAATCAGGGAAGTATTTCTGGGCGATGGCCAGCGCGCTGGTGCATGTGATTGGCTCGCTGCTGATGGCGTTTGCCGGTTTCGCACTGGTCACGCTGCTGGGCTGACCCGGTGCGCGTCATACCGCTTAAGGGATACTGATTTCGGGCGTGTGCGCCGTGGATTGGATAATGCGCGGCGCTGACGCTGAACCTCACCGATTATTCCGGACGATTAAGGAGCCGAGCAATGCGAACCAACCCCACATTCCTTAACCTGGTGTTGTTAAACGGTGAACCCGGCCAGAAGCTGCAGGCGGCGCGTGACGCCGGTTTCGATCAGGTGGAGATCTGGCGCGAGGATGTCGACGCATATGAAGGCGGTGCGGCAGCACTGGCTGAAATCAGTGCACGACAGGGACCTGGCTTTACCAATCTGCAGGTGCTGCGTGATTTCACCGGCGCACCCAGTGCGTTGCGATCTCAGAAGCGCGAAGAGCTGCGTCAGTTTATACAGATTGCCCAGGCGCTGGGCTGTGACACCCTCCAGGCACCGGCCAGCACCCGTGAGGATTGCTGTGCCGATCAGATTGATGATGACCTGCGCTGGATGGCCTCGGAAGCTGCGCGCTACAACATGCGCATTATGTATGAGCCGATGGCCTGGTGCAGCGTAGATAACACGCTGCCGCTGGCGTGGCAGCGATTGCAGCGACTCGATCAGCCCAATATCGGGCTGGTGATCGATCTGTTCCACATCTGCGCGCTGGGCGGTGACGCCTCCCATCTGGACGGCATTCCTGCCGATCGCATCTATGAAGTACAGCTGTGTGATATGGCCGCCGTTCCCGCACAGGATAAGCAGAGCCTGATGGCGATGGCAAAGCATCAGCGTCTGCTGCCCGGCGATGGCATTATCGATGTTGAACGCTTTGTCGATAAGCTCAAAAGCGCGGGCTATCAGGGGCCGGTGGGAATCGAAGTCTTTAATGATGCGCTGAAACGCCTGCCGCCCGACGTGGCTGCCCGCCATGCCTGGCAGGCGTTAACGCGCTGCTGGGGTTAATCCTGTAAGCACTGCCCAATAAACGCGGCGGCGTGCATGGCACCCTGAGCGGAAATGGTGTGGCCGGTGGCGGGTTCAAAGCGCGCGTCGACCGGCACTGCCGCGGCTCGCAGCCGGGCCGCCGCAGATTCGCTCTCCTGCCATGGGATGACTTCATCGGCCTGACCATGGATCAGCAACGCGGGCACATGAGCCTGCGGGGTTAGTTCACCGTCAACCGCCAGACGACCAGAAAAGGCGACCACGCCCGCCAGCGGATAACGGCCAGAAGCCAGCGCATCCAGCGCCATGATCGACCCCTGAGAGAAGCCCACCAGCACCACATCCTGCCAGCGGTCGGCAAAGCCGTGCTGCGCGACGATGTCGCTGAGGGTCGTATCAAACGCGGCCCGTGCCGCCCGAACCCGACCAGGCCGGTTCTCTGGCGTCACGTCTGCCAGGCTGAACCACTGCCAGCCAAAACCGGCGGGAAAACGTTCAGGCGCATTGGGCGAGGCAAAAACCACATCCGGCAACAGCGTCGCCCAGTGACGGCCAATCGGTGCCAGATCGTCGCCGTTACTGCCCACGCCATGCAGAAAAATCACCAGTGCTTTTGCCATCATTGCTCCTTTTATAAACCGTATTCACTTAGATCAGGCCCGGCCGGAACGATGCCATTCGGGTTCAGCGCCTTGATCGAGTAGTAACCCTGTTTGATATGGTCAATGTTGACCGTTTCACGTATGCCAGAGACCGACAACATGCTCTTAAGATAGCGATTCAGCAGCGTATAGTCGCGGATCCGGCGCAGGTTGCATTTGAACAGGCCATGGTAGGCGACGTCAAAGCGAATCAGGGTCACAAACAGCCGGATGTCGGTTTCCGTCAGCCGTTCACCCAGCAGGAAAGTACGACCATCGCTGAGCAGCGCCTCCAGTTCATCGAGCTGGCTGAAAATGTCATTAAACGCCTGCTGATAGCTGACGGAGGTGGTGGCGAAACCCGCGCGATAAACACCGTTATTCAGACGCGGATAGAGGCTCTCATTCAGCGCATCAATCTCCGCACGCAGCGCGGCGGGATAAAGGTCGATGCGGTTATCGGCCAGATCGCCGAAGCCGCTGTTAAACATACGCACAATATCAGCAGACTCGTTGCTGACGATGGTGGCGGTTTTTTTGTCCCACAACACCGGCACGGTGGCCCGGCCTGTGTAGTCGGGCGCGACGCGGGTATAGATTTCATGCAGATACTGCGCGTTATTCAGCGGGTCCTGCTGTGCGCCGGGTAAATTGCCAAAGCGCCAGCCCTGAGCACCGAGCTGCGGTTCAACCACCGTCACGCTAATCAGCGACTCCAGCCCTTTGAGCTTGCGGGCAATTAACGCGCGCGACGCCCACGGACAGATCAGCGCCACATAGAGGTGGTAGCGATCGGGTTCGGCGGCGAATGCCGTGGAGCCATCGCTGCTGATAAAGCCCCGGAAACCCGACGTCTGACGGACAAACCCGCCCTGTTTATCGGTAGCCTGCACCGGATGCCAGTCACTACTCCATTTACCTTCTACTAACATTGCGCGACTCCTCTCTGTTTTGAGAAGCAGCTTAACTGATGACTAAACAGGTGATAATCCGGTTGTAAAGACAATCATTTCTTCCATTATGGACGGAATCAGGCGGGCGGGAAGCGGGTAAAGTGAGTGACCAGGAAGTCGATGAGCAGGCGCGCGCGATGCGCCAGATGACGGGCGGGCGGATAAACCGCAAACAGGCCCAGCGGCGGCGTGTCGAAGTTATCCAGCAGCCGGACAACATCGCCCTGTTGCAGCGCGGGAGCGGCGATGAAACCGGGCAGACGCGCAATACCTAATCCGGCGACGGCCGCCTGCAGACAGGCTTCGGTGTTGGCAAAGCGCAGACGGCCACGGACCGGCACGGTGACGATCTCACCATCATCGCCGGCAAACGGCCAGTGCCAGGGATCGCGGAAATTGGTGTCGATAATGCACTGGTGCTGCGCCATTTCCCGCCAGTGCTGTGGCGTACCGAACTGCTCAAGATAGATCGGTGACGCAGCAATGCGAACATGCACTTCGCCCAGCTTACGCGCGACCAGACTGCTGTCGCTGAGGTTACCGATGCGGATCGCCATATCAAATCCCTCATCGACGATGTTAACGGCCCGGTCTGAAAAACTGACATCCAGTTCAATCAGCGGATAGCGCCGGGCAAACGCCACCAGTACCTGAGAGAGCACCGCCGTGCCAAAGGAGCCCGGCGCGCTGATTTTCAGCCGGCCGGTAGGGGTGGTGGCGCTTTCCCGCACGCTGGCATCCAGCGTCTCAAATGCATCGAGCAGGTTTTTAACCCGCTCGTAATAGCTGCGGCCAACGTCGGTGGGCGAGAGGGCGCGCGTACTGCGCTTAAACAGCTGGACGCCGAGCTGATGCTCCAGCTTTGAAACCAGTTTAGAAGCCTGACTGCTGCTGGTACCGAGGCGCAACGCCGCTGCCGAAAAGCTGCCGGTTTCCAGCACCGTGACAAACATCCGGTCACAATCGAGTCGATCCATGGCGAAGTCCTGAAAGGGTAAAGTCGCAGTATAGAAGCTGCGGCCAGGCGTTGCAGCCTTCACATTGCGTGCCTTAACCCTTTCGCTGGCGGGGAAAACCTGCTTGACTGACGCTCTGCCCGACGTTCTCTGGAGTAATTCATGTCGCTGATTCACCTGACGTCACTGGCGGCGATCCCGGCCGCCGAGTGGGATGCGCTGTTGCCTGATGACCAGCCGTTTTTGCGCCACGCTTTTCTGCTCACTTTAGAAGAGAGTGGCAGCGTGCGGTTTGAGGCGGGCTGGCAGCCTGATCACATGCTGTGGCGGGAAAAGGGCGTGACCCGCGCCGCGCTGCCGGGCTACCAGAAATATCATTCACAGGGCGAGTATGTCTTTGATCACGCCTGGGCGGATGCCAGCCAGCGCGCCGGGATCCGCTATTACCCGAAATGGCTGGGGGCGATTCCCTTCAGCCCGGTCAGCGGCGCGCGCCTGCTGGGTGACACATCCGCTGCGACGCAGCTGCTGTCGGCTCTGCCGGAGAGCCTGTTGCAGCACGGCTTAAGCGGTGCACACATCAACTTTACCGATGCGCAGGCTAACCAGCTGCTGGCCGATCAGCCCGACTGGCTCTCCCGGCTCGGCTGTCAGTATCACTGGCATAACCGTGGCTACCGCGATTTTCAGGATTTCCTGGATACGCTGATGTCGCGCAAGCGCAAGCAGCTGCGTAAAGAGCGTGAGCAGGTGGCGCAAAGCGGCTTTGAGTTTGACCGCTACCTGGGCTACCAGCTGCGCGAAGATCAGTGGGATTTTGTCTATACCTGTTACGCCAACACCTACGCGGTGCGCGGCCAGCGGCCCTACCTGACGCGCAACTTCTTCAGCCTGCTGGCGGAGCGGATGCCGCAGAATATTATGGTGGTGATCGCCCGCTTACAGCAGCAACCGGCGGCGATGGCCTTTTATCTGCGTGACAGCAACACGCTCTATGGCCGCTACTGGGGTTGTCTGGCGGAGTTTGACCGGCTGCACTTCGAAACCTGTTTCTATCAGGGGATGGATTTAGCGATTGATGAAGGGCTGACGCGGTTTGATGCAGGCGCGCAGGGCGAGCACAAACTGGTGCGCGGCTTTGAGCCGCAGATTACCCACTCCTGGCACTATCTGCTGCATCCGGGCCTGCGCGATGCCGTGGCAGATTTTCTGGTGCAGGAGCGGGAAGGCGTGCGCGGCTGGGCGGAAGAAGCACGCGACGCCTTACCCTATCGACGCGGCGATTAATCGACGCCGACAAAACCCCCGGTCTGATGCTGCCAGAGCCGGGCATAGAGACCGTTTTGCGCCAGCAGCTCGTGATGGCTGCCCATCTCGGCAATGCCGCCTTTATCCAGCACCACCAGCCGATCCATCTTCGCGATGGTCGACAGGCGGTGCGCGATGGCGATAACGGTTTTACCCTGCATCAGTGACTCCAGGCTCTCCTGAATCGCCGCTTCCACTTCAGAGTCGAGCGCCGAGGTGGCCTCATCCATGATCAGAATCGGCGCATCCTTCAGCAGCACGCGGGCTATCGCCACACGCTGACGCTGACCGCCCGACAGTTTCACGCCGCGCTCGCCCACATGCGCGTCCAGCCCGGTGCGGCCCAGTGAGTCAGAGAGCAGCGGGATAAACTCATCGGCGCGGGCGCGGTGAATCGCAAGCTGCAGCTCCTCTTCGCTGGCGTCGGGACGACCATAGAGCAGGTTTTCACGGATTGAGCGGTGCAGCAGCGAGGTGTCCTGGGTGATCATGCCAATCTGGCTGCGCAGGCTCTCCTGCGTCACGGCGGCGATATCCTGATCGTCGATCACAATCCGCCCCGCGTTCAGGTCATAGAGGCGCAGCAGCAGGTTCACCAGCGTCGATTTACCGGCGCCCGAGGGACCAATCAGCCCAATCTTCTCGCCAGGTTTGATGTCGAGGTTAAAGCCGTTAATCACCTGACGGCCACCGCCATAATCGAAGCGCACATCCTCAAAACGGATGTTGCCGCGCGTCACCTTAAGCTGCTTCGCCTGCGGCGCATCCTGCACGCTCAGCGGCTGCGCGATGGTTTTCAGGCCATCCTGTACCGTACCAATATTTTCGAAGATGCCGTTGACCACCCACATGATCCAGCCGGACATATTCACCAGGCGGATGACCAGACCTGTCGCCAGCGCAATCGCCCCGACGCTAATCAGCGACTGGCTCCATAACCACAGCGCCAGCCCGGAGGTCGAGACAATCAGCAGGCCATTCAGCGCCGACAGGGTCAGATCCATGCTGGTGACCATGCGGCCGGCGTTCTGGGTTTTTTCGGTCTGCTCCTGAATCGCCTCACGCGCATACTGCCGTTCCAGATCGCTGTGGGCGAACAGCTTGATGGTGGCGATGTTGGTGTAGCCGTCAACAATGGTGCCCATCAGCTTTGAGCGTGCTTCCGAGGAGACCACCGAACGTGCTTTGACGCGCGGCACAAAGAAACGCAGCGAGGCGCTGTAGGCCACCATCCAGATAATCAGCGGGATCATCAGCCGCCAGTCGGCACCGGCAAACAGCACCAGCGAGGTTACCGCGTAGATCAGTACGTGCCAGATGGCATCCACCAACTGCACCGCGGAATCGCGCAGAGAACTGCCGGTCAGCATAATGCGCTGGGCGATGCGACCCGCGAAATCGTTCTGGAAGAAATTGAGGCTCTGGCGCAGCACGTAGTTGTGATTCTGCCAGCGGATCATGCTGGTCATGCTCGGGCTGATGCTCTGATGCACCAGCATGTCGTGCAGGGCGATAAAAATCGGCCGCAGGATCAGCGCCACCGCCACCATCCACAGCAGTATCGGCCAGTTATCCCGAAACAGGCTTGCGGGCGTGGAGTGATTGACCATGTCGATAATGCGGCTCAGATAGCTGAACAGCGACACTTCAATCAGGGCTGACGCCAGTCCCACTACCAGCAGTGCCGCGAAACTCGGCCAGACCTGCCGCAGATAATAGAGGTAAAACGACCAGACCGTTGAGGGGGGCGAGTCGGTGGGCGCGTCATGAAATATATTGATAAAACGCTCAAAACGGCGATACAACATAGCGATACTCTTTCCGTCCGGTAAAGAGCTACAGCTTAGTGCATGAACCCCGTTCGGCTAAAAGGAGAAAATATGGAAATCATTATTCGGGCACGGGAACCGCAGGATGCCGCCGCCTATCAGCGACTCTACAGTCATCCCGATGTCTATCCCTGGACGCTGCAGCTACCGTTTCCCAGCGTCGCCACCTGGGAGAAAAAAATCGCCAGAATGGATGCCGAGGGGTTTATCGCCTTTGTCGCGGAGATCGAGGGCGTGCTGGCCGGTGAGCTGACGCTGTTTGTGGATAACAAGCCGCGCACCCGCCACTGCATCAGCTTTGGGCTGGGCGTGCATCCCGATTACGCCGGTCGCGGCGTCGGTGAGCGCCTGATCCGCACCGCGCTCGACTATTCCCGCAACTGGCTGGGGATTACGCGTATGGCGCTGGAGGTGTTTCACGACAATGAACGGGCGTTGCGGCTCTATGAGCGGCTGGGCTTTGAGCGTGAAGGGGTGATGCGCCAGGCCGCCCTGCGCGACGGTCAGCTGCGCGATGTGGTGATGATGGCGAAGCTGCTGCACGAGAAGTGATAACCGGAGCGGCAGCGTTGCCGCTCCGCTTTTTATTACGGATTTTTATTGCTGTAGTGCTGCATGTTCTGCTGCGTTACCAGTTCAAACGGAATCCACTGGTGGGAATCGACTTTTTCCCCTTTGATCATCTGCTGCGCCACCTCGACCGATTTTTTGCCCTGACCCACGGCATCCTGGAACACGGTGACGGCCAGTTTGCCGCTTGCCAGGGCTTTCAGGCCATCCGGCGTGGCATCAATGCCGCCCACCAGAATGGTCTTCTTCGGCTTCGCCTGCGCAATCGCCATTGTCGCACCAATCGCCATTTCGTCATTGTTGGCGGCGACAATATCGATCTCTTCGCCGTTCGACAGCCAGCTGAGCATTAAATCCATGCCCTCATTACGCGAATAGTTGGCGGTCTGCTTCAGCACCACTTTCATGTCGGGATACTTTGCCACCACCTGCTCCACATCTTTGGTGCGCTGCAGCGCACCCGCATCGCTGAGGTTACCGATGATAATGGCGACCTTGCCACGATAACCCGCCTGCTTCGCCAGCGCTTCCATCTGCAACGTACCCGACTCGCGTTCGTCAGAGCCGACAAATACCACGCCTGGCGGCAGGGTTTTATCGCCCGGTGTGCGGTTAACGTAGACCAGCGGAATGTGAGCCTGCTGCGCCAGCCTGGTCAGGGCAGGGGTGCTGGCGGAGTCGACAGGATCGACGATAATCGCGTCTACGCCGGCGCTGATAAAGCTCTGCACCTGATCGGTCTGACGACCGACGTCGCCGCGTGCATCTTCGAACTGCGCATCCAACTGACGCGCTTTCGCCTCTTTTTCAATCGACTGGCGAATAATGGTCAGGAAGTTCTGGTCGAAAAAAGCCATCGAGACGCCAATCTTCTCTGCCAGCGCCGACGTAGAAAGAGAGAGCAGACAGAGTAATGCCCATGCGCGTGTTTTCATTGCGGACTCCAGAGGTTGCTGTTTGGAATGGATATTTCATTTATTATAAAAATGGATAAAGAGGATCATCTGCAGCTTAGAAATTGCCGTCAGGTTTGACAAGCCGCCTTTTTCACTCTTGCTGGCGTCGCCACACTTTGCTGAAAATTCGTCGCGTCATAGCTGTCAGCGCCGGTTAAAACCCCGATCGGGTGCACACTCTGCGGCAAAGCGCCGCAGCTTTTTGCGCTTTTGTGCAGCGCCGCACGGGCGGTTGTGGCGGTTGCCAGAAAATCGCTGAATCGGACCCGTCGATCTCAACATCCGCACAATGACCCTTAGTTAGCCTCCTATCTATATTTCCAGAAGCGGGAAATCTCAGCGTTATTCCTGAAAAAAACCTTGTGGCACAACCTGCCGCTTTTTAAGGAATTCAGCTCATGCCTAAAGATGTAACGCCTCAACGGACCACCCATGTCCGCATCGGGATCCTCTGCCTGATCCTGTTTCTGTCGGTCGTGGCTTATGCCGACCGTTCGATCCTCTCGATCTCCGGATCGGCGATCAAAGAGGAGTTCGGCCTGTCAGCGATCCAGCTGGGACTGATCCTCTCTGCCTTCAGCTGGGCCTATGTCATCGGTCAGATCCCCGGCGGACTGTTCCTTGACCGCTTCGGAGCCAAAAAAGTGTATGGCGTCACGCTGGCGCTCTGGTCGGTCTCGACGCTGGCGATGGGATTTGTGGGTGAGTTCTCCAGCGGTATGACCGGCGCGCTGATGCTGATGTTTGGTCTGCGCTTTATGCTGGGACTCATTGAGGCACCCAGCTTTCCCGCCAATGCGCGCGTGGTGATTATGTGGTTCCCTGGCGCTGAGCGGGGCCGGGCATCATCGCTGTTCAGTTCGGCGCAATATTTTGCCGTCGCCATCTTCTCACCGCTGTCAGGCTGGCTGGTGTCGCGCTTCGGCTGGGAGTGGCCGTTCTTTGTGCTGGGCGGCATCGGCCTGCTGGCGGTGTTTGTCTGGGCAGCCTGGATGCGCGAGCCGCGCAACCATCCCGGCGTGTCGGAAAGTGAACTGCGCCACATCATTAATGGCGGCGCGATGGTGGATATCGACGCGGCGCAGACCCTGAAGGCCCGACCACCGGTCAGCAAAGCGATGTTCAGAAAGCTGCTCACTAATCGCATGCTCTGGTGCGCCTATCTTGGCCAGTACTGCATCATCGCGCTCAGCTACTTCTTCATTACCTGGTTCCCGATCTATCTGGTGCAGGCGCGCGGCATGAACATTATGGAGGCGGGCTTCGCCACCGTTGCTCCGGCGCTGTTTGGTTTTCTCGGCGGGATCAGCGGCGGTTACCTGTCAGATAAATTAATCGCCCGGGGCTGGAGCGTCTCCTGGGCGCGTAAAACCCCCTATATCGTCGGCATGCTGATGGCGTCGAGCCTGGTGCTGGCGGCGATTATTCCCGGTAACGGCGGCATCATCGCCATTATGTCCTTCGCCTTTTTCGGCAAAGGCATCGCGGCGGGCGCAGGCACCTGGACAGTGATCAGCGACACCGCACCGAAAGAGGCAGTGGGTCTGGCGGGTGCCATTTTTAACGGCATTGGCAACATTGCCGGTTTCACCACGCCGCTGCTGTTCGGCATCATCGTCGGGCTGACCGGCAGCTACAGCATCGGGCTGGCGTTTGTGGCGGCACACTGCGTGGTTGCGGCGCTGCTGTTCCTGCTGGTGATGGGACCGATTGAACGCGTGGGCGAAGAGACCGATCGCCCGGCATCCTATAACAATCAGGAGAAAGAAGATGGCATTAAAGCAATGTAAGGTGCTGATCAGAGGGAAATTCCTGCCGCCGCAGCTGATAGAGAACATTGAAAAGACGTTCACCGCGTTCCGGCTGTGGGAGGCGGACGATGAGAGCGCTTTTCTGGCTGAACAGGGTGCTGCCATCGACATACTGGTCACCAGCGGCAACGCGGTAATGGGGGCATCCGCCGCACTGATCGCGGCATTGCCCAACCTCAAAGCGATCTGCAGTAACGGCGTCGGGTATGACAGCATTGATACGGAAGCCGCCCGATCGCGCGGCATTGTGGTGACCAACACGCCGGAGGTGCTCAATGATTGCGTCGCGGATCTGGGCATGGCGCTGCTGCTGGATGTGGCGCGCCGCATCAGTGAGGCCGATCGCTTCACACGCGCCGGGCACTGGACGCAGGGCCGCTTTCCGCTGAGCAGCAAAATCGGCGGCAAGGTGTGCGGTATCGTCGGGCTGGGCAATATCGGCCAGGCGGTAGCCAGGCGCGCGCAGGCGTTTGGTATGCAGATTCACTACTACAACCCGCGTTCACGTCCTGACGTGCCCTATACCCGGCATGAGAGCCTGGTGGCGCTGGCGCAGCAGGCCGATTTTCTGGTGCTCACGCTGCCAGGCGGTGCCGCAACGCGCCATATCATTAACGCAGACGTGCTGCAGGCGCTGGGCCCGCAGGGTTATCTGATTAACATCGCGCGCGGCAGCGTGGTGGATCAGCAGGCGCTGGTGGATGCGCTGGAAACCGGGCAGATCGCCGGTGCCGGGCTGGATGTGTTTGAACAGGAGCCGCATGTCCCTGACGCCCTGCGCCCGCGCGACAATGTGGTGATTACGCCACATATCGCCAGCAGCACCCGCGAAACCATGGCGGCGATGGCCGGCCTGGTGTTTGAGAACATGCTGGCGTTTGCCCGTGGCGAGCCGGTGCTGACCCGCGTAGTCTAACGGCAACAATGACTTAACCATGATGGGCAGAGCGTGAGACAGGATGCTTCTCCTCTGACCACTCGCCCGCGCGCCGCCTCCGCACAAAACAGCCTGAAGAATATTTGTCCAGCTGCCGATATCACCTTACCACCCGCTGATCGTAAGGAGTGATAGCGTGATAAAGCTGATTACCATTGATGAACTGCGCCCTGGGATGTTTATCCACAAGCTGGAGGTCTGGTGGATAAAGGACGAGCGCATTCATAATCAGATGCTGATCACCGATCCACGACAAATCGCCACGTTACGCAGTGAAGGGATCCGCCAGCTCTGGATCGACCTCGATCGATCTGTGCAGGCGCCGATCGCCACCTCGATCGCGAAAAGAACCATTGGGCGTACCCCATTTTTTCAGGAACTGGACCAGGCACAGCTGATCTTTCAGCAGGGCAAACCGAAAGTACTGGCGATGTTCAACGAAGCGCGGCTGGGTAACGGCCTGAAGCTTGATTATATGATGGATCTGGTGGATGACATCGCCGGCTCGATCACGCGTGAACCCTCAGCGATGCTCAGCGTGGCGCGGCTGAAAAATCATGATGACTACACCTATCTGCACTCCATGGCGGTCTGCGGGCTGATGATTGCACTGGGTAAAAAACTCGGGCTGGATGAGCAGCAGCTGCGTCGGGTGGGCATGGGCGGTTTACTGCATGATGTCGGCAAAGCCGCTGTGCCGCTGGCGATCCTGAACAAAGCGGGCAAGCTGACGGAAGAGGAGTTCAGGGTGATGCGCGAGCATCCGGTGGTGGGCACGCAGATGCTGATTGAAGCCGACGCCGATGACGATTTGCTCGATATCGCCCTGCATCATCATGAAAAATATGATGGCAGTGGCTACCCGCACCGTCTGAAAGGGGAAGCGATTTCGTTCTACGCCCGGATGGCAGCGGTGTGTGATGTCTACGATGCTGTCACCTCAACCCGCTCCTATCGCAACGGCTGGACACCGGCAGAGGCGATGCACCAGATGCTGAGCTGGCGCGGCCATTTCGATCCGGGCCTGCTGCACACCTTCGTGCGAACCATCGGCATCTATCCGGTAGGTTCGCTGGTGCGTCTGGCTTCCGGCCGGGTGGCGCTGGTGGTAAAGGCAGGCGAAAAATCGCTGATGCGCCCCTGTGTGCATGTCTTCTGGTCGCTGCACGCCCAGCGCGAAGTGAAACCGGAGGAGCTCGACCTCGGCGACAGTTTCTGCACCGACAGTATTGTGGGCGCAGAGGACAGTGCACTATGGGGTAACGTCGATCTCAATCGTATCTGGGCGCTGGAAGTCGCCTGATTTTTCGCCATTTTTACACTATTTTTACGCCCGCCCGCTGCATTTTAACCCCTTCTTTATACGCCTCCGCGCAAGCTACGCCATAAATCCAATCCTCTGGAGGTTCCTGTGAGCGTGGGCGTAATAACCGGCATTGTGCTGGTGGTGTTGTTACTGGGCTATCTGATCTATGCCCTGTTAAATGCGGAGGCTTTCTGATGGCGGCCAATGCTTTTTTACTCATCGCATTTTATCTGGTGCTGCTGATGGTGCTGGCGCAGCCGCTTGGCCGGGGCCTGGCCGCGTTAGTGGCCGACAAGCCGGTGTTTGCCCGGCTGGAAGCGCCGCTGTGGCGACTGCTGGGCGCGCAGCAATCGGACATGCGCTGGCCGCACTACCTGCTGGCGATTCTGCTGTTTAATGCGCTGGGTTTCGTGGTGCTGCTGGCAATATTGCTGATGCAGGGCGCGCTGCCGCTGAATCCGCAGCAGCTGCCTGGCCTGAGCTGGCATCTGGCGCTGAACACCGCCGTGAGCTTCGTCACCAACACCAACTGGCAATCCTACAGCGGCGAAAGCACCCTGAGCTATTTCAGTCAGATGGTGGGCCTGACGGTGCAGAACTTCCTCTCAGCCGCAACCGGGATCGCCGTGGCGTTTGCGCTGATCCGTGGCTTCGCTAACCGCAGCGCTGCGACCCTGGGTAACGCCTGGCGCGACCTGACGCGCATCACGCTCTATGTCTTACTGCCGATCAGCCTGCTGGTGGCGCTGTTCTTTGTCAGTCAGGGCAGCATCCAGAACTTCGCACCTTATCACAGCTTCACCACGCTGGAAGGCGTGCAGCAGACGCTGTCGATGGGACCGGTGGCGTCGCAGGAAGCGATCAAAATGCTGGGCACCAACGGTGGCGGCTTCTTTAACGCCAACTCCTCCCATCCATTTGAAAACCCGACGGTGCTGACCAACCTGGTGCAGATGCTGAGCATCTTTCTGATCCCGGCGGCGCTCTGCTTCGCGTTTGGCGAAAGCGTACGCGATCGTCGTCAGGGCCACATGCTGCTGTGGGCGATGACGCTGATGTTTGTCGCGGCGGTATCGGTCGTCATGTGGGCCGAACTGCAGGGCAACCCGCATTTCCTCCAGCTGGGGGCCGACAGCGCCGTCAACATGGAAGGCAAAGAGACGCGCTTTGGCATTCTTAACAGCAGCCTGTTCGCGGTCATTACCACCGCGGCCTCCTGCGGTGCGGTGAATGCCATGCACGACTCCTTTACTGCGCTGGGTGGCATGGTGCCGATGTGGCTGATGCAGCTGGGCGAAGTGGTGTTTGGCGGCGTCGGTGCCGGTCTCTACGGCATGCTGCTGTTTGTGCTGCTGGCGGTGTTTATCGCCGGGCTGATGATCGGTCGTACCCCGGAATTCCTGGGCAAAAAAATCGACGTCTGGGAGATGAAGATGACCGCGCTGGCGATTCTGGTCACCCCGGCGCTGGTGCTGATCGGCACCGCGCTGGCGATGATGACCGACGCTGGCCGCAGTGCAATGGCGAACCCCGGCATTCATGGCTTCAGCGAAGTGCTCTACGCCGTCTCCTCGGCGGCCAACAACAACGGCAGCGCCTTCGCCGGGCTGAGTGCTAACACGCCGTTCTGGAACCTGTTACTGGCGGTCTGCATGCTGCTGGGCCGCTTCGGCATCATCATTCCGGTGATGGCGATAGCCGGTGCGATGGCGGTGAAAAAAGTGCAGCCGGTAGGTAACGGCACGCTGCCAACCCACGGTCCGCTGTTTATTGCCCTGCTGATCGGCACGGTGCTGCTGGTGGGTGCACTGACCTTTATTCCTGCTCTGGCGCTGGGCCCGGTGGCTGAGCATCTGCAACTTGTTCAGGGACAATCCTCATGAGTCGTCAACAACAGGCATTATTTGACGCAGCGCTGCTGCGTACCTCGGCCTGGGATGCGGTGAAAAAGCTCGATCCCCGGGTACAGTTCCGTAACCCGGTGATGTTTGTGGTCTGGCTCGGCAGCGTGCTGACTACGCTACTGGCGCTGGCCATGCTGTCTGGCCGCATCAGCGGCAGCGCCAGTTTTACCGGCGCGATTGCGCTCTGGCTCTGGTTCACCGTGCTGTTCGCCAACCTGGCGGAGGCGCTGGCTGAAGGGCGCAGTAAAGCCCAGGCGAGCAGCCTGAAAGGAGTGAAAAAGACCAGCTTTGCCAAAAAACTGTCAGCGGCGCGTTATGGCGCGGAGTGGCAGCAGGTCAGTGCCGATGCGCTGCGCAAAGGCGACGCGGTGCTGGTCGAAGCGGGCGACATTATTCCCTGCGACGGTGAAGTGATAGAGGGTGGTGCCTCCGTGGATGAGAGCGCCATTACCGGTGAATCTGCACCGGTGATCCGTGAGTCAGGCGGTGACTTCGCCTCCGTCACGGGCGGTACGCGTATTCTCTCTGACTGGCTGGTCATTACCTGTAGCGCCAACCCGGGTGAAACCTTCCTTGACCGGATGATCGCCATGGTGGAAGGTGCGAAACGTCGCAAAACCCCGAATGAGATTGCCCTGACCATCCTGCTGGTGTCGCTGACTATCGTGTTCCTGCTGGCGACCGTCACGCTCTGGCCGTTCTCGGCCTGGGGCGGCAAGCCGGTCAGCATCACCGTACTGGTGGCGCTGCTGGTCTGTCTGATCCCCACCACTATCGGCGGGCTGTTGTCGGCGATTGGGGTGGCGGGGATGAGCCGTATGCTGGGTGCGAACGTCATTGCGACCAGCGGACGTGCGGTGGAAGCCGCAGGCGATGTGGATGTGCTGATGCTGGACAAAACCGGCACCATCACGCTGGGTAACCGTCAGGCGACCCAGTTCCTGCCCGCGCCGGGCGTCAGCGAAGAGCAACTGGCCGACGCCGCGCAGCTCGCCTCGCTGGCCGATGAGACACCTGAAGGCCGCAGCATCGTGGTGCTGGCGAAGCAGCGCTTTAATCTGCGTGAACGCGATCTCAGCAGCATGGGCGCCAGCTTTATTCCGTTCTCAGCCCAGACCCGCATGAGTGGCGTAAACGTGCAGGACCGGTTGATCCGCAAGGGTGCGGTCGATGCGGTACGTCGTCATATTGAAGCGAACCATGGCCGTTTCCCTGCCGAGGTCAATGCGCAGGTGGAAGAGGTGGCACGCAGTGGCGGCACGCCACTGGTGGTGTCAGAGGGCGCGAACGTGCTGGGCGTGGTGGCGCTGAAAGATATCGTGAAGGGCGGCATCAAAGAACGCTTTGCCGAACTGCGCAAAATGGGCATTAAAACGGTGATGATCACCGGCGATAACCCGCTGACCGCCGCGGCCATTGCGGCGGAAGCGGGCGTGGATGACTTCCTGTCAGAGGCGACGCCGGAAGCCAAACTGGCGCTGATCCGCCAGTATCAGGCAGAAGGACGGTTAGTGGCGATGACCGGCGACGGCACCAACGATGCGCCTGCCCTGGCGCAGGCGGATGTGGCGGTGGCGATGAACTCCGGTACCCAGGCGGCGAAAGAGGCGGGCAACATGGTCGATCTCGACTCGAACCCGACCAAGCTGCTGGAAGTGGTGCACATCGGTAAACAGATGCTGATGACGCGCGGTTCCCTGACCACCTTCAGTATCGCCAACGACGTGGCGAAATATTTCGCCATCATTCCGGCGGCGTTTGCGGCCACCTATCCGCAGCTCAACATGCTGAACGTGATGCAGCTGCACTCGCCCGCCAGCGCGATTCTGTCGGCAGTGATCTTTAACGCCCTGGTGATTATCTTCCTGATCCCGCTGGCCCTGAAAGGCGTCAGCTACCGCCCGCTGAGTGCTGCTGCGCTGCTGCGCCGCAACCTGCTGATTTACGGTCTGGGTGGCCTGCTGGTGCCGTTTGTCGGCATCAAAGCGATCGATCTGCTGTTAGTGCTTTCAGGCATGGCCTGAGGAGAAAAAAATGAGTCAGTTACGTCCGGCAATTTTACTGTTGTTGTTGCTTACGCTTGTGACCGGCGTGGTTTATCCTTTCCTCACCACCGGGCTGGCGCAGTGGCTTTTTCCGGCCCAGGCCAATGGCTCGCTGCTGGAGGAGGAGGGCGTGGCGCACGGATCTGCGCTGATTGGGCAGAACTTTACCCAGCCCGGCTATTTCTGGGGGCGTCCTTCAGCCACCAGTGATAAAGCCTATAACCCGCTGGCCTCGGGCGGCAGTAATCTGGCCGCCAGCAACCCGGCGCTGGATAAAGCGGTGGCCGACCGCATCGCTGTTCTGCGGGCCGCCAATCCCCAGGCAGCGGCCGCCGTGCCGGTTGAGCTGGTGACTGCTTCCGCCAGCGGGCTGGACCCGGATATTTCGCCTCAGGCTGCACTGTGGCAGGCTCTGCGTGTCGCTGCCAGCCGCAAGGTGCCGGTGGCACAGGTCGAGGCGCTGATTGAAAAGATGACGCATCGTCCGCTGCTGCCCTTCCTCGGCACACCGACCCTCAATGTGTTGCAGCTGAATATAGCGCTCAACGAACTGTAATGGTGTAAAGGAAGCGATGAACCACGAACCCCAGCGTCCCGATCCCGACGCGCTGCTGCAGGCTAACCGCGAGAGTCATCGCGGACAGCTGAAGATTTACTTTGGTGCCTGTGCGGGCGTGGGCAAAACCTACGCCATGCTGCAGGAGGCACAGCGGCTGCGTGCGCAGGGTCTGGATGTGCTGATCGGCGTGGTAGAGACCCACGACCGGCCGGAAACCGCGCAGCTGCTGACAGGCTTAACCCTGCTGCCGCGGCGCGCAACCGGCCGCTCGCGTCATGCGGAGTTTGATCTTGATGCTGCGCTGGCCCGCCATCCGGCGGTGATCCTGATGGATGAGCTGGCGCACACCAACGTGCAGGGCTCGCGCCATCCCAAGCGCTGGCAGGATATTGAGGAGTTGCTGGAAGCGGGCATCGATGTACTGACCACCGTCAACGTACAGCATCTTGAGAGCCTCAACGATGTGGTCGGCGGCGTCACCGGCATTCAGGTGCGCGAAACCGTGCCCGATCCCTTTTTCGACAGCGCCGATGAAGTGGTGCTGGTCGATCTGCCGCCCGACGATCTGCGGCAGCGGCTGAAAGAGGGCAAAGTCTACATTGGTGACCGCGCAGAACGCGCCATCGAAAACTTTTTCCGCAAAGGTAACCTGTTCGCCCTGCGTGAGCTGGCCCTGCGTCGCACCGCCGATCGGGTGGATGACCAGATGCGCGCCTGGCGCGATCAGCAGGGACGGGATCGCGTCTGGCACACCCGCGATGCCATTCTGCTCTGTATTGGTGACGACAGCGGCAGTGAAAAGCTGGTGCGCACCGCCGCCCGGCTGGCAGCACGGCTCGGCAGTGAATGGCACGCGGTCTATGTCGAAACGCCGCGGCTTAACCGGCTGCCGGAAGCGCGGCGACGGGCGATTCTGCGTACCTTACAGCTGGCGCAGGAGCTGGGCGCAGAAACCGCCACGCTCTCGGAACCGGATGAAGCGGAAGCGGTGCTGGGCTACGCCCGCGAACACAACCTGGGTAAAATCGTCACTGGCCGTCGCCCGCAGCGGCGCTGGCGGCGTGACAGTTTTGCCGAACGTCTGGGTCAGCTTGGCCCCGATCTCGACCTGCTGGTCGTCGCACTGGATGAGCCGCTGAAGGATGCGCCGCATCCGCTGCCGGATGGCCGCGTCACCAGTGAAAAATGGCGCATTCAGCTGCGTGGCGTGATGATGGCGCTGGTGCTCTGCATCGTCGTCACCGCAGCCGGACAGTCTGTGCTGATCAATTTCGATCCCGCCAACTGTGTGATGATCTACCTGCTGGCGGTCGTGATCGTGGCGCTGCGCTATGGCCGCTGGCCGTCGGTGATCGCTACGGTGATGAACATCATCGCCTTTGACCTCTTCTTTGTGGCCCCCACCGGCACGGTGGCGGTCTCCGATCTGCAATATCTGGTGACCTTTGGCGTGATGCTGGCGGTGGGCGTCATTGTCGGCAATCTCACGGCCGGGGTGCGCTATCAGGCGCGGGTGGCGCGCTACCGCGAACAGCGGGCGCGCCAGCTCTATGAGATGGCGAAATCGCTGGGCAGCGCGCTGACGCCGCAGGATATTGCCGCCACCAGCCAGCGTGTGCTGGATGCCACGTTACAGGCGCGCTGCCTGCTGCTGCTGCCGGATGAGCAGGGCGAGCTGCAACCGGTGGGCGAGGCGTTACCGGCCAGTGAGCCGGATCGTGCGATTGCGAAATGGAGTTACAGCAAAGGCCAGCCTGCGGGTGCGGGCACCGATACCTTACCGGCGGTGCCCTATCAGATCCTGCCGCTGAAAAGTGGCGCGCACTGCCGTGGTTTGCTGGTGGTGGAGCCGCAGAACCTGCGTCAGTTGATGATCCCCGAACAGCAGCGGCTGGTGGAAACCTTTACGGTACTGATTGCCAATGCGCTGGAGCGGATGGCGCTGTCGCACAGCGAGGCAGCCTCCCGTCTCTCGGCAGAGCGGGAACAGCTGCGCAATGCGCTGCTGTCGGCGCTGTCGCACGACCTGCGCACCCCGCTGACCGTGCTGTTTGGTCAGGCGGAAATGCTGATGCTCGATCTGGCCAGCGACAACTCAAAATATGTGCCGCAGGCCAGCCAGATCCGCGAGCAGACGCTGAGCACTATCCGGCTGGTGAGCAATATGCTGGATATGGCGCGCATTCAGTCGGGTGGCCTCAACCTGCGTGAGGAGTGGCTGGCGCTGGAAGAGGTGATCGGCGGGGCGCTGAGCAGCATGGCACCGTCGCTGAAAGGGCATGAGGTTCAGCTCGATCTGCCGGACGATATCGTGCTGATCAAAGGCGATAGTACGCTGCTGGAACGCGTTTTCACTAACCTGATTGAGAACAGCCTGAAGTATGCCGGTAACAGCGCACCACGCGGCATTCGCGCCTGGCGTGCCGCATCACGACTGGAGATTGCGGTCTGGGATAGCGGACCGGGCATTGCCGAAGACGACTTAAGCCGGATATTCGATAAATTCTGGCGGGGCGACAAAGAGTCGGCGGTGCCGGGCGTCGGGCTGGGTCTGGCAATCTGTAAAACCATTATCGAGAGCCACGGCGGTCAGATCTGGGCCGAAAACCGACCCGAAGGGGGTGCGGCATTTCGTCTCTCGCTGCCACTGCCGCCGGTCCCTGAAATTTCTGACGAAGGGCTGAAATAACTTCACAGTTGATCGGTTATACTCCCGGACCTGTTTGATTATTCGTGGGATTGTATGGAACGTTTTACCGAAAACCTGATGTATGCATCGCGCTGGTTGCTGGCCCCGGTTTACATTGGACTTTCGCTGGGATTACTGGCGCTGACCATTAAATTTTTCCAGGAAATTTTCCACCTGCTGCCCAACATTTTCAGCATTGCGGAAAACGATCTGATCCTGCTGCTGCTGTCGCTGGTGGATATGACGCTGGTTGGCGGCCTGCTGGTGATGGTGATGCTGTCGGGTTATGAGAACTTCATCTCCAGGCTCGATATCGACGAAGATAAAGAGAAGCTGAGCTGGCTGGGCAAGATGGACTCCGGCTCGCTGAAAAACAAAGTCGCCGCCTCCATTGTCGCCATCTCCTCGATCCACCTGCTGCGGGTGTTTATGGAAGCGCGCAACGTCGAAAACGACAAGCTGATGTGGTACGTGATTATCCACCTGACCTTTGTGCTCTCCGCCTTTGTGATGGGCTGGCTGGATCAGATGTCGCGCAGCGATAAAAAACCGAAGTAACCTCTCTGGCGGCCCGCTGAGGCGGGCGCCTGTTTTACCCTTTCCGCTCTGCTCCCCCTGAACGACCCGCTGGCTGTGAGGCCGGACGCGTGCCCGCCAGCTGCGGCATCACCTCTTTGATCATGGCAAAAAAGTGTTGCAGCCTGGCCGGGTAGTAACTCGCCCAGGGATAAGTCAGCCACACCGGCAGCGGCGGGGCCTGCCAGGCGGGCATCAGCTGAACCAGACTGCCATCCGCTAAATCGTCCTGTACCGCCCACGAGGAGACAATCGCCGCGCCCATCCCGGCCAGCGCCGCTTTGCGCACCGCATATAAACTGTCGCTGCTCAGCCGGGGCGTAATCGCCAGGTTCACCGGCTGGCCGTCGTCAATCTTCTGCAACGCCACTTCATTACGGTAAAAGCTGGTCAGCGCCAGCCACGGCAAATCGCGCAGCTGTTCCACCTGTTCAATCGACGGATGCTGCGCCAGCAGGTGCGGGGCCGCCACCACAATGCGTGGCACTTCGGCTAACAGAATCGCCACGACCGAAGGATCGGTGGGCGCACCGACCTGAATGGCGCAGTCCACGTTCTCCGCCATAAAGTCGGGCGTGCGGTCATTCAGCATCCACTCGATATTGAGGCGGGGATAGCGGTGCAGATAGTCCACCAGCGGCGCGATCAGCTGATCCTGACCAAAGGCGTGCGGCGCACGAACCCGCAGCGTACCGACCGGGTCATCGCTGGCGCCGGTCAGCTCATCTTCCAGCGCATGCCAGGTCGCCAGCAGCTGCCGTGCCCGGGCGTAGCAGCGTTCGCCATCATCGGTGAGCTTCAGCGCATGGGTGGTGCGCAGGATCAGCTTGAGGCCCAGCCGCTGCTCCAGGGTCTGCAAGCGACGGCTGACGGTAGGCTGTGTCGTGCCGAGCTGGGCCGCGGCGGCGGACAAGCTGCCACTCTCGACAATACGGATAAACGTCTGCATCAGGTCGATGCGATCGCTGCTGTTAGGGTTGTTCATACGTACCACGCATAACGGTTTTGCCTGATGTCAGTCTACCGCGTATAACCGTGATGCGCTTTAATGATGTGACGAAATGATGAGGATTACAGCATGTCAGCCATACAGACTCAGACGCAAAATGAATCGCTCTCCACACCGCTGGTGTTTACCCTGGCCGCCGGAGCCGGGCTCAGCGTCGCATCGATTTACTACAGCCAGCCGATGCTGGATATCATCAGTAAGCAGTTTAATGCGGGTATCGGCGCAGTCGGCATGGTGCCGATGCTGACCCAGGCGGGCTATGCGCTGGGTATTCTGCTGCTGGCCCCGCTGGGCGATCGTCATGATCGTCGCACCATTATCTTTATCAAAGGGTTACTGCTGGTCGCGGCGCTGTTGCTGTGTGGTTTTTCCGGCGGACTCAGCGCGCTGCTGGTTGCCAGTTTTATCACCGGGCTGACCGCCACCGTGGCGCAGGACATTGTGCCCGCGTCGGCGGCGCTGGCGCCGGAACGCAGCCGGGGTAAAACAGTCGGCACGGTGATGACCGGGCTGCTGGTGGGCATCCTACTGTCGCGGGTGGTCAGCGGGGTGGTGGCAGAGTATTTCGGCTGGCGCACCATGTATATGATCGCCGCCCTGGCGGTGCTGCTGATTACGCTGACGCTGTGGCGGGTGTTGCCGCGCTTCGCGCCGGGCTCTTCGGTGAGCTATCCGCGCCTGTTGCTGTCGCTGGTGCATCTGTGGCGTCACCATCAGACGCTGCGCCGGGCTGCGCTGGCTCAGGGTCTGCTTTCTGTCGCCTTCAGCGCCTTCTGGTCAACGCTGGCGTTGATGCTCAGCGACCGCTTTCATCTGGACAGTGCGGTGGCCGGTGCCTTTGGTTTAGCCGGTGCAGCAGGTGCCATGGCAGCCCCGCTGGCGGGCAGTTTCGCTGACCGCATTGGCCCGGCAAGGGTTACGCAGGCCGGTGCCGCGCTGGTGACGATCTCTTTTGCACTGATGTTTCTGCTGCCGCTGCTGCCCATGCCCGCGCAGCTGGCGCTGATTGTCCTCTGCACCATCGGCTTTGATTTAGGGGTGCAGGCCACGCTGGTGGCGCATCAGACACTGGTCTATGGCCTGGCACCCGAAGCGCGCAGCCGCCTGAATGCGCTGCTGTTTACCGTGGTGTTTATCGGTATGGCTACCGGTGCGGCAGTGGGGAGTCTGGCGCTGGCGCACTGGGGCTGGAATGGCGTGGTTGCGCTCGCCACCCTGGCCGGTGCCGCCGCGCTGGCGGTTCGCTTCGCCAGTCGTCACCTGAAAAACTGACATCGCGCCCGTCAAAAAATGTGCCAGGCTTATTCATAAACCCGAAATATTCTGGAGTGTTATGAACTTTTTAGCCTGGACAGCAGCGACGGGCGGCCTCTTGCTGCTGATGTCGCTGGCTGCCGGTTGGATTCACCGGGGGCCAGTTACCTCATTTGGTCTGTTTCTGATTGCGGGCATTCTCTGCGGCCCCTGGGGATTTGACCTCATCCACGTCGATATCGTGACCCATTCCGAAGCGGTGGCCCATATCACCGAAATCACCATGGCGGCCTCGCTGTTTATCACCGGACTTAAGCTGCGTCTGCCACTGCAGAATAACTGCTGGCAAACCGGGCTGAAACTGGCGTTTCCTGCCATGCTGTTCACCGTCGCCGCGATGACCCTGCTGGCGCATTTCCTGGTGGGATTAGACTGGCCGATTGCGCTGGCATTTGGTGCGATAGTGGCGCCGACCGATCCGGTGCTGGCGAGCTTAATCTCGGTCAACGATGCGCAGGATGATGATTCGCTGCGCGTGGCGATCTCCAGCGAAGCGGGCATGAACGATGGCTCCGCGCTGCCGCTGCTGATACTGGCGCTGCTGCTGTTCAATGGCGAGAGCCTGAATGGTGCGATGCTGGCCCACTGGGGGGCGGTCGAGGTGCTCTGGGCGATTGGCGGCGGTTTGACTATTGGTTATGTGCTAGGGCAGTTGATCGGCCTGCTGGCGACCCGACTGCGCAATGCCAATGGCGACGTCGCACCCAATGATTTTCTGGCGCTGGCGCTGATAGCCCTCAGTTATTCACTGGTAGAAGGGCTGGGCGCCTCCGGTTTCCTGGCCGCCTTTGCCGCAGGACTGGGATTACGCCGCGCCGAGCTGGGCGTGTTCCGTCGCCATCAGCCGGACGATCTCTCTGACGATGAGCGCGTGTTGCCCTCTGAGGCGCTGGTGAATCCCAACATACGCCTGGCGCATCAGGGCAACAACAATATGGTGAAGTCGATTGGGTTTGTAGTAGGCGACGCGCTCTCTTTTGGCGATACTATTGAACGTTTACTGGCGGCTGGCATGATGGTGGTGCTGGGCGTCACACTGGCGCAGCACTGGAACATCTACGGCGTGCTGATTGGCCTGGTGCTGTTTGCCGTAGTACGACCGCTGGCCGTCTGGCTGGTGACGCTGCGCGCCGGACTGCCGCTGGGGCAGCGCCTGCTGATCGGCTGGCTGGGCATCCGGGGGATTGGTAGCCTGAACTACATCGCCTATGCCTGGACGCACGGTATGCAAGGCCCGCAGATGGAAATTATGACGAATATAGCGTTAACGCTGGTGGTCTGCAGCGTGGTGGTTCACGGCACCACGGTGACGCCGCTGCTGAACTGGCGTCAGAGGCGCCTCGAAGCCCTTCAGCGCAAGGTTTAACCCGAACGAACAGGAGTTAAAAATGAAAGTGACTCAGATAGTGCTGCTAAGCCTCCTTGCCTCCGGCAGCGCGCTGGCAGCGGATGACGCTGATACTGAACAGAATATCTATGCCAGCCAGTTGTGCCACATTGTCAGCGGTGAGAAAAAAGTCGCCACGGCGGATCACTATGTCGAGCAAATGAAATCGACCGTGGCGGGCGGCCAGTCACCATCGGCGATGAATCAGCCGGAATTTGATGAAGAGTCTGCGCGTGAAGTGGCCAGTGCCTGGCTGCAACTTGGCGACGATGAGCGGGCCAAACTGCGCGTCAACGAACAGCAGTGTGAACAGGCCGTGATGGCACAATTCCAGCAGGAAGATTAAGCCCGCCGGATAAGATAATAACGCGCCTGACGGGCGCGTTTTTTTATGGCTTTTCAGGGGCCATTGCGTACATAATCGCCATCCATGGCACCAGACTTGCATCTGTTCATTCTTCGGTAGCCTGCCGCAATGGCTTGCTCATTACTCTGGCATCACACAACAGGCATTATGATTACGCGTCGACGCTTTATTCTCGGCACGGGAGCGCTCGGGCTCTCCATGACCACCGGCAAATTATTTGCCCGTGATGACATTATTCCCCTCTGGCCGGACGATCCGCCCGGCGGCGGCGGCCCATCCGGCCAGTTGCATATTAACAGCAGCGGTTCCTGGTCAAATATCGTCAGCCCGGCGATTCAGCGCTTTAAACCGGAAAATCCCAATGGCGAAGCGGTATTAATCGCCGCTGGCGGCGGTTATCGCTGGATCGGCATGGGACGTGAAGCCTGGCCGGTGGCGCGCTGGCTGAACGCCAGTGGCTATACCGCTTATGTGCTCAGCTACCGGTTACCGCATGAGAAGTGGCAGGCGGGGCGGCTGGCCCCCTTGCAGGATGCGCAGCGCGCCATCCGGCTGGTGCGCTCTTTTGAGCGTAAGGTGCATGTGCTGGGCTTCTCGGCAGGCGGACATCTGCTGGGGCTGGCGGCGGCGCGGCCAGACTTTGAATCTTATCCGGCCATCGATCCGCTGGATGAAGTGGTGCCGAAAGTCGATAGCGTCGGCCTGATCTATCCGGTCATCACCCTGGAAGCGCCTTATCAGCACACCAACACGCATCTGATGATGGTCGGCAAAAATGCCACGCCGCAGGATGAGGCGAACTGGTCAGTGCAGAACTTCGTGACCCGGCAATATCCGCCGACGTTTCTGGCGCAGGCCGAGGACGATCACACCTCCAATCCGTTTAACACCGAACTGATGCGCGACACCTGTCGCCGTAACCGCGTGCCGGTTGAGCTGATTCAGATCAGCAAAGGCGGACATGGATTCGGTCTTGGTAAAGCGGGAACGCCTGCGGCGTTGTGGGATCAGGCGTATGTACGCTGGCTGGATCGCGTAAGCTAAGTTGCACTGACGCGGTTCTGCACTGCACAGTCAGAAAGCGGATGTGAATGCGGTATAAAAAAACAGGCGACCTTAAGTCGCCTGTTTTGTTTCCGAAGCCCGGTGCGGGTTAACGCATCGTCACAAACTCTTCCGCTGCGGTCGGGTGGATCGCCACGGTGTTATCGAAGTCTTTCTTGGTCGCGCCCATTTTCAGCGCCACGGCGAAGCCCTGCAGCATCTCATCCATACCGAATCCGATGCCGTGAATGCCGACGATCTTCTCATCGGCACCCACACAGACCAGCTTCATGCGGCACGGCTGACGATGCTGGGTGACCGCGGTGTACATCGCGGTAAACGACGATTTATAAACCTTCACCTGGTCATCACCATACTGTTCGCGCGCCTGCGGCTCGGTCAATCCTACGGTGCCAATCGGCGGATGGCTGAACACCACGGTCGGCACGTTGCTGTAATCCAGATGCTCGTCCGGCTTGTTGTTAAACAGACGCTCAGAGAGACGACGGCCCGCGGCCACCGCAACCGGCGTCAGCTCAACCGCACCGGTGTTGTCGCCCACAGCGTAGACGCCTGACACATTGGTGTTCTGGAATTTATCGACGCTGATATAGCCTTTATCGTTCAGCGCCACGCCCGCAGCCTGAATATTGAGGTTGTCCGTTTCAGGCTCACGGCCAATCGCCCAGACAAGGCAATCCACAGTATAGTCGCTGCCATTTTCCAGCTGCAGCGTCAGGCTGCCATCGCTGTTTTTGATCACAGCCTTAGGAATGGCTTCGGTGTGCAGCGCCGGGCCTTCAGTGTTCATCACTTCGACCAGCGTCTCGGTGAGCAGCGGGTCGAAGCTGCGCAGCGGCGCGTGTTTACGCACGAACAGGTGGGTTTCCGATCCCAGCGCATTCACCACGCCCGCCAGTTCGACCGCGATGTAGCCCGCGCCGACAACCGCGGTGCGTTTAGGCAGCGCGTCCAGCTCGAAAAAGCCGTCAGAATCGATGCCGTACTCCGCACCCGGAATAGAAGGGTGAACCGGGCGACCGCCAGTGGCGATCAGAATGTGGTTAGCCGTAATAATCTCGCCGTTGACCTCAACGCTGTGCGCATCGACAAAGCGGGCAAAGCCTTTGATCACTTCTACTTTGTTTTTACCCAGCACGTTGTCATAAGAGCTGTGGATGCGATCGATATAGGCGCTGCGGTTTTTGACCAGCGTGGCCCAGTCGAAGCGATTGACGGTGGTGTCGAAGCCATAATCTGGCCCGTAGAGATGGATAGCTTCGGCGATTTGCGCGGCGTGCCACATGATTTTTTTCGGCACGCAACCTACGTTCACGCAGGTGCCACCCAGCTCTTTTGCTTCAATCAGGGCGCATTTCTGGCCATACATAGCCGCACGGTTAATCGAGGCGATGCCGCCGCTGCCGCCGCCAATGGCGAGATAGTCGAAATGTCGGGTCATTGAAGTATCCATCCGGTTGCATAAAAAATTGGGGTTGAGTGTAACGCTGCGGGTCGAAATGACGCAAAGTTTGCGCCTATGATTGTAATAGGGTTCTGTTTTTTCACTCGCTTACAGGGAAGCATACCATGCACCTTACTTTTCTTGGCACCGGCGGCGGTGCTCCCAGTCTGCAACGCAACGTGACCTCCATTGCTTTTACCCGTGCGCTGAGTGGTGAAACCTGGCTGTTCGACTGCGGCGAGGGCACACAGTTACAGTTTATGCGCTCCAGCCTGAAACCGGGCAAGCTGGAAAAGATTTTTATTACCCATCTGCATGGCGATCATATTTTTGGGCTGCCGGGCTTACTCACCAGCCGGTCTATGGCCGGACTGACCTCACCGATGACGGTTTATGGGCCCAGAGGATTAAAGACCTTTGTTGAGACGGCGCTGTCGATCAGCGGCTCCTATACCGACTATCTGCTGAACATCGTTGAAATTGAGGCGGGCTGGACGCTGGATGACGGTGAGTTTCGTATCAGTGCCTGGCCGCTGAGCCATCCGGTGGAGTGCTATGGCTATCGCATTGAACAGCACGACAAACCCGGCCTGCTGGATGCCGGGCGGCTGAAAGCCGAAGGGGTGCCCCGCGGACCGTGGTTCCAGCAGCTGAAGCAGGGAGAATGTGTGACGCTGGAGGATGGGCGGGTGGTCAACGGGGCTGACTACCTTGGCCCGGCGACACCCGGCAAAAAGCTGGCCATCTTTGGCGATACGGCACCCACGGAGGTCGCGCTGCAACTGGCGGCAGATGTTGACCTGATGGTGCATGAAACCACGCTGGAGGCGGCGATGATGGAGAAAGCCAACGGGCGCGGGCACTCCACAACCCTGCAGGCGGCGGAGGTGGCAAAGCGTGCCGGGGCAAAGCGGATGATCGCCACCCATTTCAGCTCCCGCTATCTGGCAAAGGACATGAGCCGCCTGCTGGCGGAGTGCCAGACCATTTTCCCCTGCACCGAGCTGGCCTCGGACCTGGCGGTATTTACGGTTTAGTGATGCAGAGCCGGATAGGTAAACAGCAGCAGATGGGTAATATTCAGAGCGAAGTGCAGGGCGGTCGCCAGCCATAAGCGGCCGCTCCAGTGCCACGCCAGACCATAAAGCAGCCCGGCCAGCGTCGCGAAAACCACCAGCAGCACGCCGCCGGTTGCATGCGCCAGCCCGAACACCAGCGCGCTGATTACCAGCGCGGGCATCCCGCCCAGCGCATCCCTCAGCCGCTGTTGCAGATAGCCGCGGAACAGCGCCTCTTCGGTCAGTGAGACAAAGAACAGGTTCGCCAGCATAAACACGGGCAGCCAGGGCGGAAAATGAGGCTCCACGGCCAGGCCGCCCAGCAGCACGGCGCTACCCAGCAGCAGCGGCACGGCGGCGATTAATGCCAGCGCAGCGATCCACGGATAACGTGGCGGGCAGGCGCGGGCGCGGAACAGCGTGGGCAGGCAGGCCAGCAGTACAAAGGGGATCAGCGCTTTATCGAAGTTGAAGGAGAAACTGAATGGCAGGCTCTGTGCGCCTGCCTTTACCTCATCGACGACGAGGGGATTGTGAAAGCCCGGAAAAAGATGGAGGAACAATCCCAGCGACATCAGCACCAGCAACGCTTCACTCAGAATATGCTGCCGGGAACGGATTGGGTCAAAGCGGCGCAGCGCGACCAGTGCCGCAATCCCGGCCAGCAGTGGCAGCACCGGCCACGTCAGGACGTCGTGATAAAACCCCAGCAGCGCGGCGAGCGCTAACAACAGTAGCGCCAGCCGCCGGGCGGGTTGCAGCGCGCCCAGTGCGCCTGCCAGCAGAATCCACATAATCGTTTTATTCAGGAACGATCTGGTTCACCACGAAGTGACCGGTACCAGCCGGAACCAGTTTTTTGTGCAGCCATGGCAGCAGAGTATTCATCTGCTGGGCCAGCTTCCACGGCGGGTTAATCACGATCATGCCGGAGGCGGTCATGCCGCGCTGATCGCTGTCCGGACGGGCGGCCAGTTCGATCTGCAGGATATTGCGGATGCCGGTTGCTTCCAGGTCGCGCAGCATGTGTTTGATCTGCTGACGCAACACCACCGGATACCACAGCGCAAAGACGCCGGTGCCAAACCGTTTATGGCCTTCCTGAATGCCTTTCACCACCGCCTGGTAGTCGCTTTTCATCTCATAAGGCGGGTCAATCAGCACCAGACCGCGACGCGACGGCGGTGGCAGTTTCGATTTCAACTGCTGATAACCGTCGGCACGGTCGACGCGCGCGCGGTTATCTTTGCTGAATTCATTGCGCAGCAGCGGATAGTCGCTGGAGTGCAGCTCGGTGAGTTGCAGTCGGTCATCTTCACGCAGCAGATGACGGGCAATCAGCGGGGAACCCGGATAGTAGCGCAGCGAGGGGCCACGATTCAGCGCACCGATCGCGTCAAAATAGGGTTGCAGCAGTTCCGGTGCATCGGGCTGTTGCCAGATGCGCGAGATGCCTTCCAGATATTCACCGGTACGCTCGGCGTGCTCGCCGCTCAACTGGTAGCGACCTGCACCCGCATGGGTATCCAGGTAGAAAAACGGTTTCTCTTTCTCTTTCAGCGCCGTGATGATCAGGCTCAGAACGGTATGCTTCAGCACGTCGGCGTGGTTGCCCGCATGGAAGCTATGGCGATAACTCAGCATTGTTTATCCTGTTGAATGTATAAGGTTTTAATTGATGGAAAATCAATTTATACCAATTATTACCTCACGTATTACCCACAGAACGACGCACAGCAACCGACGCAGGAAAAGCATGAGAATCCGCGATTATATCAGGGATGGCCTGGCGATGGGCCAGAAGCGTGATAACAAATCGGGATGACAGGGCGCGGCATCCTGTTACACGCATGCAAACGCAGAAAGCTGCCCGACGCGCCCGCCATAATCGCTGTCATGGTTTAAAAGCAGCGGGCTTTCGGGTAGCCATTCGCGTGTTTCTTCCCCACCTCATCCTGACCCCCATTGATTTTCACTACACTAAGCCGCATGTTACTTAGATTGCGTTGCGCGACCCGCTGCGCCCCATACATCGATAAAGGACTGCGCTATGACCAATCCGCTACTGACATCTTTTACGCTTCCCCCTTTTTCTGCCATCCAGCCTGAACATGTGGTGCCTGCCGTGACGGAAGTGCTGAGCCAATGCCGCGCAGAAGTCGAAAAAGTTGTGGCGCAGGGTGCGCCCTATACCTGGGATAACCTGGTTCAGCCGCTGGCGGAAACCGACGATCGCCTGAGCCGTATATTCTCCCCGGTCAGCCATCTTAATTCGGTAAAAAACAGCCCGGAGCTGCGTGAAGCTTATGAACAGACGCTGCCGCTGCTCTCCGAATACAGCACCTGGGTCGGTCAGCATGAAGGGCTGTATCAGGCGTATCGCAACCTGAAAGAGGGCGATCAATACGCGGCACTGGATCTGGCGCAGAAGAAAGCGGTTGATAACGCCCTGCGTGATTTCGAACTCTCCGGTATTGGTCTGCCAAAAGATAAACAGCAGCGCTATGGTGAAATCGCCGCGCGCCTCTCTGAGCTGGGTTCGGCTTACAGCAACAACGTGCTCGATGCCACTATGGGCTGGAGCAAGCTGATCACCGATGAAAGCGAGCTGGCCGGTATGCCGGAAAGCGCACTGGCGGCGGCAAAAGCCCAGGCTGAAGCTAAAGAGCAGGAAGGCTGGCTGCTGACGCTGGATATTCCAAGCTACCTGCCAGTCATGACCTACTGCGACAACGCGGCGCTGCGCGAAGAGATGTATCGCGCCTATGCGACACGCGCCTCCGATCAGGGACCGAACGCCGGTAAATGGGACAATGGCCCCATCATGGCGGAAGAACTGGCGCTGCGTCACGAGCTGGCTCAGCTGCTGGGCTTCGACTCCTACGCGGATAAATCGCTGGCGACCAAAATGGCGCAAAGCCCCTCTCAGGTCATCGACTTCCTTAATGACCTGGCTGAACGTGCGCGTCCGCAGGGTGAAAAAGAGCTGGAGCAGCTGCGCGCTTTCGCGCAGAAAGAGCATGGCGTTGAGCAGCTGAATCCTTGGGATCTCACTTATTACGGTGAAAAGCAGAAGCAGCATCTCTACACCATCAGCGATGAGCAGTTGCGCCCTTACTTCCCGGAAGCGCGCGCGGTCGCCGGTCTGTTCGAAGTGGTGAAACGCATTTACGGTATCACTGCGAAGCAGCGTACCGACGTTGAGGTTTATCATCCTGACGTGAAGTTCTTCGATCTGTTTGATGAAACCGGTGAACTGCGCGGCAGCTTCTATCTCGACCTCTACGCCCGCGAGCACAAACGTGGTGGTGCCTGGATGGATGACTGCGTGGGCCAGATGCGTAAAGCCGATGGCAGCCTGCAGAAGCCCGTTGCTTACCTGACCTGTAACTTTAACCGTCCGGTGAAAGGCAAACCTGCGCTCTTCACCCATGACGAAGTGATTACCCTGTTCCATGAGTTTGGTCACGGCCTGCACCACATGCTGACCCGCATCGAAGCGCCTGGCGTTTCCGGTATCAGCGGTGTGCCGTGGGATGCGGTCGAACTGCCAAGCCAGTTCATGGAAAACTGGTGCTGGGAACCGGATGCGCTGGCGTTTATCTCGGGTCACTTTGAGACCGGTGAACCGCTGCCGAAAGCGTTGCTGGATAAAATGCTGGCCGCCAAGAACTACCAGGCCGCGCTGTTTATCCTGCGTCAGCTGGAGTTCGGCCTGTTCGATTTCCGTCTGCATACCGAGTTTAATCCGGAGAAAGGCGCGCAGATTCTGGAAACCCTGCGCGAAGTGAAAAGCCGCGTAGCGGTTGTTCCGAGTCCGGAGTGGGGCCGTTTCCCACACGCTTTCAGCCATATCTTTGCCGGTGGCTATGCGGCGGGTTACTACAGTTATCTGTGGGCAGATGTGCTGGCGGCAGATGCTTACTCCCGCTTTGAAGAAGAGGGCATCTTCAACCGTGAAACCGGTCAGTCGTTCCTGGATAACATCCTGACACGTGGCGGTTCTGAGGAGCCGATGGAGCTGTTCAAACGCTTCCGTGGCCGTGAGCCGCAGCTTGATGCGATGCTGGAACATTACGGCATTCAGGGATAAGTCGGTTCGTGAAAATCTGTTTGCTCGATGAATCAGGCGCCGGAGACGGCGCCTTATCACGTTTAGCGCAGCGCTGGCAGCTGGAGCACGACGAAGACGCGCTGCTGGCACTGGTGCAGACGCCGACGCACCTTGAGCTGCGCAAGCGTGATGAGCCAAAGCTGGGTGGTATTTTTGTTGATTTCGTCACCGGAGCAATGGCGCATCGCCGTCGCTTCGGCGGTGGACGTGGCGAAGCTGTCGCCAAAGCGGTCGGCATTAAAGGCGGCTATCTGCCGGATGTGGTCGATGCGACGGCCGGACTGGGGCGTGATGCGTTTGTGCTGGCCGCACTCGGCTGCCGGGTGCGGATGCTGGAGCGCCATCCGGTCGTGGCTGCACTGCTGGAAGATGGCCTGCAGCGCGGTTATCAGGATGTGGAAATTGGCCCCTGGCTGCGCGAACGCCTGACGCTGATTCATGCAGCCAGTGCACAGGCGCTGGGCGAGATTACGCCGCAGCCGGATGTGGTCTATCTTGACCCGATGTATCCCCATCGCCAGAAAAGTGCGCTGGTGAAAAAAGAGATGCGGGTCTTTCAGTCGCTGGTCGGTCCGGATGAAGATGCGGATGCGCTACTGGAACCGGCCCGATGGCTGGCGAAGAAACGTATCGTGGTCAAACGGCCAGACTATGCACCGCCGCTGGCGGGTGTCGTGACGCAGGCGGCTGTGGTAACCAAAAGCCATCGCTTTGATATTTATCCGCCGCTGGTCAGTACGCGTTAGGTAATTATCAAGCTGAAGCAGTCACTTCAGGTCATGATAATTTCTCTGCCGGTTATGAACGCATATGTACTCTGAAAGCGAACGGTTTATCATATTGCGCTCAATAAAAAGCCTGTCTGAAATTTATTATCAGGCAGGCTTTAATTATCCGCATGCGCGTTGTCGCGTTAATACGGTGCTACTGATTCGGTCAGGCGGCTAATGTAGTCAGGAAGCCTGAAAATGCATTCAGGAAGCTTTTGGCGAAGTTCAGGCCAATGGCCTTGTAGGTCAGGCCCAGAGTCTGGCCCAGATCAGTGCTTTCCTTGATTGATGCGACGGTGGTGTCAAATAAGCCGGACACTTCAGTCAGTGCGGTATTAACCTCACCCAGAAATTCAGTCAGGCCCGCGCCGCTAACTGAAGCAATTTCTGTCTGGTTGATTTCTCTCATTTTTAATATCCTTATTGGTTTTTTAAATAATGGGGATCATTATTCTGCTTTATCCGTTGCCTGCGCAGCAGATAAGCGAGCGAAAGATAACGGATGAATTAACCTTTTCCTATAGTAAGATTTTGATAAATTACCCTTTGCTATTAATAAAATTTCTATCATTAGCGACTGGATGAATGAGCAATGTAACAATGGCTTTGAAATTATGTATGGGACGGTAATTACAGCGCTAAAAGGAAGTAATATAAACGGAGATCAGAAATGATAAAGCAGCGGATATTTAGTTTTGTGTAAAGACAGCCTGGAGGATAGGTTTATAAATAAAAATAGATTCCGATGGCGTTGCCCGGGAATCAGGAACTTAAATCGCGGGCCAGAATAAAGCGTAAATATATTCATCCCGATAAAAAGCCGGCTTACACCGGCTTTAATAACAGCGGTTACTCTTCATCTTCATCGCGCAGCGGCACAATCAGCATGTCGATGTGCACGGTGTTGATCAACTGACGGGCTGAAGACATCAGCTTGCTCCAGAAATCCTGGTGATGACCACACACCACCAAATCAACGTCATATTTTTTGATCGCATCAACCAGCACCTGGCCGAGGTCGCCACTGCCGCTCAGTGTCTCACTGATCGGATAGCCCGCAGCATCTGATAATCCTTTCAGTGCCGCATGCGTCTCTTCAGAGATGCGCTTCTGCATATCCCCTAAGTTGACATCAATCAGGCCGGTGTAAAGGTCGGAGTAATTCACATCAACGTGAATCAGGGAAATTCTGGCATCGTACGGACGAGCCAGCGAGACGGCCTTATCCACCAGCAACTGACTTTCGGGAGAAAGGTCTACTGCAATCAGGATGTGTTTATAAGCCATGATAAAACTCCTTTCACGAGATTAAGGATGGCATCCGGTGTTCCTGCCGCGTCACAGCTTAGCGAAATCCTTTGCGCGAGCGGGCGATGAGCGCCACCAAAGTGTCTACCTGCGTTGCAGGTGATGATGTTGTTATGTTCTGAGTATAGCCTTCTCTCACTGCAAATGCTGCTGTTGCCGTCTGGCTTATGAATAAGATCAAGGCTATGCCAGATTTACTCGCGCTGAACGAAAATCATCGTTGGAAAAAATGTAAAGAATTCTCCTACACTGAAAAAAGGCGGTCCGGTTCGCAGCCGCTCAGGGGGTCGAAAATTTTCGCAGTCCGGTGATTCAGTGGCTGGTTTTTTCTGCAGGCGGATACGGTGTCTGACGCTGGATCTGTTGCTGCGATGCCAGCCGGGAGGGGGAGAATATGATCAGCACTATTGCGCTTTTTTGGGCTCTTTGTGTGGTATGTATCGTGAATATGGCGCGCTATTTTTCATCGCTGCGTGCGCTGCTGGCGGTATTACGGGGTTGTGATCCGCTGCTGTATCAGTATGTCGATGGGGCGGGATTCTTCACCTCTCACGGTCAGCCGAGCAAGCAGGTACGGCTGGTCACCTATATCTGGGCAAAGCGCTATCTTGATCATCATGACGATGAGTTTATCCGGCGATGCGAGCGGGTGCGGGGGCAGTTTCTTCTGACCAGTGCGCTGTGCGGACTGGTAGTGATCAGTCTGGTGGCGCTGGCGATCTGGCATTAAAAAAGGGCGACTTGCGTCGCCCTTTTTTAGCTGGCATCACACCAGTTTTAAGGCAATCCAGTAGAGCGAACCTGACAGCAGAATACAGACCGGCAGGGTGAAGATCCACGCCATGGCGATATTCTTGATGGTCCGACTCTGCAGTCCGCCACCGTCAACCAGCATAGTACCGGCTACCGATGAAGAGAGGATGTGCGTTGTGGAGACGGGCATGCCGGTATAGCTGGCGACGCCAATCGACAGCGCTGCTGTTACCTGTGCTGACATGCCCTGTGCATAGGTCATGCCTTTTTTACCAATCTTCTCACCAATGGTGGTGGCAACACGACGCCAGCCAATCATGGTGCCAATGCCCAGCGCCAGCGCGACGGCCACAATAATCCAGATCGGCGCATACTCGATGGTGCCAAGCAGATCGCTTTTCAGCTTATTGAGGAAGCGCTTGTCATCTGGTGAGGTCTCTTCCAGACGGGCCGCTTTATCGGCGGTATCTGAGATACACAGCAGCAGACGACGCATCTGACCGCGCTGATCAACCGTCAGCTGGTCGTAGCTCTGCAGATTATTCAGTAACACCTGAGCACGCTGAACGGCCTGCAGTGCGCGCGCGCTGTCACAGTGGAACTCCTGCGGACTGGTCGCTGGCACTTCTTCCGGCGTTGGCAGCTTAGGCGGTGCCATCTGGATGATGTGGGTCAGCGAGGCGTTATGCTGCTGGTAATACTGCTCCAGGTGATTGACCGCATCGCGGGTACGCGTGATGTCATAACCGGAGGCATTCATATTCACCACGAAACCGGCCGGAGCCACACCAATCAGGACCAGCATGATCAGGCCGATGCCTTTCTGACCGTCATTCGCGCCGTGCGAATAGCTCACGCCAATGGCCGAAACAATCAAGGCGATACGGGTCCAGAACGGCGGCTTTTTCTTGCCGTCGATCTTCTCGCGGTCAGCAGGCGTCATATGAATACGCGCACGCTTTTTGGTATTGCTCCAGTAGCGACGCAGAATGAAGATTAAGCCGCCTGCGATCACCAGGCCAACGATCGGCGACAGAATCAGAGAAAGGAAGATGTTCAGGACTTTCGGGATGTTGAGTGCATCAACCACCGAGGTTCCGCTCATCAGGGCGTTGGTCAGACCGATACCGATAATGGCGCCGATCAGCGTATGGGAGCTGGAGGCCGGCAGACCGAGATACCAGGTGCCGAGGTTCCAGATAATCGCCGCCAGCAGCATAGAAAACACCATGGCGAGACCGTGAGCCGATCCAACATTTAACAACAGATCGGTGGGAAGCATATGAACAATAGCGTAAGCGACACTCAATCCACCGAGTAGCACGCCAAGGAAGTTGAATACACCCGCCATCACCACAGCAAGCTGGGCACGCATGGCACGCGTATAGATGACCGTCGCAACTGCGTTGGCCGTGTCGTGGAAACCGTTGATCGCTTCGTAAAACAATACAAACAGCAGGGCAAGAACCAATAACAGGCTAGTACTGAGGTCTAGACCAGCAAACAGATGTAGCATAAACGTTACGCCATTTTTGGAGGACATGAACGCGGCGCATTATCCGCGACAACGTGCTGTATGGGAAAGGAAAATATAGCGTTAATTTGACCTTTCGTCGTAAAGCTGAAGGGTAACTCAGCTAAAAAGGGTTAGATATTAAGCAGATACAATATGACACATTTACGGCAATTTTTTGACGCTGGCGTCTCGATGAGCAGATCACTACAATCTGCGCCTTTCCAGTTAAGTGAGTGAACCGCAGTGGAACAGTTTGACGTTATCATCATTGGTGCCGGCGCCGCCGGGCTGTTCTGTGCCGCCCAGGCCGGACAGCGAGGTCGCCGGGTGTTACTGCTGGATAACGGCAAAAAGCCGGGACGCAAGATTCTGATGTCTGGCGGTGGCCGCTGCAACTTCACCAATCTCTATACCGAACCAGCGGCCTATCTGTCGCACAATCCTCACTTCTGTAAATCGGCGCTGGCGCGTTATACCCAGTGGGATTTTATCGATCTGGTCAATCGTCACGGGATTGCCTGGCATGAGAAAACCCTGGGTCAGCTCTTCTGTGATGACTCGGCTCAGCAGATTGTCGATCTGCTGCTGGTCGAGTGTGACAAGGGCAATGTCACCCTGCGGCTGCGCAGTGAAGTGCTCAGCGTGGCGCGCGATGAAAGCGGCTACACCCTGCAGCTCAACGGCAGTACGGTTCAGGCGGAGAAGCTGGTCATCGCCAGCGGCGGTCTGTCGATGCCAGGCCTGGGCGCTTCGCCATTCGGCTACAAAATTGCAGAGCAGTTTGGCCTGAGCGTCTTTCCGACGCGGGCGGCGCTGGTGCCCTTTACCCTGCACAAGCCGCTGCTGGAGCAGCTGCAGACGCTGTCAGGCGTCGCGCTGGAAACCACGATTGACGCGCAGGATGGCACCCGCTTCAAAGAGGCGATGCTCTTTACCCATCGCGGCCTGTCCGGTCCGGCGGTGCTGCAAATCTCCAGCTACTGGCAGCCGGGTGAATTCGTCACTATCGATCTGTCGCCCGCCACGCCGCTTGAGGCGTTTCTGACGGCGCAGCGTGAAGCACATCCGAATCTCAGCCTGAAAAACAGCCTGGCGAAAATTCTGCCGAAGCGTCTGGTGGAAGTCTTACAGGGGCTGAAGGTGGTGCCGGATATCACCCTGAAGCAGCTCAACAGCAGACAGCAAACCGAACTGGCGCAGACGCTGCACGCCTGGCGCATCCAGCCAAACGGCACAGAGGGCTATCGTACGGCCGAAGTGACGCTGGGTGGCGTGGATACGACGCAGCTCTCCTCAAAAACGATGGAGGCGCGTGCAGTGCCGGGGCTTTACTTTATTGGCGAAGTAGCCGATGTCACCGGCTGGCTGGGTGGCTATAACTTCCAGTGGGCGTGGAGTTCTGCCTGGGCCTGTGCCCAGGCGTTGTAACGCGCGTTTACCAGCGCTGATGCACGTGAGGCGCGATCTTCTCCTGATAGATCTGCTTCAGCGCCGCCATCGTCTCCTCAGAGAGCGCATCGACATCGCTGGCGCGGGCATTGGCTTCAGCCTGTTCACGGTTTTTTGCGCCAGGGATGACCACGCTGACATCCTCGTTCATCAGGATCCAGCGCAGCGCAAACAGCGCCATGGTGGTGTCGCCCGTCACAAAGCGGCGAATCTCCTCAACCGCTTCCAGCGCCACTTCATACGGCACGCCGGAGAAAGTCTCGCCCTTATCAAACGCTTCACCATTACGGTTAAAGGTGCGATGGTCGTCAGCGGCAAACACGCTGTCGGCACGCATTTTGCCGGTCAACAGGCCTGACGCCAGCGGTACGCGGGCGATAATCGCCACATCACGGCGTTTCGCCTCACGCAGCAACAGTTCTGCCGGACGCTGGCGGAAAATGTTGTAGATCAGCTGAATCGACGAGACGTTGGGAAATTCCAGTGCCTTCAGGCCTTCTTCGACTTTCTCAACGGAAACGCCGTAGTGACGGATTTTACCGGCCGCCACCATCTCATCCATCACCGCAAACACATCCGGGTTGTAATAGACCTCGGTCGGCGGGCAGTGCAGCTGCACCAAATCCAGCGTCTCAGTCTGCAGATTTTCCCGTGAACGATCGATAAAGGCGTTGAGATTTTCGGCGTTGTAGCCTTCTGCCACGTGCGGTGAAAGGCGACGCCCCAGCTTGGTGGCGACAAACGGGCGTTCTCCGCCGCGCTGATTCAGTACCTCTGCGATAATCTTTTCGGAACGGCCATCGCCATAGACATCGGCGGTATCAATAAAGGTGATGCCCGCATCCAGCGCGGCGTTCAGCGCGGCTTTGGCATCCTCTATGCTCACTTCTCCCCAGGTTCCGCCAATGGCCCATGCGCCAAAGCCAATTTCAGAGACGCGCTGACCGGTACGGCCCAGTTTTCGTAATTTCATGCAAACCTTCCTCGATGCGTTTCAGACAGGGTGACAGAAAAGGGCTAACCATTGAGCTTAGCGCTTTCCGGCGGAGAGGCGCTTTAACGTTGTCGCACACCAGACGGGTAAAAATACAATGCTGCTACGGCAGGCTGCTGGTTACGTTGAAGATTTCAGCGAAAAGCAGCTCAAGCTGGATAGATACCGCTTCGCTAATTAATTGATTTTAAGAAATTTCACCTGAAATTAAACAGGCGAGAGTGTGGATTCCATCACATACTTCAACTTTCAGGCCAACAATGGGATCGCTATGTTTAAATTTGTTAAGTCGGTCTTTGCCAGTCCCGAGAAGTTCCTGCAGATCATGACCCGTCAGGATATCAACGACTCGATCGCAGAAGGTGAGCGCATCATTATTGATGAAAACGGCAATATCGCGGTCAACACGCTGAGCGAGGAAGTCCAGGAAGATTTCGCCCGCCACGTGAATATGTTAAAGGGAGTGTGAGGTGGGTACCGCAATATTTATGGTGTTGATGGTCAGTGGTTACTGGTACACCAGCCGTGATTTGAATAGCCGCTTTAAAATCCGTCGTTCGTCGGGCTGGGATGTCTATTTCCTGGTCGCGCTTTACGGTTGTATTTTTGTGCTCCAGGGTGTCTTTGCGACCGGTATCGTCTGGTTACTGCTGCTCTGTATCTCCGGCATCGCCAACGCTGTCCAGATGATCCCCGGCGTTCATCTGAAGTGGCAGGTGGAGTTTATGAACTGGAGCTTCCTGGGCATCCAGGCTCCGGTGGTGATTATGCTCGCCTTTGCCATTCTGCTCTGTCTCTATCGTTCAAACTGGGCAGGCAGCGCAAGACTGAATGTCTCCGGTCGTAAAGACCTCTATCAGCGACTGTCACGCTCTAATGGCGTGGAGCAACTGCTGTTTCAGTGCATGGAAGAGGGCGAACTGGCGTGGATTACGCTGAAGTCGCGCCGCATCTACATCGGCATGGTTCATGCCTCGACCTTCGAATATGAAAGCACCAAAAACATCGTGCTGATCCCGATGCTGAGTGGCTATCGCGACAGTAAGACGCTGAAGCTGGCGGTAGAGCATAACTATAGCAAATGGTACGCCGAGCACGAGATTACGCTCGACTCGAAGCCCAAAGATGCGATGTCGTTCCGAAAAGTGATCATGGTGGACCAGATTGAGAGTCTGTCACTGTTTGATCCGGCCAGTGCCACGGCGCTTTCGATGGGACATCCGCAGGAAGTGGAGAAGAGTCAGGGGAATGATGACGATGACAGCCCGGATGATGAAAGCCGGGACGCGCAGGATTAAAAAGCCCGATCGGTTTCCCCTGATGATGTGACTTCATCAGGGGAAACCAATCCCCGGTCACACCATATTTTCCGCCGTAAACAGCCGAAACGCCACTTTGCCCGCCTGATACACATCCGGCTGATAGCCGGTTTCGAGATAACTCAGCATCAGATCAATCGCTAAACGGGCATGCTGCTGGGCATGCTGATCCAGGGTAAAGGCCACTTCATCGTTCAGCAGTAGCTGGCGGGTGACATCATAAAGCTCATGGGTGATGTAGGTGCATTTACCCAGCAACTGATGGGCGCGCAGGGTGTCGCTGACATCACTATTTCCCATGCCGGTGTTATAGACCCCTGCAACTGCCTGCGACGGACGCAGATGGCGGGCCAGCTCACTGCGGATGGTTTCCCGCTGATCCTGACCCGACAGCACCTCACGCAGATGACGCAGTGGCGCACGCTGCTCCATGGCTTCACGGAAGCCAGCGATACGCTGACGGTGGGCGCGATAATCAAAGCGGCCGCTGACCATCAGAATATCGCCGGGCTGGTTCAGGGTTTTACTCATCAGCAGGCCTGCGGTGCGGCCTGCCTGATACTGGTCGATGCCAACATGACACAGGCGGTCAGCGTCGGGCAGATCGGTGACGATGGTGATCACCGGCACATTGCGGCTGCGGCACAGCGCCAGTGCGCGATAGACAGGTGGCGAGTCGTGCGCAAACACAATGATGCCGTCACGGTTACTGCTGCAGGCGATAATGCTTTGCGCCAGCTGCTCAGGCTGCGCTTCGGCCACCAGCGTTTTGTGCAGCTTCAGACGGCGATAGCCAAGCTGACTGGCGATCTCGCTGAAACAGGTGGTGAGCTGCTGAAAAAAGGATGAGCCGTTATTGCTGAGGAAGACTTCGATTTGCCAGGGATGCTGATACTCCTCTGGCAGCAGACGCCGGAGTCCCGCTTCGCGCGCGGCTTTCAGGACTTTGCGGCTGGTCTCCAGCGAGACGCCGCCGCGCTCATTCAGCACCCGGTCGACCGTCGCAATCCCGACGCCCGCCATTTTTGCCACCACCTCTAAGGTGAGCTTTTTCATTCAGACTCCACGCGTAAACGGGGCTTAGCTGCTGCCTGCCAGACTGTTTATCTCTTCTAACCGGTTAAAAGTAAAAGATAAAGCGATTTAATGATGGAAAACCATCAATGGCATTGCGCCATGAGCTTTTACCCTCAGTGCGGTCGTCAGGTTAAAAAGCACAGCGGGCCGCTGTCCGGACGGAAATACCGTTAAGCTTGTAGCGAGACAATTAACGAGGAGTGAATATGGCGCAGCAAAAAGAAGTTCTGATTATTGGTGCATCACGCGGTATCGGTCTGGCGGTCGTGCAGGCGTTTGCCGGTGAGGGCTGGCAGGTCACGGCCACCCATCGCAGCGGCGTTCCGGAGCAGGGCAACAAGCCAGGTATCGACTGGCAGGCGCTCGATATGACCGACGCATCGGCGGTTCAACAGCTTGCCGGCCAGCTCAGTGGCAAATCGTTCGATGCGATTCTGATCAATGCCGGGATTTCCGGGCCTTCGCACCAGAAGGTGTCGCAGAGTAACGATCAGGAGCTGGCGCAGCTGTTCCTGACTAATGCGATAGCACCGGTTCGCAGCGCAGAGATTCTGCTGCCGCTGCTGAAGCCGGAGGGCGTACTGGCGCTGACCTCATCCCAGCTCGGCAGCCTGAATGAAAATCCGGACGCGCAGATGCCGATTTACTCGGCCAGCAAAGCTGCACTGAATATGCTGAGCCGCACGCTGACCCCCGCAGTTGAAGCACAGAACGGGACGCTGCTGACGCTGCATCCCGGCTGGGTAAAAACAGATATGGGCGGCGAGAGTGCGCCGCTGACGGCAGAAGAGAGTGCGGCCGGTATCGTTCGGCAGTTAACCCAGTGGGGCGGACGCGGGGGCCATCACTACGTCGATTACGCCGGCCAGCAGCTGCAGTGGTAAGCTGAAACGGGGCGGTTACGCCCCGATGTCCCGCAGTGCCTTACCCTTCATCAGGTTGCGTTCAATATGCTCCAGCGTCACATGTTTGGTCTCAGGTACCAGCATCATGGTCAGCACGATAAACACCAGATTGAGTGCACCGTAGAACCAGAAGGTGTTGGCGTTCCCCAACTGATCCAGCATCGTCAGGAAGGTCGCACCCACAATCATGTTGCCGACCCAGTTGGTGGTGGTGGAAGCAGTAATGCCGAAGTCACGCCCTTTCAGCGGCTGAATCTCTGAACAGAGTAGCCAGATCACCGGCCCGGCCGCCATCGCAAAACCAACGATAAACATCAGCAGCATCGCGACCGCAAAGTATTTGCGGAAATCCGTTTCGACGCCGATGTGCAGCAGCGTGCCCAGCACGCCCATGCCCACCGCCATCACCAGAAAACTGGTGGTCAGCATCGGCTTGCGACCCCAGCGATCGACAAAAAAGATGGCAATCAGCGTGGCCAGCATGTTGACCAGCCCGACAATCACCGTGCCCCACATCTGCTCACTGGTGCTGGAGAAACCGGCAATATTGAAGATTTTAGGGGCGTAATACATCACCACATTCATCCCGGTAAACTGCTGCATCACCTGTAGCAGCATCCCCAGCCACACCGCGCGGCGAAAATTGCCATTAGAGCGGAACAGCGACCAGCCGCGCTGTTTCACCTGCAGACTTTCACGGATCTCTTCCAGCTCCTCCCGCGCCTGTTCGCTGCTGTTACGCAGCCGATCCAGCACGCGCTGTGCCTCGTTAAAGCGTCCGTGCGCTGCCAGCCAGCGCGGACTGTTGGGCAAAAACAGCACGCCGATAAACAGGATTACTGCCGGAATAGCGATAACGCCGAGCATTGCGCGCCAGTTGCCACTGTAGCTGAACGCGGTGTCGGAGAGATAAGCGACCACGATGCCGGTAGTCAGCATCAGCTGATACATCGAAATCATTGAGCCACGAATACGTTCCGGCGCAATCTCCGCCAGATAGAGCGGCGCGGTGTAAGAGGCGATGCCTACCGCCAGCCCCAGCATCACACGGGCACAGACCAGCGACTCTACATCGGGTGAAAAGGCGGACCAGAGCGAACCAATGACGAACAGCGTCGCGCCCGCCAGCATACTTTTCTTACGTCCCAGCTTTGAGGACATCCAGCCCGCCGCCAGCGCACCCAGCGCCGCACCAAACATCATCGAACTCACCACCCACTCCTGCTGATGGTTGGTAATCTGCAAATCCTTCGCCAGGAACGGCAAGGCCCCTGCGATGACGCCGATATCCAGACCAAACAGCAGGCCGGACAGCGCCGCCATAAAACAGACGAACCAGGTAAAACGGTTCTGATGATTTCCTGATTTTTTAGCCGCGGCCATGCGAGTCTCCTTGCAGTGATTCAGTGTCAACATTGTTAATGTTATGTAAACATAGTCGATATCAATGTGGGTCCGATCACACTTCAGCTTATCGCTGGGGGCGCACAACATGGCTGCGAAAAGAAAGCATCAGAGATCAGCAGGTTGATGCAGAAACGGGAAACCGCAGCAGGGCACGAATACGCAAAGCAGCCTGCATCAGGTCAGATTTTGCAACTGACCGCCTGCGGCATTACACTTCCGCCTTTCTGCTATTGATTGAAGGTGCTTATGTCTGAACCTTTCCAGCGTCAGCCGCTACCCTTGCCGGGCGGTCATAAAAAAGTTTTACTGCACTCCTGCTGCGCACCCTGTTCGGGGGAAGTGATGGAAGCGATGCTGGCCTCCGGCATTGAATACACCATCTATTTCTACAACCCGAATATTCATCCGCTCAAAGAGTATGAGCTGCGCAAAGAGGAGAATATTCGTTTTGCCGAGAAATTTGGCGTGCCGTTTGTCGATGCTGACTATGACCGGGATAACTGGTTTGAGCGGGCGCGCGGGCTGGAGTGGTCACCGGAACGGGGTGAACGCTGCACCATGTGCTTCGATATGCGCTTTGAGCGCACGGCACTCTATGCCCATGAGAACGGATTCCCGGTAATGACCAGTTGTCTGGGTATTTCACGCTGGAAAGATATGAAGCAGATTAATAGCTGTGGTGTCCGTGCAGCGGCGGCGTATCCGGATCTGATGTACTGGGATTTTAACTGGCGTAAAGGTGGCGGATCGGCGCGCATGATTGAAATCAGTAAGCGCGAAAGTTTCTATCAGCAGGAATATTGCGGCTGCGTCTATTCACTGCGCGACACCAATCGTCATCGCGTCACCCAGGGACGTGAGCGTATTAAGATTGGTGTGCAATATTATCAGCCGGATGAATCCTGATTAACTGATATCGCAGAAAGCATCTGCCTGCGCATAGCCGCGCGCTGAGCGCGTAACAGGCCGGACTGTTACGCCACAGCTCTGCTTTATGCTTCCTGGCCGTACGTAGCTGCACAGCGCGCAGGGGTCGTCAACGTCGGCCATCTGCTGCTTCGCTTCTTCACTCATCAGACGTTTACGGCAGGCGCTTGGCGTGCAGCCCATAATCTGCTTAAACGAGCGGGTAAAAGATTGCTGGCTTTCAAAATGGTATTTCAGTGCCAGGCTGATGATTGGCGTGCGGCTGTTTTTTAAATCATTCACACTGGCGTTAAGTTTTTTCTTACGAATATAGCGCGCCAGTGTTTCATTATGATAACGGGCAAAGAGTTTCTGTAAATACCATTTCGAATACCCGGCTTTTTCTGCAATATCATCCACGCTTAAACGCTGGTCGAGATTATTATTAATCCACTCAGTAATTGAGACGATCACGCTTTCGTTATATCTGTTTTCTTTCATGGCTGTTCTCCCCTGTTTAATTAAGAGGAATTATGAATTATTTATCTTAATGTGCTTATTCTTTGCGTAAAGTTCTTTCAGTATTTGAATCGTTATCTCTGAAGAGATTCATATGAACAGCAGTTATTAATAAAAAGCATGAATTGTAATTGGTTTGTTGGTAATTACAGGCGAGGGATACTCGATCCTGGGCGAATAACAATAAACGCGAGCATATGATTTGGCTTTCGGCCTCGCAGCTAACGCAGCCAGCGTCGATGACATCAACGTCATAGCACGGACCATCAATAGATTTTCTGCCGCGACATGCCAGGCTTACGACTTACCTTTAACCTGGAGAACCCTGGATGAGCCCGACATACGTGTTGAAAAAACCGCTTGCCGCTTTGCTCACCTCGCTGGCTTTATTTGCGCATGCACCTGCCAGTGCCGCTGGTGTGTATGGCGAACAGTTGGAAGGATTTCATTACCCCTATCCTCTGCAGCATTTCGATTTTCAGTCCCAGCAGCAACCGCTGAGTATGGGCTATATGGATGTGAAACCGGCGCAGCGTGCCAACGGCGAAACCGTGGTGCTGATGCACGGTAAAAACTTCTGTGGCGCAACGTGGGAAGAGACCATTCGCGCGCTGACTCAGCAGGGATATCGCGTTATCGCGCCCGACCAGATTGGCTTCTGCAGCTCGACCAAGCCAGCCAGTTACCAGTACAGCTTTCAGCAGCTGGCAGATAACACCCATCAGCTGCTCGCCCGGCTGGGTGTAGAGAAGGCAGTGATTATCGGTCACTCCACGGGCGGAATGCTGGCAACGCGTTATGCGCTGATGTACCCGGAACAGACGCAGAAGCTGGTGCTGGTCAACCCGATTGGGCTGGAGGACTGGAAAGCCAAAGGCGCACCGTGGCGTTCGGTGGATCAGTGGTATCAGCGCGAACTGAAACTCAGCGCGGAGGGCATTAAGAAGTATGAGCAGCAGACCTACTATGTCGGGCGCTGGAAACCTGACTATGACAAGTGGGTCGATATGCTGGCCGGGCTCAACAGCGGGCCGGGACATCAGAAAGTGGCGTGGAACTCCGCGCTTATCTACGACATGATTTTCACGCAGCCGGTATTGTATGAATTTGGCGCTCTGAACGTGCCCACCACGCTGATGATCGGCACCTCAGACACCACAGCCATCGGCAGTGATATCGCTTCTGCAGACGTGAAAGCCCGGCTGGGGAATTATGCGGTGCTGGGGAAAGAGACCGCAGAACGTATTCCGGGCGCGCGCTTAATTGAATTTCCCGGTATGGGACACGCGCCGCAAATGGAAGAACCGGCAAAGTTTAACCAGGCGCTGCTCAACGATCTGGGCCGGCCCTGAAGGGTCAGGTGCTGCGGCACCTGATCTCAAACCGCTACGCGTTTCTGCTTCTTCCTGAGGTACATCTGCTCATCGCTGTCGTGCAGCAACTGCTCCAGCGACTGTGGATGCGCCGCGTCAAACTCCACCACGCCAGACGAGAATTGCAGACGATAACGACGATTCAGACTGACTGACTGCTGTTGCAGATAACGGTCAAACTGCGCGAGCAATGCTTCGCTCTGCTGCTGCTGCAGGCCGTTGAACAGCACCACGAACTCATCGCCGCCCAGACGGGCAAACAGATCGGAGTGCTTAAACACCACCTTCATCGCATCGGCAAAGTCCATCAGCGCGCGGTCGCCTTCACGGTGGCCCAGCGAGTCGTTAATCTGCTTAAATTTGTCGAGATCGAGAAAGGTCAGGCAGGCGGGCCGGTTTTTCATCCGGCACTCATTCAGCACCATCTGCCCCAGCGTCATAAAGCCACGGCGATTGGTAATCTGGGTCAGCTCATCACAGGTGGCGGTCTGAAAGGCGACCAGTTCCGCTTCAGCCATCGCGGCCAGGTCACGCATCGTGGCCTGATCCTCTTCATTAAACTGGCGCGGTTCACGGCCAATAATACAGAGCGTGCCCATTTTGGCACCGCCCGGCGCACGCAGGGGACAGCCGGCATAAAAGCGAATGTGCGGCTCACCGGTTACCAGCGGATTATCATAAAAACGCGCATCTTTTTGCGCATCTTCAACGATCATGATCTCATCCTGAAGAATGGCGTGGCCGCAAAATGAGATGTTGCGGGGCGATCCTTTAGGTTCATAGCCCTGAGCGGATTTAAACCACTGATGGTCAGCTTCCAGCAGGCTGACTAACGCGATAGGAACGTCATACAGGCGGCGCGCCAGGCGGGTTAAACGATCAAACCGCTCCTCCGCTGGCGTGTTCATTATGTTCAGCGCACGCAACTGCGATAAACGTTGTGCCTCGTCGGCAGGGATTTCAGGTGCTTTCATCTCAGAGACCTTTATTGTTTTAGCTGAAGCCAGGTTCTGGTGTTTGCCTTACGGCGAAGAAGAAGAGCGTGGCATAGCAACCACGCTCTTTATGAGGAGGGGATCAGAGCACTTTTTGTTCTGCGAGATCAAGGGCGAAATAGCTGAAAATCAGGTCCGCACCGGCGCGTTTAATCGCACCGAGGCTTTCCAGCACCACATTGCGCTCATCAATAGCACCGGCCTGCGCGGCAAATTTGATCATCGCGTATTCGCCACTCACCTGATACGCCGCCAGCGGCAGTTCGGTACGTTCACGAATGTCGCGCAGGATATCCAGATAGGCACCTGCCGGCTTCACCATCAATGAATCCGCGCCCTGAGCCGCATCAAGCAACGATTCACGGATCGCTTCACGACGGTTCATCGGGTTCATCTGGTAGGTTTTACGGTCGCCTTTCAGCGCCGTTCCGGCGGCTTCACGGAACGGGCCGTAAAACGATGAAGCGAATTTGGTGGAGTAGGACATGATGGCGGTCTGGGTAAAGCCCGCCGCGTCCAGTGCCCGGCGAATCGCCTCAACCTGACCATCCATCGCCGCTGACGGCGCAATGAAATCCGCACCGGCTGCGGCGGCAACCACCGCCTGTTTACCCAGATTTGCCAGGGTTGCATCGTTATCGACACCATGATCGCAGAGCACGCCACAGTGACCGTGGCTGGTGTATTCGCAGAAGCAGGTGTCAGACATCACAATCATTTCCGGCACGGTGTCTTTGCAGATGCGGGACATGCGTGCCACCAGACCGTTTTCGTTCCAGGCATCGCTGCCGGTCGCGTCGGTATGGTGCGAAATACCAAAGGTCATCACCGAGCGAATGCCCGCTTTGGCGATGCGCTCAATCTCATAGGCGAGACGTTTTTCCGGAATACGCATCACGCCAGGCATCGCCTGAATCGCTTTGTAATCGTCGACTTCTTCTTCAACAAAGATAGGCAGAGCCAGATCGTTCAGGCTCAGAGAAGACTCCTGGAACATTTCACGCATTGAAGCGCTGGCGCGCAATCGTCTTGGGCGCTGGATAAGGGAATAATCAGACATTTTCATTCTTAAGCAGGTGAAAAAAGTGGCTACAGTTTACTCTCTTTGTCTGCGAGGCATGAAGGTTTGTGTGCGGTAATAAGAGGGGAAAAGAACTCTCCCGCCGGGCGGCGGGAGAGCAGAACGATTACTCGTTGATATCCGGATGCTGCTGCACCAGGTTTTTACGTTTCGCTTCCAGGCGGGCAATCTCTTCGTCGATATCTTCGATTTTGTGCTCGATGTTATCGTGATGCTCCTGCAGGATTTCGCGCGCTTCTTCCATGTCTGAGGCGGCTGGCGTGGCACCTTTCAGTGGCTTGTTCGCCGTCTCTTTCATGAACAGACCGGTAATCAGACCAATCACCGCGACCACCATCAGATAGTAGGCTGGCATGTAGAGGTTGTTGGTGGTTTCTACCAGCCAGGCCGCCAGCGTTGGCGTCAGACCGGCAACCAGTACCGAGATGTTAAACGCACTCGCCAGCGCACTGTAGCGGATGTGCGTCGGGAACATCGCAGGCAGTGACGAGGCCATAACACCGGTAAAGGCGTTGAGGATCACCGCCATCAGCAGCAGACCACCAAAAATCAGGCCCAGCACGCCACTGTTGATCATCATGAAGGCGGGAATCGCGAAGACCAGCAGGGCGATACTGCCGATGATGATAAACGGACGGCGGCCGAAACGGTCACTCATCATGCCGATCATCGGCTGAACAAACAGCATACCAATCATGATGGCGATGATAATCATCACGCCGTGATCTTCGCTGTAATGCAGGTTGTGCGACAGGTAGCTCGGCATGTACGTCAGCAACATGTAGTAGGTGACGTTCGTGGCGATAACCAGACCGATACAGGAGAGCAGGCTGCGCCAGTGTTTGGTCGCAATCTCTTTAAATGAAACCTGCGGACCATCCTGCAGGCCTTCACGGTCGCCCTGTTCCAGTTTGTCCACATGCTGCTGGAATGCCGGGGTCTCTTCCAGCGCATGGCGCAGGTAAAGACCGATGATGCCCAGCGGCAGCGCGACGAAGAACGGCAGACGCCAGCCCCACTCAAGGAAGCGCTCTTCCCCGATAATAGAGGAAATCAGCACGACCAGGCCCGCGCCGAGCACAAAGCCCGCAATCGAACCGAAGTCGAGCCAGCTTCCCATAAAGCCGCGTTTACGGTCAGGCGAATATTCGGCCACAAAGATAGACGCACCGGTATATTCACCGCCTACCGAGAAGCCCTGTGCCATCTTGGCTAACAGCAGCAGAATCGGTGCCCAGATGCCGATGGAGGCATAGGAGGGTATCAGGCCGATACAGAACGTACTGACCGACATGATGATGATGGTGATAGAGAGAATTTTCTGACGACCATATTTGTCGCCCAGCATACCGAAGAACAGACCACCTAGCGGACGGATCAGGAAGGGGACAGAGAAGGTACCCAGCGCGGCGATCATCTGCACGCCTGGTGATGCATCCGGGAAGAAGACTTTACCCAGTGCATAGGCCACAAAGCCATAAACACCGAAGTCGAACCACTCCATCGCGTTCCCCAGAGAGGCCGCGGTGATGGCTTTACGTAAACGGGCATCATCGATGATAGTCACATCATCGATCCCAATTGGTTTTACACGCTTCCTACGCAATTTCATAGAATTACCCTGTAATGGAACACGAAAGTCCTCAACGGCGCGAGCCGCGGTGAGTCATCAGACCGCTGCGTTGAGAAATTTAAGCATAGCTTCAAATAAGCGCGGTTTACGCGCTCACTGACACAATAATTACTGTTGTGATTATTGCGAACAGCGACAGAGTATACCGTTTTTGTGTGATATCTGTCATGTTTGGGCTACATACAGGCTATTTTTACCACTGATGCGGCTGATTAGCTGCGAAAAAAAATTATCACGCTGCGTGACAACCGCCGTTTTTTTCAGCAAATTGAGGGTGATGCGCGGCGATACCGACGCCGCAGGTGGTTATTCGCTATACAGAGCCGGATGGCAGTAAGCCAGGCGGCTTAACAAAGACGCTTAGACGCCGATATTGCGCGGCGAGCCTGTTAAGTTCAGAGGCGGTTCAGAGGCTGACTGTCTGATGAGTCTCAGAGGCATGATCCGCTTTAACCGGCTGTTCGCCCTGCCTGGCGAGCCAGGCGATCAGCGCCGCGTTGTCCATCGGGCGGGCATAATAATAGCCCTGGATAAAGACTACGCCGCGCCGATGCAGATAGCTGAACTGCAATGCGTTTTCGACGCCTTCCCCCAGGACTTCCAGCTCAAGCTCATGACTGAGCTGAATGATTGCATCCAGTACCGGGGTTCTGCCCTCCAGGGATTCAATCGCGTTGATAAAGCCGCGATCGATCTTCAGATAATCCATCGTAAAGGTCTGTAAATAACTCAGCGAACAGTGACCGGTACCAAAATCATCAATCGCGACTTTCATTCCGCAACCGCGCAGCTGCTCCAGTTTGCGTGCTACCTCAACGCCGTCTTTGATCAGGCTGCGTTCGGTCAGCTCCAGGGTAATCAGGAACTGCTTCTCTTTTACCCGCCCGGCGAAGTGCAGCATATCGTCGACAAAATCCGGATGCTGCAGATGATCGGCCGCTACATTGATAGCCAGATGGAAGCCTGGCTCAACCTGCCACGCCTGCACATCCGCTGCAATTAAATCGAGCAGATGACGGGTCAGCGGCACAATCATGCCTTCCGCTTCAGCGGCACCGATAAAAATATCGGGCCGGATCCCGTTACCGTCCGGTGTTGTCCAGCGCAGCAGTGCCTCTGCGCCGCTGCAGCGCTGCTGTCGGTTGTCATAGACGGGCTGATAGTGCGCCCTGAACTGGCCGCTGGCGATGGCCCGTCGAATCTCATCGCGCCAGGAAATACGCCGTTGCAGCCAGTTCGCCATCAGCATCATCAGCAGAATAGAGAAAATTATCGCCATCGGCATGATGATCAACATCACCTGACGCCATGCCGAGATCAGCTCAGAGGGTGAGGCAATAAGGGTGACAGAGAGCGGATATCGACTGGAGCCGGCCTGATAAATCAGCGGTTCAAACCAGCCGGACAGGGCGATTTGCGGATCGCCAAACGAGATCGGCGCGCCGTCGTTAAACTCCATGCTGAAATGATAGAGATGGGTGCTGCTGATAGCGCGCATAAAATCGATGAGATACTGGCCATCAATCACTGCCCAGAATCCCTCACCATCGGGCAGATCGCGCATAAAAATCACTGCGGGACGATCCGGCACACCTGTGGTTCCTGCAATCGACAGGCTCCACCAGGCTTTTCCGGTGACCGGCGCGTCACGCATGATCATATCGCTCAGAGAACCCGGTTTTGTACCATAGGCTGAAGAGCAGGCAATTCTGTTTTCTTCCATCTTACCGACGGCGCGAAAATAGGGATTCAGCGAACCGATGCGCTGCAACTGGTTTTCAATCTGGCGGCATGACTGATGCTGAAACTGGCGCAGCTCAGTAATCATATCCCACGCGCTGTCGCTCATTCTCTCGGCCTGAGATAATAGGGTGTTTGCCGCGCTCACCTGCTGCTGCCGAACGGTATGGCGCGCATCAAGGGCGGTGAAAAAAATGCCAATAATCAGAGGCAGCACACCGGAGATAATAATCACCAGCCTGGCGTAGTCGCGTTTTCGTTTTAGTAGCGGCACCGCTAAATCCTCTGGATATTATTGGTATTATACGGAGGGGCTAATCAGTGGCGCAGCATAGCATTTCTCCGGGCGGTGCAGATTAGCGTTTTTGCCATCAACTGAACTGACTCAGGTCAATTATCGACCAGACTTTGCATTTAATGACAGGTTGTTTTGCCTTTATTGGTATTCAGCAAAAAAATCAGATGAGCAGGGACGACAGGCGCGGCAAAAGGGCGAATCACTTGCGGTAGCCCGGGGAGACCCTGGCCCGCCTGAGAGCGGGCGCAGGGTAAACGTGTTTCTCAATCAGCAAAATAGATCTGTTTCAGCGCCACTTCGACGCCGCGCAGTTCAGCCAGTCCTTTCAGCCGGCCAATGGCAGAATAGCCGGGATTGGTATGCTTATGCAGGTCATCCAGCATCTGATGGCCGTGATCGGGACGCATCGGAATCGCTCGCTGATTGCCTGCCTGGCGACGCCGCTGCTCTTCCGCCAGAATGACCCTGATGACACCGACCATATCGACGTCGCCCGCCAGGTGCGCGGCTTCATGGAAGCTGTTGGGGTTATCCTCGCGTTTTGTGGCGCGCAGGTGGACAAAGTTAATGCGGTCGGCATAGGTTTCCGCCATCTCAAGCAGCGCATTGTCGGCACGCACGCCATAGGAACCCGTACAGAAACAGAAACCGTTGTGCAGACTGTCCACGGTGTCCTTCAGCCACTGCATATCTTCCTGGGTAGAGATAATGCGCGGCAGGCCCAGAATCGGGCGCGGTGGATCGTCCGGATGTACTGCCAGTTTAATACCCACCTCTTCGGCAACCGGCACAATGGCGCGCAGGAAAGTCGCCATATGCTCGCGCAGTGTTGCTTTGTCGATGCCGTCATACTGCGCCAGCTGTGCCTGGAACTGCTCCAGCGTGTAACCCTCTTCGGCCCCAGGCAGACCGGCGATAATATTGCGCACCAGCGTGCTTTTCTCTTCAGCGCTCATGGCGGCAAAGCGCTGAGCGGCGGCCTGCTGTTCAGCCGCGCTGTAATCCTGCTCCGCACCCGGACGCTGCAGCAGATAAAGTTCGAAGGCGGCGAAAGCGTCGGCGTCGAAGCGTAGCGCTTTTGCGCCATCCGGCAGCGTCCAGGCGAGATCGGTGCGCGTCCAGTCCAGCACCGGCATAAAGTTGTAGCAGACGGTATCAATGCCGCAGGCGGCCAGATTGCGTATCGACTGCTGATAGCTGGCGATATAGCGAAGGTAGTCACCGCGCTGGGTTTTGATCGCCTCATGAACCGGAATGCTCTCCACTACCGACCAGACCAGACCTTTTTCCGCCAGCAGCGCCTGACGCGCTTTAATCTCCTCAACCGGCCACACTTCGCCGTTAGGGATATGGTGCAGCGCCGTCACAATACCGGTTGCGCCCGCCTGACGGGCATCATCCAGGGAGACCGGGTCGTTCGGACCGTACCATCGCCATGTATGTTCCATTTTTACTCCTCAACTGTGATGCGGCCCAGTGGTCAGGCCGCTGGGCCAAGAGTATGATAGAGGGCAAAACAGGGCCGTGATCCGGATCGCAGCATGACAAACTGCATCCGGCAAGTGAGCGGTTTATGCGGAATAAAAGGAGAAGGTAATGAACCTGCCAGTCATTAAAACGGAGCGCCTGTACCGTCAGATCGCCAACGCCATTATGGCCGGTATCGCGCGCGGTGATTTTGTGGCGGGCGGCCTGTTACCGCCCGAGCGCGAGCTGGCAAAACAGCTGGGTGTCAGCCGTTCGTCAGTGCGTGAAGCATTGATTGCGCTGGAGATGACCGGCTGGGTCGATATCCGTACCGGCAACGGTGTTTACGTCGCTCAGCCACTGCCACAGGCCGCAATCCCGCAGGAGAGTGAAACCTGCAGCCTGCAGGACCTTTTGCAGGCGCGTGAAGCCTTTGAAGGCATGCTGGCAGGATTTGCCGCCCGTAACGGAACCGCCGTGCAGCGTGAGGCGCTGCTGGCGCTGACCGCTGAACTGCAGCAGTACAATGAAAACGACGCGGCGTTTCTGGAGCAGGATAAACGCTTTCATCTGCTGATCGGCGAGATGAGTGGCAATGACGTGTTACGCGACCTGCTGGAGCAGCTCTGGAACCGGCGTCACAGCCCACACGTGCAGCGGCTGGAACGCCATTATGCCGATAACAGCTTTGCGCAGGCGATGAACGCTGACCATCAGCAGATCGCCGACGCGATTGTGGCAGGCGACGAAGCAGTAGCCCGCCAGGCGATGGAGAGCCATCTGCAGCACGTCCAGCAGCGGCTACTTGGTTAATCCCCGAACGCGTTTAGGTCGTCCGGTGCCCAGCATAATCGCCAGACGGCTGCCGCCCGGCGTGGTCTCCATCAGGATTTTGGTAATGCTGGTCAGCGGCACCGAGAGCAGCATGCCGACCGGTCCGAGCAGCCAGCCCCAGAAGACCAGTGACAGAAATACCACCAGCGTTGATAAACCCAGGCCGCGACCCATCAGACGCGGTTCCAGCATGTTACCAAATACCATATGAATCGCGGTAAACAGCGCTGCCACCATCGCGGCATCAAACAGGCTGTTCAGTAACAGCGCCTGCAGAAAGGGCGGAATGCCGGCAATAATCGGGCCGATATTAGGAATATAGTTGAGGATAAATGCCACGACGCCCCACAGCAGCGCGAACTTTACATCCAGCAGATAGAGACTCAGCCAGACGGCGATGCCGGTGATGAGACTCACCAGGGTTTTTAGCGCCAGATAGTGCGTTACACCTTTCAGCGCCTTATGCAGCCCGGCGATGCGAATTTTGGGATTTACCAGTGCGTTACGCATTTTGTAAGGCAGGTGATGAACCTCAAACAGCATAAAGACCACGGTAAGCACCAGCAGCACGGTATTGGTCATCGCGCCGGAAAAGCCGCTGAGCGCCACGCTCGCCAGGTTCATCATGGTATTCGGGTCAAAGCGCTGTACCAGCGCATCGGTAGAAATATTGAGATGAAAACCCGCCGCCAGATGTTGCAACACCGTCATTTTCTGCTCCATGGTGGCGCGCAGTTGCGGGTAGAGATCAGAAAACTCGCTCATCGAGCTGGCGATGATGGCACCCAGCAGCAGAATACCGCAGAAGATCACAGTAATGACCAGCCCAATCGCCAGTCCACGGCGGAAGCCACGACGCATCAGCATTGTCACCAACGGATTCAGCACAATGGCAAAGAACGCCGCCAGCAGAAGCGGGACCAGAATATCGGACGCGGCCCGAACCCCGGCAAGAATGATGACCAGCATTGCCAGTTTTATCAGAATATTTTGTCCAATCTTTTCCCGTTGCAGCTCGCTCATTGCCTCTCCCGTGACGTAATCTGGCTGTTGGAAGTGTAGCTGAAAGAAAATTAACAATCTGATTTATCAGAGAAACGGTAAAGCGCGGCGGCATAATAGCGAGGTAATCAGCGCCATCGCACTCAGCTATGACGCCAGGGCCGCGACGCCCTGCTGTTCCTGTTTTTACGCCGCGTTCTGCTGCCCGATAACCGAGCCATTGGGATGCGCCAGTGACGAAAGCGGGTATAGTTAAAGGATAAACCTTATCATTCAGCCAACTACGCGCGAGAACCTATGCCTGAACAGCCTGCAGCGGAACAGAATGCTCCATCCGGAAGCCTGAATATCTCGCTGCTGATCCTCTCTATCGTCGCCTACAACTTTGCCAGCTATCTCACTATTGGTCTGCCGCTGGCGGTCCTGCCTGGCTGGGTGCATGACCAGCTGGGCTTCAGCGCATTCTGGGCGGGCGTGGTGATCAGCCTGCAATATGTGGCAACACTGCTGAGCCGGCCACACGCCGGGCGCTATGCCGATCTCTGGGGACCAAAGAAAGTGGTGGTGACCGGTCTGGTGGGCTGTCTGATTAGCGGATTGTGTATTCTGCTGGCGGCGCTGATCGCATCACCGGTGTGGAGCCTGATACTGCTCTGCGTGGGCCGGTTGATTCTGGGTGTGGGCCAGAGCTTTACTGGCACCGGCACCTCGTTGTGGGGGGTGGCGCGGGTGGGGTCACTGCACATTGGCCGCGTGATTTCCTGGAACGGCATCGTCACCTACGGTGCGATGGCGATAGGCGCGCCGCTGGGCGTGGTGATCTTCCGGGCAGGTGGGCTGCTGTGGCTGTCACTGGTGATTGTGGCCATCTGCGTGGTCGGCATCGTCTGCGCGGTCCCGCGTCCGGCGGTAAAAGCCAGCCGCGCCAGACCGCTGCCGTTTCGGGCGGTGCTGGGGAAAATCGCTGGCTTTGGCGCAATTCTGGCGATGGGATCGGCAGGTTTCGGCGTGATTGCCACCTTTATCACGCTGTTCTATCAGGATAAAGGCTGGGAAGGGGCCGCCTTTGCGCTCTCCCTGTTCAGCGCTGCTTTCGTCGGGGCGCGCCTGCTGTTTCCGAATGCAATTAACCGCCATGGTGGCCTGCGGGTCGCCAGCGTCTGTCTGGCGGTTGAGGCTGCCGGACTCTTTCTGGTCGCTGCAGCGGGTGATCCCTGGATGGCAAAAGCGGGCGCGTTTCTGACCGGCGCCGGATTCTCACTGGTGTTCCCGGCGCTGGGTGTGGTGGCGGTAAAAGTAGTGCCGCAGCAGAATCAGGGCAGCGCCCTGGCGACCTACACCGCTTTTATGGATCTGTCGCTGGGAATAACCGGGCCACTGGCCGGGTTCATCATGAATTATGCGGATGTTTCACGCGTCTATCTGCTCACGGGATTGCTGGTCTGCGTCGCGTTTTTCTGCACGCTGCGTCTGCAGCGGCGTCACGCTTCAGCGTCAGTAACGGACGAGAGTTCAGGATAAAAAAAATGGCCCAGCAGTGGGCCATAACGTCTTTTCAGACACAGATAAACGTATAAATTATGGCTGAAACAGGCTTCAGGCCTGCAGCAGTTCAATACTGTGGCGGATCTGGCATTCAATCTCCGCCGGGGTCCAGCTGTTGAGCTGACCGGAGAACGGCTCAAAGGCGTAGACGCCTTTGTAGCCGAGCATTTCCAGCCGTTTAACCTGCACCACGCTCTTCAGCACATCGTTGTCACTCAGCATGATCCGTTCGTCGTCGGTCAGTTCGGCAGTCGGACGCCGATCTTCCACGCCCGAAAGATGCACCAGCCCAATCTGGTCAATATCGATACCTGTCGGAAATTCCTGTTCAGCCTGCTCATAGAGATGATGATGAAAGGTATCCAGCAGCAGCTTAAAGGGCACGCCTGCCTCTGCGATCAATTCCTGCGCCTGCACGATCGAACGCAGTGAGCTGACCGGAAACCCCAGCGGCTCGACCAGACCCTGAATACCGTAATGGGCAAAGCGCGGCGCCAGCTTCTGCATCGCCGCCTGCGTCTGCTGAGGCGACACGGTAATTCCCTCATTCAGTGGACACATCACCAGTGCCTTTGCGCCAATCTGTTGTGCTGTCTGTAACAGCGACTCGGCCCGCGTCAGCAGCGCGTCATCAATCCGGTTAAACGGATAGAGCGCATTAATCGTGACGATATCGATGTGATACTTATCGGCAAGGGCACGCAGCTGAACGGTACTGAGATCATCGGTGACGCTGCCGCCCGGCATGTCATTACGCAGTTCGACCTTGCTCAGCCCCAGACGCTGAACCAGCTGAAAGAAGGCCTCCAGCGAGAGCCGGGGCGCAATTTTGCGGTTGATACAGAAACGGGTGGGATCGATAGCCATGCGCTGACTCCGGGACAGGAGAATGATGGGCTAAAGAAAACATTTATTTCATTGATAGTGAATTATGAAATGCAAATTATTAGATCGGTCTCGCATTAATTTCATATTCCGTTTCAGTCTGATGCATAAACGCTGGAGCAACGTCGCAGGAATACCAGCTCTCACCACCTCTGCTATTCGCCTGTCAGGCTAAGGCTGAGCGCTATTAAACGCCTCCTGCCATCGGGACATCGTCAGGCGCTGAAGGGCGGCAAAAATGCGATCCGTGCCGCTAAAAGCAAATTTTCCAAAAAGAATTATTTGAAAAATTTATTCCACTGTAATAGCTTCATAGCACGCTTTCAGGTTTGCCTGGTCAGGCAGTGTGGCAGGCCACAGGGCCCGTCTGCAGGGAACTTAACCATCTTAAGAGGCAACATCATGACAATCATAGGTAACTTTATTGGCGGCCAAACGACCTTCAGCGCCAGCAACGAAACCATTCCTGTTTACGATCCGGCAACCGGCAAAGTGGTTCGTGAACTGACGCAAAGTACCGCTGATGAAGTGGCTCAGGCGATTGGTGTCGCACATGACGCATTTGCTGCCTGGTCAAAAACCTCGCCGCTGCGTCGCGCCCGCGTTCTGTTTAACTTTAAAGCCCTGATGGAGCAGCATCGTGATGAGCTGGCGGCGCTGATTGTCTCTGAGCATGGCAAAGTCTGGTCTGATGCGTTAGGTGAACTGACGCGCGGCATTGAAGTGATTGAGTTTGCCTGCGGGATTCCACATCTGCTTAAAGGTGAATATTCCCCGAACGTCGGCGGCGGCGTTGACAGCTTCTCGCTGATGCAGCCGGTGGGTGTCGTGGCGGGTATTACGCCGTTTAACTTCCCCGCAATGGTGCCGCTGTGGATGTTCCCGATCGCCCTGGCCTGCGGTAATACCTTTGTTCTGAAGCCACCAGCGCTGGATCCGTCTGCGGCCGTGCGTATGGCTGAACTGCTGACCGAAGCGGGTCTGCCGGATGGCGTATTCAACGTGGTGCACAGCTCTAACGAAGATGCTGAACAGCTCTATAAAGATCCGCGCATTGCTGCGGTGAGCTTCGTCGGGTCATCGGGCGTGGCTGAACATATCTATAAAACCGCCAGCGCCCACGGCAAGCGGGTGCAGGCGTTTGGCGCGGCGAAAAACCACGCTATCGTTATGCCGGACGCCGATCTGGATGCCACCGTTAACGCGATTATGGGCGGCGCATTTGGCTCGGCCGGTGAACGCTGCATGGCGCTGCCAGTGGTGGTCGCGGTGGGCGATGATACTGCCGACAAACTGATTGCCCGTCTGACGCCGCTGGTGAAAGCGCTGCGGATCGGCCCTGGGATCAATCAGGGTGCCGAAGAAAATGAGATGGGGCCAGTTGTCTCAGCTGCACACCAGAAGAAGGTGCTGGGTTACATCGATAAAGGCGAGCAGGAAGGCGCGAAGCTGGTGGTCGATGGCCGTAACGTGCAGGTTGCAGGCCACGCCGAAGGTTACTACGTTGGTGGCACGCTGTTTGATAACGTCACCTCTGAGATGGTGATCTGGCGTGAAGAGATTTTTGGGCCGGTGCTGAGCATCATGCGCGCACCGGACTACGACAGCGCGCTGCAACTGGTCAACAGCCATGAGTTTGGTAACGGCAGCGCCATTTTCACCAGCAACGGTCACACCGCGCGTGAGTTTGTGCAGAACGTTGAAGCGGGCATGGTCGGTGTTAACGTGCCGGTTCCGGTACCGATGGCGTTTCACAGCTTCGGTGGCTGGAAACGTTCGGTGTTTGGCGCGCTCAATGTTCACGGGCCGGATGGCGTGCGCTTCTATACCCGTATGAAAACCGCCACCGTGCGCTGGCCGTCCGGTCAGCAGAGCGTGTCTGAATTCAGTATGCCAACCTTAGGCTGATCTATTTCAACGCTGATCGCGACCGGCAGGAGAGTCTGCCGGTCGCTTTGTTCGCTGGCACCTCGCCCGTGAGCCTACCGCAGCGTCAATCGTGACAGAGAGGAGGATCAGGATGTCTTTACTGTCGAAAGCACAGGCCCCTGACGCACAGGGTCGTATCCAGCATGTGACGCCTGAGCGCGCTGGCTGGCGTTATGTTGGCTTTGATGCTTATCTGCTGAAAAAAGGGGAAACCCTGCGTCTGACCAGCGGTGATAAAGAGCTGTGTCTGGTGCTGGTGGCCGGGCTGGCCTCGGTGAAAACCCGCCATGCTGAATTTCCCGGCATCGGTAAGCGCATGTCGCCTTTCGAACGTGTGCCGCCATATTCTGTGTATGTGCCGCATGATGATGAAGTGGAAGTCTATGCTGACAGCGATCTTGAGCTGGCTGTCTGTAACGCACCCGGTCAGGGCAATCTGCCTGCAAGACTGATTGCGCCAGCCGATGTCGGTGTTGAGCATCGCGGAAAAGGGCGCAATCAGCGCCTGGTTCACAATATCCTGCCTGACAATGAACCGGCTGATAGCCTGCTGGTGGTGGAAGTCTATACCAACGAGGGCGATACCAGCTCTTATCCCAGCCACAAGCACGACCAGGAGGAGAGTGAAAACGAAACCTACCTGGAAGAGACCTACTATCACCGTTTCGATCCGGAACCTGGCTTTGCCATGCAGCGCGTTTACACCGACGACCGTTCCCTGGATGTCTGTATGGCACCCTATAATCGCGACGTTGTGATGGTACCGCGCGGCTATCATCCGGTAGCGACGCTGGCGGGATACAACAACTACTATCTGAACGTGATGGCGGGGCCGGTGCGGCTGTGGAAATTTACCTGGGAGAAAGATCACGCCTGGGTGAACAGCGACAGCTATCCACGGAAAGCGTAAGTCTTCGCTGAAAAATAAACAGCAATCACCGTTTATAACCCGCGTTCATATCAGTAAAAAGGGCAGCCTGTCGCGCTGCCCTTTTTTGTGTGTGAAACTCAGCTGGTCTTTGCGTTGTTCAGCGCCAGCGAAACCGCCAGCGTCTGTGCCAGGCAGAGTGAGGCGACCTGCGAACGGAAGCCATCGACCTGTGCTTCTCGCACCACAAAACAGACATCGCTAAAGGCAGCCAGTGGGCTGACCTGACTGTCGGTAATGGCAATCTGATGCGCGCCACGCTTGGCTCCCATTTCGACTACCTCGACCGCTTCACGCGCATAGGGCGAGTAGCTGATCGCAATCACCACATCTTTCGGGTTAACCAGGCTGAGCTGCTCGGTGAACATCCCGCCCAGACCATCAATCAGAAAAGCACGACGCTCCAGATGACGCAGCGCGTAGACCAGATAGGAGGCGACGCTGAACGAGCGACGCAGGCCAATTACATAGATGTTCTCAGCCTCATTCAGCAGCTTCACTGCTTTGTTCAGCTGCTCAGGGTTTACCTGCATCGCCAGCTGCTGCAGCGCCTGGCTGTTCACCATGGTAAAGACGTTAAGGATCTCCGCCGGACTTTCAGGCGCACTGGCGCTGTCGTCCGTTGAGGTCTGACGAAACAGACGCGCGCGCTCGGTATAATTGACCGTCTCTTCCATCAGGTGCTGACGAAAAACCTGTTTCATTTCGTTGAAGCCGCTGAAGCCAAATGCATTCGCAAAACGGATCAGCGTCGACGGCGGCACATCGGCCTGCTGAGCAATTGAGGCGACGGTATCAAAAGCAATACTGTTACTGTTATCAAGGATGTAGCGCGCAACCTGTTTAAGACGCTTGCTCAGCGTTTCGTAGCGGCGACGAATATCGTCCTGCAAGAGAGAAAGTTGGGTGGGATTATTGTTCATCACTTCTGCCCGTATCATTAGAATAATGGCTGCATAATGAGCGCTATAGTATCAGATGGATGGAAAATTTCATTTCTTTGCGTCAACGATGCGGTTTATTTCATGGCTTTATGAAATGGTTCACAGATTAGCCTCAGCGCCCGAGGCGCGCCTCTGCACAGGTCATAACAGGATGAAAACCGGCGTGGAAAGTCAGTGAGGGGAAGAGGGTGCGAGTAAAAACGCCATCCCGGCTGGGATGGCGTGAGATTGTTGAAAAGTGTGCCCCTTCCCGCTGTAAGACTGTGCAGGCTCAGGTAACACGGTCAGATCGGAAAGTCGCTAAAGCCATCCCTGGCCGCTCGGCCCGCGCAATTACGCACCTCATCCCTGAGGTGCGCCCGTAGCCGGGCCAACGCGTTGCGTTGTTCAAAAACGCCTGGCGTTTTTATCCGGGCGGCGGGACGCTTTCCTCCTCTGACCGTGTTACCTGCGCATTGAGCTTATTCGTTGCGGCAACATTCACCCTGCTTTGAATGAGTCAGCAGTCTGAGGCTATCCCGGTTGAGACAGCCTCTGGCAGAGCAGGAAATCAGGCGCGGGCAGCGCGCCAGTACTCAATCAGTCGCAGATAGTTGCCTTTAACCGTCTCAATCAGCGCCTGATCGTCCAGCTCCCCCTGTAACCACTGGCGGGAAGGCTGACCAAAGATAGTGCGGCCTACCGCAAAACCTTTCACCCAGGGCGCTTTGGCCGCCGCGGCGAAGCCCGCTTTAAGCTTCTCTTCGGGCGCATCCAGACCGAGTAACAGAATGCCGCGACAGTGAGGATCCTGCTGCTCAATCAGACCGCTGATCGCCTGCCAGCTCTCTGCGGATAGCGGGGGCAGTTTCCACCAGTCCGGCTGGATGCCCAGACTGTAAAAATGGCTCAGTATATCGAGGTAATAGGCTTCATTCTTATCCGGGTTACTCTCGGGAAGAATCACTTCCAGCAGCAGCTCATGGCCACTTTTATTGCAGCCTTTCCAGACGTCGAGCACCAGATCGTCCTGCTCTTTGCGCAGTTCAGCACTGTCATGTGGATGATAGAAGACCAGACATTTCACGACATGTTCGGCGGGCCAGTCGATTAGCTGCGAGCCGATGTTGCCATGCTCCAGACGCAGTGGACGTGAGCTGGGCAGCTCGATTGGGCGGCCAATCCACCACTTTTTACCCGTGATGGCATTCAGCGCTTTCTGACCATACGTGGTATCCGCCAGAATGCCACTTTTGTTCTCTAGTCCCGCCTCACTGGCCGCCTGCTGAGCGGCTTCCAGCAGCAGCAGTTTAAGCTGTGGAATGCGGCTCTCATCAACGCCCGCTTCCTGCGCCATATCCGCCAGCTGTTTGCGATGGTCAAAGGCGAAAACGTTCAGCTCCGGCCACTGCTGCTTACGGGTGGTCACACGGTGCAGATGGTTCAGACGACTGTCGAGATCGGGACGTTTCACCTCTGTGTCGCGGCTCAGGAAATCATCCAGCTCCGCTTTGGTTGGCATGGCAGGGGCACAGCCGTGGCGCGACACGACCAGCGCGCCACAGGCATTGGCATAACGGCACGCCTGCTCCCAGCCTTCATCATTCAGCCAGCCGCGCAGCAGGCCAGACATAAAGGCATCGCCCGCGCCCAGCACGTTGAGCACGTCGACGCGCACGCCGGTGTGCAGCTGAGTCTGTTCCCAGCTATCCGGAATTTCACCTTCAAACACCACACAACCCAGCGGACCGCGTTTGCAGACCAGCGTCGCCTGGCTCGCCTGACGCACGTTTTTCAGCGCAGTCAGAGTATCGGTGCTGCCACCGGCAATATGAAACTCCTCTTCGGTGCCGACGATCAAATCGAAATAGTGCACCACTTCCTGCAACTGCTGCGTGACCTGAGAGGACTCAATGAAACGTGTTTCACCGTCGCCCAGAGAGGTCAGTCCCCATAACACCGGGCGGTAATCGATATCCAGCGCCGTGCGCAGGCCATTGCGGCGGGCGATATCCAGTGCTTTCAGCACCGCTTCACGCGTCTGCGGATGGGATAAGTGCGTGCCGGTGACCGCCACCGCGCGGGACGAGGTAATAAAGGCTTCGTCGATATCGTCCGGCACCAGACCCATATCAGCGCAGTTATCACGGTAGAAAATCAGCGGAAAAGTCTCTTCATCTTTAATCCCCAGGATCACCATGCCAGTCAGGCGTTTTGCATCGGTGATCAGGGCATCGGTGTTACAGCCCACGCGCTGCAATTCCTCACGCAGAAAGCGACCATTATGCTCATCTCCCACCCGCGCCAGCATCGCTGATTTCAGCCCCTGAATCGCGGTGCCATAAGCGACGTTGCCCGACGATCCCCCCAGATATTTAGCAAAGGAGGTGACATCTTCCAGCCGCGCTCCGATTTGCTGGCCATAAAAATCAACGGCGATGCGCCCGATACAAATCACATCAAGCGGCTTCTGTTGTGTACTCATACCTGTGGTTTCCTTCTGTGATTCGCAGAGCTGGTGGGCGAACAAACCGATCCAGGCAGGCTCTGCTTCCGGGTCTGTGGGTATCTGGCTGACTATGAGGGGAGTATGAGGAATAAAAATTCCATATTCAATATGAAATGAAATATCCATCGCAATTTTGTGAACCAGGTAAAACTCCTGATTGCCGCCCACCTGCACGATCTCTGCTGCTACGATGTGCGGTATGTCAGGGTTGTGAAGGCGATCGCAGGAATCAGCACGCCAGTCAGGCAAGCTGCTGCATTGAAATGAATTTTTTCATCATGAACCACTCTCTGCTAAACGTTCCAGATTTCCCCGTCGTGATCGCTCGCCAGTCCTGCTGCCATCGTTAAATTTGATCTCACTCGCAAAATGAAATGTTTCTTCTGTAATCGTGTTTTATGAAAAATATATTTGTTTATAATCGCCTCACGTTTCAGTTATTCCGGCCGCTTTTCCGCCAATGACAACGCCTGGCGCGCTGTCGCGGAAGTCGGGGTCCACCAGCATGTAAGGAAGAAACATGGGCACAATCAGACTGACCACGGCACAGGCGCTGGTTAAATTTCTTGATAATCAATTCATCGATGTTGATGGCGTTGAGACGAAGTTCGTCAAAGGCATCTTCGCCATCTTCGGCCATGGCAACGTGCTGGGGCTGGGCCAGGCGCTGGAACAGGACAGCGGCGATCTGGTGGTCTGGCAGGGGCGTAATGAGCAGGGCATGGCCCATGCTGCCACTGGCTTTGCCCGTCAGTCGCTGCGCCGTCAGATTATCGCCTGCAGTTCGTCTGTAGGACCGGGTGCGGCTAACATGATTACTGCCGCCGCCACTGCGACCGCTAACCGCATTCCTCTGTTGCTACTGCCCGGCGACGTCTTCGCCACGCGCCAGCCCGATCCGGTGCTGCAGCAGATTGAGCAGAGCTACGATCTCAGCATCAGCACTAACGACGCCTTCCGCGCCGTCAGCAAATACTGGGATCGTGTCAGCCGCCCTGAGCAGCTGATGTCCGCCTGTATCAATGCCATGCGCGTGCTGACCGATCCGGCCGAAACCGGCGCGGTCACGCTGTCGCTGCCGCAGGATGTGCAGGGCGAAGCCTGGGATTACCCGGACTACTTCTTCCAGAAACGCGTGCACCGTCTGGATCGCCGCCTGCCAGTCGCGGCGCAGCTGGCGGATGCCCTGACGCTGATTAACCGTAAGCGCAAGCCGATAATTATCTGCGGCGGCGGGGTAAAATATTCCGAAGCGGGCGAGGCACTGCGCCAGTTTGCCGAACGCTATCAGATTCCCTTTGCCGAGACGCAGGCGGGCAAGGGCACGCTGGTCTCTGACCATCCGCTGAATGTCGGCGGCGTAGGCGAAACCGGCTGTCTGGCCGCTAACCTGCTGGCGAAAGAGGCCGATTTAGTCATCGGCATCGGCACCCGCTACACCGACTTCACCACCGCATCCAAATGGATTTTCCAGCATCCCGATGTCAGCTTCCTGAACATCAACGTCAGCAACTTCGACAGCTACAAGCTCGATGGTGTGCAGCTGCTGGCCGATGCCCGTGAAGGGCTGACCGCGCTCACTGCTGCGCTGGCCTCACAGCACTACAGCAATGACTGGGGCAATCAGATTGAGCAGGCGCAGAGTCAGCTGCTGAAAGAGACGCAGCGCGTCTATCAGGTGGAATATCACGATGGCGACTTTGTGCCGGAGATTGCTGACCATCTCGATCGCGAAGCGGTGTTCGCAGAATTTAACCGCCTGACTCAGTCACTGCTGACGCAAAGCAGCGTGCTCGGCACCTTAAATGAGCAACTGCCGAAAGATGCGGTCGTGGTAGCCGCCGCAGGCAGCCTGCCGGGCGACCTGCAGCGCGTCTGGCGCACCAAAGATTACAACGCCTACCACGTCGAATATGGCTACTCCTGCATGGGCTATGAAGTGAATGCCGCGCTGGGTGCAAAACTGGCGCAGCCGCAACGCGAGGTCTATGCGCTGGTCGGCGACGGCTCCTTTATGATGCTGCACTCTGAGCTGGTCACCTCGATTCAGGAAAGGGCGAAGATCAACGTCGTGCTGCTGGATAACATGACTAACGGCTGTATCAACAACCTGCAGATGGAACACGGTATGGACAGCTTCACCACCGAGTTCCGTTTCCGTAACGCGGAAAGCGGCAGGCTGGACGGTGGCTTTATCCCGGTCGATTTCGCGGCCATTGCTGCCGGTTATGGCTGCAAAACTTATCGCGTCACCAGCCTGGAGCAGCTTAAAGCGGCGCTGGAAGATGCCCGCACCCAGACGGTTTCTACCCTTATCGACATCAAAGTGCTGCCAAAAACCATGATCCACAAATATTTCAGCTGGTGGCACGTCGGCGTAGCACAGGCGTCGAAAACCGAACGCGCTCAGGCGGTGGCGGACAAGCTCAACAGCCATCTGGATCAGGCGCGCAAATACTGATTTCCGGGCCGTGCTGCGGCCCGTTTTCCTCTTCTCCGTACGAACCCTACACAGGTGTAATTATGACTTTGAAACTTGGCGTCATCGGTACAGGTACAATTGGTCAGGAACATATTCGCCGCTGCAGCCATGTGCTGCAGGGGGCTCAGGTGGTTGCCGTCTCTGACATCAATGTTGACGGCGCGCGGGCTGCACTGCAACGCCTGAACATAGAGGCGGAGGTGTTTGAAAATGGTCATGATGTGATTCAGTCACCCAACGTCGATGCGGTGCTGGTCACCTCATGGGATCCGACCCACGAAGAGTTCACCTTAGCGGCAATTGCCGCCGGTAAACCGGTCTTCTGTGAGAAGCCGCTGGCGATGAGCGCCGAGGGCTGCCGCCGGGTAGTGGATGCAGAGATTCAGGCGGGTAAACGCCTGGTGCAGGTTGGCTTTATGCGCCCTTACGATGCGGGCTATCGCGCCCTGAAAAAAGTGATCACCGATGGCGATATCGGTGAACCGCTGATGCTGCACTGCGCGCACCGCAACCCGACCGTGCCAGAAAACTACACCACGCCGATGGCGATTACGAATACCCTGATCCACGAGCTGGATGTGCTGCGCTGGCTGACCAGTGATGACTATAAAACGGTGCAGGTGATCTTCCCGCGCGTGACGTCAAAGTCCCATGGTCAGCTGAAAGACCCGCAGATCGTCCTGTTCGAAACTCACAAAGGGGTCCGCATTGACGTCGAGATCTTCGTTAACTGCGCTTACGGCTATGACATTCAGTGTGAAGTGGTCGGTGAAGAGGGCATTGCCCGCCTGCCAGAGCCTTCTTCGGTGCAGCTGCGCAAAGATGCCCGCCTGTCGAACACCATTCTGGTGGACTGGAAAGATCGCTTTATCGAGGCGTATGACGTTGAGCTGCAGGCGTTTATCAACGATATCAACGCGGGCCAGCTTACCGGTCCTTCTGCCTGGGATGGCTTTGCTGCCTCGGTGGCCGCCGATGCCTGCATCAAAGCGCAGAACAGTGGTGCGATCGAGACGGTAGAGATGCCACCGCGTCCCGCTTTCTATAACTGATTCAGCTGTCTATGCGGCCTGGCCGCTCTCCGCCTGGGAATGAGAAGATGAACAAAGAGAATGTAAAACTGGCGATCGCGCCGATCGGCTGGACCAACGATGACATGCCGGATCTCGGCAGTGAAAACACCTTTCAGCAGACCGTCAGTGAGATGGCGCTGGCGGGCTTTACCGGTAGCGAAGTGGGCAGCAAATACCCGCGGGATCCGGCGATTCTGAAACCGATGCTCGATATTCGCGGCATCGAAATCTGCAATGCCTGGTTCAGCACCTTTTTTGCCAACGGCGATAAAGAGAAAACCATCGAACAGTTCATCGAGCACATGAACTTCCTGCATGCGATGGGCGCGCGGGTGATTGGCTGTTCTGAGCAGAGTAAAAGTATTCAGGGCACCGGGCTTGCGGTGTTTGAAGAGAAAGCGATTTTCAGCGATGAAGAGTGGCGGTTAACGGCAGAGGGCTACAACGAACTGGCCCGCATCGCAGCGGACAAGGGGATGCGCGTGACGCTGCATCACCACATGGGCACCGGCATTCAGACCACTGAAGAGATTGACCGGTTTATGACGATGACTGACGAGCAGGTTGGTTTACTCTATGACACCGGCCACGTCTACTACTCCGAAGGCTCCCAGCAGAAGATGCTGGCGGTACTGGAAAAATATCTGCCGCGCATCTTCCATGTTCATCTTAAGGATGTGCGTGATGAAGTGGTGGCTGAGGTGCGCGAGAACCATCTCTCATTCCTGGAGGGCGTCAAAAAGGGCACCTTTACCGTACCTGGCGATGGCGTGATCGACTTCAAACCCGTGTTTAAAATCCTGGACGATTACGGCTACAAAGGCTGGATGGTGGTGGAAGCGGAGCAGGATCCGGCGCTGGCCAATCCGTTTGAGTATGCGGTGAAAGCGCGGAAATATATCCGGGAAAATACAGGCTTATAAAGTTCTGTGAACAAAGGCGGGCTTCCCGGTGGGAAGCCCGCCTTTTGTTTTACTTCAGCGTAATGCTTTTCACAATGTTGTCAGCATCGCTCTGTGCCTGCTGCTGATTATCGCCTGGCAGCGTAATCTGCAGTGTCACCAGCTTGCCATCCACTTTTGCCAGAACCACGGAAGACCATGAGGTCTGGTTGTTAGCAGAAATCACCGTATCCAGCTGCTGGGCGGGCTGATCTTTCAGCGTCACAGATTTGTTCGACACCACCTGCAACTGCGGATCGCGGTTACGCTGCTGCTGTTCCATGCGCTGCGACAGCACATCCAGACCATCATTGGTCGGGTCACCGGCAATCACAATAATGGCGCGGGCACCGGTTTCATCCGCATAAACGTGCATGTTCGTAGTCTGCGAACCCAGTTTACCGCTTTTATCGGACATGCCTGGTGGCAGCGAGAAGCTCAGTTTGCCATCCATCAGCGTGACGGTCTGCGCCGACTGACTGGCGCTGACGCCGTTGTCGTTCGCCGCTTCATCTTTCTTCTGGTCACAGGCCGCCAGGCCAAGTACCAGTAAACCCATTCCTACATATTTCACCAGGTTGCGCATCAGAATCCCTTTTTAAGTTTCCAGTCAGGCATTAATACAACAGGAATCAGGTTGCAAACGCAACCTGATGATTGTCAGAAGATCTTAGCGGATAGGAGTGGAAACCGTATGGGCACTTAGCCGAAATTGACCTGGCGGGCGGTCTGGCGTTCAGCCAGACGTTTCAGCGCGGCATTGAGCAGTACGCCGTAGGCGGGCAGGAAGAAGACCATGCAGATCAGCACCTTGAAGCTGTAATCTACCAGAGCAATCTCAACCCAGTGCTGCGCCATAAACGCATCGGGGCTTTTATAGAAGGCGATAAAGAAGAAGGCCAGCGTATCGCTGATATTCCCCAGGAACATGGCGCAGCCGGGTGCTATCCACCACTGAGGCAGACGACGCAGACGGTTAAAGACATGAACGTCGAGGATCTGACCCAGTGCATAAGCCATAAAGCTGGCGCAGGCGATACGGGCCACAAACAGGTTCATCACTTCCAGCGCCTGCCAGCCCTGCCATTCACCCTGATAGAACAGCGCCGAGACGCCATAAGAGATAAACAGCGCCGGGATCATTACGGCCAGAATAATGCGTCGGGCCAGCGGTGCGCCAAAAATACGCACGGTGAGATCGGTCGCCAGGAAGATAAACGGGAAGCTGAACGCGCCCCAGGTGGTGTGGAAGCCAAAGACGGAGATCGGCAACTGAACCAGGTAGTTACTGGAGGTGATCACCAGCAGGTGAAACAGCGATAGCCAGAAAAGCGCATGCATGCGCTGACGTGAAGAAAATGCGAGCATATTCAACCTTTTTAATGTTGGGGTGAGGGAACCCATTGCGGGACGCCGTTCGGGCAGCGCCTGGCAGTTTTATGAGCAAAAAGCGGCGGCATATTACCGCGTTGTGCTTTTTATGCAATGGTTAATTTTAACGCAATCGTTATCGCCTTGCTTCACCGCCAGCACGCGCTAGAATGAGCGCCCCTTACCTGAACCGAGTTGATTATGAGCGATGCCTTTTCCTCTGCCGACCATCAGCTGGACGCCCGTGGCCTGCGTTGCCCGGAGCCGGTGATGATGGTGCGCAAAACCGTACGCAGCCTGCAGGATGGCGAGACGTTACTGATCATCGCCGATGATCCGGCAACGACCCGCGATATTCCCGGCTTCTGCCGCTTTATGGAACATGGCCTGCTGGCGCAGCAGACCGACACGCTGCCCTATCAGTTTCTGATCCGCAAAGGTATAGCCGGTTAACAGCAGCCGTTCAGGCCGCCGTTAACCGCACTCTTCAGACAGCGCTTTTTACTCAGGCGCGACGTCGCAGTAACCGCAGCGCGTTGGCCGTGACCAGCGCGGTCGCCCCGGAATCTGCCAGCACGGCCAGCCAGAGTCCGGTCAGACCCAGCAGGGTAGTGACCAGGAAAATCGCCTTCAGCCCCAGCGCAATACCGACATTCTGGCGGATGATGCGCCGTGTCCGGCGTGCCAGTGCTATCATCGGCACCAGATTGCTGAGCTGATTACGCGTCAGGGCCGCATCGGCCGCTTCCAGCGCGACATCGGTGCCGCTGCCCATCGCAATGCCCAGCGTTGCCGCTTTCATTGCTGGCGCGTCGTTAATGCCATCCCCGACCATCGCCAGCGGCTGTTGCTGACTCAGTTCACGGATCGCCGCGACTTTATCGGCGGGCAGCAGGCTGGCGCGATAATCAATATCCAGCTGGCGGGCAATGGTCGCCGCAGCGCGCGGGTTATCACCGGTCAGCATCAGGCTCTCAATACCCAGCTTTTTCAGCGCTTTTAACGCATCGGCGGCGTCGTCGCGCAGCTGATCGCGCAGAGCCAGCGCACCCAGTGCTTCGCCATTGCGCATCAGCACCACCAGCGTTTCACCTTCGGCTTCCTGTTGCGCTATCTGCGCATTTTGCTGCGGCGTCAGACCGGGCGTATGGCTGGGCGTCAGCAGCTGAATCTGCTGGCCTGAGACCTGCGCACGGATGCCGCGTCCCGCCTGCACCTGCTGATCCTGCGCGTCAGGAATCACCAGGTTACGCGCCTGCGCGGCCGCCACGATAGCGCTGGCCAGTGGATGGGTGGCACCCTGTTCTGCAGCGGCGCTCAGCGCCAGCATCTCTGACTCGCTGGCCGTACCAAAGCGCAGGATCTGCGTCAGCTGTGGCTTGCCCAGCGTCAGTGTACCGGTTTTATCAAACGCCATTCTGCGCACCGAACTCAGCCGCTCCAGCGCCGCACCGCCTTTGATCAGTGCGCCCTGACGCGCCGCCGCAGCCAGCCCCGAGGTAATGGCTGCTGGCACTGAGATCACCAGTGCACAGGGGCAGCCAATCAGTAACAGGGTCAGCCCTTTATAGATCCACGGCTGCCAGTCGCCTGCGAAGAGCAGGGGCGGCACCATCATGACCAGCAGCGACAGCAGCATCACCAGCGGCGTATAGATGCGGCTGAACTGGTCGATAAAGCGTTCGACCGGCGCACGGTGCGTTTCCGCTTCCTCGATCAGTTGCAGGATACGGTCAATCGCGCTTTCACCCGGCTTCGATACCACTTCCAGCATCACCAGCCGATCCACGCTGGTGGCACCGGCAAGGATTTTTTCACCCTTGGTGTGCGTAACCGGCAGCGACTCACCGGTCAGCGCGCTCTCATCGAAACTGGCGAGCGGGCTGATTAAACAGCCATCGACCGGCAGGCGGCTGCCCGCCGCGACTTCAATCACATCACCCGGTTGCAGCGCCGCCAGCGGCACTTCACTGCGTTTGCCCTGTTCCAGACGAATCGCCGATTCAGGCCGCAACGCCATCAGACTGGTGACGCCGCTGCGTGCCCTGGAGGCGGCATAGCTTTCCAGCTTTTCGCCCAGCTGAAACAGCATCAGCACCATCGCGGCTTCGGCGTGCGCGCCAATGATCAGTGCGCCAGCCGACGCCAGGGTCATTAAGGTTTCAATGGTAAAAGGCGATCCGCTGCGCAGACGCTGCCAGGCACCGCGCGCCACCGGGATCAGGCCGACCAGGGTGGTCAGCACAAACAGCCGATCGCCCCAGACGGGTGCGAACTGGCTGAGAACGCTGCTGGCGATCACCAGCAGTGCCAGTAAAATCAGCATGCGGTTATGTTGCCAGTCGGGCTTAGCGGGGAATGTGGCCGACGTGGCTGATGGGGTTGCGAGCTGGAAGCCGGCTTTTTTCACCGCCTGTTCAACGGCGTTCAGTACATCGTGGTCAGCGTTAACCACCAGCTTCTCGCTGCTGAACAGCACACGGGCGTCGGTCACACCACTTATCTGACGGACAGCGGTTTCAATAGTGCGGGCACACGACGGGCAATCCATCCCGCTGACCTGCCAGCTAAAGGGATAACTGTCGGCACCTCGCCGGTCGCTTTCCTCAGCGGGGTCGGTGTCGTTGCCAGGGCTGCTGTTGCAGTCACAGCAACAGCCTGCCGTCTCCGCAGGTACAGGCGTCGCGGCATGAATAGAAAGGGAGAGGGGGCGAGTCTGGCGAACCTGGCACAGCGGTTTTGCTGCGGCGTGACTGGCACGGGGTTTGCCGCAGCCACAGGCGTGATGTTGATGCATATGACCTCCGGATAATGGGATGAGCAACGCTGCCCATCCCGCTATCCTACACTCTGGAGTGAACTCCAGAGTCAAGGCTATTTTCTCAGACGACCCACAACGAGCGCACGATCATAAAGTGACCGGCGAAGTAGCAGGCGGCAACAATCGCGCTGTCGGCGGTAAAGCGGTGACGATAGTGTGAGATAAACCAGACGGCGTTTGCCAGCAGCAGCAGACCGGCACCCACCATGATCGAGAAGCTGTAATCGGTCGGGCGGAAGAAGTACTGCTCGGTCGCTATCCAGGTCATTACCAGCGTCATGCCGATAAAGGTGCAGACAGGCCAGCGCAGATCTTCCAGTCGGCTCCAGATGACGCCAATCAGAGCGGCACCGATGATGAGCAGCGTTAGCGGGATCGGCCAGAAGAAGGTCATGGTCATGCTGGCGGCGAAGCAGAGGGTATAAAGCAGGTGCGACAGGAAGAAAGCCCCGACGGCATAGAGCATCTGCTGACGCGGCAGCAGCGTTAACGCATCACCGACCAGCGTCGCGACCAGACCGGCCAGAATCAGGTAGTCCGTAGTCTGCAGCACAGGTGCCTGCCAGGCCAGCCCGACAAGCAGCAGCAGCGTGACCGGTTTAAATAACCAGCGTTGCCATTGCGGGCCGCGATAGGTGGCGTCGACATAGAGCCAGCCGGAGAAAAGTACAGCGAGGAAAGACCAGAGCATTGTTTCTCCCTTTTTTATTCAAAATGGTGAAAGATCCCAAAATATCCTTTCCAGTTTAGGTTAAGCCTCTGAGATGTGACAATCAGGCAACTCTGGTTGTATGCTTTGCCGCCTGATTAATCATTCTGCAGGCACCAGATCGCTATGAGCAAACCGCCGCTAATCTTTATTATCGTTCTGGCGATTATCGCCGTGCTGGCGACCCGTCAGTTCATTAAGCAACGCCGGGAAGTGGCGGTGAATGACGCTTCACCCGAGCGTTCTCTGCAGGTTGAGGTCAAAACCAAACGTGAATTTCCTGCACCCAATCGCCGTTCACGGCAGCGGGAAGTTATCGCCGGGGAAGAGATGCGCTACGAGGTGCTGCTTCACCCGCTGAACGGTGCCAGCGACATCAAAGTGCAGCTTAAAGAGGCGGAATATCATCAGCTGGACAAGGGTGCCAAAGGCGAGCTGAAGATGCAGGGCACGCGCTTTATCAGCTTCACACCCCGGCAGTAACAGGCGGGCATTGCGCCCGCCCGGGTTTATTTCTTACGTGGGAAGTTTTTCTTCTGCCAGGCGACCAGTTCGAATACCCCGAACAGAAACACTTTGGCCTGGGTGACGCGGTCAATCGGCGGCGCATCTTTGGTCTGCGTGGTGCGCAGTAACACCAGCTGCAGACCATGCATCAGGATCATGAAAATCAGCGCAACGTTGATAAAATAAGTCAGTGGCTTCGGGTAGGGATGGACCAGATTAGCCAGTAAAAATCCCCACACGCATAGCATCAACAGACGCCCCAAATTAAGTAACATCCTGCGTCTCCTGTTGACGTTGATACAAACGATAAGCCACTTGTCCGGCTATTTTCTCGCGATAAAGATCCCACTCTGGCGGCACCGGCGGTGCGCCATTTTCCACTTCACTTTCGACGTAAATCAGCGCCTGGTCGGCCAGCCAGTGATTCTGCTCCAGCAACTGTAACGTCTGTTCCAGCAATCCCTGACGAAACGGCGGATCAATAAACACCACATCAAAGGGTGTACCCGCCTGTGCCAGCCAGTTTAGCGCATTGGTCTGAACCACGGTGCCATTCGTGGCGCGCAGCGTCTGCAGATTTTTTGATAACTGCTGTGCTACCGGACGTTCCAGCTCCAGCAGCGTCGCCGATCCCGCGTAACGCGACAGCGCTTCCAGTCCTAATGCGCCGCTACCGGCAAAGCAGTCGAGGCAGCGCGCTTCTGGCAGCACCGGGGCCAGCCAGTTAAACAGCGTCTCGCGAACCCGATCGGTCGTGGGGCGCAGTCCGGCGCTGTCCGGCACCGGCAGTTTGCGTCCGCGCCACTGGCCGCCAATGATGCGAATCTGCCCGGCACCGCCTGTACTGCGGGGGTTTTTATTCATCTTGCTCACAACTCGTCATAATTTGTTGCGTAGTTTAACGGGCGAATCGGTGAGAAGAAACGTTAAAAAAGGGTGCTGTGGTGAGCTGGCTGGAAAGTGTTAGACTACTGAGTTGCTGAAGTCATGCATTATTCTGCGGTTTACGCCGGTCTGGCGCTGACCAATTTCATTGATTTACCCCTGGAAACCACGCGCGACCGGGACAAAGCCATCGAGGAGTGTCGTCACACAATGGCAAAAGAGAAAAAACGTGGCTTTTTTTCCTGGCTGGGATTTGGCAAAGAGGAAGAGAAACAACCTGTAGCGGAGGAGCAGACACCAGAGGTCGCTGAACCCGCACAGCAGCAGACAGAACAGGAAGCCCCGGCATTAAGCCAGGCTGAAGCACAAGCGGAAGAGACTGTCGTCATCACCGAAACGGTGGCCGGGCAGCAGCGTGAGGCGGAAGTCACTGCGGCAGCGCCGCATGAATCAGCACCTGCGGTGCTGGATGAGGCTGAGCCGATTGAGGCCGACCCTGAAGCGCTGCTGGAGGTTGCCGCACCTGAACATGATGCGACGCCGGTCATAGCCGACGACGACGTGGTCACGCCGATCGCTGACGCGGAACCCGCAGACGCGCCGTTAAGCGAAGAAGAGCTGACGGCACTGGCGCTCGGCGACGCAGAAATCGTTGACATCCCGCACAGCGAAACCGACGCGCCGTTAAGCGAAGAAGAGCTGACGGCGCTGGCGCTGGGCGATGCAGAGATCGTCGAAACCCCGCACAGTGAAGCACAGTTAAACGACGAAGTGCCCAGGCCACAGGTGCTGGATGACGCCGCGAGCGCTGAAACGCAGGATAGCGAAGCAGACGCGCCGCTGACTGAGGAAGAGCTGACTGCACTGGCACTGGATGACGCCGATGTCACGGACCAGGAACCGACTGAGTCGCTATCCGATACCGTCAGCGATCTGCCGCTGGCCGCCGCGCCGCTCATCGTGCAGGAGCAGGAGCGTCCCAGCAAAGAGGGCTTCTTCTCCCGCCTGAAGCGCAGCCTGGTCAAAACCCGTCAGAACCTCGGTTCCGGTTTTATCAGCCTGTTCCGTGGCAAAAAGATTGATGATGACCTGTTTGACGAGCTGGAAGAGCAGTTGCTGATTGCGGATGTGGGCGTGGATACCACGCGTCGCATCATCACCAACCTGACCCAGCAGGCAAACCGCAAGCAGTTGCGTGACGCGGAAGCGCTCTACAGCCTGCTGAAAGCAGAGATGGCCTCGATTCTGGCGAAAGTGGATGCACCACTGGACGTCTCCGGCAAAACGCCGTTTGTGATCCTGATGGTTGGCGTTAATGGTGTGGGTAAAACCACCACCATCGGTAAGCTGGCGCGTCAGTATCAGGCCGAAGGCAAAACGGTGATGTTAGCGGCCGGTGATACCTTCCGTGCGGCGGCGGTTGAGCAGCTGCAGGTGTGGGGCCAGCGCAATAACATTCCGGTCATTGCGCAGCACACCGGCGCAGATTCCGCTTCGGTGATTTTCGATGCCATTCAGGCCGCGAAATCACGCGGCGTTGACGTGCTGATTGCCGATACGGCGGGTCGTCTGCAGAACAAATCGCACCTGATGGAAGAGCTGAAAAAAATCACCCGCGTGATGAAAAAGCTGGATGATTCCGCACCTCACGAAGTGATGCTGACGCTGGATGCCAGCACCGGACAGAATGCGGTCAGCCAGGCCCGACTGTTTAATGAAGCCGTCGGCCTGACCGGGATTGCGCTTACCAAGCTGGATGGCACCGCCAAAGGCGGCGTGATCTTCTCGGTGGCCGATCAGTTCGGTATTCCGATTCGCTACATCGGCGTCGGTGAAGGCATTGAAGATTTACGGCCGTTTAAGGCGGAAGATTTTATTGAGGCACTGTTTGCCCGAGAGGACTAATTAGGATGATTCGCTTTGAAGAGGTCAGTAAGGCATATCTCGGCGGACGTCAGGCGCTGCAGGGGGTAGATTTCCATCTGCGTCCCGGCGAAATGGCGTTTCTGACCGGCCACTCCGGTGCCGGTAAAAGTACCTTGCTGAAGCTGATTTGTGGCATTGAGCGCCCGAGTGCCGGAAAAATCTGGTTCAGCGGCCATGACATTTCCCGCCTGCGTAACAGTGAGGTGCCTTTCCTGCGTCGTCAGATTGGCATGATCTTCCAGGATCACCACCTGCTGATGGATCGGTCGGTTTATGACAATGTGGCGATCCCGCTGATTATTTCCGGTGCCAGCGGCGAGGATATCCGTCGTCGCGTCTCGGCGGCGCTGGATAAAGTAGGCCTGCTCGACAAAGCGAAAAGTTATCCGATTCAGCTTTCGGGCGGTGAGCAGCAGCGTGTGGGCATCGCCCGTGCGGTGGTGAACAAGCCGGCCGTACTGCTGGCCGATGAACCGACCGGTAACCTCGACGACGCGCTGTCAGAAGACATTCTGCGCCTGTTCGAAGAGTTTAACCGCGTCGGCGTCACCGTCCTGATGGCGACGCATGACAGCGGCCTGATCGCCCGACGCAACTACCGGATGATGACGCTGAATCAGGGACGTCTGCACGGAGGCCACGATGGTCAATAAACGCATTAAACGTCCGGCTGCGCCGAAAGCTAAGCAGCCGTCGAAGTCGAAGAGTAAAGCGCTGAAGGGCGGCTGGCAGGAGCAGTGGCGCTATGCGCTGCGCGGTACGCTTTCGGATATGTGGCGTCAGCCGCTGGCTACACTGCTGACGGTGATGGTCATCGCCATTTCTCTGACGCTGCCCAGCGTCTGCTACATGGTGTGGAAAAACGTCAGTCAGGCGGCCACGCAGTGGTATCCGGCGCCGCAGTTGACCGTTTATCTCTCCAAAACGCTGGATGATACGGCGGCAGAAAACGTAGTGGCGCAGCTCAAGCAGGTCGAAGGCGTAGATAACGTCAACTACCTGACGCGGGAAGAGGCGCTGAATGAGTTCCGTAACTGGTCGGGCTTTGGTGGCGCAATGGATATGCTGGAGCAGAATCCGCTGCCTGCGGTAGCCATCATCACGCCTAAGCTCAACTTCCAGAACTCAGACACCATGCAGAGCCTGCGCGATCGGGTGAGCAAAGTGCAGGGCGTGGATGAAGTGCGAATGGATGACAGCTGGTTTGCGCGGCTGGCGGCACTGACCGGGTTGGTGGGGCAGATTGCCTCCATGATTGGCGTGCTGATGATTGTGGCGGTGTTCCTGGTGATCGGTAACAGTGTCCGCCTCAGCATCTTTGCGCGACGCGACACCATTAACGTGCAGAAGCTGATTGGTGCCACCGATGGCTTTATCCTGCGTCCATTCCTCTATGGCGGCGCGCTGCTGGGCTTCAGCGGTGCGGTGCTGTCGCTGCTGCTGTCAGAAGTGCTGGTGCTGCGTCTGCAGTCGGTCGTCGCCAGTGTGGCAACCGTATTTGGTACCACCTTCTCGCTGGAAGGCTTCTCCTGGGATGAAGCGCTGCTGCTGCTACTGATTGCGGCCATCATCGGCTGGGTGGCAGCCTGGCTGGCAACGGTACAACATTTACGTCGATTTACGCCGCAGTAAACGCCTGCAACATTTTTTTGTTATAATGGTCCTCTGCTAACGATAGTGGGTGCAGAGGATTTTTCCCCTCTTCCCTTCCTGTCATCTGTGTGTAAAATATTCACTGCTATAATTGAACTTGTGGATAACTTTATCACTCTAAGTAGCACAGATTGCTTTCGGATCTCGCGCGACGTTGACGTAATGTATCGTCTGCGCAGGGAAATGTGCGGCAATTCCACTGAATTTGTGAGGGTTTGAATGACCAAAGAAATGCAAACTTTAGCTATTGCTCCTCTTGGCAACCTGGAGTCTTACGTCCGGGCTGCGAATACCTGGCCGATGCTCTCGGCTGAAGAGGAAAAAGCGTTGGCTGAACGGCTGCATTACCAGGGCGATCTGGAAGCAGCAAAGACGCTGATCCTGTCTCACCTACGCTTTGTAGTTCATATCGCTCGTAATTACTCCGGCTATGGTCTGCCACAGGCTGACCTGGTCCAGGAAGGCAACATCGGCCTGATGAAAGCGGTGCGTCGCTTCAATCCTGAAGTGGGCGTGCGTCTGGTTTCGTTCGCCGTGCACTGGATTAAAGCGGAGATTCACGAATACGTGCTGCGTAACTGGCGTATTGTGAAAGTCGCGACCACCAAAGCACAGCGTAAGCTGTTCTTTAACCTGCGTAAAACCAAGCAGCGTCTGGGCTGGTTCAATCAGGACGAAGTCGAGATGGTTGCGCGCGAGCTGGGCGTAAGCAGCAAAGACGTGCGCGAAATGGAATCGCGTATGGCCGCGCAGGATATGACCTTTGATATGTCTGCCGACGACGAGAGCAGCGAAGGCCGTTCGATGGCACCGGTGCTGTATCTGCAGGATAAAACCTCTGACTTTGCCGACGGCATCGAAGAGGATAACTGGGATGCGCATGCGGCTGACAAGCTGAGCTATGCGATGGAAGGTCTGGATGAGCGCAGTCAGCACATCATTCGCGCCCGCTGGCTGGACGAAGACAATAAAACCACGCTGCAGGAACTGGCCGATCAATACGGCGTATCCGCCGAACGTGTCCGGCAGCTGGAAAAGAACGCCATGAAGAAACTGCGTATGGCGATTGAAGCGTAACGCACTTCAACACCTTAAGGGGCGACAGATGATGTCGCCCTTTTTGTTTTCTGCGTCCGGCTAGTCTGCCGCCCGTATCCAGCCATCACTCTGCGCCCTGAAGCCACACGCCTGCATAAACGCCGCGCGTACCTGCTGATCGTCACTGCCATCATCGGCAATCCACCAGTCCGCGATTGAACCATTCTGCCTGATTGTCTCCTCCAGCAAATACTGTCCTACCCCGCGTCGCCGGGTGACATCGCGCACCGCCAGCCGGTGAACCTTGCCATGGATGCCGGAGATTTCCAGCTGCAAACCTGCCAGCAGACGGTCATTAAAACGCGCCGCGTAAAGACGATGAGACTCACTTAAACCCTGTTCCAGTTTTTCCATCTCCAGATCCGGCCAGACTTTGCCAAGATCGATGCGGTCCTGCGGCGTCAGCGCGGTCAGGCGCTGGATAGTGAGCTTCATAACAAAAACCTCTAAAAAAGGGGAAAGTGTAGCGAAAGTATACAACCAGAGGGCCACCACATTTTCATCAATAAAACAGGTCAAAAGATGGCCTGGATGCCAGGATAACAGGAGTAAACCTGGATAGCGGGCGAAGAATCCAGCATAACACGCTGGCAAAGTGGTCATAAACCGGCCATTGCATCCAGTGTATTATGCTGTTTAACCCGGTCAATTCTGAATGTGTCAGTTGATTTACAGAAGAAACTTCCTGTTTAATAACCTGAAAAATAAAGCCTTATTACTAATAAATGTCAGAAAAGTACGCTAACTCATTCATCATTAATCAGTTTTCGACTTTATCTGGCAACGCAAGCACTCACAACATACACGACAAAATAAATGGGGTAGTCAGGATGAAAATGAAAGGGCGCGCATTACTGGCGGGATGTGTAGCACTGGCGATGAGCCATGCGGCGCTGGCTGAAGATATCAAAGTGGCAATTGTCGGCGCAATGTCAGGTCCGGTAGCGCAGTACGGCGACATGCAGTTCGCCGGTGCAACGCAGGCGATTGAAGATATTAACGCCAAAGGCGGCGTTAACGGCAACAAACTGGTGGCGGTGAAATATGATGACGCCTGTGACCCGAAACAGGCGGTTGCGGTCGCGAACAAGGTGATTAACGATGGCATCCGCTACGTCATCGGCCACCTCTGCTCTTCCTCCACCCAGCCGGCGTCTGACATCTATGAAGATGAAGGCGTGCTGATGATCACCCCGGCCGCGACCGCACCTGACCTGACTTCCCGTGGCTATAAACTGATTATGCGCACCACCGGCCTCGACTCCGATCAGGGGCCGACCGCCGCGAAATATGTGATGACCGAGCTGAAACCGCAGCGTATCGCAGTGGTTCACGACAAACAGCAGTATGGCGAAGGCCTGGCGCGCTCCGTGCAGGAGAGCCTGAAAAAGCAGGGCGCTAATATCGTGATGTTTGAAGGAATCACCGCGGGCGATAAAGATTTCTCTACGCTGGTAGCCCGCTTCAAGAAAGAGAACGTCGATTTCGTCTATTTCGGCGGTTACTACCCGGAAATGGGCCAAATCGTGCGTCAGGCACGTGCTGCTGGCCTGAAAACCCAGTTTATGGGACCAGAGGGTGTGGGTAATGCCTCGCTGTCGAACATCGCCGGTGCGGCTTCTGAAGGCATGCTGGTGACCCTGCCGAAACGTTACGACCAGGTCGAAACTAACAAACCGATCGTTGACGCGCTGAAAGCGAAGAAACTGGATCCGACCGGCCCGTTCGTCTGGACCACCTATGCCGCTCTGCAGTCGCTGGCAACCGGTATGGAGCGCAGCAAGAGTGCTGAGCCGGATGCTATCGTAAAAAACCTCAAGGAAGGTGCCGCGGTGCCAACCGTGATGGGCAACCTGAACTGGGATGAGAAGGGCGATCTCAAGGGCTTTGAATTCGGCGTCTTCAAATGGCATGCCGATGGCACCTCGACGGCTGTGAAGTAAACCAGGCTGTTTTGTGGTGAGCGGGAGGCCGGGTAACCGGTTTCCCCTGACCAGCGACACGAACGCCTGGTGCTCGTCTGCCAGGCGTTTTTTGTACCCCGATCGCCTGCGATCGGTTAAGTAAGGGTCAAGGTATGTCCGAGCAGTTCCTCTATTTTATTCAGCAGATGTTTAACGGTGTGACCCTGGGTAGCACTTACGCGCTGATCGCCATCGGTTACACCATGGTTTACGGCATTATCGGCATGATCAACTTCGCCCACGGCGAGGTCTACATGATCGGTAGCTATGTCTCCTTTATCGTGATCGCCGCCCTGATGATGATGGGCATCGACACTACCTGGCTGATGATTGCTGCTGGCTTTGTGATGGCGGTGATTATCTCCAGCGCCTACGGCTGGAGCATTGAGCGCGTCGCCTACCGGCCTGTGCGTTCATCCAAGCGCCTGATTGCGCTGATCTCCGCCATCGGGATGTCGATATTCCTGCAAAACTACGTCAGCCTGACGCAGGGTTCACGCGACCTGGCGCTGCCGAGCCTGATCACCGGACAGTGGACGGTAGGCGAGAGCAACGGGTTTGCCGCCACGATTTCTACCATGCAGATTGTGATCTGGGTGGTGACGTTCCTGGCGATGCTGGCGCTGACCACCTTTATCCGCTATTCCCGTATGGGCCGCGCCTGTCGCGCCTGCGCTGAAGACCTGAAAATGGCCAGCCTGCTGGGGATTAACACCGACCGCGTGATCTCGCTGACCTTTGTGATCGGTGCCGCGATGGCGGCAGTCGCAGGCGTGCTGCTGGGCCAGTTCTATGGGTCGATCAACCCCTTCATCGGCTTTATGGCGGGCATGAAAGCCTTTACCGCCGCGGTGCTGGGCGGGATTGGCAGTATTCCGGGCGCAATGATTGGCGGCCTGGTACTGGGCATCGCTGAAGCGCTGACTTCTGCGTATCTCAGCACGGAATATAAAGATGTGGTCTCGTTTGCCCTGCTGATTGTGGTGCTGCTGGTGATGCCGACCGGGATTCTGGGTCGCCCGGAGGTTGAAAAAGTATGAAGATCTCCTTTATCAATGCCCTGATCTCGTCGGTGATGCTGCTGGTGCTTGCCACCTTCTTTATGGGATTGCGCCTGAATCTGGACGGCACGAATCTGGTAGTGCAGAACGCGGGTAGCGTGCGCTGGAACTGGATCGCCGCAGGCTGTGCGGTGGTGTTTCTGTTCCAGCTGTTGCGTCCGGTGTGGCAAAGCGGCCTGAAGAAAATCTCCGGTCCGGCGCTGGTGTTGCCTGGCCTGGATGGCTCGACGCCAAAGCAGAAGCTGGTGATGGCAGTGATGATTATCGCCGCCATTGCCTGGCCATTCCTGGTGTCACGCGGCACCGTCGATATCGCCACCATGACGCTGATCTATGTGATGCTCGGTCTGGGCTTAAACGTGGTGGTCGGTCTCTCTGGCCTGCTGGTACTGGGTTATGGCGGCTTTTACGCCATCGGTGCCTACACTTTTGCGCTGCTGAATCACTATTACGGTCTTGGCTTCTGGCAATGCCTGCCGCTTTCCGGCATGGTCGCTGCATTGTTTGGTCTGCTGCTGGGCTTCCCGGTGCTGCGACTGCGCGGCGACTATCTGGCGATTGTGACGCTGGGCTTCGGTGAGATCGTGCGTATTCTGCTGCTGAACAATACCGCCCTGACCGGCGGGCCGAATGGCATTAGCCAGATCCCGAAACCGACGCTGTTTGGTCTGGAGTTTGGCCGTACGCCCCGTGAAGGCGGCTGGGATACCTTCCATAACTTCTTTGGGCTGAAGTACGATCCCAGCGACCGCATCATCTTCCTCTACCTGGTGGCGCTGCTGCTGGTGGTATTGACGCTGTTCGTGATCAACCGGCTGTTGCGGATGCCGCTGGGCCGGGCCTGGGAAGCGCTGCGCGAAGATGAGATTGCCTGTCGTTCACTGGGCCTGAGTCCGACCCGCATCAAGCTGACCGCCTTTACCATCAGTGCCGCGTTTGCCGGTTTTGCCGGCAGTCTCTTCGCGGCGCGTCAGGGCTTTGTCAGCCCGGAATCCTTTACCTTTGTCGAGTCCGCCTTTGTGCTGGCGATTGTGGTATTGGGCGGGATGGGCTCGCAGTTTGCGGTCATTCTGGCCGCCATCCTGCTGGTGGTGTCACGCGAGCTGATGCGCGACCTCAATGAATACAGCATGCTGGTGCTGGGTGGCCTGATGGTGCTGATGATGATCTGGCGTCCGCAGGGCCTGTTGCCGATGAAGCGTCCGCATCTGAAGCTCAGAACCGGTAAACAAGGAGAACAGGCATGATTCAGCCTTTATTAGCCGTTGAAGGCCTGATGATGCGCTTCGGCGGTCTGTTAGCCGTGAACAATGTGGCACTGGAGCTGCGTCCACAGGAGATCGTTTCACTGATTGGTCCCAACGGTGCCGGTAAAACCACCGTGTTCAACTGCCTGACCGGCTTTTACAAACCCACCGGTGGCACGATCAAACTGCGTGAGCAGCATCTGGAAGGGTTGCCGGGCCAGAAGATTGCGCGGATGGGCATCGTGCGGACTTTCCAGCACGTGCGTCTGTTCCGTGAGATGACAGTAATTGAGAACCTGCTGGTCGCGCAGCATCAGCATCTGAAAAGCGGCGTATTTTCCGGCCTGCTGAAAACCCCGGCGTTTCGCCGCAGTGAGAGCGAGGCGCTGGATCGTGCGGCGACCTGGCTGGAGCGGGTGGGTCTGCTGGATCTGGCGAACCGTCAGGCGGGCAATCTGGCCTATGGTCAGCAGCGCCGTCTGGAGATTGCGCGCTGTATGGTGACGCGCCCGGAGATTCTGATGCTGGATGAACCGGCGGCGGGTCTTAACCCCAAAGAGACCCACGAGCTGGACGCGCTGATTGCGGAACTGCGTGGTGAACACAAGGTGTCGGTGCTGCTGATTGAACATGATATGAAGCTGGTGATGGGTATTTCTGACCGTATTTACGTGGTTAATCAGGGAACGCCGCTGGCTAACGGAACGCCGGAGGAGATTCGTAATAATCCGGATGTCATTCGTGCCTATTTAGGAGAGGCCTGAGATGGCAAATGCGATGTTAACCATTGAGAACGTCAGCGCTCACTACGGCAAAATTCAGGCGCTGCACAACGTTAGTCTCTATATCAATCAGGGCGAAATCGTCACCCTGATTGGCGCTAACGGCGCCGGAAAAACCACGCTGCTGGGCACGCTGTGCGGCGAGCCGCGCGCGACCCAGGGCACCATCACTTTTGATGGCAAAGCCATTACCGACTGGCAAACGGCGCGCATCATGCGTGAAGCGATCGCCATCGTGCCAGAGGGACGGCGGGTGTTTTCGCGCATGACGGTGGAAGAGAACCTGGCGATGGGCGGCTTTTTTGCCAGCCGCCCGGAGTATCTGACGCGGATTAAGCGCGTGTATGAACTCTTTCCACGGCTGGAGGAGCGTAAAATCCAGCGTGCCGGGACGATGTCAGGCGGCGAACAGCAGATGCTGGCGATTGGCCGTGCGCTGATGAGCCAGCCGCGCCTGCTGTTGCTGGATGAGCCGTCGCTGGGACTGGCACCGATCATTATTCAGCAGATCTTCGACACGATTGTGCAGTTGCGCAGCGAAGGGATGACGATTTTCCTGGTGGAGCAGAATGCCAATCAGGCGCTGAAGCTGGCTGATCGGGGCTATGTGCTGGAGAACGGGCATGTCGTGCTCGAAGATAGCGGTGCAGCGCTCCTATCCAACGAAGCCGTCCGCAGCGCATACCTCGGCGCTTAACCTTTAGAGGCCTGGTTTACTTGCCATTTCGACACCGGGCAGTGCTCGCATTCCTCACGTACTTCAGTACGCTCCGGATGCTGTGCGCTGGCCGATGCCGAACTGCCTGCGACGCCGACGGCCTTGAGTGTTGGTTTGAGTGGAGCCGCTGACGGCCTTCGACTTCAGTGAAGTGAAAACCTCAGTAAGGTATTTTCAGCTTCCAGTCGCTCTGCAATTTATGTAACTAAAAACTGGTATCGCGGGCGTTTTGCCGCCGTGCTGCCAGCGTCCTCTTTTTCTCAATAAAGCCTGTCACCCGCCTGTCATCTTCCTGTTATTAATCCGTCATTTCCCCGTGTCATGTTACTTCGCGAACCAGAAATCCGTGATTTCACGCGTATTTACCTGCACAGGAAAATTCTATGTCCGTCGTTACCTTTCGTCGTAGCCTGATGAGCGTGCTGCTCGGTCTGACACTCAGCAGCCATGCCATGGCCGCCACTGAGATTCCTTTCTGGCACTCTATGGAAGGCGAGTTAGGCAAAGAAGTGGATTCGCTGGCACAGCGTTTTAACCAGACGCATCCCGATTACAAAATTGTTCCGACCTACAAAGGTAACTACGAGCAGAGCCTGGCGGCAGGGATTGCGGCCGTGCGCAGCGGCAAAGCCCCCGCGGTACTGCAGGTCTATGAAGTCGGTACGGCGACCATGATGGCTTCTAAGGCGATTGTGCCGGTGCATCAGGTTTTCAAAGATGCTGGCATCCCCTTTGATGAAAAGCAGTTCGTACCAACGGTGGCGGGCTACTACAGCGACAGCAAAGGTCAGCTGATCTCTCAGCCGTTCAACAGCTCGACGCCGGTGCTCTACTACAACAAAGACGCCTTCAAAAAAGCGGGCCTTAACCCGGATCAACCCCCTAAAACCTGGCAGGAGCTGGCGACGGATGCCGCCGCACTGCGCAAATCGGGGATGAGCTGTGGCTACGCCAGCGGCTGGCAGGGCTGGATCCAGATTGAAAACTTCAGCGCCTGGCATGCGCTGCCGGTGGCGACAGAGAACAACGGATTTGATGGGCTCAACGCGGTGCTGGAGTTCAACAAGCCGGTACAGGTTCGTCACATCGACCTGCTGGAAGCGATGAACAAAAAAGGGGACTTCACCTACTTTGGCCGCAAAGATGAGTCCACCGCCAAGTTCTACAACGGTGACTGCGGTATCACTACCGCCTCATCCGGATCGCTGGCTGATATCCGCCACTACGCCAAATTCAACTTCGGCGTCGGCATGATGCCGTATGACGACACCGTGCCGAATGCACCGCAGAACGCCCTGATCGGCGGGGCCAGCCTGTGGGTGATGAAAGGCAAAGATGCGGCAACCTACAAAGGCGTGGCCGAGTTCATGCAGTTCCTGGCTAAACCGGAAATCGCCGCGGAATGGCACCAGAAAACCGGCTATCTGCCGATTACCACCGCCGCCTACGAGCTGACGAAACAGCAGGGCTTCTACGATAAGAATCCGGGTGCAGATATTGCGACCCGCCAGATGATGAACAAGCCGCCACTGCCGTTCACCAAAGGCATGCGTCTGGGCAACATGCCGCAGATTCGTACCGTGATCGACGAGGAGCTGGAAAGCGTCTGGACCGGCAAACAGTCGCCGCAAAGCGCGCTGGATAACGCAGTGAAACGCGGCAACGAACTGCTGCGCCGCTTTCAGCAGCAGGTGAAATAATCTCTCCTCTGGCCAGCCCAGGCTGGCCCCTCTTTTCTGACGCCAGGTACGCCATGTCTTCATCCCGTCCGGTTTTTCGCACCAGACTGTTGCCCTATCTTCTGGTGCTGCCGCAACTGCTGATTACCGCCATCTTCTTTCTCTGGCCTGCCGGTGAAGCGCTGTGGTACTCGCTGCAAAGCCTCGACCCCTTTGGCATCTCCAGCAGCTTTGTCGGGCTGGAAAACTTCAGACGCCTGTTTGCCGATCCCTACTATCTGGACTCGTTCTGGACCACGATAAAATTCAGCGGCATGGTCACGGTGTTCGGCATGGTCTTTTCGCTGCTGCTGGCGGCGCTGGTGGATTATGTGGTGCGACTGCGCCGCCTCTATCAGACCCTGCTGCTGCTGCCCTACGCCGTTGCGCCTGTGGTGGCTGCGGTGCTGTGGATGTTTCTGTTTAACCCCGGTCTGGGCCTGTTCAGCTATCTGCTGAACCACATCGGCTACGACTGGAACTATGCGCAAAACAGCGGTCAGGCGATGTTCCTGATTGTGCTGGCATCAATCTGGCAGCAGATGAGCTACAACTTCCTGTTCTTTTTTGCCGCCCTGCAATCTATTCCCAAATCGCTGGTGGAAGCCGCCGCCATTGACGGTGCCGGGCCGGTGCGTCGCTTCTTCAACCTCTCACTGCCGCTGATCACGCCCGTGAGTTTCTTTCTGCTGGTGGTGAACCTCATCTACGCCTTCTTCGATACCTTCCCGGTGATTGATGCCGCGACCGGCGGCGGGCCGGTGCAGGCGACCACCACGCTGATCTACAAAATCTATCGTGAAGGCTTTACCGGTCTGGATCTCTCCTCGTCCGCGGCGCAGTCGGTGGTGCTGATGCTGCTGGTCATCGGGCTGACGGTGCTCCAGTTCCGCTTTGTTGAACGTAAGGTGCAATACCAATGATTGAGAATCGACGCGGGCTGGATATCTTCAGCCACATCGTGCTGGTGCTGGGCGTGCTCACTATCCTGTTTCCGCTCTATGTCGCCTTTGTGGCGGCGACGCTGGATAACGAGGCGGTCTATCAGGTGCCGATGACGCTGGTGCCCGGTACGCACCTGTGGGAGAACATCTCGCGCATCTGGACCCATGGCGTCAACGGCAGCGGGCCAGCGTTTGGCCTGATGCTGCTCAACAGCATGATCATGGCGCTGGGCATCACCTTCGGCAAAATCACCGTGTCGATGCTGTCGGCGTTTGCGCTGGTCTGGTTCCGTTTTCCGCTGCGCACGCTCTTTTTCTGGCTGATCTTCATCACCCTGATGCTGCCGGTAGAGGTGCGTATCTTTCCTACGGTTCAGGTGATTGCCGATCTCAACCTGCTCGACAGCTACAGCGGATTAACCCTGCCACTGATGGCATCGGCAACCGCGACCTTTCTGTTCCGCCAGTTCTTTATGTCACTGCCGGATGAGCTGGTGGAAGCGGCGCGCATCGACGGTGCCAGCGCGATGCGCTTCTTTATCGACATTGTTCTGCCGCTGTCAAAAACCAATCTGGCGGCGCTGTTTGTCATCACCTTTATCTACGGCTGGAACCAGTATCTCTGGCCGCTGCTGATTATCAATGACGCCAGCCTCGGCACGGCGGTGGCAGGGATCAAAAGCATGATCTCCTCCAGCGGTTCGCCGACCCAGTGGAACGAAGTGATGGCGGCAATGTTATTAACCCTGATCCCACCGCTGGTGGTGGTGTTAGTCATGCAGCGTGCCTTTGTGCGCGGTCTGGTTGAGAGTGAGAAATAAGATGGCAGGCGTAACCCTTCAGGCAGTAACCAAGTCCTACGATGGCAAAAATCAGATCATTCAGCCGCTGAACGTCACCATCAATGACGGCGAATTTATGGTGATGGTCGGGCCGTCCGGCTGCGGCAAATCGACCCTGCTGCGCATGGTGGCCGGACTGGAGCGCGTCAGCTCCGGCGATATCTATATCGACAACCGGCGCGTCACTCAGGAAGAGCCGAAAGATCGCGGCATTGCGATGGTGTTCCAGAACTACGCGCTCTATCCCCATATGTCGGTAGAGGAGAACATGGCCTATGGCCTGAAAATCCGCGGTATGGGCAAAGAGCAGATTCGCCAGCGGGTACTTGAAACGGCGCGCAGTCTGGAGCTGGATCACCTGCTGATGCGGCGGCCTCGCGAGCTGTCTGGCGGACAGCGCCAGCGCGTGGCGATGGGGCGCGCCATCGTACGTGAACCGGCAGTGTTTCTGTTTGATGAGCCGTTGTCGAATCTTGATGCCCGCCTGCGGGTGCAGATGCGGCTGGAACTGCAACAGCTGCATCGCCGCTTACAGACCACCAGCCTCTATGTCACGCATGATCAGGTGGAGGCGATGACGCTGGCGCAGCGGGTGATGGTAATGAACAAAGGGGTGGTCGAGCAGCTTGGCACGCCGGTTGAGGTGTATGAACGTCCCGCCAGCCAGTTTGTTGCCTCGTTTATCGGCGCGCCTGCCATGAACCTGCTGAAAGGACAGTTCAGCAGCGACGGATCGCGCTTTGACCTCGACGCCTCGCATGCCCTGCCGCTCAGCGACACAAAAGCGAAATGGGCCAACCGGCCGGTGGTGCTGGGCATCCGGCCAGAGCACATCCGGCTCAGTAGCCGCGAGCAGGGCGGCGTGCCGCTGCGGGTCGATACGCTGGAGATGCTGGGTGCCGATAATCTGGCCCATGGTCGCATCGGTGACACGCCACTGGTGGTACGCTTAGCCCACAGCGAACGGCCGCAGCCAGGCAGTACGCTGTGGCTGCATCTGCCGTCAGATGCGTTACACTTCTTCGATTCAACTCATGGAAAGCGTCTGGAATGAGCACACAACACTGGCCTTATCCCCGCATCGTCGCCCATCGTGGCGGCGGTAAACTGGCACCAGAAAACACGCTGGCCGCGATCGACACTGGCGCGAAGTATGGTCATCAGATGATTGAATTTGATGCCAAATTATCGGCGGATGCGCAGATCTTCCTGCTGCATGACGACACGCTGGATCGCACCAGTAACGGCTGGGGCGTCGCGGGTCAGCTGCCGTGGGAGAAGCTGTCGCAGCTCGACGCGGGCAGCTGGTTTGGCAACGCGTTTACCGGCGAGAAGCTGGCGCGGCTGGATGAAGTCGCGGCCCGCTGTCGTCAGCATCAGATGATGGTGAACATCGAAATCAAACCGACCACCGGCAGTGACGCCGAAACCGGACGCGCCGTGGCGCAGGCTGCCGCGATCCTGTGGCAGGGTCAGACCGCACCGTTGCTCTCTTCGTTCTCTTTTGAAGCACTGGAAGCGGCGATGCAGGTCGAGCCAGGGCTGCCGCGTGGCCTGCTGTCGCACAGCTGGGATCCACAGTGGCAGGAAAAAACCACGGCGCTGGCGTGCGTATCCATCCACCTCAACCATAAAGTGCTGACTGCGGAGCGGGTTGCAGAGCTGAAAAGTGCGGGCCTGAAGATTCTGGTCTATACCGTGAACAGCCCGGACCGGGCGCGGGAATTGCTGACGTGGGGCGTCGATGCCATCTGTACCGACAGCATCGACATCATTGGCCCCGATTTTCATTAGTTCTGATTCGGACTCTGGTTCTGCTGGCCCGGCTGTGTGGTTATCACCCGCTGTTGGGCGCTGTTGCGCTGCTCCTGCATTTTACGCTGCATGTCCTGCGTCTGACGCTGCTGATCCTGGCGCAGCTTCAGCTGTTGCTGCTGTTGCTGGCTCTGCATCTGCGACTGCATCCGCTGCTGGCTCGGGTTATAGCCCGGTTTATTTGGATCGTTGGTGCTGTTCAGCGTGTTCGCCTGACTGGCGAAAGGCAGCAGGGCGGCTAAAACAATCATCCACTTTTTCATCTTTGCTCCTTCCTTTATCGCGACAGGTTTTTTGGGTGCACAACGGCGCACACCGATATCAGGGTCGCACCCATAAGTTTACGCGATATCACAGACCTTACTTTCCGATCTATTCCTGATTTGACTTAACCCCGGTTATTTTGCTGTATTTGTAGGCACTTGCAGAAATGATAAAAAAATGTAAATAACAACATGGGATGGTGGCAGGATGAAAATGCAGCAGACAGTGCGTCAGCTTAGCTGGTCGCTGGTGATGAGCTTTACCATGGTGGCAGGCACTTATGCCGCGCCCACTCAGGCACCACCGGTCTCCTACGGCGTGGACAGTGATACCTTTCACCCGGTAAAAGCGCAGCACGGCATGGTAGCGTCGGTGGATGCGCTTGCAACCCAGGTGGGCGTGGAAATTCTGCGTCAGGGCGGTAATGCGGTAGATGCCGCGGTCGCCGTGGGCTTTGCGCTGGCTGTGACCCATCCGCAGGCGGGCAACCTGGGCGGCGGCGGCTTTATGCTGCTGCGCACTGCCTCTGGCCGCGCGACCGCTATCGATTTCCGTGAAATGGCACCGGGCCATGCGTCGCGCGATATGTTTCTGGATAAGCAGGGCAACGCCGACAGTAAGCTGTCGCTGACGTCACACCTTGCTTCCGGCACGCCGGGCACCGTTGCCGGACTGGCGCTGGCTGCGCAGAAATATGGCACCCTGCCGCTGAGCACGCTGCTGGCACCAGCGATCAAACTGGCGCGTGACGGTATTCCGGTCAACGATGCGCTGGCGGATGACCTGAAGACCTACGGCAAAGAAGTGTTGATCACCCATCCGAACAGTAAAGCGATTTTCTATAAACCGGACGGCACGCCGTGGCAGAAGGGCGATCGGCTGGTGCAGAAAAACCTGGCCCACAGCCTGCAACTGATTGCCCGTCAGGGACCGGATGCGTTTTACAAAGGTGAAATCGCGGATGAGATCGCCGGCGAGATGGCGCAGCATGGCGGCCTGATCAACAAAGCTGATCTGGCGGCCTATCGTGCGGTCGAGCGAACGCCTGTCAGCGGAACATACCGTGGCTATGAAGTCTTCTCTATGCCGCCGCCGTCATCCGGTGGTATCCACATCGTGCAGATCCTCAATATCCTGGAGAACTTCGATCTGGCGAAGATGGGCTTTGGCAGTGCTGACGCCATGCAGGTGATGGCAGAAGCGGAGAAATATGCCTACGCGGACCGCTCGGAATATCTTGGCGATCCCGATTTCGTGAAGGTACCGTGGCAGGCGCTGACCAGTAAAGCCTATGCCAAAACGCTGGCGCAGCAGATCGATGTAGCAAAGGCGCGCCCTTCCAGCGAGATCAAGCCCGGTAAGCTCGAACCTTACGAAAGTAATCAGACCACCCATTTCTCGGTGGTGGATAAGCAGGGCAATGCCGTTGCGGTAACCTATACCCTTAACACCTATTTCGGCAGCGGAATTGTGGCGGGCAAGAGTGGCATCCTGATGAATAATGAGATGGATGACTTCTCTGCCAAGCCAGGCACGCCAAATGTCTACGGGCTGGTCGGCGGGGAAGCGAATGCGGTGCAACCGGCGAAACGTCCGTTGTCATCGATGTCGCCGACTATCGTCGCCAAAGGGGGCAAAACCTGGCTGGTGACCGGCAGTCCTGGCGGCAGCCGCATTATCACCACGGTATTGCAGATGGTGGTTAACAGCATCGATTTCGGGATGAATGTGGCGGAAGCCACCAATGCGCCGCGCTTCCATCATCAGTGGCTGCCGGATCAGCTGCGGGTGGAGAAGGGCTTCAGTCCCGATACGCTGCGTCTGCTGGAAACCAAAGGTCAGCATGTGAAGGTACTTCCGTCGATGGGCAGTACGCAGAGCATCATGATCGGGCCGGATGGCATGCTCTACGGCGCTTCCGATCCGCGCAGCATCGATGATTTGAGTGCGGGTTATTGAGATTTGAGACTGCTGACAAACTCAAACCCGGGTGAATCTGACAGCAATAAATAAGCTTAACGCGCAGGGAACTGGGTCAGAAGAGGAAAGCGTCCCGCGCCAGGACGGCGCGGGCCGAGCATGTCATGGATGACGGCTTTTGCGTCTTTCCGATCTGACCCTGTTTCCTGCGCAGCCGCTAACTGACAGCGAACCTTGTCAGGGTTTATCAGCAGAAAGGGCGCCTTCGGTGCTCTTTCTGCTTCCACACGTCAGGCTTTAACCCGCGCCATATAATGCGCGTCAATCAGTTCACCGTGTCGCATTGCGAAGCCTTTTGCCGTTCCCTCAATCTCAAACCCGAAACGCTGATACAGGGCGATAGCCGGGCCATTATCCACGAACACCGTCAGCTCCATTCGGCTCACCTGTAGCCAGTTGTCACATAACGAGACCATTTCACGCATGAGTGCAGTACCGACGCCTCGCTGCCGGTAGCGTTCATCCACGCCCATCCCCAGCGAGGCGACGTGACGGCGTCTGGGACGTGCTACTGCGTCCAGCGCACACTGGCCTACAACCTCTTCGTCGATACAGGCCACCAGCAGATGCGAATGGGGCGGTGGTGTAGCGAGGCGGGTCTGCCACATCTGTAGCGATGAGTGAGGCAGATGCAGCGTGCTGGCCTGGGTATCTGGCTGACTGTAAATCCTGTGCAGCGCAGCAGCATCTTCTGGCATGACGTGGCGGACAACTATTTCACTCATGGTCTCTCCTTTAGTCCATAAAAACCTTTTAAACATCAAGGTATTCACCGCGTTAATCAGGGTAAAAAATGTGAAAAGAACTTTACAGACGCGAATGATAATGATTATTATTGCTATGCGTTTCCGGGAGGTCGCCCGACAGCCTGGAAAAGCACGACATTGCTCACATTGCTTCCAGTATTATTTCGCCAGCTTAGATGCTGGCTTTTTTTTGCCTGCACTCCTTCAATCCTTTTCAGCCACTGCGTCGCACTCATTCAATGAATTTGAAAAGAGGCGTGAAGTTTTTCAGCTATCAATCAAACCGCCTCAGGGACACACTATAAAAAACATTGAGGAGATTTGAACATGATCTATGTACGCAAAGCTGAAGAACGCGGTCACGCAAACCATGGCTGGCTGGATAGCTGGCATACCTTCTCTTTCGCCAGCTATCACGATGCGAACTTCATGGGGTTCTCCGCGCTGCGGGTCATCAATGAAGATGTGATCGATGGCGGTCAGGGATTTGGCACCCATCCGCATAAAGATATGGAAATTCTGACCTACGTGCTCTCCGGTACGGTTGAGCATCAGGACAGCATGGGCAACAAAGAGCAGATCCCGGCAGGGGAGTTCCAGATCATGAGCGCCGGTACTGGCGTGCGTCACTCGGAATACAACGCCAGCGAAAGCGAGCCGTTGCACCTCTATCAGATCTGGATCATTCCTGAGCGCACCGGCATTGAACCACGCTACGATCAGCGCCGCTTCCCGGATGTGCAGGGACGTCAGCTGGTGTTAAGCCCCGATGCCCGTGAAGGATCGCTGAAAGTTTATCAGGACATGACCTTATCGCGCTGGGTACTGGCTGCCGGTGAGCAGGATAACGTCGCGATTGATGCGGGACGCCGTATCTGGATTCAGGTCGTGAAAGGTGATGTTACCGTTAACGGCAACGCAGTTACCACCAGCGACGCCCTGGCGATCTGGGACGAAAGCGCGCTGACGATTGAAGCCAGCTCGGCTGCCGAAGTTCTGCTATTTGATCTGCCACCCGTCTAAGCAGATAACGGGCGCGACTCGTCGCGCCCGGTTAGGAATTTTGTGACAGAAAAGTGATAGACTCATCGTACTTTAGCTTTCAGGGCGATCCCAGGCGCTACGATGAAGAAGAAAAGACCGGTATTACAGGATGTTGCCGATCGCGTCGGCATTACAAAAATGACCGTCAGCCGTTACCTGCGTAATCCTGAGCAGGTCTCTGTTGCCCTGCGGGACAAGATTGCAGTGGCACTGGATGAGCTGGGTTATATCCCCAATCGCGCCCCCGATATGCTTTCTAACGCTACCAGCCGTGCCATCGGCGTACTGCTGCCATCACTCACTAACCAGGTTTTTGCTGACGTATTGCGCGGCATTGAAGCCGTCACTGACGAAGCCAACTATCAGACGCTGGTCGCCCACTTTGGTTACAACCCGCAAAAAGAGGAGCTGCAACTGCGCTCGCTGCTGGGCTGGAACATTGATGGCGTTATCCTCACCGAACGCACCCATACGCCAGGCACGCTGCGTATGCTGGAAGTGGCCGGTATTCCGGTGATTGAGGTGATGGACAGCGTTACACCCTGCCTGGATATGGCGGTCGGCTTTGATAACGTCGAAGCGGCCCGGCAGATGACGCAGGCGATCCTCAGTAAAGGCCATCGTCACACCGTCTATCTTGGCGCACGCCTTGATGAACGTACGCTGCAAAAGCAGCGCGGTTATGAAATCGCCATGCACGAAGCGGGTCTGACGCCGCACAGCGTGATGATGGAAGATGCCTCATCATTCAGCGCCGGTGGCGATTTGCTGCGTGAGGCGCAACGTCTCTATCCTGAAACGGATAGCCTGTTCTGTACCAATGATGACCTGGCGGTCGGCGCGATGTTTGAGTGTCAGCGCCAGGGATTGCAGGTACCCATTCAGATGGCGATTGCGGGTTTTCACGGCCATGATATCAGTCAGGTCGTCACACCACAGCTGGCGACCGTGCTGACGCCACGCGACCGCATGGGGCGTGAAGCGGCGGCGATGTTGCTGGCGCGTATTGCCGGTGAGAACAGTGATAATCCGCTTCGGGATATCGGTTTTGAGATCAGTGAAGGTGGCAGCATCTGATTGTGATGTTTTTATGAGTCAGCTCACACTTTTATGCTTTTCCTGGTAAAAAGGTTGCCAGGCTGTTAACCGGCCAGGAGAATGAGAAACGACATTGTTATCGGTAACATTGGCAAATTCTCACCTGCCGGAGCAGAAAAATGACAACGCAATCCCCGTCGCATCACGTTTTTATCCTGATGGGCGTTTCAGGCAGCGGAAAGTCTGCTGTCGCCAACCAGGTCTCTCACCAGCTGAATACAGCCTTTCTTGACGGTGATTTTCTCCACCCGCGCGCCAATATCCTGAAGATGGCCGATGGTCATCCGCTGGATGACAGCGATCGCCAGCCGTGGTTACAGGCGCTGAATGATGCCGCATTTGCCATGCAGCGGACCCAGGCGATCTCCATCATTGTCTGCTCAGCCCTGAAAAAAAGTTATCGCGACATTCTGCGTCAGGGCAATGACAACCTGCGTTTTGTCTACCTGAAAGGCGATTTTGACACCATCGAAGCCCGCCTGAAGGCGCGTAAGGGCCACTTCTTCAAGCCGCAGATGCTGGTAACCCAGTTTGCCACGCTGGAAGAGCCAGGGCGGGACGAGCCGGATGTCCTGGTCGTGGATATCGCGCATTCACTGGACGAGGTGGTAGCGGCTACGGTTGCAACTATTCAGGACGCTATCAGCCAGGGTTAGAGATGAATACCGCAACACTCGTTTTGACCGCAGCAGGCTCCGTCCTGCTGCTGCTTTTTCTGGTGATGAAGGCACGGATGCACGCCTTTGTCGCGCTGATGTTAGTCTCCATCGGTGCCGGATTGTTCTCCGGCATGCCACTGAACAAAATCGCGGAAACCATGCAGAAGGGGATGGGCGGCACGCTCGGCTTCCTCGCCATTGTGGTTGCACTGGGCGCAATGTTCGGCAAAATCCTGCATGAAACCGGCGCCGTGGATCAAATCGCGATCCGGATGCTGAAAACCTTTGGTCAGAGCCGCGCCCATTATGCGATGGGCATTGCCGGTCTGATCTGCGCGCTGCCGCTTTTCTTTGAGGTGGCGGTGGTGCTGTTGATCAGCATCGCGTTTGCGGTGGCGCGGCGAACTGGTGGCAATCTGGTGAAGCTGGTCATTCCGCTGTTTGCCGGTGTGGCCGCGTCGGCGGCGTTCCTGCTGCCCGGACCGGCTCCGATGCTGCTGGCTTCACAGATGCACGCGGACTTTGGCTGGATGATTTTGCTGGGTCTTTGTGCGGCGATCCCGGGCATGCTGATTGCCGGGCCGCTGTTTGGCAACTTCATCGGCAATCACGTGACGTTCAGTGCGCCACCGGAAGATCATCAGCCGGATGTTGATGAGAGTAAACTGCCGTCGTTTGGCTTCAGCCTCTCACTGATTCTGTTCCCGCTGGTGCTGGTCGGCCTGAAAACCATCGGCGCACGCTTCACAACCGAAGGCACCACGCTGTATGAGTGGCTGGAATTTATCGGCCATCCTTTCACCGCCATCCTGCTGGCGCTGCTGGTCGCGATTTATGGTCTGGCTTACCGTCAGGGTATGGATAAAGAGCGGGTGATGCAGGTGTGCGGCAGCGCGCTGCAACCGGCCGGGATTATCCTGCTGGTGATTGGCGCAGGCGGCGTGTTCAAGCAGGTGCTGGTGGATTCCGGCGTCGGCCCGGTGCTGGGCAATGCGCTGACCGGCGCGGGCCTGCCGATTGCGCTGGCCTGCTTTATCCTGTCGGGCGCGGTGAGGGTGATTCAGGGGTCGGCGACGGTCGCCTGTCTGACCACGGTCGGCTTAATCATGCCGGTGATTGAACCGCTGCATTACAGCGGTGCTCAGCTGGCGGCGCTGTCGATCTGCATCGGCGGTGGCTCGATTATTATCAGCCATGTGAACGATGCCGGGTTCTGGCTGTTTGGCCGCTTCACCGGAGCCAGCGAAGCGGAAACGCTGAAGACCTGGACGCTGATGGAGACCATTCTCGGCACCGTGGGTGCAGTTGTTGGAATGATTGCTTTCGAACTGCTTTCCTGACCAACCCGACGGGCTATCTGCCCGTCAGTTTTTTTCCCGCGAGCCGGGGAAGAGTAAAAAAGGGAACAGCAGATAAGGCGCCACTACCAAAAGGGCAATGACGCCGCGTGAATAGCCGGCGTCATTTATTCTTCTCACCCCGCAGGAAAATAGAGGCAAAACAAACAGCAGCAGCGCGATTAAGCCTATTTCATGCTCTGGCCCGGTAAACCATTGCAGATAACAGCAGAACCAGACCAGCTGAAACAGCAGGAAAATAAAATAGCTCGTCCTTCCTTCACGCCCTTCATAGTTAAACGTGCGCAGCAGACAGCTTTTGATAATTTGCAGCAGCCTGTTCATGCCCATTTTCTTCTTATCAGAGCAAAAACAACCAGCGTGATAGCGGCGGCAAGCAAGTAAACCCAGGCCAAATCAGTGACGTCAACTTGCATCAGTTGCACGTCATTCAGCGCCGCTTTCTGGCTCGGGACGGATAATACGGTCAGGCCAGCTAAACAGAGTATATTTGCCAGAAAGAATAGCGCCTGAAAAACTGTTTCTTTAGCCACGGACAGGGCGGCAATTTTTCTGAAACCCCACCAGGCTACCAGATAAACCAGTAGCCAGAGCAACGCGCAGAGTAGTGGGGCAACCAGATAACTGCGCATATCTGTGATCACCCCTGAATGGCCGCTGCTGGCATACTCCAGGACTTCCTGAAGGGAGACGTAACCTGTTATCAGATAGAGCGCGCCGAAGAAAAAGGGTAATAACAACCTCATTGCATTTCCCTCCGGGTTTTCAGACGCTGCATCAACTGCGGCAGCTCTTTTCCGGGGTCCACCATCACCAACTGTTTACTTTTTGCATCGTATTTCGCGGCGGCGGTCGGGTCACCTTTACCACCCTCCGCCATCACAAAACGTGCATCTGAACGGCCATAAAGGCCGACATGCGGAAAGGGATCGCTGCCAAAGGCCAGCACGTTTCGGCCAGGCAGGGTATATTCTCTGGTCAAAAAATCCGGGATTTTTTTTGAGTCGACGCCTGAGAAAGGCGTAGTGACAAAGCGGGAACCTGCATAGTCGAGAGAAAAGCAGGTACTGTTATCGGCAGCATTTTTCTGCACCAAATCCGCGCCAAACAGGATTTTTAAACGCTGCCAGACCGTCGCGCTGTCGGGTTCGATCTTCTTGCCTTCCAGATAAACATCTTGCTTATGATAAAGTTGGTAAACCATTTTGTGAATCTGCATCATGGAGGCGCCAACGCCGTGCCAGTTCGGTGCATCCCTGCTGTAAAGCCGCTCAACGATAATAAAGACGCCTGTCCCGGCATAATTTTCGATACTGCCGGCCATAGAAATCTCCTTTTTTACAACATTATATTAATATTATTGTTCATTTCAATGCCGTAACTATGTGATAAACAGGCTGAACTGAGGCGGCTGCCTGCCTGTCAGTGTAAAAGGACAAAGGCGCGCTTATAACTTCAGATAGGCCCGAATGCCATCCAGGAACATCTGGGTGGCCAGCATAATCAGTATTAATCCCATCAGCCGCTCCAGCGCATTCACACCCTTATCGCCCAGCAGACGCAGGAACAGACCTGACATCAGCAGAATAGCGACCGTTACGCCCCAGGCGATCAGCAGCGCGCCTACCAGATGCGACATCTGATGCGGATACTGATGCGACAGCAGCATCAATGTGGCCAGCAGCGATGGCCCGGCCACCAGTGGAATCGCCAGCGGCACCAGGAACGGCTCTTCACCCGCCGGTAAGCCAGAACTGCTGCTTTCAGCCGACGGGAAAATCATCTTGATGGCGATCAGAAACAGGATGATCCCGCCGGAAATCGACACTGTTTCGGTGCGCAGATTTAAAAACGCCAGGATGCGTTCGCCGGTAAACAGGAACAGCAGCATGATGATCAGGGCAATCAGCATTTCGCGGATTAGCACCACCCGCCGCCGTTTCGGCTCCAGATGCTTCAAAACCGACATAAAAATCGGCAGATTGCCCAGCGGATCCATAATTAACAACAATAATATTGTTGCCGAAATCATTTCAGTCATCGGTTTTGCGCCATGTTGTTCGCGAAAAAGCGGAGTTATTAGTTACGCTGCTGAAAAAGTTAGCGTAATCGAATTAATTCACTTGCTACCCGGCCTGCATTTTGTAGAGTGAGAGGACACAGGTAAATCCTATTATTACGCAGAGCGGCGTGAAAATAGCACGCCGCTCTCTCCTCTGAAATGAAAAGCAGGTGTAACTGCCTTAGACGGACACGACATGAAGAATGTAGGTTTTGTTGGTTGGCGCGGCATGGTCGGCTCAGTGCTGATGTCCCGCATGAGTGAAGAGCGTGATTTTGATGCAATCAATCCGGTCTTCTTCTCGACGTCGCAGCATGGTCAGGCGGCACCCGCGTTTGCGGGCAAACAGCAGGGCACCCTGCAGGATGCGTTTGATATTGAAGCGCTACGCGCGCTGGATATCATTATCACCTGCCAGGGCGGCGACTACACCAGTGACGTCTATCCAAAGCTGCGCGCCAGCGGCTGGCAGGGATACTGGATTGATGCGGCCTCTACGCTGCGCATGAAAGATGATGCCATCATCATCCTCGATCCGGTCAACCATGCGGTGATTCGCCAGGGCATCGACCGTGGCATCAAAACCTTTGTGGGTGGTAACTGTACTGTCAGCCTCATGCTGATGTCGCTGGGCGGCCTGTTTGCGCAGGATCTGGTGGAGTGGGCCTCGGTTGCCACCTATCAGGCAGCCTCTGGCGGCGGCGCGCGCCACATGCGCGAACTGCTGACCCAGATGGGCATGCTGCACGATCACGTTGCGCCTGCGTTGCAGAACCCGGCTTCGGCCATTCTCGACATTGAGCGTAGCGTGACCGACTTTACCCGTTCCGGCACTTTACCAACCGACAACTTCGGCGTACCGCTGGCAGGCAGCCTGATTCCATGGATTGATAAGCAGCTGGATAACGGCCAGAGCCGCGAAGAGTGGAAAGGCCAGGCGGAGACCAACAAGATCCTCGCCACCTCTAAAGTCATTCCGGTTGATGGCTTGTGCGTGCGCGTCGGGGCGCTGCGCTGCCACAGCCAGGCCTTTACGCTGAAGCTGAAACGCGACCTGCCGCTGGCTGAAATTGAGCAACTGCTGGCCTCTCACAATGAGTGGGTCAAAGTGGTGCCGAATGATCGCGAGCTGACGATGCGTGAACTGACGCCAGCCGCTGTTACCGGCACGTTGACCACACCAGTTGGCCGCTTGCGTAAACTGAATATGGGGCCGGAATATCTCTCCGCCTTCACGGTGGGCGATCAGCTGTTATGGGGCGCAGCCGAACCGCTGCGTCGCATGCTGCGATTGTTAACCAACTAAACAGCAAACATCGCCACAGGGCGGATTGATAATCAATGCCGATCAGATGAAACAATGGATCGGCTAACCGCCTGGTCGCTATGTGAAAGCCCGTAATCATTACTGATGGTTGCGGGCTTTTTGTTTAGTTAAAATTAAATGCAATGTTATGAGCGGGTATAACTTAAAAAAGCCTCAAGGGGCTTTTTTATGTCTCTATTGCCATTATCAGGCAGAGCGCCAGTGATCAGGATTGCCTTTGCTGGTATTTCTTACTCGGGCGACTAGCGGATTATGGCCTGCCTTTTTGGCTGCCTGAATTGCGCTGTCTTGAGTGGAATGATTCAATCCATCAATACTCTGACCTCCAGCATATTCGACGGTATAATGTGTGATCGCTGATCCTTCCGGGTGTCCGGTAGGCTGTGGTTCTACATAAACGTTAGACATAAAATAAACCTCGCTTCTTGAAAGTTATTTTCCAACCACTTTTAATATGATTGTTTATTTTTTCATTTCCAATCAGGATTGCTTAATCGCTTAATATCTAAAGTGTGATGATGTTCAAAAAAGAATGTCTTGCTAATTTTTATTATGTTAGCGCTGTGTTTTACAGGGTGAATAAAGTTAAAGAAAGTTTGCGCTGTTACTGGCTTGATTGTTTTTTTAAATAATGAAGTTTCTGGATTATTTTTTATTATAACGGCTACCCACTGATACTGGCGTACCACTTTACGACTGCACCAGTGGGTAAAATTCACGGCCATTTTCAGATAATCCTTTTTTTTAATTAATCCTTTTCAGCCATGCTTTTCTTTCCGATGCGCTATGCCCGTACATTCCAGTCATCCGTATACTGCACATTTCCATCAACATAACGCCATGTAATTTTGTCATACATCATGGATATCGATTCCATATGATTAATTTTCGCATTACCTGACATTTTAGCATTTGGCATGCCGGGATTCACACCGGTAATCTTTACCCCCTCGATAGTCATAACAAAGTAACACTCTTCCTGACCGGCATGGTTGATTCTGTACCAGCGGATTTCCGCACTTTGCAGCGTCTGACCCGTCGCCACCGCCTTGTACAGATAAGGACTGGAGCTATCAAACTCCTTTTCAATCATCATCGGTGAGTGTGAACGCTTGCCGGTAATCTTGCCGTTGGCGCTGTCTACAGGAATATTCAGCCCATGACTGAAACCCACAATCTCAATGCTGCCATCACGATCCTGGACATCAACGGAGCCTTTAATATGAGCGCCGCCATCATCTTTGAGCCACATATAAGCAGGAATTGACATGTTAATATCTCCTTATTTTTGTGATTAACTTCATTGTCAGGAAAAAAACCACCACAGTAATAACTATATTAGCGAGGAAACTAATATAGAAAAACGTATCATCTATTGCCTCTGCGCCAATTTCACCAGGGCCATAAAGCAGGTTTCCTATCTTCAAAACGAAATCATAGCTAATCCAGTTATACGGTTCACCCATAGTCCGCCCCACACAAAGTAAAATCAGAAGGAAAAAGGCTACCTTCCCTGATTTACGGGCAAGTATCGCCATAAGTGATTACCTCAATGGTGCCATAGGCTTTTAAGTCGCTGCCCGGAATCGGGGTTCTGGACGTTCTTAGCAGAGCATTTCTCAGCATGTCGAAATCGGATTGCCAGGCAAGAGTAATGCAACCCTCTGAGACATGACCAGGATGAAGCCTGAAACCGCCCCGGGCTACGCCCCGAAAGAATGTGCTATCGTCGATCATGTTATCTGCACGAAAAAGGGCAAACCATTCTGAATGATCAACATGATACTTAAACGCAGATTTTATTTCGTCAATTGCCCATGCTCTGACGCTGTTGATCCAACTACCAGAAGGGCGGTCAACAATGTAGTAACGTCCGGCAGGTAATGGTCCCTTATTAATTATCATCCCGCAACCACCCTTGTTACGATAGATGCCATTACCAGAAAACGCTAAAAACGTTCCTACTCCCGGAAAACTCAGTGGTGAATAATCAGCGTTATTGATTACAAACTTTCCGTATAAAGTCATAGCCATTCCTTTGCCTCTGTTATTTTTATTTGCATGCTAATACAAAGAAAAAAACAGACGAATGGCTATTTCTGTAAAAAATTAAGCTTGTGAAGCCGATTCACTTCCAGCCCTGTTGGTGTCCCAAATCCTGCCAATCCCAGAAACATGCCGTTAACCATCGCTTTACAACACGTTATCAGGTAGCTTTTCTTGATCATCGTTGTCTGCACTCCACGCTTCCGGAGGCTGACCAGGGTCGGCGGCAGAGCTATCGTTTCGATCCAGTAAAAAATGTTGCTTCATCAGTTGGGGCATTTCGGGCAGCTTAAATGAAAATAATCATCCATTTACTTGGCATTTTCATCACTGTCGTACACGAAACAATCTACCGTTTCGCTTACTCAGTGATCTGCTTCCCTTTTTTGCCGATCGCTAAAGAATATTTTGCTTAAGTCCATGGCAACTCCCGTGACCAAGCTATGATTTAACCATGATGTGCCACAGGTCACTCTTGTGCTTTCCGGATTAAATGGTTGTGGTACACGGCAAAAACACTTTTCCCACGGAATGGCCTGACTTCTTTGTCGTTGTACGTATGGCTCAATGAAGAGCAGCGCAGATGAACCGCGACAGGCCGTGTCGCGTTCATTTCGGCTGCCAATTATCACAGGAAGAAAGTCATGTCAGAGCTTCCCGATCGCGATGCGATCAATGCCCTGTTTGCGGGTAATTATGCCGACCCTTTTTCGTTACTAGGGATGCACCGAACTCAGCAAGGCCTTGAAGTCAGGGCATTGCTTCCCGAAGCGCTTGAAGTGTGGGTCATTGAAACCTCCACCGGGCGCAAACTGGCTCAGCTGATGTGTGAAGATGCACGCGGCTTCTTCAGTGGCGTCATTCCACGCCGCAAAAACCCGTTCCGCTATCAGCTGGCGGTGAACTGGCACGGCCAGCAAAACCTGGTAGACGATGCCTATCGCTTTGGTCCGCTGCTGCAGGAGATGGATCTGTGGCTGCTGGCGGAAGGGACACACCTGCGCCCTTATGAGACGCTGGGCGCGCACGGCGACGTCATTGATGGCGTCTTCGGCACCCGCTTCTGCGTCTGGGCACCCAACGCCCGTCGCGTGTCAGTGGTTGGCGATTTCAACTTCTGGGATGGCCGCCGTCATCCGATGCGTCTGCGTCAGGAGCTGGGCATCTGGGAGCTTTTTGTACCGGGCGCGGTCAATGGCCAGCTCTACAAGTATGAAATCATCGACGCCAATGGCGAACTGCGCATCAAAGCGGACCCGTACGCGTTTGAGGCGCAGATGCGTCCGCAGACTGCGTCGATGATCTGTGGTCTGCCAGAGCCGGTTGAGATGAAAGCGGAGCGCAAGGCGGCCAACGCCTTCGACGCGCCGATCTCCATCTATGAAGTGCATCTGGGCTCCTGGCGTCGTCACACCGACAACAACTTCTGGCTGAGCTACAAAGAGCTGGCTGAACAGCTGGTGCCCTACGTCAAAGAGATGGGCTTTACCCATATCGAACTGCTGCCGATCAACGAACATCCGTTTGATGGCAGCTGGGGCTATCAGCCGCTGGGCATGTATGCGCCGACCCGACGTTTTGGTACCCGTGACGAGTTCCGCGCCTTCATTGACGCCGCCCATGACGCGGGCCTCAACGTGCTGCTCGACTGGGTGCCGGGTCATTTCCCCAGCGATGATTTCGGTCTGGCGCGCTTCGACGGAACGCAGCTCTATGAGCACAGCGACCCGCGTGAAGGCTTCCACCAGGACTGGAACACCCTGATCTACAACTTTGGTCGCCGGGAAGTGAGCAACTACCTGTCGGGCAATGCGCTCTACTGGACCGAACGCTTTGGCATCGATGGCCTGCGTGTGGATGCGGTCGCGTCGATGATCTACCGCGATTACAGCCGCAACGAAGGAGAGTGGGTGCCGAATCAGTTCGGTGGCCGCGAGAACCTCGAAGCGATCGAATTCCTGCGTTACACCAACCGCACGCTCGGCACTGTGGCATCCGGGTCGGTAACCATGGCTGAAGAGTCAACCGACTATCCTGGTGTGACGCGTCCGACCGAAGGCGGCGGGCTGGGCTTCTGGTTCAAATGGAACCTGGGCTGGATGCACGACACGCTCGACTACATGCAGGTCGATCCCATCTACCGCAAGCACCATCACAACCTGATGAGCTTCGGCATGATGTACAACTACACCGAAAACTTTGTGCTGCCGTTGTCGCATGATGAAGTGGTGCACGGTAAGCGCTCAATTCTCGACCGTATGCCGGGCGACGCCTGGCAGAAGTTCGCCAACCTGCGTGCCTACTATGGCTGGATGTGGGGCTTCCCGGGCAAGAAACTGCTGTTTATGGGCAACGAATTTGCTCAGGGCCGCGAGTGGAACCACGACGTCAGCCTGGACTGGCACCTGCTGGAAGGGGATGACAACTGGCACAACGGCGTTCAGCGTCTGGTGCGCGATCTCAACCACACCTATCAGCACTACACGCCGTTGCATCAGCTCGACTTTGATCCGGCAGGGTTTGAGTGGCTGGTGGTGAACGATGCGGAACACTCCGTCTTCGCTTTCGTCCGCCGCGACCGTGAAGGCAACGAAGTAATCGTCATCAGTAACTTCACCCCGGTGCCGCGTCCGGGCTATCGCTTTGGCGTTAATCAGCCTGGCTACTGGCGAGAAGTACTGAACACCGATCAGCATGAGTATCACGGTAGTGACGTGCGCATTCATCGGGTGCATACCGATGAGCAGGAGAGCCACGGACGACCGCAGTCGCTGAGTCTGGATCTGCCACCGCTGGCAACAGTCTGGCTGGTGCGGGAGGCTGAATGACCATTACTGCCGGAGATCCCGAACCGCTGGGTGCCAGTTATGATGGCAAAGGCGTTAACTTCACTCTGTTCTCACAGCATGCGGAGCGCGTAGAGCTCTGCCTGTTTGATGAACAGGGCGCAGAACAGCGTCTTGAGCTGCCTGGCCGCAGTGGGGATATCTGGCATGGTTATGTTCCGGCGTTAAAACCGGGACAGCGCTACGGCTACCGGGTGCATGGGCCCTGGGCGCCGCAGCAGGGACATCGCTTTAACCCGGCGAAGTTACTGGTCGATCCCTGCGCTCGCGCGGTGGAAGGCGATGTTCCGGATGACCCGCTGTTTCATGGCGGCGAGGCGCAACCCGATCCGCATGACAATGCGGCGATTGCGCCCAGGTCGCGGGTGGTCGCAGAGGATTTCGACTGGCAGGACGATGTCGCACCGTGCGTGCCGTGGGGCAACACGGTAATTTATGAAGCCCACGTGCGCGGCCTGACGCAGCAGCATCCGGAAATTCCGGAAACGCTGCGCGGGACTTACGCGGCGCTGGGTCATCCTGTTATGGTGGATTACCTGCGCAAGCTGGGGATCACCACCCTTGAACTGCTGCCCGTGGCCCATTTCGCCAGCGAACCGCGACTGTTGCAGCTCGGCCTCAGCAACTACTGGGGCTACAACCCCTTTGCGCTCTGGGCGGTGGACCCTCGTTACGCCTCCGGTCAGCCGGGCGTGACGCCGTTGCAGGAGTTTCAGCAGGCGGTCAAAAGCCTGCACGCTGCGGGTATCGAAGTGGTGCTGGATGTGGTGTTCAACCATACCGCCGAACTGGATGAGATTGGCCCGACAATCTCCATGCGTGGCATTGATAACGCCAGCTACTACTGGCTGGATGAGCAGGGCGATTATCAGAACTGGACCGGCTGCGGCAACACGCTGAATATCCACCATCCGCAGGTAATGGCGTGGGCCCTGGAGGCGCTGCGCTACTGGGTGCGGGTCTGCCACGTCGACGGCTTCCGCTTTGACCTCGCACCAGTACTGGGTCGTACACCCGATTACCAGCGTGATGCGCCCTTTTTCGAGGCGATACGCGCCTGTCCGCTGCTCTCCCAGGTCAAGCTGATTGCGGAACCCTGGGATATCGGCCCTGACGGCTATCAGGTTGGCCGTTTTCCGCCGCCGTTTGCCGAGTGGAACGATAAGTTTCGCGACACCGCACGTCGTTACTGGCTGCACGGCGACGTAAGCAACGGCGACTTTGTTCGCCGCTTTGCCGCCTCCAGCGATCTCTACCAGCATGATGACCGGCTGCCACACGCCACGGTTAACCTGATCACCGCCCATGACGGTTTTACGCTGTGGGATGTGGTGAGCTTCGAACGTAAACACAACGAAGCGAACGGGGAAGAAAACCGTGATGGCCACGGTGATAACTACAGCCACAATCACGGCAAAGAGGGGCTGAACGTCAGCTTTGACGTGATCGAACGCCGCCGTCGCAGCGTACGGGCATTGCTGACGACGTTGCTGCTGTCACAGGGCACGCCGATGCTGCTGGCCGGCGATGAGCGCGGCCACACCCAGCACGGCAACAACAACGCCTACTGTCAGGATAACGCTCTGAGCTGGCTTGACTGGCAGGCGGATGAGAAGGGATTAGTCGGATTCACCGCAGCACTGATTGCTCTGCGCCAGCGCATTCCGGCGCTGACCGCAGATCGCTGGTGGCAGGACGGTGACGGCAATGTGCAGTGGCTCAATGCCGGTGGCCAGCCACTGCAACACGATGAATGGGCACAGGGGATGCACAGATTGCAGATCCTGCTGTCCGGCCGCTGGTTAATAACAATAAACGCCACGGATACGGTGAATGACATCGTGTTACCAGACGGAGAATGGCGTGCCCTTCCTCCTTTCGCCGGGGACGACAACCCCATCCTGCTAACTGTCTGGCATGGTCCCGCACACGGTGTGTGCGTGTTCCAAAAGCAATCATAAGGAGTCAGACATGGTTAAGTTAGATAGAACAGATCACCTGATGCTGGCCCGCCAGCTCCCTACACAGACGGTTGCTCTGATCCTTGCCGGCGGACGCGGCACGCGCCTGGTCGATTTAACGGCCAAACGTGCTAAACCGGCGGTGCATTTCGGCGGCAAGTTCCGCATTATCGACTTTGCCCTTTCCAACTGCGTCAACTCCGGTATCCGACGGATTGGCGTAATTACCCAGTATCAGTCCCATACCCTGACTCAGCATATCCAGCGTGGCTGGTCGATCTTCAATGAAGAGATGAATGAGTTTGTCGATTTGCTGCCAGCGCAGCAGCGCTTTTCGACCGAACAGTGGTATCGCGGAACGGCCGATGCCGTGACGCAAAACCTTGATGTGATTCGCCGCTATCAGGCGCAGTACATTGTGATCCTTGCCGGGGACCACATTTATAAGATGGATTATTCACGCATGCTGCTGGATCACGTGGTGAACGAGGCGAAATGTACCATCGCCTGTTTACCCGTGCCGGTGCATGAGGCCACGGCCTTTGGCGTGATGGCGGTGAACGAAGATAACATGGTGATCGACTTCGTAGAGAAACCCGCGAAACCGCCCACCATGCCGGGTGATGACACGCAGTCGCTCGCCAGTATGGGGATCTACGTGTTTAACGCGGATTATCTCTATGCGCTGTTGGAGGAGGATCTGCAGACGCCTGGCTCTAATCATGATTTCGGCAAAGATATCCTGCCGAAAATCGTGGCAAGCGGCGAAGGCTATGCGCACTCCTTTGCGCTCTCCTGCGTCCAGAACGATGACAATGCGCCGCCTTACTGGCGCGACGTCGGCACGCTGGAAGCCTACTGGCGCGCCAATCTCGACCTGGCATCGGTGATGCCTGAGCTTGATATGTATGACGTTACCTGGCCGATTCGTACTCACATGGAGCCGCTGCCGCCGGCGAAATTTGTTCAGGACCGTTCCGGCAGTCACGGAATGACTATGAACTCGCTGGTATCGGGCGGTTGCATCATCTCCGGTTCGGTGGTGGTCAATTCAGTGCTGTTCCCACGCGTTCGCGTTAACTCGTTTTGCAATATTGATTCAACTGTACTGCTGCCCGATGTGGTAGTGGGCCGATCGTGTCGCCTGCGTCGCTGCGTGATTGATCGTGCCTGCGAACTGCCGGAAGGCATGGTTATTGGCGAAAACCCCGATGAAGACAGTCGCCGTTTTCACCGTTCGGATGAAGGGATCGTACTGGTCACCCGCGCCATGCTGGCCAGGCTAGCCAAAGCGGGGCTGTAAGCGATAAGCGGAACTTACGCAATCGGCACGCGGAGCGTGCCGGATAACTTAATGAGGTCGAGGATGCAGGTTTTACATGTCTGTTCAGAACTTTTCCCGCTGCTGAAAACGGGCGGACTGGCTGATGTAGTTGGGGCATTACCTCAGGCGCAGATTGCGGGCGGCACGGATACACGGGTACTGTTGCCCGCTTTTCCCGCATTGCGCAAAGGCATACCTGATCTCCAGGTCGTGACGGAGCGAGAGACATTTGCCGGTCATATACGTCTGTTATTTGGTGAATTTAATGGTGTGGGCATCTACTTAATTGATGCGCCTGGCCTCTACGATCGCCCCGGCAGTCCTTACCATGACGAGTCGCAGTTTGCGTATGTCGACAACTATCTGCGCTTTGCGCTGCTGGGTTGGGTCGGCTGTGAACTGGCGTGCGGCATGGACGCTATGTGGCGTCCCGAGATCGTGCATGCGCATGACTGGCATGCTGGCCTGACCTGTGCCTATCTGGAAGCGCGCGGTCGTCCGGCTAAATCAGTCTTTACCGTGCACAACCTGGCGTACCAGGGGCTATTCATGGCGCATCACATGGATGAGATTGGCCTGCCGTGGTCGTTCTTTAACATGCATGGGCTGGAGTTCTTCGGACAGATCTCCTTCCTGAAAGCGGGACTCTTTTACGCTGACCATATCACGGCGGTAAGCCCGACTTACGCTCATGAAATTACCTCTGCCGAATATGCTTATGGCATGGAAAGCCTGCTGGCACAGCGGATGCTGGAAGGCCGTCTTAGCGGGATCCTTAATGGCGTCGATCCCTCTATCTGGGACCCGGCGCACGATCTGCTGTTGAGCGCGCGCTATAACCGCGACACGCTGGAAGCGAAAGCGGAAAACAAACGGCAGCTGCAGGTGGCGATGGGGCTGAAGGTGGATGATAAAGCGCCGGTATTCTGCGTGATCAGCCGTCTGACCAAACAGAAAGGGCTGGACCTGGTGCTGGAAGCGCTGCCTGGCCTGCTGGCGCAGGGCGGACAGCTGGTGCTGCTGGGACAGGGTGATGCCGAACTGCAACAGGGATTCCTGGCGGCGGCGGCGGAGCATCCGGGCAGTGTCGGCGTACAGATTGGCTATCACGAAGCGTTCTCCCACCGTATTGTCGGTGGCGCGGATGTGATCGTGGTGCCGAGTCGCTTTGAGCCCTGCGGCCTGACACAACTTTATGGCCTGAAGTATGGTACGTTGCCGTTAGTGCGCCGCACCGGCGGGCTGGCGGATACCGTCAATGACAGCTCTCTGGAGAACCTGGCCGACGGTATTGCCAGTGGCTTCAGCTTTGAAGATGCCAATGCCTGGTCGCTGTTACGGGCCATCCGGCGCGCGTTTGTGTTGTGGTCCCGTCCTTCACTGTGGCGTTACGTTCAGCGCCAGGCGATGGCGATGGACTTTAGCTGGCAGGTGGCCGCACAAGCCTACCGTGATCTCTACCAACGTTTGATGTAACGGATTGGGAAAACTGGATATGAATGCACCTTTCACTTACGCCTCACCAACGTTGACGGTTGATGCCTTAAAGCATTCGATTGCCTACAAACTGATGTTTACCATCGGCAAAGATCCCTCGATCGCCAACAAGCACGAGTGGCTCAATGCCTCGTTGCTGGCGGTGCGCGACCGGATGGTGGAGCGCTGGCTGCGTTCCAGCCGTGCCCAGCTCTCTCAGGATGTCCGCCAGGTCTATTACCTGTCGATGGAGTTCCTGATGGGTCGCACCTTAGGGAATGCCCTGCTGGCGATGGGGATCTATGACGATCTCAACCAGGCGCTGGATGAGATGGGTCTGGATCTGGCCGAGCTGATGGAAGAGGAGAACGATCCGGGGCTGGGCAACGGTGGTCTGGGTCGCCTGGCGGCCTGTTTCCTCGATTCACTGGCGACGCTGGGCATGCCGGGCCGCGGTTATGGCATCCGCTATGATTACGGCATGTTCAAACAGAACATTGTGGAAGGTGAGCAGAAAGAGTCGCCGGATTACTGGCTTGAGTATGGTAATCCATGGGAATTCCAGCGTTTCAATACCCGTTACAAAGTACGATTTGGCGGTCGCGTTCAGCACGAAGGCACCAAAGTGCGCTGGCTGGAGACTGAAGAGATTCTGGCGATGGCCTATGACCAGATCATTCCCGGCTTCGACACTGATGCCACAAACACCCTGCGGCTATGGGGCGCGCAGGCCAGCAACGAGATCAACCTCGGTAAGTTCAACCAGGGCGACTACTTCGCGGCAGTGGAAGACAAAAACCACTCAGAGAACGTGTCGCGCGTGCTTTATCCGGATGATTCGACCTACTCAGGCCGTGAGCTGCGTCTGCGTCAGGAGTATTTCCTTGTCTCCGCGACGGTGCAGGACATTCTGAACCGTCACTGGCGGATGCATCAGACCTGGGACAACCTGGCGGATAAAATCGCCATTCACCTGAATGATACCCATCCGGTGCTGGCGATTCCCGAACTGATGCGCCTGCTGATCGACGAACATAAATTCAGCTGGGACAGCGCTTTTGACGTCTGCTGTCAGGTCTTCTCGTATACTAACCATACGCTGATGACTGAAGCGCTCGAGACCTGGCCGGTCGATATGATCGGTAAGATCCTGCCGCGCCACCTCAGCATCATTTTCGAGATTAACGACTTCTTCCTTAAGACGATTCAGGATCACTATCCTGATGACCTGGATCTGCTGTCGCGCATTTCGATCATCGACGAGAACGATGGACGCCGGGTACGCATGGGCTGGCTGGCCGTCGTCGTCAGTCATAAAGTGAATGGCGTGTCAGAGCTGCACTCTAACCTGATGGTCCAGTCGCTGTTTGCCGACTTCTCCCGTCTGTTCCCGGGCCGCTTCTGCAATAAAACCAACGGCGTCACCCCTCGTCGCTGGCTGGCGCTGGCGAACCCGGCGCTATCAGAGGTACTGGATGAGGAGATTGGTCGCAACTGGCGTACCGATCTCAGCCAACTGGATGAGCTGAAAGCACAGATCGACTATCCGGCGTTTATTGAAAAAGTCGCGGTTGCCAAGCATCAGAACAAGCGTCGGCTGGCAGACTGGGTGGCGAAGAATCTGGATGTGGTGCTCGACCCGAACGCGCTGTTTGATGTCCAGATCAAGCGTATTCACGAGTACAAACGTCAGTTGCTCAACGTGCTGCATGTGATCACCCGTTACAACCGCATCAAGGCCGATCCGCAGGCGGATTGGGTGCCGCGCGTGAATATCTTTGCCGGTAAAGCAGCGTCGGCCTATTACGTCGCCAAGCATATTATTCATCTGATTAACGATGTCGCGAATGTGATCAACAATGATCCACAGGTGAAGAACAAACTGAAGGTGGTCTTCATCCCGAACTACAGCGTGAGTCTGGCGCAGATCATTATCCCGGCGGCCGATCTCTCTGAGCAGATCTCGACCGCAGGGACGGAAGCGTCCGGCACCAGTAACATGAAGTTTGCGCTGAACGGCGCGCTGACAATCGGTACGCTGGATGGGGCCAATGTTGAGATGCTGGATCACGTCGGGGAAGAGAACATCTTTATCTTTGGTAATACCACGCCGCAGGTCGAAGCGCTGCGTAAGGGCGGCTATAACCCGCGTGACTATTACGAAGGGGATGAAGAGCTGCACCAGGTGCTGACTCAGATTGCCTCTGGCGTGTTTAGTCCGCAGGATCCGGGCCGTTACCGCAATCTGTTCGACTCTCTGGTTAACTTTGGCGATCACTACCAGTTACTGGCGGATTATCGCAGCTATGTGGATACCCAGGATAAGGTGGATGCGCTCTACCGTAAACCGGATGAGTGGCAGCGCCGCGCGGCGAAAAATATCGCGGGCATGGGCTACTTCTCGTCGGACCGTACCATCCAGGAGTACGCCGATGAGATCTGGAACATTACACCAATAAGGCTGTAGGGTCGGACAGTATGCCTTTCTGACGTTCTTTGCGGCCGGGTAACCGGCCGCATTGTCATCTTTTCTCATGGCATTCCCGCCACCCCGTCGCTTTTTCAGAAGGTTCAGCGTCTTATGACCTCGGTGCCTGTATCTGCCCACAGAGCGAACCAGATCATTACACTCTGGCTGAGAATCGCTACTATGCGGAAAAGCAAAACGATCCGACAGGCAACCGCAGCCCATGAGTGACAACATCAATCAGGAAATTACCTTCCGCAAGCTCAGCGTTTTTATGATGTTTATGAGCAAAGGGAATATCGCCCGCACAGCGGAAGCGCTGGCGCTGAGCAGTGTCAGCGTGCATCGCGCGCTGCACACGCTGGAAGAGGGCATTGACTGTCCGCTGTTTATTCACAAAGGCCGTAATCTGGTGCCGCTGCCTGCCGCCTGGACGCTGCTGGACTACTGTCGCGACGTGACTACCCTGATGGGTAAAGGTATTGAAGAGGCGCGCAAGGTGGCGGGTATCGGCGTGGGTCGTCTGCGGCTTGGCACACTCTACTCGCTAACGCTTGAAACCATTCCCCGGCTGATCATGGGCATGAAACTGCGTCGGCCCACGCTCGAGCTTGATCTGACCATGGGCTCCAATCAGATGCTCATGAATATGCTGGAAGATGACGCGCTGGATGCGATTCTGATCGCCACCGATGAGGGCGAACTCAGCGATGCGCATTTTGATGTGATTCCGCTGTTTGAAGACAGTATTTTTCTGGCTGCGCCAGCCGGGGAGACGCGGGAAAAAACCGGCCCGGTGGATCTGCGTGATTTTGCCGACCGGGATTTTGTTTCACTGGCTGAGGGATTTGCCACCTATACCGGTTCGCAGGAGGCGTTTCAGATAGCCGGATTTGAACCGCGCATAGTCACCCAGGTAAATGACATCTTCTCAATGATAAGCCTGGTGCAGGCGGGCATTGGCCTGGCGCTGATTCCGGGACGAATGAAGAAGGTGTATGAAAACAACATTCAGTTGCTGCCGCTCGCTGAGCCTTGTCAGATGCGTCAGCAGATCTCGATTGTCTACTCACATCGTCGCGAACGCGATAATGACCTGCTGGCCCTGGCGGCAGAAGGGCGGATGTACGCCCGCAGCCTTACTGACTGAGCCGTTTAGCCAGATGCAGCGCCACCCCGACGCTGTTGCGCTCCATGCAGATCGCTTCGCCCTGCCAGCCCGCCTGCAGTGTCAGGCCCGTCAGCACATTGCCCGGCGGCATCTCGATCGCCAGTCGGGCATCGCGCTGATTAGCGGCAACCATCGCATCATTCCACTGCACCGTGCGCGCCATATTAAAGGCGAGATCGTCAGCAATCTTCTCAGGTTCCCAAATCACCCGTCCGGTTGAGCCGCTGAGATAAGCGCAATCGGGCCGGGAGAGGGTGACGGATGCAAACGCGCGCGCCAGTTCGGCGGCGGGCTTGTCCAGCAGCGCGCAGTGCGACGGCACGCTCACCGCGAGTCTGATCGCTTTGCTGGCACCGGCATCCAGCGCTTTCTGCGCCACGACAGCCATATCCTCATCACGACCGGCAATCACAATCTGCGTTTCCGCATTCAGGTTGGCGATGTAGGTATTGCTGCCAGCCAGCAGCTTCTCCAGACGATTCAGCGTTAAACCGGTGATGGCGGTCAGGCCATATCCGTGCGGGTAAGCCTGCTCCATCAGATCGCCGCGCAGTGCAACCAGCCGCAGGGCGTCGCTGAAATCGAGCGCACCGGCGATCACCGCAGCGGGAAATGCACCAATCGACAGACCACTGACGATGTCCGGTTTCACTCCACGGCGGATCAGCTCGCGCGCCCAGGCGACTCCGGCAATCAGCAGACAGAGCTGCACGGCGCGGGTGTGGCGCAGCGCATCAGTGCTGTCGAGCCGGTCGGTCTCGTCGCCCAGTACCGCGCGCACGCTGTTTAATACCGCGTCGCCGTCGGGCAGATGCTGCAGCATCCCGGCTCGTTGGGTGCCCTGGCCGGGAAAGGTAAAGAGTATTTTCATGAATTCTCCCTGCTCCAGGGTGAAGCGGTCAGTATCGGTCCGGTATCGGTTTTTAACAGCACGCGACCCTCACGCAGCCACTCGTTCAGCGCAAACGCGCCAGACGGCGTTTCCACCTGGGTATCCACCCGGCAGTCCAGCGAGTCGGTCAGCGTCTGCCACTGTTGCAGCGCATCGCGCGGCAGCGGCTGCGGGGCGCGGATCACTAAATCAAGATCGCTGGCAGCATGCAGCGTGGGCCGTTGCGTCGCCAGCGCATAACCGGTGCTGCCGGTTATGCCCCAATGCCAGGGCCAGAGAGACTCGCTGAGCGTAATCGCCGCGCGAACCGGCGCATAAGCGGTAAAGGGTGAATCCAGCAGCCATGCCCGTTCTGCCACTCTCTCTGGCGTCACCATCCGGACAATATCGGCTGGATTAATCCAGCCGGCGGCGCGCTGCTCACGTCGCTCACCGCGCACACCCACCGGAATCAGACCGGATTCACGGTGATCGCGCCGTACCACCACCGGCAGATCGGGATGCCAGAATGTGCTGACCCAGTTCTCTTTAATCGCAGCTAACGCGTCGCTGTGACGCAGCCAGAGCAGATCGTGGGGGCGCGGCGCACTCATATTACATTCCTGATGTCAGCGTGATGAACAGCGGTAACGATAAAATACACAGAATCGAACTCAACAGTAGCACGGCTTCAGCATCGGGCGACTGCACGCCAAAGCGGTTGCCGAATACCACGCCGAAGAAACCGGCTGACAGCGCAATCATCAGGATAGCGGTAATGGCCACTGAACCGTTAAGCCCCAGCGCCAGTACCAGACCCCAGGCGATAAAGGGCTGAATCAGCAGTTTAGTCACCGTGCCGACGCCCACCACCGCGTTAAGTTTCAGTTTGCGTGCCGACAGGATGACACCGGTCAGGAAGAGTGCAGCGGCGGTGGCAGCAAGACCCAGCGGTTTGATGGCGGCCAGCACCAGATCAGGCATTTTAACGCCCAGCGCTGATAACACCACGCCAATCAACGGTCCCAGTACAATCGGTTTTTTCACTGAACGCCACATCAGAATCGGCAGCATGGTCAGGGTTGAACCGTGCTCGGTGCCGTCGGCAAACGCTTTTTCACGTTCCAGAATCAGCAGGCAAAGCGGTGTAAGCAGCACTGAACCACAGGCGATGGAGACCGCTACCGAGAGCGAAGTGGCACCATTTTCACCCAGCACGCTGGCCAGAATGGGCAGGCCCAGCGCGGCGTAATTTGGCAGCGCCACCGTCAGTGTTAACACAGCCGCATCCTGCGGTGACTTTTTGAAAACTTTTGTAGCCGCGAAATAGACAGCTCCATAAGTAATCCACATTGCGCCGGTAATAACCACAATCAGCGGCCATTGCGCCACGATGCCCGGCCAGGGCGTTTGTACCGTTGCGCTGAACAGCGCGGCGGGCAGTGCAAAATCCATGACGAAAATATTCAGCAGAGAGACGTCTTTGTTGTTGACCATTCCGGCCTTACCGGCCCAGAAACCCAGCAGCATAATGACAAAGATCGGAGCAAGGGCATGAACAATTATATAAATCATAAATCACCTGTAATTAAGAAGAATTCTTTAAAAAACAGCGATGTTTATAATTCTGAACACGGCCACTGCTCCGGGGCGCAGTTAGCGATGCGCCCCGTCAGACCGGTTTCGGCAGGTTTATTTTTTTTATGATTACCAGGTCGCGCGCATCCGTTCGCGAACCAGGGAGGAGCTGTGACGATTGGATGCACCCAGGCGGCTTTTCAGGCTCGGATCCTGACGAGCGTCGCTAATCGCCTTGTGCAGCGCAATCTCGACCATCGCCACATCAGCGTCAGACGGCGCATCAGGATTGCCCACGTTCAGCAGATCGGAGAGCAGGCCCAGCGTGGCGAAGTTATTCACGTCGTAAGCCATCGGTGGAATGGTCGCAGCCAGTTTTTCCAGCGCTTCCACGGAGCGCAGCGTAATACGCGCCGCCGATGCTTTGCCCATGGCATGCACCAGCACACCCTGATCGTTAAGCGCAATCAGTCGGTTAGCCTGATAGCCGTGTGCCAGGAACGCACCGGACATCGCTTTGCCAACAATCAGGCCAATCACCGGATGACCGTCAAGGCGTGCGTTGGCATAAGCCCCCGCCGCACCGGCCAGCGCCTGATGAATACCAAATGCCTCTTCGCGGCGGCCATAGGCCTGACTCGGCACATCAATCACCGCCACAATCGGGCGTTTCACGGCACTGTTTTTGTCTGCTTCGCGCGTTTCATTCACCACTTTCGCCAGCGTCCAGCCCTCCAGCAGACCGACTTCACCCTGCGCGGCGCGCGGATAATGGTTTTGGGGATCGGGCACAACGGCAATAAAGCGTACGTTTTCGCCATTGAGCTGGCCGTCAGCCACCTGAACAGAGGCACACAGGCCGCTAAGACGCTGTGCATTGGGTGCGAGTTTTTCCAGCCAGGTTGCACCGCGGCTGCTTGTCTGAGTCATTATTTCTCCTCCCGGGCGAAAAGCTGTTTAATCTGCGCGGTGTCCGCCTGCTGGCGGGTATCAAACTGCGACAGACGTGACAGGAAATCGGCATAGTTATCACTGCGGTTCTGGGCCGGAACGCCTTTGGCAATAAAGTCATTCATGGCGGTTTTCACCGCGTTGATGCCGTCACTCACCAGCGCATCGACCAGGCCGCTGGCGTAGCGGATTTCGCCGCCGGTCATGCTCCAGATAAACGGGCGATCGCGTGAGTCATACTCTTCAATGCCTGCTTCCTGCTCAATCACCTGCGGACCGTTCAGCCCCAGACGGGCTTCACGCGTGACAATCAGGTAGCTGCACAGCGCGGCAGCAATAGACATCCCGCCGAAGCAGCCAACGGTGCCGCTGACGATGCCGATAACCGGGGTGTAGCGACGCAGATCGACAATCGCTGCGTGAATATCCGCAATCGCCGCCAGGCCAAGATTTGCTTCCTGTAAACGCACGCCACCGGTTTCCAGGCAGAGCACCGCCTGAGTCGGAATGCCGTTGCGGTTGTCTTCTGCCGCCAGCTCCAGCGCTGCCGCCATTTTCGCCCCGGAAACTTCGCCCATGCTGCCGCCCTGGAAGGTGCCTTCAATGGCGACAACCACTGCAGGCTGACCATTCAGGGTACCGCGCGCCACTACCATGCCGTCATCTGACTGAGGCACCACGCCCTGCGGGGCCAGCCATGGCGACATAATGCCTTCAAACGGATCAAGCAGTTCGCGATAGCTGCCTGCATCCAGCAGCGCATGGGCGCGTTCACGAGCCCGTAATTCAATAAAACTGGCATCGTTACGCATGGCTCACCTCTTCAAAAACCTGTTCAATACGGATACGCGCTACGCCGGGTGTCGCGCCGAAATCGTGAATAATCAGCTCTCCGGCGGGCAGGCCGTTTATTAAGTTCAGGCGATCAAACAGCGCTTTCCAGCGCGCGTCGCTGTTATCCAGTGAGGTGGTGATATCGATGTTCAGTGTCTGGCCTTCAGTTGCGGTGTACAGCACTTCCATATCACCGGAACCAACGACCCCGGCCAGCGCTCTGCCATTGAGCAGGCGGTTAGCAGGTAAAGATAATGTGATGTGTTCCATAATGGCCTCTAAAAATAAGAAAGTTCAGGCGAGCAGACCCGATCAATAAACAGCGTCGTGGCCAGCAAATCGGCGGCCCCGCCAGGCGAAGCATTGAGCGCCAGCATGCGCTGGTCGAGCTGCGACAGCGCCACCTGACCTGCGGCTGTGCGGCAGCCTCCCGCCAGCAGTACGGCGCGTGCGCCCTGCTGCATGGCGTTCAGTCCGGTCATACCCGCACGAGACAGCACGCAGGTATCGCTGAGCGAGGTCATGATCGCCATCAGCGCATCCAGGCGGGCTTCGCTCTCACTGGCACCCACCGCCCGGCTGGACAGCAGCTGCGGCAGCGCCAGCTTCATCACATGAGGAAACGCCTGTTGCGCCTCTTCGCGTGCGCCGGGCACCTGATAGCGGTGCGTCGCTTTCAAACCTTTGCTGAACAGCTTTGGTGCTGCCCGGTCGGGCAGGCTGGCCAGTGCAGCGGCGGTGCGGGTCAGCTGGTCGGCACTGGCAGCGCCGCCGTGCATGGCCGCGGCACTCACCAGCAATCCCAGCGCCCAGATTGCGCCACGATGGGTGTTAACGCCGCCGGTTGCCGCCATCATCTGCTGCTCACCGTCACGGCCCAGGCGGCCTACCGTTTCGCGCAGGGCGATATCAGCAGGACGCAGCCAGCTGTGACGGGCCAGCGCCAGAAAGGCTGGCATCAGGCTGTGAGCAGAACGCTCCATCAGCGCCAGCGTCAGATCCTGATGCGCGCCGTTTCCCCGACTGTCGACCAGACCCGGCTTAGGGCTCAGACGTGCTTCATCGATCAGACAATCGCGCGCCATCGTTGCCAGCTGGCTGGACTGCGCCTCGGCTTGAGTCTGTGACAGGAGTTTCATTTACCAGCTCCGGAATTTAGCAGGTGGGTTGTACAGGCCATCTGACCATTCAACCAGGTCAGCGACGCTGCCCGCTGCCAGCAGTGAACGCGTGGCGTCAGAGCGGCGGATACCCATATCTTCCGGGTAGACCACTTTGCCGCTTTTACGCAGGGCTGCGACGCGTGCCGCATCCACACCCAGACCGATGTCGGTAATGCCCGCAACAGCAGCAACCATAGCGCGACGCTCTTCAAGACTTTCTGCGCGATAGAGATAGGCGATACCTTCCTCGGTCAGCACATGGGTCACGTCATCGCCGTAAATCATGACCGGTGCCAGCGGCATGCCGGAGGTTTTGGCGACCTCAACCGCATCAAGGGTTTCAACGAAGGTCGGTTTCGCGCCTGCCTGGAAGGTCTCGACCATCTGCACCACCAGTTTTTTACCGCGCTGCATCGGGTCTGGCTCAGTGATCATGTTCAGCCAGGCGGGCGTGGCGTGACGACGGCCATGGGGATCGTGGCCCATGTTCGGTGCACCGCCGAAGCCGGAAAGACGACCACGCGTCACGGTAGAGGAGTTTGCCAGCCCATCAACCTGCAGGGTGGCACCGATAAACATATCGACCGCGTACTGGCCGGCCAGCTGACAGAAGGCGCGGTTAGAGCGCATTGAGCCGTCGCTGCCGGTAAAGAAGATGTCAGGACGGGCGCGGATATACTCTTCCATTCCCAGCTCACCGCCGAAGCAGTGCACACTCTCGACCCAGCCGCTCTCAATCGCCGGGATCAGCGTTGGATGCGGGTTCAGCGTCCAGTGTTTACAGATTTTACCTTTCAGACCGAGCTGCTCGCCGTAGGTTGGCAGCAGCAGTTCAATGGCGGCAGTGTTAAAACCGATACCGTGGTTCAGCGACTGCACCTGGTGTTCGGCGTAGATGCCTTTAATCGCCATCATCGCCATCAGGATATGTTCCTGTTTAATCAGGCGTGGATCGCGGGTAAACAGCGGTTCGATGAAGAACGGTTTGTCTGCGACGACGACGTAGTCAATCCAGGAGCCGGGGATATCGACGCGCGGCAGGTCGGTTTCGTCATCGACCAGTTCATTGACCTGGGCTATCACAATACCGTCACGAAACGCGGCGGCTTCCACCAGTGCCGGGGTATCTTCGGTGCTCGGGCCGGTATAAAGGTTGCCCTTGCGGTCGGCTTTGTATCCTGCAATCAACGCCACATTTGGGCTAAGATCAACATAGAGGCGGGAATAGAGTTCGATATAGGTATGGATAGCGCCGATTTCCAACTGGCCATCCTGTAACAGCTGAGACATGCGCAGACTTTGCGGACCGGAAAAAGAGAAGTCGAGTTTGCGGGCTATGCCTTTTTCAAAAATATCGAGATGCTCACTGCGGCCGACGCTCGGCATAATCATATGCAGGTCGTGAATCTTTGCCGGATTCACCGCTGCCAGCGTGCGGGATAAGAAGTCAGCCTGTTTCTGGTTATTCCCTTCAAGCACCACGCGGTCGCCTGGTGCAATGAGTGTTTCCAGGGCTTCTGTAGCTCTTTCTGAAGGAATGACTTTGCCATCAAGGGGAAAGGAAGCCATACGACGCGCTTTTTCACTGCGGCGTGTGTTCCACTCCCGGGCAGGCGTTTGGCCTGTGTTCATTTCAACCTCCTGATTAGAATCGCTGTTGCTTCGTTTATGCTGAAGAAAGTCTGAGCTTTCTTAATGCATCGTTCAATTAAGCAAAAAAGCTGAACGTTAGATTTAAGGTAACGATAGAGAAAGGGAGTAAGAGATAAGCGAAGGGATGAGTTTAGGCTGCGATACATGAAGTAAAAGTTACAGCAGTGAGTATTGCTGGTCGTAACTGATTATCAAAAAAAAGTGTGATCCAGAGTTAATTTTCATCTAGCGTTTACTCTGGACGTGAGTATTGAAATAGATCCGAATAGTTGTCCGATGAACCGCCATAAAAAAAGCAGGCCGAAGCCTGCTTTCTGTATTTTAACTTTCTGCTCAGGAGGCCAGTGACAGGACGGGTTTCGCTTTCGCTGCCAGCCACTCGGCAACGCGAGCCTGCTGCTCTTTGGTCAGCCACATACCCTGTTTGGTACGACGCCAGATAGCATCATCCAGTTCACGCACCCACTCATGCTGTACCAGGTAACGCAGTTCCGCTTCGTAGAATTCGTGTCCGAAGTTCTCACCCAGGTCATCCAGACTTTTCGCGCCAGCAAGCAGGGTTTCCGTGCTGCTGCCGTAAGTGCGCGAGAAGTGGCGCGCCATATTTTCGCTGATGAATGGATAACGACGACGCAGACTGGCTGCATAATCTTCACGGGTGCCGGAGATATTGCCACCCGGCAATACGCAGTTTTTGGTCCAGGCCGGACCCGCGTTCGGGTAGTACTTCACCAGTTTTTCCAGCGCATGTTCCGCCAGCTTACGATAGGTGGTCAGCTTGCCGCCAAATACGGAAAGCAGCGGTGCCTGACCATTATCGTCGCGCACGTCCAGCGTGTAATCACGGGTGATCGCCTGCGGTGAATCGGATTCATCATCACACAACGGACGGACACCGGAATAGGACCAGACGATATCGTCAGCGGTCAGCTGCTTTTTAAAGTGTCCGTTGAACACTTTCAGCAGATAGGCTGTCTCGTTGTCGTCGATATTGACGTTTTTCGGATCGCCTTTGTACTCCACATCGGTGGTACCGATGATTGAGAACTCATCCATCCACGGGATGACAAACACAATACGGTTATCTTCGTTCTGCAGAATATAAGCCTGCTTCTCGGTATGAACGCGCGGCACCACAATGTGGCTGCCTTTGATCAGACGAATACCGTAAGGCGATTTCAGCTTCAGGCTGTCATCAAACAGCTGCTTAACCCATGGGCCAGCGGCGTTGACCAGGCCTTTCGCCTGCCAGGTGAAGGTTTTGCCGCTGTCGACATCTTCCGCTTCAACTTTCCACAGGCCGCCTTCGCGCCAGGCTCGGGTCACGCGGGTGCGGGTACGGACTTCACCACCACGCTTCACCACTTCCTGCGCGTTCAGTACCACCATGCGGGCATCATCGACCCAGCAGTCAGAATATTCGAATCCGCGCGTAATTTCCGGCTTCAGGGCTGAATCCGCGCCAAACCGCAGACTTTTACTGCCTGGCAGGCTGGTACGCTTGCCGAGATGGTCATACATAAACAGGCCGGTGCGGATCATCCACGCCGGACGCAGATGCGGACGGTGCGGCAGACGGAAGCGCATCGGGAACGCCAGATGGGGGGCCATTTTCAGCAGGACTTCACGCTCGGCCAGTGCTTCACTGACCAGACGGAATTCGTAATGTTCAAGGTAGCGCAGGCCGCCGTGAATCAGTTTTGAACTGGCAGAGGAGGTCGCGCAAGCCAGATCCCGCGCCTCCAGCATTAACACCGACAGTCCGCGTCCTGCAGCGTCTGCTGCAATGCCGGCACCGTTGATGCCGCCGCCGATCACGATCAGGTCTTTGGTTTCCACGTCATCTCCTCCGATGTTCGGAATAGTTCATTAATGTTCGTTTTCGAGCATAATCATAATCGCAAACCAACATTTACGCCAGTCTTTAACCGGGTAAAAACATTTTTGCGTGATATAGCTAACATTCTGCCCACCAAAAAAACAGATAGCCGTAACGATTGTCAGGTTATCGGCGTGGATTCTCGGGTTACACTACGCAGCATTACGACGACGCTGTTATGAGAGATTCCATGGAAATGTTCGAATGTATTAACGTGCAGCAGGCGCAGGCGCATCTGACTGAGGGTGCACTGCTGGTGGATATCCGCGATCCGCAAAGTTACGCCCTGGGTCATGCGGCAGGCGCGCTGCATCTGACCAACACCAACCTCAGCGACTTTGTCAGTGGCGCAGACCACAGCCTGCCGGTGCTGGTAATGTGCTATCACGGCAACAGCAGCAAAAGCGCGGCGCAATATCTGCTGGGACAGGGTTTCAGCGCGGCCTACAGCATTGATGGCGGCTTTGATGCCTGGCGTGCCGCCTTTCCTCAGCAGGTTGCCCCCGGCAGCGAATAAGTTGCTGCCCGTCACATGGAGAGTTACTGATGCGCATTACCCAGTTTAATCAGCCGCGCATGGCGCAGGCGTTTGTGGACTACATGGCGACGCAGGGCATTACGCTGCGCATCGAGCATGAAAATCACTACGTCATCATGCTGGATGACGAGAGCAAGATCTCAGTGGTCGAAAACGAACTTCAGCAGTTTTTGCACGACCCTAACCATCCGCGCTATCAGGCCGCCAGCTGGCACAGCGGCAAGACCGACAGCGGTCTGCGCTATGAGCGCAGCAACATCTGGGCGAACATCCGCGAGCGGGCAGGTCCGCTGACCCTGTCCCTGATGGTGCTCTGTATCGCCGTGTTTATTCTGATGCAGGTGATGGGCGATCAGACCGTGATGGCTTGGCTCTCCTGGCCCGATGCCGACCAGCATCTGCAGGTCTGGCGCTGGTTCAGCCATGCGCTGCTGCACTTTTCACTGCTGCACATCCTGTTTAATCTGATGTGGTGGTGGTATCTCGGCGGCGCGGTCGAAAAGCGCCTTGGCAGCGGCAAACTGTTCGTGATTATGCTGATTTCCGCGCTGCTCAGCGGCTGGCTGCAGGCGAAGTTTAGCGGCATCTGGTTTGGCGGTCTGTCTGGCGTGGTGTATGCGCTGATGGGTTACTGCTGGCTGCGCGGCGAGCGCGATCCAGACAGCGGCGTCTATCTTGAAAGGGGATTGATCGGTTTTGCGCTGGTCTGGCTGGTGATTGGCTGGTTCGGCGTCTTTGGTCTGGCGATTGCTAACGCGGCGCACGTCGCCGGTCTGGTCGTCGGGCTGGCAATGGCGCTGGTGGATACGCGTAACGTCAGGCGTCGTTAGACAGGATATAAGCGGGTTAACAGGAGAGGAACGTGAAGCAGACGCAACGTCATGATGCGATTATCGATTTAGTCCGTCGTCAGGGATATGTCAGTACTGAGGAGCTGGTGGATCACTTTGAGGTCAGCCCGCAAACCATTCGTCGCGATCTCAACGATCTGGCCGATCAGAATAAAATTCAGCGTCACCACGGCGGCGCGGCGCTTCCTTCCAGCTCTGAGAATACCGCCTGGCACGATCGTAAAATGATGTGGTCAGCGGAGAAAGCGCGGATTGCGCAGCGTGTTGCCAGTCAGATCCCGGATGGGGCCACGCTGTTTATCGACATCGGCACCACGCCGGAAGCGGTGGCGCATGCACTGCTCAACCATAGCGACTTACGCGTGGTGACCAACAACCTCAACGTCGCGATGCTGTTGATGGGCAAGCCCGATTTCCGGGTAATTATCGCAGGCGGTGAAGTACGGACCCGCGATGGCGCGGTGATGGGGGAAGCGACGCTCGACTTCATTTCCCAGTTCCGGCTCGATTACGGCATCCTGGGGATCAGCGGCATCGATATGGATGGATCGCTGCTGGAGTTCGACTATCACGAAGTCCGCACCAAGCGCGCCATCATTGAAAATTCACGCTGTGTGATGCTGGTGGTGGATCACTCGAAGTTTGGCCGTAACGCCATGGTTAACCTTGGCAACATGAGTCTGCTGGACTATCTCTACACCGACAAAATGCCGCCCGCCAGCGTCATGAAAGTGATTGAGCAGCATGAGGTTCACCTCGAACTCTGCTGATTCCTGTCACGCCAGCCGCCCGGCTGGCGTTTTTCTTTGATTGCTGTCGCTTTTTTCCTCACTCCCGTCTTTACTTAACGATTGCTGGTACCCGGTTGCCAGCCCGTGCGCTTTCTATTTTTGCTTCACCTCATTGCGTAACAGAAGGGAGTGCTATGCCGCAGCAGAAATTTAATAAAGCCCGTTTTAACGCCGCATTGACCCGCCAGTGGCAGCAGTTAAGTCTCCTCTCCGCACAACAGATGACCCCGCATCAGGCGTGGCAGGCAGTGAGTGCGGTGCTGGCAGAACTGCTGGCCGCGCAACCGGCACCGCGTCCGGCGGTGCAGCAGCGCCATGTTAATTATCTGTCGATGGAGTTTCTGATTGGTCGTCTGACCGGCAACAATCTGCTGAATCTCGGCTGGTATGACGAGGTTAAGGCGGCGCTGGCTGAGCAGCAGCTCGATTTAACCGAACTGCTGGAGCAGGAGGTCGATCCAGCGCTCGGTAACGGCGGGCTGGGACGACTGGCCGCCTGCTACATGGATTCAATGGCAACGGTAGGGCAGTCTGCCACCGGTCACGGGCTTAATTACCAGTACGGCCTGTTCCGCCAGTCTTTTGACGAGGGTAAGCAGATTGAAACGCCCGATGACTGGCAGCGCGAGCGCTATCCGTGGTTCCGTCACAACGCGGCGCTGGATGTTGATGTCGCGATGGGCGGCCGGGTTGAAAAGCTGGAAAACGGTGGTGTACGCTGGCATCCCGATTTTACGCTGCGCGGCGAGGCCTGGGATTTGCCGGTTACCGGCTATCGCAACGGCGTGACGCTGCCGCTGCGCCTGTGGCAGGCCGTAAGCGCGCATCCGTTTGATCTCAGCGCCTTTAACGACGGCCACTTCCTGCAGGCAGAGCAGCCCGGCATCGAAGCGGCAAAGCTCACCAAGGTTCTTTATCCCAATGACAACCATCAGGCTGGCAAGCGGCTGCGCCTGATGCAGCAATATTTCCAGTGCGCCTGTGCGGTGGCGGATATCCTGCGGCGTCACCATCTGGCGGGGCGCAGCATTCACAGCCTGCCGGATTTCGAAGTGATCCAGCTCAACGATACCCATCCGACCATCGCTATACCGGAGATGCTGCGCGTGCTGCTGGATGAGCATCAGCTGAGCTGGGATGCGGCATGGCAGATCACCAGCCGGTTGTTTGCCTACACCAACTACACGCTGATGCCAGAGGCGCTGGAGCGCTGGGATGAGAAGCTGATGCGCAGTCTGCTGCCGCGCCACATGCTGATTATCAAAGAGATTAATCAGCGACTGAAGAAGCAGGTGAAGCAGCGCTGGCCGGATGACAAAGCGATGTGGCACAAGCTGGCGGTGGTGGCTGACGGTCAGGTGCGAATGGCCAATCTCTGCGTCGTCAGCGGCTTTGCGGTCAACGGCGTGGCAGCGCTGCACTCCCGTCTGGTGGTCAGCGATCTCTTTCCGGAGTATCACCAGCTCTGGCCGCAAAAATTCCATAACGTCACCAACGGCATTACGCCGCGCCGCTGGCTGAAGCAGTGTAACCCGGCGCTGGCCGGGCTGATTGATGAGACGCTGAAAACCGAGTGGGCCAATAACCTTGATGCATTGATCGGTCTGGAGGCCTATGCCGACGATCAGGCGTTTCGTCAGCGCTATCGCAGCATCAAACAGCAGAACAAAGCGCAGCTTACAGAGTATATCGCGCGGCATACCGGCATCATCGTGAATCCGGCTGCGCTGTTCGATGTGCAGATCAAGCGACTGCATGAGTACAAGCGGCAGCATCTCAGCCTGCTGCATATCCTCTACTGCTATCAGACGCTCTGTAACAACCCGGAAGATGTCACCTTTACGCCACGGGTATTCCTGTTCGGGGCTAAGGCCGCGCCGGGTTACTACCTCGCCAAAAATATCATCTACGCCATTAACAAAGTGGCGGAGGTGGTGAACAACGATCCGCGGGTTGGCGACAGACTCAAAGTGGTGTTTATCCCCGACTACCGTATCACCGTGGCCGAGCAGATGATCCCGGCAGCCGATCTCTCTGAGCAGATCTCCACCGCCGGTTATGAAGCCTCCGGCACCGGCAACATGAAGCTGGCGCTGAACGGTGCGCTGACGATTGGCACGCTCGATGGTGCCAACGTCGAAATTGCCGAACAGGTGGGCGAGGAAAACATCTTTATCTTCGGCCACACCGTGGATGAGGTGAAGGCGCTCAAGGCGAAAGGCTACAACCCGAAAAAAGTGCGTAAGCAGAACAAGCCGCTGGACGATTTACTGAAATCGCTGGAGAAGGGCAAATTCAGCGACGGGGATAAGCACGCCTTTGACCTGACGCTGGAAAGCCTGACCAAACATGGCGATCCCTGGCTGGTGCTGGCCGATTTCCAGGCCTATATCGAGGCGCAGCAACGGGTGGAAGCGCTATGGCGTGACCCCGAAGGCTGGACCCGCGCCGCCATCCTCAATACGGCACGAACCGGCATGTTCAGTTCGGACCGTTCCATTCGTGACTACCAGCAACGTATCTGGCAGGCACCGCGCTAAGGAGCAGCAATGCAGCAAAATTCACTCGATCAGGCCGCCCGTGCCGCAGGCATATCACTGGATTACATCGACGTCAACGGCAGGAAAGAGGCCGTCAGCGATGAGACCAAACGCGCGCTGCTGGCGGTGATGGCAGAACCGCAGAAGGCCAGTAAATCCCCGCTGCCGCCGGTCGCGGTGTTCAGCGGCAGCAGTAAGCGACAGCTGACGCCTCAGGGCAGTGGCACTTACAGCTGGCAATTGCAGACTGAAAAGGGCAAACAGCAAAGCGGTGAGTTAACCGCCGGGGAGCCTTTTACGCTGCCGGGACCGCTGACCCAGGGTTATCACCAGCTGACGCTCAACAAAGGGAAGAAAAGCTGGCAGACGCAGATTATTGTCGCGCCGCGGCGCTGCTATCTGCCTCCGGCGCTGGAGGCCGGGGAAAAACGCTGGGGTGCACTGGTTCAGCTTTATACCGTGCGCTCTGAACAGAACTGGGGCATCGGCGACTTCGGCGATCTCTATCAATTGCTGGTCCAGCTGGCTGAGCGCGGCGGCGATTTCGTGGGGCTGAATCCGCTGCATGCGCTCTATCCTGCCAGCGCCGGTTTTGCCAGCCCGTATAGTCCGTCATCGCGCCGCTGGCTGAACGTGATCTATATCGACGTCAGTCAGGTGGACGATTTTCAGCAAAGCGCGGCAGCGCAGAAATGGTGGAAAAGCGCGAAAACACAGAAGGCGCTGACCAAAGCGCGTGAGGCGGAGCAGGTCGACTACGACGCCGTGATGGCGCTGAAGCTGGCGGCGTTGCGCCATGCCTGGACACACTTTCAGGCGCGTGACAGTCAGAGCGAAGAGCCTCTCTCCTTTGCAGCCTTTGTGCGTGAAGGCGGTGACAGCCTGCGTTATCAGGCTGCCTACGATGGCATACAGCTGGAGCGGCAGGCAGACAAGTCACAGCAGGGCGGCTGGCCTGCCTGGCCAGAGGCGTGGCGCAACAGTCAGTCGCCGGAAGTGCAGCAGTGGTGTGAACAGCATGAAGAGGAGATCGCCTTCTGGCAGTGGCTGCAATGGCTGGCGCAGCAGCAGTTCTCAGGCTGCTGGGCGCACAGTCAGGCGCTGGGCATGAGCGTCGGTCTCTACCGTGACCTGGCGGTGGGCGTGGCGGAAGGCAGTGCGGAGACCTGGCACGACCCGGAGCTTTATCGCCTCAAGGCCTCGGTGGGCGCACCGCCTGACCGTCTGGGACCGCTGGGACAAAACTGGGGCTTACCGCCGATGGATCCGCATGTGATGCAGGCGCGCGCCTACCAGCCGTTTATCGACATGCTGCGCGCCAATATGCGTGACTGTGGCGCGCTGCGTATCGACCATGTGATGTCGCTGCTGCGTCTGTGGTGGGTGCCAGCCGGAGAGACGGCGGATAAAGGTGCTTATGTGGCCTATCCGGTCAACGATCTGCTGGCTATCCTGGCGCTGGAGAGCCACCGGCTGCGCTGTATGGTGATTGGTGAAGACCTTGGCACCGTGCCTCAGGAGATCGTCAGCCTGCTGCGCAAAAGCGGCGTCTTTTCATGGAAGGTGCTCTGGTTTGAGCAGGAGAAAGATGAACGCTATCGCGCCCCTGAAGACTATCCACGTCAGTCTATTGCCAGCGCCAGTACCCATGATCTGCCGACACTGACCGGCTTCTGGGAGCAGGGCGATCTGGAACTGGGCGAGAAGCTGGGTCTTTATCCGGGCGATGCGGTAAAAGCGTTACATGAGCAGCGTGCCGCACAGAAGCAGGCGCTGCTGGATGCGCTGCATCAGGCGGGTGCCTTACCGGCTCGCAGCCAGAAGAAGGCGGAGAAGCTGGCTATGACGCCTGCGCTGAACCGGGCGATCCATCGTTTCCTGGCAGATACCGACAGTGCGCTGCTGGGCCTGCAGCCTGAGGACTGGCTTGGGATGACCACGCCGGTCAACGTGCCGGGCACGGTGGATCAGTACCCTAACTGGCGACGCAAGCTGAGCAAAACGCTGGAGGCGATCTTTGCGGACAAGGAAGTGAATGCACTGCTGAAGGTGGTCAGCCAGCAGCGTCAGTCAGGACAGAAAGGGCAATAACAGAAGCGCAGCAGCCAGGCTGCCGTTTCTGACTGATGATAAAACGTGATCAGAAGAAATCCGGCAGCAACGGCTCAATTCAACACGCAGGGAACATTGTCAGAGGAGTAAAGCGTCCCGCGTCAGGGACAAAAACGCCGGGCGTTTTTGAACAACGCAACGCGCGTTGGCCCGGCAACGGGCGCACCTCAGGGATGAGGTGCGTAATCGCGCGGGCCGGGCATGCCAGGGATGGCGGCATTTGCGTCTTTACGATCTGACCGTGTTCCCTGAGCAGGCTCAATCTCACAGCGGAGAGAGCAGAATATTTCTGCTATCCGCCGCTTTATCATCAGTAGAATGAGTGTTCGCCGCGCTGATGCTCGGTAATATCGCGCACGCCTTTCAGTTCCGGGAAGGCAGCCAGCAGCTCTTTCTCAATACCATCTTTCAGGGTCACGTCGATCATTGAACAGCCGTTACAGCCGCCGCCAAACTGCAGAATGGCGTAGCCCTCATCGGTGATCTCCATCAGCGACACGCGACCGCCATGGCCAGCCAGCTGTGGGTTGATCTGCGCCTGCAGAAGATACTCAACGCGCTCAACCATTGGCGCATCATCAGAGACTTTGCGCATCTTGGCATTCGGTGCTTTCAGCGTCAGCTGGGAACCCAGATTGTCGGTAACGAAATCGATTTCTGCATCTTCCAGATACGGCTTGCTCAGCTCATCAATATACGCTGAGAGCTTTTCGAACTTCAGTTCGGTGTCGGTGGCTTCAACCGCATCGGGCGGACAGTAAGAGACGCCGCATTCTGCTGTTGGCGTACCCGGGTTAATCACGAATACGCGAATCTGGGTGCCATCTTCTTGTTTGGATAGCAGTTTAGAAAAATGTTCCTGGGCAGAGTCAGTAATTCGGATCATGTCGATTGCTCAATAGTTGACTAATTTAGTTGGTTATAATACGCCCATCAAAGACGCTCTACAAGGTACGGCACAGGCACCAGACCTGCACGCTGGCCGCACCCTGTGCCAGTAACAGACGACTGATTTCATCTACGGTACTGCCGGTCGTAATGACGTCATCAAGCAGCGCGATATGGCGTCCCTGCACCGCCATTTCAAGGCGAAAGGCACCGCGTAAGTTGGTACGTCGCTGCCGGGCGCTGAGCTGATGCTGTAGGGCGCCCCTTCGCCTGCGGGAAACACCTTCACGCCATTCACATCCCAGCCAGTGCGCCAGCGGAGCGGCCAGCAGTACCGTCTGATTGAAGCCGCGCTGCCAGCGTCGTCGCCGGTGCAGCGGAACCGGCAGCAGCAGATCGGGACGCGGCACCGTGCCACGCCGGTAAACATTCAGCCAGCTTAGCAAAAGCAGCCGCGCCAGCATCACCCTGAGTGCGGTTATGTGAGAAAACTTCAGCTGATTAACCCACTGGCTGAACGGCGGACAGTAGTCATTGACGCAGACCAGCGCCTGCCAGGCGGGCGGTTTAAGCTGGCAACGGCCACAGGCGACCTTTGCTGAGCCAGCCGGCAATCCGCAGCGCGGACAGAGCAATGGCAACGGCGGTAATCCGCGCAGGCATAAACTGCAGATGCCGTGCCGGGCTATCCGTAACGGCATCCGGCATAGCCAACACAGGGCGGGCATTGCTAGCATAGCGACCTCCTTATCAATTTCGGGATAGTAACTGATGATGTCGCTCTACTGGCACACCTGCGGGGAAGGAAAACGCGATCTTGTGCTGCTGCACGGATGGGGACTGAACGCCGAAGTCTGGCAAAGCATTATTCCGCGACTCAGCCCGCACTATCGCCTGCATCTGGTCGATCTGCCGGGTTATGGCCGCAGCCAGCATTTCGGTGCGCTGACGCTGGCGCAGATGGCAGAAGAGTTACTGCCTTTGCTGCCACCGCAGGCGATTGTGGTGGGCTGGTCGCTGGGCGGACTGGTGGCGACGCAGCTTGCGCTGAGCGCGCCAGAAAAACTGGCTGCACTGATCACCGTTGCCTCGTCGCCCTGTTTCACCGCCACAGAGAGCTGGCCCGGCATTAAACCGGAGACGCTGCAGAACTTTCAGCAGATGCTCAGCAATGATTTCCAGCGCACGGTGGAGCGCTTTCTGGCGCTGCAGACGCTGGGTACCGAAACGGCTCGCGCCGATGCGCGGCAGCTGAAAGAGGTGGTGCTGTCGCAGCCGATGCCGGAGGTGGCGGTGCTGGATGGCGGGCTGGAGATTCTGCGCCAGGTCGATCTGCGCGACGCGTTACCGCAGATTACGCTGCCGTTCCTGCGACTCTACGGGGCGCTGGATGGACTGGTGCCGCGCCGGATAGCCGCTGAGATAGATGAAATGTTGCCAGCATCGCCTTCAGTGGTTATCGAAAAAGCCGCACATGCGCCTTTTATTTCCCATCCTGAGCGTTTTTGCCAGCATATTGTTAATTTTATCAGTAATCTGCCGTGATAATGACGCTTTGAACTGGCAAAATCGCAGACAGCAGCAATACTTCTCTCTGTGAGCAAGGCCGCTGCATTTTATGTGATTAGTCACGGAAATGACTATGCCGTTCCATACTGTCTTACGCGTTTAGCGGCTGCTTACATCTCACAATGGATCATGAATGAGGGTAAACATAATGAAGGTTTTTAAATGGGTTGTGGCTTCAATGATGATGGGCGCGATTTCATTTTCTGCGATGGCAGCGAAAGAAGTCACCCAGGAAGAAGTTAAAACAATGAACCTGCAAAAGATCGGCAACGTTAACACCACGGCGGAAACTACCTCGCCAATGGATGCTAAGAAAGTGTTGTCGAAGCTCGCTGACGAAAAGGGCGGTAAATACTACCGCGTGATCGCAGGCCGCGAACACGGTAAATTCAGCGCCACCGCTGAAGTCTACAAGTAATTAACGTAGCCACATGAACTGCCAGGCATCCAGCTTAACCGGCTGGGTGCCATCAATTTTCTCTCCGCTCACCACATCCTGCAACGTATGCGCCATTGGCAGCCGCGTCTCCACTGATCGTCCACTGAGATTAAATACGCAAAGCAGTCCGTCGCCGCTTTCCGCCTGATGGCGGCTGAGCACCAGCACGGCGTTTTCGCTGTCATACAGCGTCATCGGATTATCCGGGTGAAACGCAGGCTGGCGACGACGCAGCTGTATCAACTGGCCGAGCCGGGTATAAATCTGCTGCCGCAGCCAGTCACCGCCCGACAGCGCCGCTTCAATCTGCTGCAAATCATACTTCTGACGGTTAATCGCCCGGTTGTGTCCGGCGGCCCGCACGCCATCATAATGGTTACGACCGCCCAGAATGCTCTGGATATAGATGGCAGGCACGCCAGGAAAGACCAGCAGAATCGCATGGGCCAGCAAAAAGCGTTTCAGCCGCGTGGCGTCATCGTCAGCCTCGCTATTTAACGCATCCAGATAGGTGACGTTGATTTCATAGGGACTGGTGGTGCCGTCGGGGTTATTTTTATAGGAGACGAGCGCGCCTTCCAGTGCCAGATCGCGCACCAGCGCCACAATCTCCACTTCAGACAAAATGCCGCGCGCCGGATTCAGCCCGATGCCATCGTGTGACGCCAGAAAGTTGAAGAAGGTGGTGTCGTTGCTGCTGAGATCCAGCGAACTGGCCCACTGCCGCAGTGCGCGCGCCGATCCGGTATGAATGGCATGCAGGACCAGCGGCGGCAGTGAAAACTGATAGACCATCTGCGCCTCATCGTGCCCGTTGCCCAGATAACTGATGTTGTCCTGATGCGGCACGTTGGTCTCGGTGATAATCACCGTGCCAGGCGCGACATGGTCGGCAATGGCGCGGAACAGCTTCACCAGCTGATGGGTTTTTTCCAGATGAATACAGCGCGTGCCGGGCGTTTTCCACATATAACCGACCGCATCGAGACGTACATAGTCAGCGCCACGAATCAGATAGTCGAGCAGTACGTTGACCATGCGCAGCAACACCTCAGGATTGGCAAAGTTAAGGTCGATCTGGTCGGCGCTGAAGGTGGTCCAGATAAAGCGGGTGTCGCCATCGGCCATCTTAAACGGCGTCAGCAGCGGCGAGGTGCGCGGTCGCGTGACGGCACTGAGATCGGTGGCGGGCGGCATGCTGATAAAGAAATCGTCCCAGCCGGGATCCTGCGCCAGGAAGTGGCTGAACCAGACGCTCCGTGACGACATATGGTTACAGACGAAGTCAAACATCAGCCGGGTTTCCTGATGCAGGCGCGCAATGTCCTGCCAGTCGCCGCACTGCGGATCGACCTGATGGTAATCAATCACTGAAAAGCCGTCATCGGACGACCAGGGGAAAAAGGGCAGCAGGTGAACCAGCGGAAACGTGGATTGCAGATGCTGCTGATAGAACCGGGAAAAGGTGCTGAGCGTGGGTTTACCGGCTTCACGAAACTGGTCGGCGTAGGTGATCAGCACCACATCCTGTTCATCCCAGTGTGCCTTGCGCGGCAGCTTAATCGCCTCGCGGGCGATAGCGATGTCAGCCTGCAGGCGCGCAAAGGTCGCCTCCGGGAATTTGCCAGCATAAATCTTCTCAATCAGATCGGTGATCGTATCCATCGTGAATTGGGTGCCACAGCAGGTGTTGTTTTTATGACAGGCGTCTTTTTAGCGTAGCGCGATGATGGGGATTTTCAACCGGGGGAGAGGACGAGAAGAGGGGGCCAGATGTGGCCCCCTGAAAAGCTTAGCGTTTTTTACCGAATGCCGCGGCCAGCGCATCACCCATCGCGCTATTACCCGCAGAGGAACTGACCGGACGTGGACGGCCTTTACCGGCGGCCGGACGTTTCTCTTCGCGCGGGGCGGCGTTTCTCGCGCCGCCACGTGCATTGCCTTCGCCCGGCTGCTCATCAAGACGCATGGTCAGGGCAATACGTTTGCGCTGGAGATCGACTTCCATCACTTTCACTTTGACGATATCGCCCGCTTTCACCACCTGATGGGGGTCTTCCACAAAGCGGTCTGAAAGCGACGAGATATGGACCAGGCCATCCTGATGCACGCCAATATCCACAAACGCACCGAAGTTGGTGACGTTGGTGACGGCGCCTTCGAGGATCATGCCCGGCAACAGATCGTTCAGTGTTTCCACACCTTCTGCAAACTGCGCAGTTTTAAACTCAGGACGCGGATCGCGGCCCGGCTTCTCCAGCTCTTTCATGATGTCGGTAACGGTCGGCAGACCAAAACGTTCATCAATGAAATCGTGGGCGCTGAGGTTACGCAGGCTGCCCGCGTTGCCCATCAGATCGCTCAGCGCCTGCTCGGTGGCGGTCAGAATACGCTCCACGACCGGGTAGGCTTCCGGGTGGACGGTCGAGGCATCCAGCGGGTTATCGCCGTGGTTGATGCGCAGGAAGCCCGCACACTGCTCAAAGGCTTTTGGCCCAAGACGGCTCACTTTCAGCAGCTGCTGGCGATTCTGGAAGCGGCCGTTCTCATCACGCCAGCCGACAATGTTCTGCGCCATCATGCGCGTCAGGCCCGCGACGCGGGTCAGCAGCGGCACCGAGGCGGTGTTAAGGTCAACGCCGACGGCATTTACGCAATCCTCTACTACGGCGTCGAGTTTCTTCGCCAGCTGGCTCTGACTGACGTCATGCTGATACTGACCGACACCGATCGATTTCGGGTCTATTTTCACCAGCTCAGCCAGTGGATCCTGCAGACGGCGGGCAATCGACACCGCGCCGCGCAGCGAAACATCAAGATCCGGAAATTCCAGCGCCGCCAGCTCAGAGGCAGAGTAGACCGATGCGCCAGCTTCACTGACAATCACTTTCTGTGCCGTGACCTGTGGGAATTGCTGCTGCAGATCCAGGAAGAAGCGCTCGGTTTCACGGGACGCGGTGCCGTTGCCAATCGCCACCAGCTCGACCTGGTGCTTAATGCAGAGCGCGGCAACCGCGGCAGCCGCTTTGGCGGTCTGACCGGTGTGTGGATAAACGGTATCGGTCGCCACGACTTTACCGGTGGCATCGACCACAGCGACTTTAACGCCGGTACGCAGGCCGGGATCCAGTCCCATGGTGGCACGCATCCCAGCCGGGGCGGCCATCAGCAGATCGTGCAGGTTGCGGGCAAAGACGTTGATCGCTTCATCTTCTGCGCGTTCACGCACCGTACCCATCAGTTCGGTTTCCAGATGCAGCATCACCTTGATGCGCCACGTCCAGCTCACGACGGCTTTACGCCAGCTGTCGGCAGGGGCGTTATTCAGGCGCAGATTCAGGTGTTCAGCAATCAGGGTTTCGCCGTGGCTTTCACGCGGTGCTTCATCAAACTGCGGATCGGCATTCAGCGAGAGTTGCAGCACACCTTCGTTGCGGCCACGCAGCATCGCCAGCGCACGATGCGACGGCACGGTGCTCAGCGCTTCGTGATGATCAAAGTAGTCACGGAACTTCGCGCCCGCTTCCTCTTTGCCTTCCACTACACGAGAGACCAGGTGGGCATTTTTCCACAGGTAGTTACGCACTTTGGCAAGCAGCGCGGCATCCTCGGCGAAACGCTCCATCAGAATGTAGCGGGCACCATCCAGCGCGGCACGGACGTCGGCAACGCCTTTATCAGCATCGACATACTGCTCAGCCAGCTGCTCAGGGGTGTGCGACGGATCCTGCCAGAGCGTGTCCGCCAGCGGTTCCAGACCCGCTTCAATCGCGATCTGTCCACGCGTACGGCGTTTCTGCTTGTAGGGCAGGTAGAGGTCTTCAAGCTCGGTTTTGCTGAGGGTGGTATTGATGGCGCGGGCGAGGTCGTCAGTCAGTTTTCCCTGATCGTCAATCGACTTCAGAATTGACTGGCGTCGCTCTTCAAGTTCACGCAGATAGCTGAGGCGGGTTTCCAGCTGGCGGAGTTGGGTATCATCCAGACCGCCGGTGACCTCTTTACGATAGCGTGCGATAAACGGCACGGTATTCCCTTCATCTAACAGGCGAACGGCGGCGTCAACCTGCTCTGGTCGCGCCTGTAGCTCACTGGCAATTATCTGGCTCAGAACTTTCATCATCAGGACTGTCTTGCTTTCCGGGTTGAGAAATAGCCGACAGTTATACGGATTGATAATCAAAATTGCCAGAGACGCGGGCGGCTTTCAGCGATAATCTGAATCGTTATTGCGGGTAGTCAATCGCGTTGACATACCACAGTGCCGGACCCACTGGCGTCTCAACGGTGGCGGCATCGCCGACCTCTTTTTTCAGCAGCGCCCGCGCCATGGGTGAGTCGATAGAGATGTAATCTTTACGGCCAAAAATCTCATCGTAGCCCACAATGCGGAAGCGTTTGAGGTCGCCCTCATCGTTTTCAATTTCTACCCAGGCACCAAAGAAGACTTTGCCATCCTGCTGGGGTGAGTAGTCAACGATACGCAGCTGTTCAAGACTTTTGGTCAGATAGCGAACGCGGCGGTCAATTTCACGCAGCCGTTTTTTGTTGTACTGATAATCGGCATTTTCACTGCGATCGCCAAGGCTGGCAGCCCAGGTGACTTTTTTCGTCACTTCCGGTCGCTCTTCACGCCATAAATAGTCGAGTTCCGCTTTCAGCTTATCGAAGCCTTCACGGGTAATAAGTCGGGTTTTCATGCTATACCGGCCACAGAAATCTCAGGAGCGACAGTGTAAGGCAAAGAGGGCACGGCAAAAAAGAGTCGGGGAAAGGGTTTTTAAAGGCTAAAAACCCACGTTAATTTCCCCGGCGGCGAAAGGGTTGATGCTGTGATGCAAAATGAAACCAGTAATCTGAAGCCAGCAGGGTGCTTAAACTTATTTTCCGGCGTGAGTCGCCGTAGTGGTCGAGGTGCCGGTGCTGTGACCGTCACCGCCGCCGCCGCCCATAGTGGCCAGCGCAACGCCCAGCAGGGCTGCGACTGCACCCACGCCGATGGCGTCAGAGTTACCTTTTGCAGTGGTTGTCGCTGCTGCGCCGGCGGCTTCACCGGTGGCTGTGGCAGCATAACCTGGGCTGACGCTGCTTAATGCCAGCGCGCTCAGCAGTAAAATTGTTTTTTTCATTGTGTATTCCCCGTTGAGACATCGAATGTTGCCAGAGCAGTCTGGTTCAAAACGAGAGGGGCGAAAAGTTGGCTTTACTGATTGATTTAAAGAGCTTTAATTTAAACTGGCCTTGCTGAACGTGCTGCTGAAACTAATCCGAGAGGAGCATGAGGTGTCAGGCAGATTTACTGGAATATTATGCTGCCGCAACGCTGTTGAGGTAGATTATCTGGAGCTTATCTACAATGATGGCTGATCATTAAGTCAAATTATCTGCTAACTCACTGAATTGATTCATCGATTAAAAACTGGCTCGCTTCTGACGCCAGCGATACAGAGAAACAGGGCCATTTTTTCAGATTTGCCGTATCAGAAGCCAGGCAGGGGTAAACGGGTTGAAACGACCCCACAATCGCCTTAATTCAAATATAAGCTCCTGTTTAATATGCTTTGTAACAATTTTGGCTAGAATATAAACCAATAATGACTGTCACTATAAGGCATCTTTTTTTAACAATGTTGGCTCAGGCAATAGCGCCTTTGGGAGTTGAAAATGCAAGAGAACTACAAAATTCTGGTCGTCGATGATGATATGCGTCTGCGTGCACTGCTTGAACGCTATCTCACCGAGCAGGGCTTTCAGGTGCGCAGTGTCGCTAATGCCGAGCAGATGGATCGTCTGTTAACCCGTGAATCCTTTCATCTGATGGTGCTGGACCTGATGTTGCCGGGCGAAGATGGCCTCTCTATCTGCCGTCGTCTGCGCAGTCAGAGCAACCCGATGCCGATTATTATGGTGACTGCCAAGGGCGAAGAGGTGGACCGTATCGTGGGGCTGGAGATCGGCGCTGACGACTACATTCCCAAGCCTTTCAACCCGCGTGAGCTGCTGGCGCGTATCCGCGCGGTGTTGCGCCGTCAGGCTAATGAACTGCCAGGCGCACCGTCGCAGGAAGAGGCGATTATTGCCTTCGGTAAATTCAAACTTAACCTCGGCACCCGCGAGATGTTTCGTGAAGATGAGCCGATGCCGCTGACCAGCGGTGAGTTTGCGGTGCTGAAAGCGCTGGTAAGCCACCCGCGTGAGCCGCTGTCCCGTGACAAGCTGATGAACCTGGCGCGTGGCCGTGAATACAGCGCCATGGAGCGTTCGATCGACGTCCAGATCTCCCGTCTGCGTCGCATGGTGGAAGAGGATCCTGCGCATCCGCGCTATATCCAGACCGTCTGGGGTCTGGGCTACGTCTTTGTGCCGGACGGCAGTAAAGCATGAAGCGACTGCGCTTCTCGCCACGTAGTTCGTTTGCCCGCACCCTGCTGCTGATCGTTACCCTGCTGTTCGTCAGCCTGGTAACGACCTATCTGGTGGTGCTGAACTTCGCTATTCTTCCCAGCCTGCAACAGTTCAATAAGGTGCTCGCTTACGAAGTTCGTATGCTGATGACCGACCGGTTGCAGCTGGAAGATGGCACGCAGCTGGAAGTGCCCCCGGCGTTTCGCCGGGAAATCTACCGCGAGCTGGGGATCTCGCTCTACACCAATGCAGCAGCAGAGGAGAGCGGATTGCGTTGGGCGCAGCACTATGAATTCCTGAGCGAGCAGATGGGCCAGCAGCTTGGCGGTCCCACCGATGTCCGGGTGGAGGTGAACAAAAACTCGCCGGTGGTCTGGCTGAAAACCTGGCTGTCGCCCGATATCTGGGTGCGGGTGCCGCTGACGGAGATTCATCAGGGCGACTTCTCACCACTGTTCCGCTACACCCTGGCGATCATGTTGCTGGCGATAGGCGGTGCCTGGCTGTTTATCCGTATTCAGAACCGACCCCTGGTGGATCTGGAGCACGCCGCGCTACAGGTCGGACGCGGGATTATTCCGCCGCCGCTGCGCGAATACGGTGCATCAGAAGTGCGATCGGTAACGCGCGCCTTTAATCAGATGGCGGCTGGCGTGAAGCAGCTGGCGGATGACCGCACGCTGCTAATGGCGGGTGTCAGCCACGATCTACGTACGCCGCTGACCCGCATTCGTCTCGCCACCGAGATGATGAGCGAGCAGGATGGCTATCTGGCCGAATCGATTAATAAAGATATCGAAGAGTGCAACGCCATCATTGAACAGTTCATTGACTACCTGCGCACTGGTCAGGAGATGCAGACCGAGCGTGCCGACCTGAACAGCGTGCTGGGCGAGGTGGTGGCGGCTGAAAGCGGCTATGAGCGTGAAATCGAAAATGCGGTGATGCCGGAAGAGTTAATGCTGGATATTAACCCGCTGTCGATTAAACGCGCACTGGCTAACCTGGTCGTCAACGCCGCACGCTACGGCAATGGCTGGATCAAGGTCAGTAGCGGACGGGAACTGCATCGTGCCTGGTTCCAGGTGGAAGATGACGGACCTGGCATCAAGCCGGATCAGCTGGCGCATCTGTTCCAGCCGTTTGTGCGCGGTGACAGCGCCCGCAGCACCAGCGGGACTGGTCTGGGCCTGGCGATCGTGCAGCGTATTATTGATGCCCATCAGGGCTCGCTGGAGATTGGTGAGAGCGAACGCGGCGGTTTACGCATTCGTGCCTGGTTGCCGTTAGTGGAAAGCATGGCGCTGAGCCACAACAACGGCAGCAACAGCGTGTCGGGATGATAAAAACGGCGCGGCAGTTTCATTGCCGCGCCGGTTCTTTTAGCGTTGCGGGCCAGCTTTCACCAGCGCAGCACCTGCAGCGTTATCCGTGTACTTGTCGAAGTTATCAATAAAGCGCTGTGCCAGACCTTCGGCGGCAGCGGTCCACTTCTCTTCGCTCTCCCAGCTACGACGCGGATCGAGCGTGTCACTGTCCAGCTCGCCCAGCGCAACCGGCATCTGCAGATTAAAGATTGGCAGCGTTTCTGTCGGTGCATCATCCAGCTCACCCGCCAGGATCGCATTGATAATGGCGCGGGTATTCTTCAGTGAGATGCGTTTGCCACTGCCGTTCCAGCCGGTATTGACCAGATAAGCCTGCGCACCGGACGCCTCCATCCGCTTCACCAGCACTTCAGCGTACTGCGTCGGATGCAGCGTCAGGAATGCCGCGCCGAAACAGGCGGAAAAGGTTGGGGTCGGCGCCGTCACGCCACGCTCGGTACCCGCCAGTTTGGCGGTGAAGCCTGACAGGAAATGATACTGCGTCTGCTCCGGCGTCAGACGTGAAACCGGTGGCAGCACGCCAAACGCATCGGCGGTCAGGAAAATCACTTTCTTCGCGTGGCCCGCTTTTGAGACCGGCTGCACGATATTGTCGATGTGATTAATCGGATAGGAGACGCGGGTGTTCTCTGTTTTGCTGCCGTCGGCGTAATCAACGCTGCCATCTTCGCGCACTACCACGTTTTCCAGCAATGCATTACGGCGAATGGCGCGGTAGATCTCCGGCTCAGCCTGCTCAGAAAGGTTGATGGTTTTGGCGTAGCAACCGCCCTCGAAGTTAAACACGCCATCATCGTCCCAGCCGTGCTCATCATCGCCGATCAACTGGCGGTCAGGATCGGTGGAGAGTGTGGTTTTGCCGGTGCCGGAGAGACCAAAGAAGACCGCCACATCACCTGCTTTACCGACGTTAGCTGAACAGTGCATTGAAGCAATGCCTTTCAGCGGCAGCAGGTAGTTCATGATGGCGAACAGACCTTTCTTCATCTCGCCACCGTACCAGGTGCCGCCAATCAGCTGCATGCGTTCCGTCAGATTGAAGGCAACAAAGTTCTCCGAGTGCAGACCCTGCGCCTGCCAGTCAGGATTGGTGCATTTCGCTCCGTTCATCACCACAAAGTCAGGCGTGAAGTCGGCCAGCTCAGCGTCTGTAGGCTGGATGAACATGTTTTTCACGAAGTGAGCCTGCCAGGCAACTTCAGTGACGAAACGTACGCTCAGACGTGAATCGGCATTGGCACCACAGAACGCATCCACTACAAACAGACGCTTGCCGGAAAGCTGGCGGGTAACACAGCTTTTCAGTGCGTTCCAGGTCTCCTGTGACAGAGGCTGATTGTCGTTTTTGCCGGTGCCCTGGTCGTTCCACCACAGGGTATCGCGCGTGGTGTCGTCACGCACAATGTACTTATCCTTTGGCGATCGCCCGGTGAAAATCCCGGTGTCTACTGCAATCGCGCCGCTCTGCGTCAGGGTGCCACGAGCAAAACCTTCGAGGTCCGGGCGCGTCTCTTCCTGAAATAGCGTGTCGTAATCAGGGTTGTAAACCACTTCCGTGGTATCCACGATGCCCAAAGCGGCAAGGTCTTGCGAGGTCAGGCCGTTAACGCGCATTTTACTGCTCCTTAAATCGGTGTCTGTTCTGCAAAGCAGAGATAGGTTGGGATCGTGCCACCGGCTGTGGTATCGGGTGCGGTGAATCACTGACGGTTTACTGCGCGTCGTTACGACAGCCTGCAAAGCTAACCGGGCTATTCAGGGCATCTGCCCCAGGCGTCCGGGCGTTTGCACGATCGCGCGCAGTTTACTCTTCTGCGAAGAGGGAAAAAGGGCAGTGATCTAAAAATGCGACTCAGGGCGCGTTAAGGCTATGTTTCGAACGTTTAAAAGATGTTATGAAAGTAAAAAAAGATAATTTGTCAGAAAAATTATGGGGATAGCGCGGGGGAAAAGAGAAGGGGCGGCAGACGCCGCCCGATTAATCAGTGCAGTCGGTCGTTATTCTCATGGGAGTGGCTACGGATGCCGGCAATGTCTACGGCGTCAAACACGTAGTTTGAGCCGCAATAGTCGCAGTGCATGTCGATTTTGCCATCTTCCGCGATGATCTCATCCACTTCTTCCTGCGGCAGCGTGGTCAGCACTTCGCCACAGCGTTCACGCGAGCAGGTGCACTTGTAGATCACCGGCTGCGGATCGTAGAGGGTAACCTCTTCCTGATGGTAGAGACGCCACAGCGCTTCATTAGCAGGCAGATCGATCAGCTCTTCCGTTTTGATGGTTTCGGTCAGTGTCGCCAGGTGTTCGAAGACCTCTTTCTCTGTATCCTGCGCTGGCAGTACCTGCAACAGAATACCGGCAGCGCCTTTGTCGCTGGTGCGGATAAACAGGCGCGTGGGCAACTGCTCGGAGCGCATAAAGTAATCTTCCAGGCACGCCGCCAGAGTGTCACCTTCCAGCCCGACCACGCCCTGATAACGTTCACCCTTTTCAGGGGAGATGGTGATCACCAGATAACCATTGCCGACCATGCTTTTCAGGGTGCTGTCATCCGGGATGTCGCCTTTGATACGTGCAACGCCGCGCAGCTCCTGATTATTGTTACCGTTGATCACTGCCAGCGACAGCGGACCGTCACCCTGCAACTGCACGGTGATTTCGCCATCGAACTTCAGCGTGGCGGTCAGCAGGCTGGTGGCGACCAGCATCTCACCCAGCAGCGTTTTAACCGGTGCCGGATAGTCGTGGTTCTTCACGGTTTCACGCCAGGTGTCAGAGACGTTCACCAGCTCGCCGCGCACGGCGGCATTTTCAAACAGATAACGGTGCAGTTGATCCTGGACTGACATATTTTTTCTCTCACTGGGACGGGGCGATGGTGCGTCAGCGAAGACGGCGTTATTCATCGCCCGATAATTTAAACTTCATCAAATCGCGACGCTCTTTTTTGTCTGGTCGCCGATCGGGATGCGGCATAGTCAGCGCATTCATCTTGCGCGCCTGCGCCATTTTTTCGCGTTTTTCAATGCTGGCATCGGTTTCGCGATAGAGCTGCTGGGCCTCGCTGGCGGGACGGCGCTGCGCGGTGATGCCAGCCACTACTACGGTGCGTTCATCATTGCCCTGACGCAGTGTCAGTTCCGCATTCAGCTCTACCACTTTGCCGGGTTTGCTACGCTGGCCGTTGTAATGCACCTTGCCGCCTTCAATCATTTCCCGCGCCATTGCCCGGGTTTTGTAGAAGCGCGCGGCCCACAGCCACTTGTCGAGGCGGACCTCTTCGCTGCTTTTCTCTTTCATTGCTGCTCCTGACTCAGATCAGCGTCCGGTAATCGTCCGTGGCGCGGTGACGCTGAAAGATTTGCTCAGGACGACCCGAATCGGGGTTCTTCACGCCTAAGCTCTCACCGATGCCCCATAGCTTCGCAGCATCCAAAATCACTTCGCTATCGTCGATAAACAGCGTGCGCGGCGCAGAAAAGCCGGTGTGCTGTTGTACCGCGTGCCATAAACGCGGGTCTTCTTTCGGATACCCAAAGGTATGGGTGGAAAGTAATAAATCAAGGTGCGGCGCTAAACCTGTCTGCGCCAGTTTGACGTCCAGATTGTAAGGATGCGCATTGGTCAGCAGAATCGTGGACTTTCCGGCGCGACGCAGGGCCTGCAAAAAAGGCAGCGTATCGTCACGCAGTGCGATCCGGCTGCGCATCGCCCAGGTCATGGCACGGATGTCCAGCGACAGCGCCTCTGCCCAGTAATCCAGACAATACCAGTTTAGCGTATGGGCAGCGGCCTGATACTTTTCCGTGATGATCGCGTCGGCTTCTGCCCGGCTGATGTCGCGTTGCTGGCTGAGCTGTTCAGGGACATGCTCCAGCCAGAAATAGCGATCGAATGCCAGATCCAGCAGCGTGCCATCCATGTCGAGCAGCACGGTATCAATCTCAGACCAGTTGAGCATCGTCGTGTCAGACCCTGTAAAAAACCGGGCGACAGGGTAGCACAGAAGGGCAGGGCTCAGAATATCGAGCGCACGCTCTGCAAAGTGCCGAGGTTATGGTTGAAACACTTGTCGTAGTATTGCTGGATATCGATCATGCGCTGGCGATTACGGTGCATGCGGCGCAGCGCCAGCAGTCCGTTGATTACGCCGCAGGCCAGCAGCACCAGCAGCAGCAACACGGTGCCGAGATAGCGCCACTGCGCCATAGCATCCGGTTCATTGTGCAGCATGATGTGACGTGTGCCGTTGGCATCGGTCGAAATGCCAGTAATGATGCCGCTTGCGCTGAACGGCGTGTGCAGCAGCATGGCGGAAATACGTTGCAGCTCGCGCCACTGGGAGGGGGGATCGAGATCAAACAGCGATACGGAAGGCTGCGGCTGATTGACCAACTGGCGACCCTCGTCGCTGACGATCAGGAATCCCCCAGGTGGCGGGCTATTAAGGTTTTCTGCCGCCCGGCGTGTTTCGCGGAAAAAGAAGGTCGAGGTAGCGGTATTGACCAGATTTTCCAGGGCTTCCGCACTGACCGGCCGCAGCAGGACATTCATGCCGTTTAGCTGGCCGGAATCTGCCCGGCGCATCAGCGCTTCCCAGTCTTTGGCATTGCCCAGGTTCACCAGCGCATTTTTCAGGCGCATACAGTCCTGCGGCTGATTGCAGAGATCCTGCGTTTTCATCACCAGATCGGAAAAATCATCCAGCAGAATCATGCCTGACTTCTGAATCGCGGAGGCCAGTTGTGGATTGAGTTTGGGATCGGTATTGGTTTCCGGATGCAGCTGCTTTGTGGTGGTATCCAGCAGCGCCGCGGCTTTGTCGATGATGTCCGATTGTGGCTGCGGCAATGGCGTGGCGTTATTCCAGTAGACCGCCGAGCAGTCAAACGGCATATAGGCGTAACTGCGGTTGCTCTGGTAGTTGTCTGGCACGGAACACATGCCGGTGCCACTCACTTTGAGGTTGTCGCCAATATTCAGCGGCACGCTGCTGAGTTTATCGACGCTGCTGACCTCCAGACTGTCGGTGCCTCTGGCCCAGGCCAGACTGAGCTTAATCGGCATACCAAGCGGGATCCAGGTGACCAGCATGGTCAGCACCATCAGCGAACCACAGGCCAGCACCACGTTTTTCCGCCAGCGCTGGATAGGGAAATTTTTGACTTCATCCTGCAGCGACAGGAAACGTCCCTGACGCACGACCTGACGATTGAGGTAGATTTCCACATCGGTCACCTGACCGAGATCGTGTGCCACATAAGGCTGCCAGTGCGGGGGATAGGCGAGGTCAATAATCCCCAGTGTGATGTTGCTCTGCTCCTGGTTCGACTCACTGAACAGGCCCCAGCGCTTTGGCGCGCCGCGCAGGCAGTGGATATCACGCAGTCCGCGCTCACCCGGAATGCGATAGAGCAGCCACAGACTAGCCGCGATCGTGACTGCGCCGGTCAGGACCAGCCAGATCATCAGTGTGGTGGGCACTAACAGGCTGAAGAAGAAGAGTAAGAAGGCAAGGGAGATCATCACCGCTTCACGCGTGCCGTCTGGCCGCGAGAGGCGATATTCTTCCGCTGTCTCTTTACGCACCTGCAGCAGTTCGACGTTTTCCGTTTCTGCTTTGCGGATTGAGGCGTTAGTCGACACAGGGCGCATCAGTGTCGGCAGCGATTGCTGGTCGACGGCGTAATCCACCAGCGAGTGGCCATTCAGTGAGATCACCAGCGGAATGGACTGGGTGCGGATTAACTCAACGTAGTTTTCGTCAGTGATGTACTGTTCCCACAGCGGCGGCAGATGAACTTCAACTTCATCCAGGTAGTAGCGCCATTTATGGGGATCGTCAGTAGAGAGGCCATAGCGTGTAATGGCGCGGGTAACCGGATAGACATTGTTGCTCTGCGCCGTCAGTGTCAGACGTTCAGACGCGCTGCGCTTATCCGTAGTCAGTGTGGTACGGGGCTGCTTTTCCAGCGCGGCGACATATTTATCGACCGCCTCACGCTCCTGGGCAGAAAGTTTACGGCAGGGCGGACTGATGAATGGCAGCGGTTTCGCCAACGGCGGGCGATGCCGCATAGCGTACCAGAACCCAATACCTGCCAGGATTGAACAGGTCAGCACTATGGCCAGGATCATAAAGATTGTGCTCATGCTCTGCTCAATTCAGCCAAAATGCTGCCTTCACTTTAAACTTTCGCCTCCGGTTATGCTCACTATAAAAGAGGCATTCCGGAAGATTATATAACCCTGAGGAGTCAGGCACCCGATGAAATAGTGCCAGCGTATATCTGACTGGCATTTTTTAAACCCTGCCTTGTCCGAATGGTAACTGGCACAGACTGGATTAAATATCGGTATTATCTGAAACTTATCGCAGCATATTGACTAATGCAAATTTAGTCTTAACTGATAACCAAAGGCTGTTATTCAATCGCTGTAATCTATGCAACGATAACGACACTGTCTGACTGTCGCACAATTGCCTGTGGTTAGGTATGCTAATTCGCTCCAGATAGCCGGCGCAGAATAATTTGAGGCTGATATGAAAATTCCAAAAAAACCTGACATCCTCAATATCACCGCCGTGGCGCGTTCACGGTTATTCACTATTGAGTCGGTCGATCTGGCTTTCAGCAATGGGGCGCATCGCGTTTATGAGCGGATGAAGCCCTCTGAGCGTGAAGCGGTGATGATTGTGCCGATTATTGATGACCATCTGATCCTGATTCAGGAGTATGCCGTCGGACTGGAAACCTATGAGCTGGGTTTTCCGAAAGGGCTGATCGATGCAGGTGAAACCGTGAATGAAGCGGCAGTTCGCGAGCTGAAAGAAGAGGTCGGTTTTGGTGCCGATCAACTGACCACGCTGGGCAAGCTCACGATGGCCCCCTCCTATTTTTCCAGTAAGATGAATATTGTGATAGCGGAAGGTCTCTACGCTGAAAAGCTGGAAGGCGATGAGCCGGAGCCGCTGATTGTCCACCGCTGGCCGCTGAGCGATATGATGTCGCTGCTGGATGAACCCGATTTCCGCGAGGCACGTAATGTCAGTGCGCTGTTTATGGCGCGCGAATGGCTGGTGAAGCAGGGGCGGCTGAGTTACTGAGCGAGCGCATAAGTAAGGAAACGCGCCTGTCAGCAGGCGCGTTTCGATTTTATTCTGCTCTTGCATTTTCCTGTATGGCTGATGCAGGCTTCAACAGGGGGGCGGTTAACAGATAAACCACGCATGCCACGAGAATCGAATTAAGTACCGGTACGCCGCGCTCAACCAACAGTCCGGTGGCTCCGCCCGCTGCACTGGCTATGAGCGCGGGCCAGCCGATAAGCTGAGACGTTGCCGGTAAGGAATTGCTGTTGCGGCTCAGCGCCAGCGTCTGGCGGTCAGTTTTCAGCACATAGTAGTCAATGATCATCACGCCCAGTACCGGCGGGAAGATGACCCCCAGAAGTTCCAGAAAATCGACAAAACGATCAAGAATCCCAAGAATTGAACAGAGTGTGCCGAGCATACCGAGCAGCAGCGTAATCACAGGATAACGCGGCTTATAGCCGGTTAAGCCTTCAATCGCATTGGCGATGCCCAGCGTTGACGAATAGAGATTCAGGTCGTTAATGCGCAGGGTAGAAAAGACCACAACCAGCAAACCCAGTGAGCTGGTAGTTTGCGTAATGATCGCGATGATGTCTGAGGTCTTCAGTTCTCTGGCAATCAGAATGGCCAGCCCATTAATCCCATATTCTCCCGCCAGAATGGTCAGCAGCGTAATGGCGAAGACATCTTTACCGTTACGTGAGAAACGCGTCAGGTCGGGCGTCATCAGACTGGCCAGGATTGCACCGCCAATTACCATGGTAATGGCGGCGCTCACGGTAATGGCCTGGCTGGCGATAACCGGCGGTGTGTGCTGGCCAGGCTGGCCGTGGAACGCGTGCCAGAAAATCCAGCCGATCAGTGCGATGAAGAGTGGAACCGCAATGCGTGCGGTAAAGCGCAGCGCCTTAAAGCCAAAGGTAACCAGTAACGTCAACACGGCCCCTGAAAGTGCTGCCGACTCTGAGAAGCTGAGTGTGCCGTTCAGGGCATAGCTCAGCGATCGGGCGAAAACGGCATTCTGAATGCCGAACCAGCCCAGCAGACTGACCGCGACCAGCAGACCAATGAACACTGAGCCATGGCGACCAAAACCACACCAGCGAGCCAGCAGACTGCCCGGCAATCCCTCGCGCATTCCTGCATAGCCGAGCGCGAAGGTCAGCACGCCAAATAGCAGGCTGGCCAGCGTGATGGCAGTAAACGCCTCGCCTGGCGTCATACTGTTGCCCAGAACCGCGCCAAGCATAAACTGATCCAGCGCAGTCAGCATGCCCATATGCACAATAGCGACGCTCAGCAGTGAGAGCCTTTTATTTGCAGGAACAGGGCTCAGAGGATAATCATCAAATTTACTCACAACAGGGTTTCCTTACCGGTTTATATATAAATAATGCCTGTGCGGAGAAACCGCTCTGGCAGATAATTCTCCAGTGACTCCGCACGACAGTAGTTCTCAAATTGTTGTAGCGAATGCACACCCGCTTTTTGATAAAGCATGGTGATGCGGTTACCGATAGTTTTTGCGCTGAGGTTATAGATGCGGGCGATCTCTTTCGCGCTGAAGCGTCGTAGCAGCAGGAAAATGACATCCAGCTCGGCGGGGGTAAACAGGGCGTGTTCCAGGCGCGTCGTCAGTACAGAGGATTTTCTGGGATCGATAAAGCTCATTGCCGTAAGGTTATCCACCGGACGTGCATTCCAGATACAGCCCAGCCACTGATTTTGATCGTCGAAAACAGGGTATTTTTCGCTGATAAAAGGGGTGAGGTAGTTGTTGCCATACCAGTAGTGGGTTTCAATCACGGCCACGCGACTGTTATTCAATTTTACCTGTTGATCGTGCTCGCAGAATTCATCGGCGCAATCACTCCAGGGGGTGGGAAACTCACTGTCTCTTTTTCCCTCAAATAAATAACCTTTCGGCGTAGCGGTATACTTTTTTGCAGCTTCATTCATATAAAGATGCTGCGATGCGGCATTCTTAAACCCCCAGGGTGTCGGTAATAAATCCATGGTGGTGGCGAATGCAGAAATGAATTCATCAATACTACGGTATGGGCTGTCCATAGCGCCTCGCTGAAAGCATTCAGATTATAATCTTTTTGCCAGATAATAACGGGCATAGCGCTGCGCATAGCCATCCTGTTCGCCATAGACGCGATAGCCCAGTTTTTCGTAAAAACCCCGTGCCTGGAAACTTAACGTGTCAACAACGGCCATATGGCAGCCGCGATTGCGCGCTTCCTCTTCCGCGGCCTGCATCAGCTGACGTCCGGAGCCATGCAGGCGCCAGGCATCCTCTATCCATAAATAATGAATATCCAGCGTGCCACACCAGGTATGGGCTAACAGGCCACCCTGGATATTTTTCTGTTCGTCATACAGGATAACATTCAGCGTTTTCATATTGATGTCAGCAAAGCGTCCATTATGCTGCCAGAGTCGCTGAATAATATATTCTTCAGTTTCGGGGTCTTGCGTATGGCCCACTTTAATTTCCATATATAAAAGTATCCATAGGTGATTAAATCAAAATAGAGGTTTTCGAACTTTCCATTCTTATCATGATGGTAAGCGATGCGCAAGAGTTAATATCCCTCCTGTTATTGGGCGCAATAAATATTAAGCTGGTTATCGTTGTTCAGCGGACATGCCAATAATTATATTTGCTGGCACCAGGGAAGACTAAGCTAATCATAGCGATATAATAACGATATTCTTTTTTAGGTTCACTTTCTGAATCACTTCATACACATTGCTTTATATTATCTGACTGATTTAATGCCGATCGCTCAGGGTGATCGGCATTTTCCTCAGCAACAGATGATGATCTCTCTCCGGCTTTACCTTTCTTTTTTTCCCATCCCAGTTGACTGAGTCGCTCAGGCACGAAAAGCATCGCGTGTTTCATCATGATAAGCGGGCCAATAAAAAAGGCTGATCACGTCAGGTGACCAGCCTCAGATATTTCACATTGCAGATATCACATCAGAACAGCTCGTGACTCTCACCGTTATCCATAATGGTAGTCCCCACATCATGCACCGAATATTCGGTTGGCTGGGTGCCATTGATGAAGTACTCCTGACGGGTGTTGCCACCGCCATTGGCCAGCTTGCCGGTGCTGCGATCGATCGTCACAGTGACCACACCATCCGGCGGCGTTAACGGCTGTACCGGTACACCATCCAGCGCACTCTTCATGTACTCATCCCATGCCGGTTGTGCGCTCTTAGCGCCGCCTTCATAGCCCGAAATCTGATCGGGAATGGCACCGGAGAGCGTGCTGCGGCCCAGATTGCGGCGCGCATCATCAAAACCAATCCAGACTGAAGTCACCACGCCAGGGCCGTAACCCGAGAACCAGGCATCTTTCGAGCTGTTGGTGGTACCGGTTTTACCGCCGATATCATTACGCTTGAGGTCACGCCCGGCACGCCAGCCAGTTCCCATCCAGCCCGGTTCGCCAAAGATATTACTGTTCAGCGCGCTCTTAATCAGGAAGGTGAGTGGGGTATTAATCACGTGCGGCGCATATTGCTGCTCACCCTGCTGTGCCTGCGCCGGAACCTGCTCCAGTTCAGGCTGAGGAACGGCCTGATTCTGGTTGTTATTTGAGGCGGCAACGTTCTCGACGCTCTCTTCATTTAACGCCAGCGCTTTTTTGGTCTCACCGTAGATGACCGGCAGATTGCACTGTGGACAGGCGATCTTCGGTTTCTCTTCAAATACGGTGCCGCCCTGTTCGTTCTCAATTTTAGTAATGAAGTAAGGATCGACCAGGAAGCCGCCATTCGCCATCACGGAGTAGCCGCGCACCACCTGTAACGGTGTGAATGAGGCCGCACCTAATGCCAGCGACTCGGTGTGCACAATGTTCTGAGCCGGGAAACCAAAGCGCTGCAGATACTCTGCGGCGTAGTCCACACCCATCGCACGCATCGCACGTACCATGACGACGTTTTTCGACTGACCGAGTCCCTGACGCAGACGAATCGGACCATCATATGTCGGCGGGGAGTTCTTTGGACGCCAGTCAGCCCCGGCACCCGCATCCCAGCGGGAAATCGGCACATCGTTAAGGATGGAGGCGAGCGTCAGCCCGCGATCCATTGCGGCAGTATAGAGGAAAGGCTTGATGTTAGAACCGACCTGGCGCAGCGCCTGGGTCGCACGGTTAAACATGCTCTGGTTAAAGGCGAAACCGCCGACCAGCGCGCGCACCGCACCATCATTTGGATCCAGCGAGACCAGCGCCGAGTTCACATCCGGCACCTGGCCCAGCCACCAGTCATCACCCACTTTTCGCACCCAGATCTGCTGGCCAGCCTGCAGGACCTGCGTCACGCTTTTCGGCGTCGGGCCCTGTACGGTGTCAGACTTATAAGGACGTGCCCAGCGCACACCAGCCAGTGCCAGCGACACATTGCTGCCATCTTTCAGCATTACGGTCGCTTCATCGCTGCGTGCTTCTGTGACCACGGCCGGATGCAACGGTCCATAGACCGGCAGCGTCTTCAGCGCCTTCTCAATCTTTGTCTGATCCCAGGCAGGTTCACCCACTTTCCACAGCACGCTGGTCGGGCCGCGATAGCCATGACGCATATCGTAAGCCATGACGTTATTGCGCACCGAGGTCTGAGCGGCTTCCTGCAGACGGCGGGTGACAGTGGTGTAAACCTTGTAACCGTCAGTATAGGCATTGTCGCCGTAGCGTTTCACCATCTCCTGACGCACCATCTCGCTGAGATAGGGGGCAGAGAAGGCGATTTCCGGACCGTGATACTTCGCCACCAGCGGCGTATTCCGTGCCTCGTCATACTGCTGCTGCGTGATGTAATGCTGATCCAGCATACGCGCCAGTACCACGTTACGGCGCGACAGGGCGCGGCTCGGCGAGTACAGCGGGTTAAAGGTGGATGGCGCTTTTGGCAGACCGGCAATCATCGCCATCTCACTCAGCGACAACTGGTCAACCGGCTTACCAAAATAGACCTGTGCGGCGGCACCGACGCCATAAGCACGGTAGCCGAGGTAGATCTTATTCAGGTAAAGCTCAAGAATTTCATCTTTGTTCAGCAGTTGCTCAATGCGGATCGCCAGGAACGCTTCCTTTATTTTACGCATCAGGGTGCGTTCCGGGCTCAGGAAGAAGTTACGGGCCAGCTGCTGAGTGATAGTACTGGCACCTTGTGAGGCGTGACCGGAAACCAGCGCAATGCTGGCCGCACGGAAAATACCCACCGGGTCAACACCATGGTGCTCATAGAAACGGCTGTCTTCGGTCGCAATAAACGCTTTCACCATCACAGGTGGCACTTGCTGCAGAGTCAAAGGGATACGGCGCATTTCGCCATACTGGGCGATTAAATCGCCATCGGCGCTGTAAACCTGCATCGGGGTTTGCAGACGCACATCTTTCAGCGTGTTTACGTCGGGCAGCTGTGGCTCTATGTATTTGTATAAACCATAAATCGAGCCAGCTCCCAACAGGATGCAACACACTGCAAGGATCAATAAATACTTTACGAACTTCACCTGGAATTTCCCATCTCTTGTCGTTTGAGCAGTTTATAAACAACCGCGCGGTAGTATAAAGGCAAGCCAGACGCTTTGATATGTCCATCTTTCCCGGACGATAAGGAGATCGCGCACATGGCTTTTCATACCTGGCAAATTGGGCTGGATATTCAGAATAGGCAGATTTGTGCCCTGGCCCTCCAGCCTCATCGTGATGGCTGGCAGCTACGCCACTGGTGGCAGCAGCGGCTGCCGCAAGATACGTTAAGAAACGGCGTGCTGCAATCTTCGCCTGAATTACTGGCAGCCTTAACGGCCTGGCGTCAGCGGTTGCCGCGTCGTTACTCGCTGCGGGTCGCGCTGCCCACCCGGCTGGTCCTGCAGCGCCAGCTCCCGCTGCCTGTTCAGTCGCTCAATGAGCCTGCGCTGGGGCACTACGTGCAGGCGGCTGCGCGCCGTCTCTTTCCACTGGAGCCTGCTGCGCTGGCGCTGGATTACCGCATGGATGCACAGAGCGGCCAGCTCTGCGTCACGGCGGCCCGGCTGGAGATTATAGACCAGTGGGCAGCGCCACTGCTGCAGGCGGGATTAAAGCCGCAGGTGTTTGAACTGACTACCGAAGCGCTCAGGCGGTTAGCCCGCCAGGCTGCGTTGCAGGATGGCGCGGTGCTGGTCCTGCAGCAGGATAACCGCTGGCTCTGGAGCGATGTGCATACCGCGGCTGAGAACGGCGAAGCCACTTCGCTTGCGGCACTGCAGCAACAGGCCTTCCCCGACGCCCCTTCTGTCGCCTGGTGCTCAGCCGATAATTCTGCGCTGCCCGCTGACGCCCGCGCGTTTTCCCCCTTTGATCTGTTCCGTTATAAACAGCCGCCGTTACCGGAAATTCCGGGTGCCTTTGCGCTGGCGACCGGGCTGGCGCTGCGCGACGGAGATAAATGATGGTCGCCGTGAATCTGCTGCCGTGGCGGCAGTGCCGTCAGCAACAGCAGCGGCGACAGAGCCTTGTCGTGCTGTCACTGATGCTGAGTGCTGTTCTGGTGGGAATCATCCAGCAAAGCTGGCGCATCTATCAGGTGCGTGAGCAGGTGGCCCAGACGAGCAGGATGCAGCAGCAGGCACTGCAAAATCTGGACGTGCAGCTGGCGCAGCAGAAGACGTTACTGGCGCAGCTCGCGGTAGTGCAAAAACAGCAGGCGAAGCAGCGCCAGCAGGCTGCACAACTTGCTGCATGGCATCAGTTCTGGATCGATTTACCCGCGTTATTGCCTGACACCGCCTGGCTGACCCGGCTGGAGAAGCGCGACAATCGTCTCACGCTGGAGGGGCTGGCGCAGGATATGGCGGCGGTTCGGCAGTTCCGTGAGCAGTTAACCACCGTCGTTCTGTTTGGTCAGGTGAGGCAGGGCAGCGTTAAGCGTCAGGCTGATAGTCATTATCGCTTTTCACTGCGGGCAGAGGTGCAGGAGGTGGCTGATGAATGAGTGGTGGGATCGCTGGTGGCAGATGGCTGCACTTCCACGCTACGGCATGCTCGCCGCCCTCTCATCCGGCCTGCTACTGATCTCATGGGTATTATGGTTGCGGCCACAGCAGCAGGCGCTGATCGCTGAACAGCAGACACTGTTGCAGTTGAACCGTACCCTTCAGCAACGCCAGCAGCAGTGGCATCAGAATCCCGATAATGCACAGTTGCAGGCGCAGCTGCAGTCGATGCCGCTCACGAGATCTGCACCGGGCGCATCGGGCCGGGCAGTGGAAGCGATCCTGGCGGCACGACGTCATCAGCTCGAAGAGTGGCAGCCGGATTCTCCTTCACGCACGCTGACCCTGCATCTGCAGTGGCCGGCGTTTCAGTCACTTTTTGCTGAGCTTGCCGATACTTCCTTGGTGTTTCCGGTGCATTTCCAGCTGCTGGCGCAGCCGCAGCAACTGGTGGCCCAACTCTGGCTGGAGCCTGACGATGCGCCATAACCTGCTGATTTTACTGCTGTGCTGTGGCGGTGTGCTGGCGCGTGATCCGTTCCGTCCTGTTGCCGGATCAGTTTGTGAGGCGCCTGCAGAGCCGCTTACCGGCTGGCGTCTGCAGGGGATCATTGGCCGTAAGACGCATTTTCATGCCTGGCTACTGAACCCGCAGGGAGAGAGCGTCGCAGTCCGTACAGGCAAGCCATTTCCCCTGCCGCCCTGGCAACTCGCTGATATGACCCGCCGCAGCATCTCCTTAACGGTATCGAATAGCTGCACTGCTCAACAGACTTCGTTTTATTTAAAAGGACGTTCGCATGAAAAGGATAGCCACTCTGCTGCTGCTCATAAACTGCCTGCTGCCGGTTTACGCCGCTGATGAGGAGCCTCTCAGCCTGACGTTTGATAACGCGCCGGTAGCGCGCATTTTGCAGGCGCTGGCTGACTATCAACAGATCAACCTGATGATTGCGCCAGAAGTTGAAGGGGCGTTATCGCTGCGGCTCGATAACCTGCCGTGGCATCAGGCGCTGGAGCTGGTGGCGCGCATGGCAAAGCTGACGCTGATAGAACAGGGTAATGTCCTGCTGGTCTATCCGGAAAGCTGGCAACAGGAACAGCAGCAGACACGGCAGGCTGAGCAGCAGGCCCGGTTGCTGCAGGAGCCTTTGCAGCAGCGCGCCGTGATATTGCGTTACGCCAGCGCCAGTGAGGTGCATGCCAGTCTGCTGAGTGAGCGGCAGTCGCTGATGAGCGAGCGCGGCAGCGTAACGGTCGACAAACGCACCAACGCCCTGTTACTGCGCGATACGGCGGCAGCGTTGAAAGAGACGGAGCGCTGGATACGGGCGCTGGACCTGCCACTGGAGCAGATCGAGCTATCGGCGCATATCGTCACCATCAGCGAAGAGCATCTGCAGGAGCTGGGTGTGAAGTGGGGATTGCAGGCGGGTGACGCCGCCGTGACTGACATCCTGCATCATCCCCGGCTGGATATTCCGCTGGCGGTCAGTTCGCCCGGCGTCAGCGTGGGTATGGCACTGGCGCGCATCGGCGGTCAGCTTCTGGACCTGGAATTAAGTGCGCTGGAGCAGGAGAACCAGATTGAAATCATCGCCAGTCCACGCCTCTTTACCTCACATCAACAGACCGCGTCGATTAAGCAGGGCACTGAGATTCCTTATGAAGTGTCGGCGGGAAACAGCGGAGCCACCAGTATTGAGTTCAAAGAAGCGGTGCTGGGCATGGAGGTGACACCGACGATTTCCGGGCATGGCCGCATCCAGCTGAAGATCCATATCAGTCAGAACATGCCGGGTCGCAGCATCAGAACCGGCGACAGCGACATATTATCCATTGATAAACAGGAAATTGAGACGCAGGTCACGGTCAGTGACGGGCAAACACTGGCGTTAGGGGGTATCTTTCAGCAGCAGCGCAGTCACGGAGAGAATAAGGTGCCGCTGCTGGGAAAGGTGCCGCTGATTGGCGGGTTGTTTCGTCAGCAATCAGAGCAGCGCAAAAAAAGAGAGCTGGTGATCTTCATAACGCCGCGATTGGTCAGGGAAGCAGCGCTTACGGCTGGATAAAACGGAAAATGCGTCCCTTAAGGCCATCTGCGTTGACGCAGGAGAGGAATTAGCTTACAAGGTTTAGCGATTTTCAATACGGTGTAACCGTCTATGCAGGGTAAATCCCGGCAAACAGATCAGAAAACTCCTCTGTAAGCAGCGTTGTAAAGACGCAGCGCTGGCGCGTTACAGTTTCGCGAACACAGGCCAATTCAGAAATGGATGTGCTGAAGGCAATATAATCGGTTGCCAAACAGCCTTGAGTGTTGAGATAATTTTTCATCTGACTCTTGCTAACGCTCATGAGGTCTCAGTTCCTGTCCCGCCAGCAAATGCTGAACGCGGGGTATCATTAACGAATTCTTAGTAATACCGACAAAATGGCAGAGAAACGCAATATCTTTCTGGTTGGGCCGATGGGTGCCGGCAAAAGCACTATTGGCCGTCAGTTGGCTCAGCAACTCAACATGGAGTTCTTCGATTCCGATCAGGAAATTGAGCGACGCACCGGAGCGGATGTGGGCTGGGTTTTTGATGTCGAAGGCGAAGCTGGCTTTCGCGATCGCGAAGAAAAAATCATTAACGAACTGACCGAGAAGCAAGGCATCGTCCTGGCGACAGGCGGTGGTTCCGTCAAATCCCGGGAAACGCGTAATCGTCTCTCCGCCCGCGGTGTTGTGGTTTATCTTGAAACCACCATCGAGAAGCAACTGGCGCGCACCCAACGTGACAAAAAACGTCCGTTGCTGCAGGTGGATTCACCGCCGCGCGAAGTGCTTGAAGCGCTGGCTGGCGAACGCAACCCGCTCTACGAAGAGATCGCCGATGTCACCATTCGCACAGATGATCAGAGTGCGAAAGTGGTGGCGAATCAGATTATCCACATGTTGGAAAAAAGTTGATCCAACGTTCGAAGGCTTTTTAACAGGTATCGGGCATCATGGAGAAGATCACCGTCTCACTGGGGGAACGCAGTTACCCCATCACTATCGCCGCCGGACTGTTTAACGATCCGGCTTCTTTTTGGCCGCTGACCGCGGGCGAAAACGCCATGGTGGTGACAAACCAGACGCTGGCTCCGCTCTATCTTGACCAGCTGACAGCACGGCTGACGGCGGCAGGTGTAAAAGTGGATCAGGTGATCTTACCCGATGGCGAGCAATATAAGACGCTGACCGTGATGGATCAGGTCTTTACTGCGCTCCTGCAAAAGCCTCACGGTCGTGATACAACGCTTGTCGCCTTAGGCGGCGGCGTCATTGGCGATCTTACCGGTTTTGCTGCGGCCAGTTATCAGCGTGGCGTACGCTTTATTCAGGTACCGACCACCTTACTGTCGCAGGTTGATTCTTCGGTTGGCGGCAAAACGGCCGTTAACCATCCGCTGGGCAAAAACATGATCGGCGCGTTTTATCAACCCGCCTCGGTGGTGATTGATACGGCCTGTCTGAAGACGCTGCCCGCGCGCGAACTGGCGTCTGGTCTGGCGGAAGTCATAAAGTACGGCATCATCCTCGACGGTGCGTTCTTCGAGTGGCTGGAGCAGAATCTTGATGCGCTGTTGGCACTGGATGAACAGGCGCTGTCGTACTGCATTCGTCGCTGCTGTGAACTGAAAGCAGAGGTTGTAGCGGCCGATGAGCGTGAAAACGGTCAGCGGGCATTGCTTAATCTGGGCCATACTTTTGGTCATGCGATTGAAGCGCACATGGGCTACGGCAACTGGCTGCACGGTGAAGCGATTGCGGCGGGCATGGTGATGGCAGCACGTACGGCTGAACGTCTGGGACAGTTCCAGCCGCAGGAGACCGACCGCATTATTGCCCTGTTCCAGCGTGCCGGTTTGCCGGTGCATGGGCCGCAGGTGATGAGTGCAGAGATGTATCTGCCACACATGATGCGCGATAAAAAAGTTCTGGCGGGCGAACTGCGGCTGATACTCCCGCTGTCGATTGGCCGCTCTGAAGTGCGTGGTGGCGTGGCACATGATATGGTGCTGGCTGCAATTAACGATTGTCAGCAACCCTGAGATTAAGCAGTTGAGTGGTGACGCGGCGCGCAGGGTGCGCAGTGCGGAATGCCGCTTTACGGAGGAGCCAAAATGGATGAGTTTAAACCGGAAGACGAGTTAAAACCTGACGCCAGCGACCGCCGTCCCTCGCGCCCTCGTAAGTCGTCTACTGCGGCCAAAACACCGGTTTCGCGCCAGCGTATCATGATGGGTGTCGGGATCCTGGTTCTGCTGTTACTGGTGCTGGGGATTGGTTCGGCGCTGAATGGCCCGGATGAGAAAAAACCGGCCACGGCGGGCACAACCCCTGCCGCCAATGGCGGTTCCGGCAGCGAAAAGAATATTGACCTGGGCGGCTCCTCTTCCATGTCCGGTGGACAGACTCCTCCGTCAGATGCGCAGACTACCCCCGCCACCAGCGAAAATAACGCGGCGACCAGCGGTGATGCTGCCTCTAATCCGCAGCGCGACATCTCGATGCCGCCTGTGGCTTCAACGCCTACGCAGGCCGCACCGGTTGAGGCACCCGCAAATCAGCAGCGTGTCACGCTGCCGGGCGATCTGAACAGCGCGCTGACTAATCAGCAGCAGCAGGTTGACAGTGCCGCGATGGGCACGCAGAACGGCAGTTCACTGCCAACGGCGCCAGCAACGGTCAGCGGCAATGCCGGAACGGCTGCCAATCCTGTCACGGCACCTTCAGTCCGTCAGACACCGAACAAATCAAATACGGCTGCTCGTCCGGCGCACGATTCATCGCATAAAACAGCGTCGAAGCCAGTAACCCGTGACAGCAAAACGCATACCACGCCAGCGCGTACGCCAGTGAGTTCTGCGCCAGCTACCACGGCAGCGGGCAGCAATTCAGCCAGCAAATCACTGCCAGGGGGCAGTTATACTCTGCAGCTGAGCGGTGCATCAAAGCCGGAAAGCCTGAATGCCTGGGCTAAGCAACAGAATCTGAGTGGATATCACGTCTACAAAACCACCCGTAACGGTCAGTCGTGGTACGTGCTGGTGAGTGGCTCCTATGCCACACCGGCCGATGCCAAACGCGCTGTAGCATCGCTGCCTGCAGACGTGCGTGCGAAGAACCCGTGGGTAAAACCAGTCAGCCAGGTGAAGAAAGAAGCCAGCCAATAGCGGATGTGGGGCCAGGCTCTGGCCCCGTTTTAAGCGCAGATCTGCTGTCGGTCCAGCCACAGCCTCACAATAAGATGTAATAACCACGACAGCATGAAAAAAAATCGCGCTTTCCTGAAATGGGCAGGGGGAAAATTTCCCTTAGTAGAAGAGATCCATCGTCATCTGCCGCAAGGCGACTGTCTGGTTGAGCCATTTGTTGGCGCAGGTTCGGTGTTTCTGAACACTGAGTTTGATCGCTACCATCTGGCTGATATCAACAGTGACCTGATTAATCTCTACAACATTGTCAAAACGCGCACGGCGGATTTCATCCGTGACGCGCAGCTGCTTTTTACGCCGGAAGGTAACAACGAAATCTGTTATTACCAGCGGCGCACCGAATTTAATAGCAGCACCGACGCCTACCAGCGCGCGCTGCTGTTCCTCTATCTGAACCGTCACTGTTACAACGGCCTCTGCCGCTATAACCTGCGTGGTGAGTTCAACGTGCCGTTTGGCCGCTATCGCAAACCCTACTTTCCTGAAGCCGAATTGTTGTGGTTTGCCGAGCGTGCGCAAAAAGCGACGTTTGTCTGTGAATCGTACGATGTTACCCTGACCAGTGCCGGTAAAGGCTCGGTGGTCTATTGCGATCCGCCTTATGCACCGCTGTCGGCCACGGCCAATTTTACGGCTTATCACACCAACAGCTTCAGCCTGCGTGAGCAGGAGAATCTGGCGGCGTTAGCGGCACAGCTGGCTGCGTCGGAGCACCGGATTCCGGTACTGATTTCTAACCACGACACTGCGCTGACACGTTTATGGTATCAGGATGCAGTGTTACATGTGGTCAAAGCCCGGCGTTCTATCAGCCGGAGCATAGCCGGTCGCACCAAGGTCGACGAACTGCTGGCACTTTATCGCTAGTCTGTTTCGTCCGCGACCAACGCATTACGCCAGCCGCAGGGCTGGCGCACAACAGTGGGAGAATCGGATGAAACAATATTTGCTGGCCCCTTCAATCCTGTCGGCGGACTTTGCCCGCCTGGGCGAAGACACAGCCAAAGCGCTGGCGGCCGGAGGTGACGTGGTTCACTTCGACGTAATGGACAACCACTACGTCCCTAATCTGACCATGGGTCCGATGGTGCTGAAAGCACTGCGCGACTATGGCATCACTGCGCCTATCGACGTGCATCTGATGGTGAAACCAGTGGATGCGCTGATCCCGGAGTTTGCCAAAGCCGGTGCCACCTATATTACCTTTCATCCCGAAGCCAGCGAACACGTTGACCGTACTCTGCAACTGATCAAGGAGCATGGCTGTAAAGCGGGTATGGTCTTTAATCCGGCGACCCCGCTGAGCTACCTCGATTACGTCATGGATAAGCTGGATATCATTCTGCTGATGTCCGTGAACCCTGGTTTTGGCGGTCAGTCATTTATTCCCGGCACCCTGGATAAACTGCGGGAAGCACGCCGACGTATCGATCAGAGCGGCTACAACATTCGTCTTGAAGTGGATGGCGGCGTGAAGATCGACAATATCCGCGAGATTGCGGCTGCCGGTGCCGATATGTTTGTCGCGGGTTCTGCCATCTTCGGTCATCCTGACTATAAAAAAGTGATCGATGATATGCGCAATGAACTGGAGAAAGCCAATGGCTCATTTCACTGATATTCGTGCGCTGGCGTTTGATCTTGATGGCACGCTGGTGGATAGCGCGCCAGGCCTTGCCGATGCGATCGACCGCACGCTGAACGATCTCCGCCTGCCGCAGGCGGGCCTTGAGCGCGTCTCAACCTGGATTGGCAACGGTGCCGATATCATGATGGCCCGTGCGCTGACCTTTGCGCTGGGCCGTGAGCCGCAGCCGGAAGAGCAGCGCGATGCACGCGCGCTGTTTGACCGCCACTATGCCGACACTGTGGATGCGGGCAGCACGCTGTTCCCACAGGTGAAGCAGACGCTGGATGCCTTAAAGGCTTCCGGGCTGCCGATGGCGATTGTGACCAACAAGCCGACGCCGTTTGTGGCACCGCTGCTTGAATCGCTTGGTATTGCCGATGCGTTTTCGCTGATTATCGGTGGCGACGATGTACCGGTTAAAAAACCGCACCCTGCAGCGATCTTTATGGTGCTGGGCACCTTCGGCGTCCTGCCGAACGAGTTGCTGTTTGTTGGCGACTCACGCAATGATATCCAGGCGGCGCAGGCGGCAGGTGTACCCAACGTTGGTATGACCTTTGGCTATAACTATGGCGAGCCGATTGCGACCAGCCAGCCCGATTTAACCCTCGACTCTTTCGACGAACTTTTGCCCACACTGGGGCTGTAAATATCAGGATTTAAGTATGAAACCCATCGTTTTCAGCGGCGCACAGCCGTCCGGCGAACTGACCATTGGCAACTATATGGGAGCGCTGCGTCAGTGGGTGCAGATGCAGGATGATTTCCACTGCATTTACTGCATTGTTGATCTGCACGCGATCACCGTGCGTCAGGATCCTGCTGCATTGCGTAAAGCGACGCTGGATACGCTGGCGCTCTATCTGGCCTGTGGTATCGACCCGCAAAAAAGCACCATCTTTGTTCAGTCGCATGTGCCAGAGCATACGCAGTTGAGCTGGATCCTGAACTGCTACGCCTATTTCGGCGAACTGAGCCGTATGACGCAGTTCAAGGACAAATCAGCGCGTTACGAAGAGAACATTAACGCCGGTCTGTTCGACTACCCGGTTCTGATGGCGGCTGACATTCTGCTCTATCAGACCAATCAGGTGCCGGTCGGTGAAGATCAGAAGCAGCATCTGGAGCTGAGCCGCGATATCGCACATCGCTTCAATGCGATCTATGGCGATATCTTCAGGGTACCAGAGCCGTTCATTCCGAAGTCTGGCGCGCGCGTGATGTCGCTGCTGGAGCCGACCAAAAAAATGTCCAAGTCTGACGACAACCGCAACAACGTTATCGGCCTGCTGGAAGATCCAAAAGCGGTCGTGAAGAAGATCAAACGCGCCGTTACTGACTCTGAAGAGCCGCCAGTGGTGCGCTACGACATCAAAGAGAAAGCGGGCGTCTCTAACCTGCTGGATATTCTGTCGGGCGTGACCGGTAAAACCATCGCCGAGCTGGAGCAGGAGTTCGAAGGCAAGATGTATGGCCACCTGAAAGGCGCAGTAGCCGATGCGGTGTCAGGCATGCTTTCTGAGCTGCAGGAGCGTTATCACAGCTTCCGCAACGATGAAGCACTGCTGGAGCAGGTGATGCGTGATGGTGCGGCTAAAGCACGCGCACAGGCGCAGGAAACGCTGAAGAAGGTTTATGAAGCGGTAGGCTTTGTCGCGATGCCGTAATGGCTGAGCGGACAAACAGAACGGCGGGCGTTATGCCCGCCGTTTTTATTTGCCGATTCAGAACCAGCGCAGGCTATCGCGCAGACTCACTACGCTACCGATAATCATCAGGCTGGGACTGATCACCTGAGCGGCTAACGCTTCCAGTTCGTCCAGTCTCCCGGTGACCACGCGCTGACGCGTGCTGGTGCCGTTTTCCACCAGTGCTACCGGCATATCACTGCGCATTCCATGTTTTATCAGCTGCTGCTGAATTTCTCCGGCCTGGGCCAGCCCCATATAAAAGACCAGCGTCTGCTGCTCTGCCGCCAGCATCTGCCAGGCGAGCGTGCCGGATTTCTGCAGATGCCCGGTAACCAGTCTGACGCTCTGTGCATGATCGCGGTGGGTCAGCGGAATACCGCTGTAGGCCGCACAACCCGATGCCGCGGTGATCCCCGGCACCACGCTGAACGGAATCTTCAGCTGTGCCAGCGCTTCCAGCTCTTCACCGCCGCGACCAAAGATAAAGGGATCGCCGCCTTTCAGCCGCACCACCCGTTTTCCGCGCAGCGCCTGTTCGCAGAGCAGCTGGTTGATCGCATCCTGCGGTACGCAGTGATGTCCGGCGCGTTTCCCGACAAAAATGCGTTCGGCATCACGGCGCACCAGATTCAGGATCTCATCGGAAACCAGCCGGTCATAGACGATGACATCCGCCTGCTGGATCAGCTGTAAACCTTTGAGGGTGAGTAATCCGGCATCGCCCGGACCGGCACCCACCAGCGCCACGTCACCCTGTTGCGAGAGGTCTGCGCTAAAAAGCGCGTCGGTAATCTGTTCCGCGCGTTCACCGTCGCCGTTAGCCAGCGTCTGGGCCAGCCGTTCGCTGTTAAAGTAGCGCTCCCAGAAGTGACGGCGGGCATTGATGGAGCCGAATTGCTTTTTCACCCGTGCACGCAGGCCGCCGGCCCGCTGCGCCAGCTGGCCGAGATGCTGCGGCAGTACCGCCTCCAGCTTCTCCCGCAACAGACGCGCCAGCACCGGCGCGCGTCCGCCAGAAGAGACGGCAACCATCAGTGGGGAGCGGTCGATAATCGACGGCATAATCGCGCTGGCCTCCTGCGGCGCGTCCACCAGATTGCAGAAGATCTGCTGTGTTTCGGCTGCTTCTGCCACCTGCTGATTGACCGCGTCATCACTGGTGGCGGCGACCACCAGCCAGCAGCCGGTGAGCCACCCGGGATCGAAAGGCCCTGGCAGCAGCGTGATGGCTTTCTGCTGCGCCCATTCCTGGAAGGTGGGGGAGAACTCACGGGCACCGACCCACAGCTCGGCACCGGCCTCCAGCAGCAGGCGCGCTTTCCGCTCAGCCACGTCACCCGCGCCGACCAGCAGGCAGCGACGGCCCTGCAGGCGGCAGAACAAGGGGAAGTAGTCCATCAGAGGTCCTTAAAAAAGCCCGCGCAGGCGGGCTGTTGAGGGGCGTTACAGGCAGACTTCAACCTGTCCGGCATTGACCCGCACCGGCCATGCCGCCACGGAGCGCGTTTCGTCCTCCATGCAGTAGCCATCGCTGAGGCGGAAATGCTGTTTCTTCAGCGGGCTGGCCACCCAGAGCGCATCCTGATGTTCGGCAATAATGCCGCGTGACAGCACGCTGGCATCGGCAAACGGATCGATATTGCTGATGGCATAAAGCTGCTCATCGTTGCGTGGACGGAAGATAGCCACCTGCTGACCTTTGACCAGCGCGCAGACGCCCGTGGCGGGCAGGATCTGCGTCAGCGGGCACACCGGATTCCACTGGCTCATGATTCGGTCTCCTCAATCAGTGTCACGGCAATGCGTTCTTCGGGGCGCGCCGGGCGATGCTGGTCGCGCTCTGCTACCCGTTGTACAGCGGGATCGCGCTGCGGCGAGTTGATAAAGTGGGCAAAGCGCGTCAGCTGGTTCTCATCTTCCAGCGTCGCCTGCCATTCACAGCAAACGCTGGCGCGCAGCGCGGCGAGCTGCTGTTCCATCTGGCTGTTAAGGCCGAGTTTGTCATCCACGATCACGCTACGCAGATAGTCGATGCCACCCTCCAGACTCTCCAGCCATAGCGAGGTGCGCTGCAAACGGTCGGCGGTGCGGATATAGAACATCATGAAGCGGTCGAGATAGCTGATCAGCGTCTGCTGATCGAGATCGGCCGCCAGCAGATCGCCATGACGCGGTTTCATGCCGCCGTTGCCGCAGACGTAGAGATTCCAGCCTTTTTCGGTAGCGATAATGCCGACATCTTTGCCCTGGGCTTCTGCGCATTCACGGGTGCAACCGGAGACACCAAACTTCATTTTGTGCGGTGTGCGGATGCCTTTATAGCGGTTCTCCAGCATTACGCCGAAGCCGAGGCTGTCGCCCACGCCGTAACGGCACCAGGCGCTGCCGACGCAGGTTTTCGCCATACGCAGCGCTTTAGCGTAGGCCTGACCGGTTTCAAATCCGGCCTCGATCAGCTGTGACCAGATAGCGGGCAGATCGTCTTTCTGCGCGCCAAACAAGCCGATGCGCTGCGAGCCGGTGATTTTGGTATAGAGCTGATAGCGTTCGGCGATCTCGCCAATCACCTTCAGTCCGTGCGGCGTGATTTCACCGCCGGGCGAGCGCGGGATCACCGAATAGGTGCCATCTTTCTGGATATTACCCAGATAGAGGTCGTTGCTGTCCTGCAACGGCGCGTGATGCGGCTTGAGTACGTATTCGTTCCAGCAGGAGGCGAGCAGAGACCCCACCGCAGGCTTGCATATTTCACAGCCGTAACCCTGACCATAGCGGACCAGCAGTTCATCAAAGGTTTTGATCTCTTCCACCTGAATCAGGTGATAAAGCTCCTGGCGTGACCAGGCGAAGTGGGCACAAAGGTGGTTATTGACCTCAATGCCCTGACGGCTGAGTTCGCTGTTAAGTACCTGGGTAATAAGGGGAATACAGCCGCCGCAGCCCGTACCGGCTCGGGTGCTGCTTTTCAGCGCGGCCACGGTGTGACAGCCACCCTGAACCGCTTTGATGATGTCGCCTTTGCTGACGTCGAAGCAGGAGCAGATTTGCGCGCTGTCAGGCAGGGAATCGACGCCGATGGCCGGTTTATCCCCGCTGCCCGCTGGCAGAATCAGTGCTTCCGGGTTATCCGGCAGCGTAATACCATTCAGCACCAGTTGCAGCAGGTTGCCATAGTCGCTGGTGTCGCCCACCAGCACCGCACCCAGCAGAGTTTTCTGATCTTCGCTGATAATCAGGCGTTTGTAGACCGATTTGCTTTCATCCAGCCAGACCACACTGCGTGCACCTGGCGTGGTACCGCGCGCATCGCCAATGCCACCGACATCGACACCCAGCAGCTTGAGTTTGGCGCTCATGTCCGCACCGGTAAACGCATTGTCGCGGCCCAGCAGATGGTCGCTGGCGACCTGCGCCATTTTATACCCCGGCGCCACCAGGCCATAGACGCGATTCTGCCAGGCGGCACACTCACCGATGGCGTAAATGGCGGGATCGCTGGTGCGGCACTGGTCATCAATGGCGATGCCGCCACGCGGACCCAGGGTTAATCCACACTGTTTTGCCAGTTTGTCCTGCGGGCGAATGCCGGTGGAGAAGACAATGAAATCGACCTCCAGCGCACTGCCGTCGGCGAACTGCAGCGTTTTGCCGCCGTGCTCGTGATGCACAATCTGTTGGGTGTTTTTGCCGGTGTGGACCCGCACGCCCATCTGCTCAATCTTACGACGCAACTGTTCCCCGCCTTGCTGATCGAGCTGTTCTGCCATCAGCACCGGCGCAAATTCAATAACGTGAGTTTCAATACCCAGATTTTTCAGTGCGCCCGCCGCTTCCAGTCCCAGCAGACCGCCGCCAATCACCGCACCGCGTTTGCTGCGGCGTGAGCAGGCTTCAATGGCATTGAGATCTTCGATGGTGCGGTAGACAAAGCAGTCGCTACCTTCGGCACCGTTAATCGGCGGGATCCATGGATAAGAGCCGGTGGCAAAAATCAGCGTGTCGTAGTGAACCGCGCGACCGGTGCTGGAGTGGATGAGCTTTTCATCACGGTTAATGGTGATAGCGCGCTCACCCAGCAGCAGATTGACCTGATGTTTGTCGTAATAGCCTTCACGAACCAGCGACAGCTCTTCGGCGGTGTGATGGGAGAAGTAAGCGGACAGATGGACACGGTCGTAGGCGACGCGGGGTTCTTCACAAAAGACGGTCAGCGAAAACTGGTCGGGTTCCGCTTTCTCAAGTAACTCTTCTATGAAGCGGTGGCCGACCATGCCGTTACCGATAACGACGACATTGTGCTTGCTCATTTTTGCCTCAAATTTGCGATATCTGCGGCTACAATAGCGCGCCCTTTCTGACGCTTATTGATATGTATCAACCACAACGCCATATACCTATTAAGAGGTATGTAGTTGATTTTAATTTGGTTTATCGGATGCGGCTAACCTGCTGAATATCCTGCATTGCTGCTGAGGGTATGAATCGTGTTAGTTTTAACCATACAGGTTAATCGGATAAGGAATCAGCCATGCTGTCACCCAAGTGGATCAATAATGTGCGTTTGCCCTGGCGGGAAGGGTTGTGGCAAATCGAAATCGCCGACGGAAAAATTGCCCGCATCTCAGCCCAGCCGCAGCAGCCTTCTCCGGTGGGACAATCGCTGGATGGCGAGGGCGGCTTAGCCTGCGCGCCCTTTATTGAGCCGCATATTCATCTGGATACCACCCAGACGGCGGGTGAACCGGCATGGAATCAGTCTGGCACGCTGTTTGAGGGGATTGAACGCTGGGCTGAGCGCAAGGCGCTGCTCAGCCACGAAGATGTGAAACAGCGGGCGTTGCAGACGCTGAAGTGGCAGATCGCCAACGGCATTCAGTTTGTGCGCACTCATGTTGACGTGTCAGACCCCTCACTGACGGCGCTGAAAGCGATGCTGGAGCTGAAAGCGGAGATGGCGCCCTGGATCACGATTCAGATAGTGGCGTTTCCCCAGGAGGGCATTCTCTCCTATCCCAACGGCGAAGCATTGCTGGAAGAAGCCTTGCGGCTGGGCGCGGATGTCGTCGGCGCCATTCCGCACTACGAATTCACCCGCGAATATGGCGTCGAGTCGCTGCATAAAACTTTTGCGCTGGCTGACCGCTATGACCGGCTGATCGATGTTCACTGCGATGAGATCGATGATGAACAGTCGCGCTTTGTGGAAACCGTGGCGGCGCTGGCCCATCGCGACGGCAACGGCGCACGCCTGACGGCCAGTCATACCACCGCGATGCACTCTTACAATGGCGCGTACGCCTCACGACTTTTCCGGCTGCTGAAGCTGTCGGGCATTAACTTTGTCGCCAATCCGCTGGTCAATATTCACCTGCAGGGCCGCTTCGATACCTATCCCAGGCGGCGCGGCATTACGCGGGTAAAAGAGATGCTGGAGGCCGAGATTAACGTCTGCTTCGGCCACGACGATGTGTTTGATCCCTGGTATCCGCTGGGGACCGCCAACATGCTGCAGGTGCTGCATATGGGATTACATGTCTGTCAGCTGATGGGCTATGAGCAGATTGATGCCGGTCTGGATCTGATTACGCACAACAGTGCGAAGACGATGCAGCTTGCAGGCTATGGCATTCAGAGCGGCAACGAGGCCAGTCTGATTATACTGCCAGCAGAGAGCGGTTTTGATGCGGTAAGAAGGCAGGTCCCGGTGCGCTATTCACTGCGTCGCGGTGTGGTCGTGGCGGAGACGAAGCCTGCAGAAAGCGAGATTTACTGGCGGGAACGGGAGCGCGTAAACTTCCGGCGTTAACGAGCAGGGCGGCGATCGCTCGCCGCCCTGAAGGATTAATGCGTGACGTGACCGTGAGTACGATGACGGCTGACAAAGCCGAGCAGGGCACACATTACAAATACCACGGCGTAGAGCGCGTTCGCCGTCGCCAGTGCGGTATGCACACCACTTTTCTCAACGATAGGCGCCGTGACCACAAAGGTCAGCATGGTGCCGACGGTGCCGCAGGTCAGAATGAAGTTCACCAGCTTCGGTGACGCCACTCTGGTCTGCAATGAACCCAGGGTGATGATGGTGGTGTAGATAGCACTTGAGCTGAAGCCAAGAATCATGATGATCCATTTCAGCATGCTGGCATCGTTGCTGCTGACGAACCAGTACATCAGTACGGTCGCCAGACCCGCCAGCACCATCAGAATGCGTTGCAGATCGAAGAAGCGCAGCAGGAAGCTGAAGGCCCACATACCCACCATATACGCCGTCCAGAAGCTGCCCACCAGTTGTCCGGCGTCATTAATATTCATGCCCATGACTTTGGTGGCATATTCCGGCACCCAGGAGATAAAGCCGAGCTGGCCCAGAATATAGCAGAGTGCCGCGACAGCCAGCAGCAGCACGCCCACACCCCATTTCTCTTTCTCAACCGTCGGGCTGTTTTCAGGCTTACGCAGTACCGGGAACTCCACAAACAGCGTCATGACGAAAATGGCGACGTAGATAACGCCGATGCAGACATAGACCCAGTACCACGGCAGCTGACGCGCCAGCAGAATGCCTGCCAGCACCGGAAACAGCGTGCCCGCCATGCTGAAGAAGGAGTCGGTAAACAGCAGGCGTGAACCGCGCTGACGGCCTTCATACAGGTGAGTGATCAGGAAGGTACCGATCGACATGGTGATGCCGCTGACCACACCCAGCACAAACATACAGAGCGAGAAGATGGTGAGATCGCGGCTGGTCATCAGCCCGATTATCGCCAGCACCATCAGGACGAAGCCGAAAATCAGCTGGCGCTTCAGTGGCACAATCACCATCAGCCAGGCGTTCAGGAAAACCGCCGCCAGGATGCCGCTGTTGAGGAAGGTGAAGGTATTACTCATGCTGGAGATGGGGATCTGGAAATCTTTTGCGATATCGCCCATTACCATGCCGGTAACGATCACCAGCGCGCCGGTCAGCGCGTAGGAGAAGAAGCTTATCCAGGTAAGGCCAATACGATTACGGTTTGTCATGTTCTGAACCTGTTGAGAACCGGGTGCCAAAAAGTGTCAGAAAGTGTAAACGGAACTGTGATCTTAATAAACAAGCAGTGAAACTACAGATCTAGATTTCATGTGTTGTGTGATTTTAATCACGCAATTAGGGTTGTTTAACGTTTGCTCAGTGCATTTGCCGCAACAGCGTAAATATAAGTAAAACGCTGGCTCATGGAATAGAGTCTCTTTACAATCAATCACGTTTTTGTGCCCGCTCTCCCAGGTAAGGAATCTTTCATGTTTAAACGTACTTTAACAGCGGCCATCACCCTGTTAGCGCTCTCTACCGTTTCCGCCCAGGCGCTGGCCGCAAAAGGTGACACCCACGTTCTGCTCACCACCTCCGCCGGCAATATCGAACTCGAACTGAATAACCAGAAAGCGCCGGTTTCTGTGAAAAACTTCGTTGATTACGTCAACAACGGTTTTTACAACAACACTATTTTTCATCGCGTGATCCCGGGCTTTATGGTGCAGGGTGGTGGCTTCACCACGGATATGCAGCAGAAGCAGACCAACGCGCCAATTAAAAACGAAGCGGACAATGGACTGCGTAACCTGCGCGGTACCATCTCTATGGCGCGTACCGCCGATAAAGACAGTGCCACCAGCCAGTTCTTCCTCAACGTCGCGGATAATGCATTCCTCGACCACGGCCAGCGCGATTTTGGCTATGCCGTATTTGGTAAGATTGTGAAAGGTCAGGATGTGGTTGAAAAAATTTCTCAGGTTCCGACCAAAGATGTGGGTCCGTACCAGAATGTGCCGTCCAAACCGGTAGTTATCCTCTCCGCCAAAGTCCTGCCTTAACGCTTTTTGTCGCCATCTGCGGATGGCGACCGCCTGCCGCTTCCGGCAAAGCCAGAATTTGCTCTTATACTTAGGGCAAAAACCTGAGCAGGAGGCGGTATGGCGAACAAACTCACCGAAAAACAGAAGGTCACTCTGTGGCAACAGCGGCGTAGCGCCAGCTATCAGGCCAGCTGTCGGCTGGAAGGCTTCTCATCGAATGAAACCAGCGTAAACAGCGATGATGCAGCCGCGCGTCTGGCGTCACTGAGGAGGCAATATGGACTCTAATACCGCAGTGACCCAGGATCCCTACCTGTGGCAGCACGACAACGTGCTGAAAAACCTGCCCGATATTCATGATGCCGCCCAACTGCGTAAGGCGGAGCTGAGCTTCAGTGCAGCGCGTGCCGCCACCCTGGAACTGGGACCGCGTAATCCCGGATTGCCTTACCTGCGCCAGATCCATCGCACGCTGTTCCAGGACGTTTACAGCTGGGCCGGCGAACTGCGCACCATCGATATCTGGCGAGATGAAACGCCGTTCTGCCATTTTGAATATATCGAAAAGGAAGGCAACGCGCTGATGGCTGCGCTGGAAGAGGAAAAAGGACTCGCTGAGTTGCCGCGCGACGCGTTTATTCAGCGCATCGCCCACTACTACTGCGAAATCAATATGCTGCATCCTTTCCGTCATGGAAATGGCCGGGCACAGCGGATTTTCTTTGAACAGCTGGCGCTGCATGCCGGTTATCTGCTGTCGTGGGAAGAGACGGACGCGGAGAGCTGGAAAGCTGCTAATCAGGCGGGTGTAGCCGGCGATCTGACGCCGCTGGAGCAGGTGTTTGCGAAAGTGGTGAGTGAGGCGGCTTAACCGCGTAGAATAGCGGCGCGGTTTATCATTCTGGACGCGTCATGCTGCTGCTTATCGACAATTACGACTCCTTTACCTGGAATCTTTATCAATATTTCTGCGAGCTGGGCGCGCAGGTTCAGGTGGTGCGCAATGATGCCATCACCCTGGAGCAGATGGCAGCGTTACCGCTGACCCATCTGGTGATCTCTCCTGGCCCCTGCACGCCGTCAGAGTCGGGCATCTCGCTGGCGGCGATTCGGCATTTCGCCGGTAACGTGCCGGTGCTGGGTGTCTGCCTGGGCCATCAGGCGATCGCGCAGGCCTATGGCGCGCAGGTCGTGCGAGCCCGTCAGGTGATGCACGGCAAAACCTCCGCGATTCAGCACACCGGCCAGGGCGTGTTCCGCAATCTCAATAATCCCCTTACCGTGACCCGTTATCACTCGCTGATTGTGCAGCGCGACTCTCTGCCCGACGCATTCGAGGTAACGGCCTGGACGGTACGTGACGGCGAGCCTGACGAAATTATGGGGTTTCGCCATAAAACCCTGGCGCTGGAAGGCGTGCAGTTCCATCCCGAAAGCATTCTCAGCGAGCAGGGACATCATCTGCTGCGCAATTTCCTTACGCAATAAGTTGCCTTTGAGTGATTTTTTATGCATATTTTGTGATTATTATTTCAATTCAGTACGACAATCATTCAGATGGGGTTACTAATGGCAGCCGAAAAAATTGCGGTCACGCGGGAGACGTTCGATAACGTTATTTTGCCTGTTTATGCACCTGCGCAGTTCGTGCCGGTAAAAGGCAAGGGCAGTCGCGTATGGGATCAGCAGGGCAAAGAGTATATCGACTTCTCGGGTGGTATTGCTGTTACCGCACTTGGACACTGCCATCCTGCGCTGGTGGAAACACTGAAAAGCCAGGGCGAGACGCTGTGGCACACCAGCAATGTCTTTACCAACGAACCGGCACTGCGTCTCGCCAGTAAGCTCATTCAGGCGACCTTTGCCGATCGCGTCTTCTTCGCCAACTCCGGTGCCGAAGCCAATGAAGCTGCGTTTAAGCTGGCGCGCTACTATGCCTGCAAACGTCACAGTCCGTTCAAAAGTAAAATCATCGCGTTTCATAATGCTTTTCATGGCCGGACGCTGTTTACCGTTACGGTCGGCGGCCAGCCAAAATATTCTGACGGATTCGGTCCGAAACCGGCGGATATTGTCCACGTGCCGTTCAATGACCTGGATGCTGTAAAAGCGGTCATTGACGATCACACCTGCGCCATTGTGGTTGAACCGATTCAGGGTGAGGGCGGCGTCATGCCTGCGACGCAGGAATTTATGCAGGGACTGCGTGCGCTTTGCGATCAGCATCAGGCGCTGCTGGTACTGGACGAAGTGCAGAGCGGCATGGGACGCAGCGGCAAGCTGTTCGCCTATGAGCATTATGGCGTCCAGCCCGATATCCTGACTTCAGCCAAAGCGCTGGGCGGCGGTTTCCCGGTCAGCGCCATGCTGACCACCAACGAGATTGCTTCAACCATGGCACCGGGCGTGCATGGCACCACCTATGGCGGCAACCCGCTCGCCTGTGCCATTGCCGAAACCGCGCTGGATATTATCAACACGCCGGAGGTGCTGGCGGGCGTAGAGATGCGTCGCCAGCACTTTGTCACGGCGCTGCAGGCTATTGACGCGAAGTATGACCTGTTCAGTGACATTCGCGGCAAAGGTCTGCTGATTGGCGCGGCACTGAAACCTCAGCATGCCGGCAGGTCGCGCGACATTCTGAATGCCGCCGCCGCTGAAGGTGTGATGGTGCTGGTAGCTGGCACCGATGTGATGCGTTTTGCCCCGTCGCTGATCATCGAACCGGCCGACATTGAAGAGGGGATGAGCCGCTTCGCCACCGCCGTCGGCAAAGTGCTTAACGGCTAGCTTAGTTTTTACGTAAGCGTCTGATCAGCCAGCGGCCATGTTGCGGTCGCTGGTTCCACGCCAGCGATGAAATGGTGTACATCACGCTCAGATGATCGAGAATGCGCCGCACATGCTGCTCCACCACCGTGATCGGTCCCTCACTGATGTTCTCCAGGTCATCCAGCAGATTCACCTGTGAGCTTTCACCATCATATTCCAGCCGCTGCTGACACCGCTGCAGCGCAATTTCGCAGGATTGCAGATAGCGTTGAGCCAGCGAGGCGGTCAGCATAGTGTGCTCGCGCGCCAGAATCGTTATCGCATTGATATGCTCGACAATAAACTGACTGTGGGTGACCCAGAGCCGCATATCACTCAGGTAACGGGAGTTGAACGCGGGTTCCTGCATTGCCTGATTCAGTGAGTTAAACAGCGCATTATGCACCTGATTAACCTTCACGCGCTGATAAGCCAGTTTCTCTGGCGACTGTTCGTCGCCCAGTAACAGCCGCAGCGCATCCTGATAGGTTTCCAGCGCGTCGTGGGCGTTCTGCCGCAGTAAGCCGCTCTGCCACTGCGGCCACAGCCACAGCATCCCACCAAAGGCGATCAGACAGCCCATCAGCGTATCCATCAATCGCGGCAGCAGAAACTGCGCGCCATTCAGTGACAGCAGTTGCAGCGAGTAAACTGCCGTGACCGTAAAGCCAATCATCGACCAGCCATAGAACTGGCGGGTAAAGCGATAGCTGATAAAGGTAATTGCCAGCATGATCAGCAGCACCAGCGACTCTGGCACCGCCATGCGCAGCGTGGCAGCCGCGATCACCAGACCGGCAAAAGTGCCCAGCGCCCGGTGCTGAATGCGGACACGGGTAGCGCTGTAGCCGTTCTGGCTGACGAACATGATGGTCATCAGGATCCAGTAGGGTTTGGGGATGTTGAAGAACAGCGCCAGCGCGCTGCCCAGCATCAGCATCACCGCAAAGCGACCCGCCGTGCGCAGCGACGACGAGCGAAACGAGAGATAACTGCGCAGCGCCGGTAACAGCGGCAGGCGGCGCTGGCGGTCTGCCATCAGATCGCGCTGGTAAAGCGGTTTCTGGGTGCGTAGCACCCGCGCAATGCGGTTGAAGTGATAAAGGCAGAAGTTACCCACCGGATTATCGGGATGCTGATGGGCAATTTTCTCCAGTGCGCCGAGCTGTTTATCCATCGCAAAGCGGTCGGGTAACTGGTGATAAAGAATGTTATCTGCCAGCACCCGCAGCCGGGCCGAGATGGTTTTGGCATTCCAGCGGATCACCGCTTCAGCATGGCTTTGCTCCACCAGCTTCTGGACTTCTTCCGGCCGATGCAGGCTGACCGAGATATGCTCCTGCAGATCGAGGGCCACCTGGAAAGCGCGCGTCAGCCTTTTATGGCTGTGATCGCGGCTTGCCGACAGCATATGCATCTGCTGATAACAGGTGTTAATCAGATCGACCACTTTCTGCTGACGGGCCAGCAGTGGCGGCAGCGCCTTTTCCGGATCGGTCAGCTGCGTCAGCAGGGTGTATTTGGCGTCGCAGTAGTTAGCCAGCTCGCGGTAGATCAGGCTCAGGCTTTCGCGCATTGGCTGCTCTTTCCACAGCCAGAACCAGAACCAGTTAAACAGCCCGTACCACAGCGTGCCGCCGATATAGAGCAGCGGGGGGACATAGATGGGCATGCGGCCAATCAGGCTGAGGGTAAAGATGGCGGCAATCAGGGTGCCGGGCAGCAGACGGCCATGCAGCGGGCTGATCTCACCCGTGACGCCGAGCAGCAAAGGCATAGCGAAGAGGATCAGCGGCAGTGGAATCGCATGCAGGGTGAGCCACTGGATCAGAAAGCTGCCGAGGGCAAACAGGCTACCGCCCACAATCAGACGTTTGAAAAAGCGTTTATGCGGCGTATCGAGACCGGCGATATTGCAGCAGGCGGGCACTAATGAGAACAGCAGACCTTTTTGCAGGTCGCCAGCCAGCCAGCCCAGCGCCACCGGCAGACAGAGCACCAGCGTTTGCCGCAAGGCATAATTGACTTCAGGATGGTAAATGATTCGACGCCACATCGGCCCAACACAAACAATAACGGCGTGATGTTGCCATCACGCCGTGGATGACAGGAATTAGCGGGTGCCGTAAACGACGATGGTTTTGCCGTGTGCGGAGATCAGGTTCTGATCTTCCAGCATCTTCAAAATACGGCCCACGGTTTCACGTGAACAACCCACAATCTGACCAATTTCCTGACGAGTGATTTTAATTTGCATGCCGTCGGGATGCGTCATGGCATCTGGCTGCTTCGCCAGGTTAAGCAGAGTCTGTGCAATGCGGCCGGTAACGTCGAGGAAAGCGAGGTTACCCACTTTTTCAGACGTCACCTGCAGGCGACGCGCCATCTGCGATGAGAGTCGCATCAGGATATCGGGGTTAACCTGGATCAACTGACGGAATTTCTTGTAAGAAATCTCCGCCACTTCGCACGCGCTTTTCGCACGTACCCAGGCGCTGCGTTCCTGACCTTCTTCGAACAGGCCAAGCTCACCAATAAAATCGCCCTGATTCAGGTAGGAAAGAATCATCTCTTTGCCTTCTTCATCTTTAATCAGAACCGCGACGGAACCTTTCACGATGTAGTAAAGCGTTTCTGCTTTTTCACCTTGGTGAATCAGCGTACTTTTGGATGGATACTTGTGAATATGGCAATGGGACAGGAACCATTCGAGTGTAGGGTCTGTTTGCGGTTTGCCGAGAACCATTCGCTATTATCCTCTGTTGTAATCGTGCCCAAAATACAGGGGGCAGTTTTCCCTGTCAGGCGGTGAAAGCTTCAAGCGTTTCCTTTTCAGGAAATTATTCGGGCCGCATCAGGCGCAGTGCGCATCATTCTTCCCGGCTTCGCCATCGGGTGACGAAAAATATTTTCAGCACTGTTTGTAGCACAGCTTTTGCCGACTGTCTTCTGTTGTCTCGCTTCAGCTACAGGCGGATTTCTCTGGATTGCTGTTTACCAGGCGAAAGCGTACTCTGGCGACAAAACAGCGTATTCCGGAGCAAAAATCATGCAGGCAAGAGTGAAATGGGTAGAAGGGCTGACATTCCTTGGAGAATCCTCATCCGGCCATCAGATACTGATGGATGGCAATTCAGGTGATAAAGCGCCCAGCCCAATGGAAATGGTGCTGATGGCGGCAGGTGGATGCAGCGCGATTGACGTGGTATCAATTCTGCAAAAAGGCCGCAACGATGTGGCTGATTGTGAAGTAAAACTGACCTCAGAACGTCGTGAAGAGGCGCCGCGAATCTTTACGCACATCAACCTGCATTTTATCGTGAGTGGCAAAGCGCTCCAGGATAAAGTGGTCTCACGCGCGGTCGATCTTTCGGCTGAAAAATATTGCTCGGTGGCCATCATGCTGGGTAAAGGCGTCAACATTACGCATAGCTATGAAGTGATCGAACTTTAGTAGCCGCAGGGGTTATTGCAGACCTGCTAACTTCACTTCCAGTATCTGATGCAGGTTGCTTTAAGACTGTGCCTGGTCCGGAAATCCGCTTTGAGATTGTGCCTGCGTTGTGAACAGGGTCAGAGCGGTTTGTGTCGGTCCGCTGTCAGATTGTGCCTGCATAGGGAATCCGCGTTGATACTGTGCCTGCGCTGGGAACCGGGTCAGATCGGAAAGTCGCTTAAGCCAATCCCTGGCCGCTCGTCCCGCGCCGTCCCTGGCGCGGGACGCTTTCCTTTTCTGACCCGGTTCCCTGCGTGTTAAGCATTTTCGCTGCTGTCAGATTGATCCTGCATTGGCATTAGTCTGGAAAGGCCCTTTTGACCTCTTACTCTATCCGCTTACCTTCCATCAGCCGCTTCACCAGCGGACCCATGATCAACTCCATCGCCAGACCCATTTTGCCGCCGGGCACCACCAGCGTATTGATGTGCGAGATAAACGAGCCCTGCAGCATTGCCAGCAGGTAGGGGAAGTCGATATCTTCCAGCGCCTGAAAGTGGATCACCACAAAACTCTCATCCAGTGACGGAATGGCGCGGGCTGCGAACGGGTTGGAGGTATCGATGGTTGGAACGCGCTGAAAGTTGATATGGGTGCGTGAAAACTGCGGTGTGATGTAGTTGATGTAATCTTCCATTGAGCGCACCACGGAATCCATTACGGCTTCACGTGAATGACCGCGCTCGCCAGTGTCGCGTACCAGCTTCTGAATCCACTCCAGGTTAACAATCGGTACCACGCCCACCAGCAGATCGACCTGTTCCGCCACGTTGTGCTGCGCTGTCACCACACCGCCATGCAATCCTTCATAAAAAAGAATATCGGTGTTCTGCGGTAGCGGCTGCCAGGGTGTAAAAGTGCCGGGCACCTGATTCCACGGCACCGCCTCATCGTAAGTGTGCAGATATTTACGCGACTGCCCCTCCCCGCTGAGACCATACTCTTTAAAGCTCTGCTCCAGCAGGCCAAAGTCATTGGCTTCCGGGCCGAAGTAGCTGACATGACGTCCCAGATCGCGTGCCTTACGAATCGCCATATCCATTTCAGGGCGGGTAAAGCGGTGAAAACTGTCACCTTCCAGCTCCGCCGCATGCAGGTCAAGCTGCTGAAAAATTTTGCGGAACGCCAGGCTGGTGGTGGTGGTTCCTGCGCCGCTGGAACCGGTCACCGCGATAATGGGATGACGTGCAGACATAGAAAAGCTCCCTGTGAGGTCGGACGATGAGCATTGTTATCATGAAAGGGTGCCGGGTGCATCAGCCACGAAATTCTTTACGCGGCATGATATTGACCGATTCATGCAGTTCCGACCACACCAGCACCACTTCACCGGTTTCCAGCTGGCGTCGCACATCAGCCACCTTGTCCAGCAGGCTACGTTCATGCTCGCCATAGTCAGTGCCTTCACGCAGCACAAAGGTTTCAATCAGATTTTCAAGGGTCTCAGGAGAGACCTGTTGCCAGGGAATAATCACGAGATCAGGTATCCAGAAAAGGGGCGATCCACTGCGGGATGCGCTGTTCCAGCCACATTTCGGGCTGGCGTAACGTCCCGCCGACGAAACCGACGTGGCCGCCGTGTGGTGTCAGTTGATAAGTAATAGTGGCAGATAATTGGCTGCTGTGCGGAATCACCTCATCACTCATAAAGGGATCGTCTTTGGCGTGAATGATTAGCAGCGGTTTCTCTGCGCGTTTGAGCCAGGGCATGGCGCTGGCCCGATGATAGTAATCGGCCGCATCGACAAAACCGTGGGCGCGGGCGGTAATCGCATCATCAAAATCGCGCAGTCGCCGCAGCGCTTTTAACTGCGCCAGATTGACCGGCAGCGTATCCGGCCAGGCGTGCAGTTTGCGGCGGGCATTTTTCTTCAGCTGCGCCAGCAAATAGTATTGATAGAAGCGTGAAAAGCCATGTTCCAGTTTTACGCTACATGGCTCCAGCAGCAGTGGGGCGGAGACAATGACGCCTGCCTCCACTTCGGCAGCTGCGCCCTGCTGGCCCAGCAGGCAGCCCAGCATATTGCCGCCTAGCGAAAAACCGACGGCCACGGTCGGCACCTGGCCCCAGCGGGTACGCAGCCAGTGCAGAAAAAAGCGGGCATCTTCCGTTTCGCCGGAATGATAGATGCGATTGAGCCGGTTGGGTTTGCCGCTGCAGCCGCGAAAATGCATCACTACCGCCAGCCAGCCGCGCGCGCGGCAGATCGCCATCAGGCCATGAATATAGGGGCTGTGAAAGCTGCCCTCCAGCCCATGAAACAGCACGACGCGCGGCTTATTCTGCGCCTGTTGGGGATCTTCGCTCCAGGCGAGATCGACAAAATCGCCATCCGGCAGATCGAGTCGCTGCCAGTAAGGCGCGAACGTGACACGGCGACGCAGCAGGCGCGGCAGCATTGTCTGCAGGTGGGCGTTACGCAGGCTGTCAGGCGGCGTGAACTGCTCGTTTTCCGGTCCGGTAAATTTCATGTGGTAAAAGCTTGTCTGTTCCATATCTCACTGTTAGCTTCGATAAGTTTTTTCTTGCAGGGGTAAGGAGTACCCGATTGCCATGGAACTCAGTCTTTTTTTATCAGTGTTGGGCTTTCTTTGGGTCGCGGCGATTACGCCCGGGCCTAATAATATGTTACTCACCGCCTCAGGCGCTAATTTTGGCTTTATGCGCACCATTCCGCTGATGATCGGCATCATGATTGGTATGCAGGTGATGCTGCTGATGGTGGCCTTTGGCGTAGGCGGTCTGATCCTGCTTTATCCTTCGTTGCACCTGGTGCTGAAAATCGCCGGTAGCCTCTATCTGCTCTGGCTGGCATGGAAAATCGCTACCGCCAGTTATGAAAAGCTGGAAACTGACCAGGCGCCGGATGCGCCGATGCCGTTCTGGCAGGGTGGGTTGCTGCAGCTGATCAATCCAAAGGCCTGGCTGATGGCACTGGGCGCGGTCGCCAGCTTCAGTCTGGCCGGTGATGCGTATCGCCATTCGGTGATGGCGATAAGCGTCGGTATGTTTCTGGTTAATCTCGTCTCGGGCGTGATCTGGATGGGATTTGGCGCGATGATCGGCCGCATTCTGCGCAGCCGTCGTGCCTGGAAAATCTTTAACCTCGCTATGGGGCTACTGACTGCGGCCTGCGTGCTGTTAATCTGGCATTAAGTCAGCTGGATGCGCGTTCAACGCGCGTCCAGGGCAGCACTTCACGGATGACCGGCGCATTCGGATTACGGATCTTCTGCAGCAGCAGCTGCACGCTGCGCGCGCCCAGCTGGTTCATCGGTTGCTCGATGGTGGTCAGCGGCGGATTCAGGCTGCGGGTAAACGGCACGCCATCGAACCCGACGACCGCCAGATCTTCCGGCACGCGCAGACCTGCTTCCAGTGCCGCATGTACCACGCCCACCGCCAATACATCTGATACCGCAAACACCGCATCCGGCGGTTCCGGCAGCGCCATCAACTCCCGCAGCCCCTGACTGCCTGCTTCAGGGGAGATCTCACAGGTATAAGAGACGCCGGACCACGCATACCCCAGCTCCTCAATCGCCTGCCGGTAGCCTTTTTCACGATGATGCGAGTAGAGGTAGCGCATGTCGCCATTGACCAGCCCGATGCGTTTACGCCCTTTACCGGCGAGGTAATGGACGGTGTCACGCGCCGCTTCAAGGTGATCAATGCTGACTGAGGAGGCGGGGATGTCGGGATTAAATTCACAGCACTGCACCCAGGGGGCTCCGGCGATCAGCGCCTGCAAATCCTGTAAGCCGGAGGCCGCATCCATGGTAATCACACCATCCACCACTTTGCCGGTCAGCAAACTCAGATAGGCGGCTTCGCGCTGAAGCTGCGAGGCGGAGTTACAGAGCAGGATATGATAGCCGTGCAGTTCCGCTTCGGCCTCAATGCCCTGAACCACGCGTGAACAGAAGGGGTTAGTGATATCCGAGATCAGCACCAGCAGCATGTTGCTTTGCGCCGTACGCAGCTGACGCGCCAGCAGATTGGGCTGATAGTCGCAGGCAGAGATTGCCGCCAGAACTTTCTCACGCGTATCGGGCTTTACGCCGGGATGCGCGTTGAGAACCCGCGATACCGTGGCTTTGGAGACGCCAGCCAGCTGAGCGACTTTCTCGATCGACATCGGATACAGAGACCTTAACAGGCAAAAATTGGTAACGCATATCAATAGCACAGGGACAATGTGAGCGCCTGACATTTTTGCTTACTTTAGCTATTTTCAGCATTTGCGATTTTTGACTTAGTTTTGCAGATAGTGATCTAAGAACTTATTTCTATTAGGGATAATTTTTAATTCCTTTATGAAACTATAGCGGCCGCAGACACTACCTCCACTATAAAAATGGCGGGGTAATGATCATGGCAGCAACACGTTTAACTTTTTTAGCCGCAGCGCTGGCGCTGCTGGCGTTTCAGGCTGATGCGGTCAATGTCACCGTGGCGTACCAGACCTCCGCCGAACCCGCGAAAGTGGCGCAGGCTGACAACAGTTTTGCGAAAGAGAGCGGGGCCAGCGTTGACTGGCGTAAGTTTGACAGCGGCGCAGGCGTCTTACGCGCACTGGCTTCCGGCGACGTGCAGATTGGCAACATCGGTTCCAGCCCGTTAGCGGTTGCGGCGGCGCAGAAGCTGCCGATTGAAGCATTCTTACTCGCCTCTCAGCTGGGTAACTCTGAAGCGCTGGTGGTGAAAAAGAACATTACTACTCCCAAAGATCTTATCGGCAAACGCATCGCGGTGCCGTTCATCTCCACCACCCACTACAGCCTGCTGGCTGCACTGAAACACTGGGGCATTACGCCGTCGCAGGTGCAGCTGATAAACCTGCAGCCGCCAGCGATTATCGCGGCCTGGCAGCGTGGCGATATTGATGGTGCCTATGTCTGGGCCCCTGCAGTCAATGAGCTGGAGAAAGAGGGCAAAGTGTTAACCGACTCTGCGGAAGTGGGGAGCTGGGGTTCGCCGACGCTGGACGTCTGGGTAGTACGCAAAGATTTTGCCGAACAGCATCCCGAGATCGTCACCGCTTTTGCCCGCAGCGCGATCGATGCGCAGCAGGCCTATCTTAACAGTCCCGACAGCTGGCTGAAGCAGCCCGATAACCTCAGCAAACTCTCACGCCTCAGTGGCGTGCCGGAAGCGCAGGTTCCCGGTCTGGTGAAGGGCAATACCTACCTGACGGCGCAGCAGCAGGTTGAGCAGCTGGGTAAACCGGTCAATAAGGCGATCGTCGATACCGCGCAGTTCCTGAAAGCGCAGGGCCGGGTGCCGCAGGCAGATAACGACTACAGCAGTTATGTAACCTCCCGCTTCGTCGCGCCATTAGTTAAACCATAAGGAGGCACTATGCTGCGTATCGCTCACCTTAATGCCCGTTATGCCGGACAGCCGGTGTTGCAGGATATCAATCTGCACCTGGACAGCCACGAACTGCTGGTCGTGCTCGGCCCCTCCGGCTGTGGCAAAACCACGCTGCTGAATCTGGTGGCCGGATTCCTGCCGGTGGAGTCGGGCAGCATCACGCTGGATAACCAGCCGGTGATCGGGCCAGGCGCGGAGCGCGGCGTGGTGTTTCAGCATGAAGGGTTACTGCCGTGGCGCAACGTACTGGATAACGTCTCCTTTGGACTGCAACTGGCGGGGATGCCGCGCCAGGCACGTGAGGTCATAGCGCGGAAACTTATCAGGCAGGTCGGGCTGGAAGGGGCGGAAAAGCGCGCCATCTGGCAGTTGTCCGGCGGTCAGCGTCAACGGGTAGGTATTGCGCGCGCGCTGGCCACCGATCCGCAACTGCTGTTGCTGGATGAGCCGTTTGGCGCACTGGATGCTTTTACCCGTGAGCAGATGCAGACACTGCTGCTGACGCTGTGGCGCGACAGCGGTAAACAGATCCTGCTGATTACACACGATATAGAAGAGGCGATTTTCCTCGCCAGCGAACTGATTCTGCTGTCGCCTGGACCGGGCCGCATCGTGGAGCGGCTGCGGCCCGAATTTGGCCGCCGTTTTGCCGCCGGAGAGTCGTGCCGCAGCATCAAATCCGATCCGCAGTTTATCGCTCAGCGCGAATATGTGCTGAGCCGGGTGTTTGATCAGCGGGAGGCGTTTGCATGAGCGCGTTAATCCACGATAAGTCTCTGCCGATGCGCCGCAGGCTGCGCTGGCCATTTTCAACCGCCTTTACGCTGAGCGTGCTGAGCCTCTCTCTGCTGTTACTGCTCTGGTGGGGCGTCACCGCGCTGGGCCTGATTGCTCCGCTGTTCCTGCCGTCGCCGCAGCAGGTGTTCAGCAAGCTGCTGGTGATTGCCAGCGCGCAGGGCTTTATGGATGCCACGCTGTGGCAGCATCTGGCTGCCAGCCTGACGCGGATGCTGATTGCGCTGACGGCTGCTGCCGCTATCGGTATTCCGGTGGGGATTCTGATGGGCCTCAGCCCGGTCGCTCGCGGCCTGCTCGATCCGCTGATCGAGCTCTATCGCCCGATTCCGCCACTCGCCTATCTGCCGCTGATGGTGATCTGGTTCGGCATTGGTGAGACGTCGAAAATCCTGCTGATCTATCTGGCGATCTTCGCGCCCGTAACACTCTCTACCCTGGCCGGGGTGCGTAACACGCAGCAGGTACGGATTCGCGCCGCTCGCTCGCTGGGGGCTAACCGCTGGCAGCTGCTGCGCTGGGTGATCCTGCCGGGCGCGCTGCCAGAGATTCTGACCGGTCTGCGCATCGGGCTGGGAGTGGGCTGGTCAACGCTGGTGGCAGCGGAGCTGATTGCCGCCACGCGCGGCCTCGGTTTCATGGTGCAGTCAGCGGGAGAGTTTCTCGCCACCGATGTGGTACTGGCGGGTATCGCAGTGATCGCCTTTATCGCTTTTAGCTTAGAACTCGGGCTCCGCGCGTTACAGCGCCGTCTGACGCCCTGGAGTGGAGAACAGTCATGAATGAACGTCTCAGTTTTACCCCGCTTGGCCCCTATATCGGCGCGCAGGTCTCTAACCTGGATGTTTCCCGGCCATTAAGTGATGCGCAGTTTGAACAGCTTTACCATGGCCTGCTGCGTCATCAGGTGCTGTTTCTGCGTGACCAGAAGATGACGCCGGAACAGCACCGCGCACTGGCGATTCGCTTTGGCGACCTGCATATCCATCCGGTCTATCCCCACGCAGAAGGCGTTGAGGAGATAATCGTGCTGGATACGCATCGGGATAATCCGCCAGATAACGACAACTGGCACACCGATGTCACCTTTATCGACACGCCACCGGCTATCGCTTTACTGGCTTCAAAAGTGTTGCCGGAAGCGGGCGGTGACACGCTCTGGACCAGTGGCATTGCGGCTTACGAGGCGCTTTCGGAACCTTTTAAGCAACTGCTGGCCGGGTTAAACGCCGAGCATGATTTCAAAAAGTCATTTCAGGAGTACAAGTACCGCAAAACCGAAGAGGAGCATCAGCGCTGGCAGCAGGCGGTGGCTAAGCATCCACCGGTGCAGCATCCGGTGATCCGTACGCATCCGGTCAGCGGCAAAAAAGCGCTGTTTGTGAATGAGGGTTTTACCACGCGGATTGTGGAGTTAAGCGAGAAGGAGAGTGATGCGCTGCTGGGCTTCCTGTTTGCGCATGCGACTAAACCGGAGTTCCAGGTGCGCTGGCGCTGGCAGCCAGACGATCTGGCAATCTGGGATAATCGGGTCACGCAGCATTACGCCAATGCCGACTACTATCCTGCCCGGCGGATCATGCAGCGGGCAACCGTGCTGGGGGATAAACCCCGTTAAATAAGAATCTCAGACTGCTGACAAACCCAGTCAGGGTTGCCCTGCCAGTAACGCATTAGCTAAAAGCGCAGGGAGAACGGACAGAGGAGGCAAGCGTCCCGCGCCTGGGACAAAAACGCCAGGCGTTTTTGAACAACGCAACGCGTTGGCCCGGCTACGGGCGCACCTCAGGGATGAGGTGCGTAATCGCGCGGGCCGAGCGGCCATGGAGGGTTTAAGCGACTTTCCGAACGGCGCGTTTTCCCTTCGCATGCTCGATCTCACCGCTGGCCGGGGCAGACTTTGTCAACAATCTCAATCTCCTCGCGAACGGGGAGATTGTTTTTATGAGGCCATCATCTGTTCGAGCTGTTCCTGGGCTTCCAGCCACGCCATCTCAACCTCTTCCAGCGCAGATTTACTCTCCGCCTGACGCTGCAGCGCGGCGGTCAGGTCCGCTTTACGGCTCTGATCATAAATCGCACTGTCTGAGAGCTGCGCTTCAGCATCGGCCAGCTGGCTCTGCCATTTGCTCATCTGCTTTTCCAGCTTCTCTATCTCTTTGCGTAACGGCTGCGTCTGGGTCCGCAGTTCGGCATCACGGCGCTTCTGGTCTTTACGCGCCTGGGCGCTGTTGCCGTTATCCTGCTTCGGCGCGGCATCCTGTTGCGCCTGCTGTTTCTGCAGATCGCTCAGCCACTGCTGATAATCATCAAGGTCGCCCTCAAACACATCCACTTTGCCATCATGAACCAGATAGAGATCGTCGGTGGTGGCGCGCAGCAGGTGACGGTCGTGCGAGACCACGACCAGCGCACCTTCGAAGTCGATCAGTGCTTCGGTCAGTGCCTGGCGCATATCGAGATCCAGGTGGTTGGTCGGTTCATCCAGCAGCAGCAGGTTAGGGCGCTGCCAAACAATCAGCGCCAGCACCAGTCGCGCTTTCTCACCGCCGGAGAAGCGTTCGGTGTTTTCAGTGACTTTATCGCCGCGGAAATCGAAGCCCCCCAGATAGTCACGCAGCTGCTGTTCCAGCACTTTAGGTGCTATGCGCGACAGATGCTGCAGCGGCGACTCATCAGCCCGCAGGTACTCCAGCTGATGCTGGGCGAAGTAACCGAGCTTGATCCCTTTCGCCAGCCCCATCTTGCCGTCCATCGCTTCCAGCTCACCCGCCAGAAGCTTGATCAGGGTCGATTTACCGGCGCCGTTACGTCCCAGCAGGCCGATGCGCGATCCCGGAACCAGGTTGAGTTTGATGGCGTCGAGAATGATACGGTCGCCATAGCCCGCAGTGACCTTCTCCATTTTCATCAGCGGATTAGGCAGGTTCTCCGGCTTGCGGAAGGTGAAGCTGAACGGGTTGTCGACATGGGCCGGCGCGATCATCTCCATGCGCTCCAGCATCTTGATGCGGCTCTGCGCCTGCCTGGCTTTGGTGGCCTGGGCGCGGAAGCGATCAATGTAACTGTGTAAATGCGCTACTTTCTCCTGCTGACTCTCATACAGCGCCTGCTGCTGAGCCAGTTTGGCGACACGCTGCCGCTCGAAGGAGCTGTAGTTGCCGGTGTATTCGAACATCGACTCCTGTTCGATATGGATAATTTTGTCGATGACCGGATCGAGGAAGTCACGATCGTGCGAGATCAGGATCAGCGTGCCTTCATAACTCTTCAGCCAGCGTTCCAGCCAGATGACCGCATCGAGATCGAGGTGGTTGGTCGGTTCATCCAGCAGCAGCAGATCGGAACGGCAAATCAGCGCCTGTGCCAGGTTAAGGCGCATACGCCAGCCACCGGAGAAATCGCTGACCGGACGCTGCAATTGTTCCTGACTGAAGCCCAGACCGTGTAGCAGGCTTGAGGCGCGTGCATGGATGCTCCACGCCTGCACCGCGTCCAGCTGACCGTGCAACAGCGCAATGGCATTGCCATCGTCACGCAGATTGGCTTCCGCCAGTTCTGCTTCAAGCTGGCGATACTGGCGATCGCCATCAATCACATACTCCAGCGCGGCTTTATCCAGCGCAGGGGTTTCCTGATTCACCCAGGCCAGCGCCCAGTGTGTGGGGAACGTGACGGTACCGGCATCGCTGGTGATTTCACCTTTTAACAGCGACAGCAGCGTGGATTTCCCACAGCCGTTTTTACCCACCAGTCCGACCTTCTGGCCGGGATTAATGGTGGCGGTGGCATTGTCGAGCAGGACGCGGATGCCGCGGCGAATTTGTAAGGCTGAGAAGACAATCATGTAAGCGCCGTATCGTCAGAATATGTTAATTTACTGGCAACATAATGAGATTTTGCTGCGTCGTGCATGGTAGCGGAAAACCGCACCAATGACGACGCTTTGGAGGGAAAGGATGTCGCAGCCACCCAGGGTTTTGCTGCTTTATGCTCATCCGGAATCACAGGATTCGATCGCAAATCGGATTCTGCTACAGCCGGCTCAGGCACTGGAACACGTCACCGTGCACGATCTGTACGCGACCTATCCGGATTTTTTTATCGATATTCACTATGAACAACAGCTGCTGCGCGAACACGACGTCATCATTTTCCAGCATCCGCTCTATACCTATAGCTGTCCGGCGCTGCTGAAAGAGTGGCTGGATCGCGTTCTGTCACGCGGTTTCGCCAATGGTGTGGATGGCAATGCGCTGGAAGGCAAGTACTGGCGCAGCGTGGTGACGACCGGGGAACCGGAAAGTGCCTTTAAACAGCAGGGTCTGAACCGCTATTCGCTCAATGACATTATGCGTCCTTTTGAGCTGACCGCGCAGATGTGCCGTATGCACTGGATGCCACCGATGATCGTCTACTGGGCGCGTCGGCAGAGCCCGGAGTTAATGAAAAATTATGCCCGCGCCTATGGCGACTGGCTGGCAGCACCGCTGCCGAATGGAGGGGTATAGATGGAAGGGCAAACGCTGCTGACCGCCGGGGTGATTTATCTGGTCGCGGCGGTCTTGATTGTACCGGTGGCGGCTCGCCTCGGTATTGGTGCAGTTCTGGGCTATCTGGTGGCAGGTATCGCCATCGGCCCGTGGGGATTAGGCTTTATCAGCGACGTCGATGAGATTCTCCACTTCTCTGAGCTCGGCGTGGTTTTCCTGATGTTTATTATCGGGCTGGAGCTGAACCCGGCAAAGCTGTGGGCGCTGCGCCGCTCCATTTTTGGCGTCGGCGCGGCGCAGGTGATCTTCTCAGCGGCTATTCTGGGCGGCTTATTGTGGCTGACCAACTTTAGCTGGCAGGCGGCAATCATCGGCGGGATTGGTCTGGCGATGTCTTCGACCGCCATGGCGCTGCAGCTGATGATGGATAAGGGCATGAACCGCAGCGAAGCGGGGCAACTGGGCTTTTCGGTGCTGCTGTTTCAGGATATCGCGGTCATCCCGGCGCTGGCGCTGATCCCGCTGCTGGCCGGCACCGACAGCGGTCACATAGACTGGATGAAGGTCGGCATGAAAGTGCTGGCGTTTGCCGGCATGCTGGTGGGCGGACGCTATCTGCTGCGGCCGATCTTCCGTTACATCGCGGCATCAGGCGTGCGCGAAGTCTTTACCGCAGCGTCGCTGCTGCTGGTACTGGGTTCCGCGCTGTTTATGGATGCGCTCGGGCTGTCGATGGCGCTGGGCACCTTTATTGCCGGGATCCTGCTGGCAGAAAGTGAATACCGGCATGAGCTGGAAGTCGCTATCGACCCGTTTAAGGGGCTGCTGCTGGGCCTGTTCTTTATTTCGGTGGGCATGGCGCTCAACCTCGGTGTGCTCTATACCCATATTGTGACCATCCTGCTGGGCGTGGTGACGCTGGTGGCAGTGAAAACGCTGGTGCTCTATCTGCTGGCGCGCATTTATGGCCTGCGCAGTTCCGAGCGTCAGCAGTTCGCGGGCGTGCTGAGTCAGGGCGGCGAGTTTGCCTTTGTCCTCTTTTCAGCGGCCTCGTCGGCAAAGCTCTTCTCAGGCGATCAACTGCCGATGCTGCTGGTGACGGTGACGCTGTCGATGATGACCACGCCGTTGCTGATGAAGGGTATCGACCGACTGCTGGCACGCCGCTTTAATGAGCCGGACGAAAATGCAGAGAAACACTTTGTCGAAGATGATCAGCCGCAGGTGATTGTGGTGGGCTTTGGTCGCTTCGGTCAGGTGATCGGCCGCCTGCTGATGGCGAACAACACACGCATTACCGTGCTGGAGCGCGATATCAGTGTGGTGAGTCTGATGCGTAAATATGGCTACAAGGTCTATTACGGTGATGCCACCGAGCTGGAGTTACTGCGTGCCGCCGGTGCAGCCAGCGCCCAGTCGATTGTAATCACCTGTAATGAGCCGGAAGATGTGATGACTCTCGTGCATCTGTGCCAGCAGCATTTTCCGCACCTGCAGATTCAGGCGCGCGCCCGGGGCCGTGTGGAAGCGCATGAGCTGCTACAGGCAGGGGTCACGCAGTTCTCACGTGAGACCTTCTCCAGTGCGCTGGAGCTGGGCCGTAAGACATTGATGTCGCTGGGGATGCATCCTCATCAGGCGCACCGTGCTCAGCAGCATTTTCGCCGGCTTGATATGCGGATGCTGCGCGAGCTGGTGCCAACGCTCTCTGAAAGCGCGGCGCAGGCCTCACGCGTCCGTGAAGCGCGGCGTGAACTGGAAGATATCTTCCAGCGCGAAATGCAGCGCGAAAAGCGGCAGATCGACGGCTGGGACGATGATCAATAACCTTTTTAAACAGGCAGAACCTAATGCGTAAACGTTTTATTGCTGGTGCGACATGCCCGCACTGCCAGGAGAAGGACACGCTGGCGATGTGGCGTGAAAACAATGTCGATGTGGTGGAGTGCGTAAAGTGTGGTCACCAGATGCGTGAGGCAGATAAGCAGGCGCGCGAGCAGGTTCGGACCAATGAGCAGGTTATCGGCATTTTCCATCCTGAATAGCGTAATCGGGCAGCTTTTTTTACGCTTAAACTTACAGCGGGATTGAATTCCGTTACAATTGACGCCATTAAGGCTGAAGTCGCAAGAGAAAGTGAAACCCCTCTTGCACTCAACCCCGAACCTTTCTGGTTGGTGTTATTGCACGCAAAAATAGACCAATGAGACGGGATCTCAGCTCTCAACGGTTAGGAGATATCATGAAAGTAGCAAAAGACCTGGTGGTAAGCCTGGCCTATCAGGTACGTACAGAAGACGGCGTGTTGGTTGATGAGTCACCGGTGAGTGCACCGTTAGACTACCTGCACGGTCATGGTTCCCTGATTTCTGGTCTGGAAAATGCGCTGGAAGATCACGTTGCCGGCGACAAGTTTGACGTGCATATCCCGGCAAACGATGCTTACGGTCAGTACGATGACAACCTGGTGCAGCGTGTGCCTAAAGACGTCTTCATGGGCGTTGATGAACTTCAGGTTGGCATGCGCTTCCTGGCAGAGACCGATCAGGGTCCGGTACCGGTAGAAATCACCGAAGTGGAAGACGATCACGTCGTGGTTGATGGTAACCACATGCTGGCGGGTCAGAACCTGAACTTCAACGTTGAAGTGGTCGCTATCCGTGAAGCCACACCGGAAGAACTGGCTCATGGCCACGTTCACGGTGCAGATGGTCATCATCATGACCACGATCACGGCCATGATCACGACCACGACCACGGTAAAGGCGGTTGTGGTACTGGCGGTTGCGGCTGCAGCCACTAACTCTCAACAGAGCTTTAAAGGCCACCTCCGGGTGGCCTTTCTTTTGGCTGTCACTCTGGTTCTGACCGGCTAACCGGAGCCAGATAGCCCACGATCAGTAGTGCGGGGGCGGGATCTCTTCAGACTGTGAGGCGACGATCGAGGGCGCATTCGCTTTGAGCTTGTCGGTTAAGATGCGCATCTGCTCACGCATCTTATTCATCTCCAGCTCATGCTGAACCACCGCGCTGTTCAGCTGATCTATCGTCATCTCCTGAAAGGCCAGTTTGCTCTCTAACGTCTCCAGACGCTGTTCCCACTCAGATTGTTGCATGACCTGTTCCTCTGTTAAGGTGCGACTCGGGGCGTGATTCTACGACCTGAAGGCCAGGAATCACCTGTTTTTTTTACGCCCGGAGGCGTTGCGCTTGAAAAAAGCCAGCGCGGCATCATCTCTGATGAAACTTCCCGATGTTATAAAGGTCGGAGGTAGACCGGGTAATTACATTGTGGGAGTGTTCGACACTGCCACGTAAAGTTATAGTGTGGGCCCTGAAGTCCGCAATGTTTCCCGAGGTTAGACGCTTCGGTTTTGGAGAATGGATGAAATCACTGTTTAAAGTCACATTGTTAGCTACCACCATGGCTGTTGCGCTGAATGCATCAATGGCAATGGCAGCAGACACCGCTGCGGCGCCACAGGCTGCACCAGCTGCCGCGCCACAGTCCGCGCCTCAGGCACCTAAGAATGCTGCTTTCAAAGATGAAGACCAGCAGTCTGCCTACGCACTGGGTGCTTCACTGGGTCGCTACATGGACAACTCCCTGAAGGAACAGGAAAAACTGGGCATCAAACTGGATAAGCAGCAGCTTATTGCGGGTGTTCAGGATGCGTTTGGTGGCAAGAGCAAACTGTCTGACGAAGAGATTGAGCAGACGCTGCAATCCTTTGAAGGCCGCGTGAAAGGCGCAGCCTCAGCGAAAATGGAAAAAGATGCGAAAGAGAACGCCGAAAAGGGCGACGCTTTCGCGACCAAATTTGCTAAAGAGAGCGGCGTGAAGAAAACCGAAAGCGGCCTGTTGTATAAAGTTGAGAAAGAGGGTACCGGCGACGCACCTAAAGACAGCGACACTGTCGTGGTGAACTACAAAGGTACGCTGATCGACGGTAATGAATTCGACAACTCTTATACCCGTGGCGAGCCACTCTCGTTCCGTCTGGACGGTGTTATCCCAGGCTGGACTGAAGGTCTGAAGCACGTGAAGAAAGGCGGCAAGATCAAGCTGGTGATCCCACCGAATCTGGCTTATGGCAAAAATGGCGTTCCGGGCATTCCGGCTAACTCCACTCTGGTCTTTGATGTTGAACTGCTTGATATCAAACCCGCGCCTAAAGCAGATGAAAAAGCACAGGCCCCTGCGCCTGCTGCTGCAGAAAAAGCGCAGTAATCTGCTGACCGCCGCCTCAGGGCGGCGGTTTCATTTTAGCTTCACGACAAACCTCTGGCATAAGCCGACGACATTTGCCAGACTAATGCCTGCCTAATTATCCCAATATTGAGTCTGCCCATAAGCCGCTGTGACAGGCTCCAGCCATTCAGGGTGATACTCTTCAATGTCTAATCCATTCAATCCGGGTGAACTGAGCGACTTCGATCTTCTGGAGCAGCGCCCGTTCGAAGAAACTGATTACGATATTCTGAAATCGTACGAGGCTGTCGTGGATGGCCTGGCGATGTTGATCGGCTCGCATTGTGAAATCGTCCTGCATTCGCTGGAAGATCTGAAGTGTTCGGCCGTGCGTATCGCCAATGGTGAGCACACGGGTCGTAAAGTCGGTTCGCCGATTACCGACCTGGCCCTGCGTATGCTGCATGATATGCATGGCGCGGACAGCAACGTGTCACGTGCCTATTTCACGCGTGCCAAAAGCGGCGTGCTGATGAAGTCAGTCACCATTGCGATTCGCAACCGTCAGCAACGGGTTATTGGCCTGCTTTGCATCAACATGAATCTTGATGTGCCGTTCTCACAGATCATGTCGACCTTTATGCCGCCCGAGATGCAGCAGGTTGACTCCAACGTCAACTTTGCCAGTTCGGTCGATGATCTGGTGATGCAGACTCTGGAGTTCACCATTGAAGAAGTCAGCGCTGATCGCAATGTGTCGAACAACGCCAAGAATCGCCAGATTGTGCTCAACCTGTATGAGAAGGGAATCTTCGATATCAAAGATGCCATCAACCAGGTGGCCGATCGGCTGAACATTTCGAAGCACACCGTTTATCTCTACATCCGCCAGTTTAAAAATGGCGACTTTCAGGGACAGGATCGGTAATGCGCTATACCCTGCTGGTCACCGGCCCGGCTTACGGTACGCAACAGGCGACCAGTGCATATCTGTTTGCCCGTGCACTGCTGACGGCAGGTCATCAGCTTGACAGCGTTTTCTTTTATCGCGAAGGCGTGTTGAACGCTAATCAGCTGACCGCACCGGCCAGTGATGAGTTTGATCTGGTGCGCGCGTGGCAGGCATTACATCAGGAGCAGGGTGTGGCACTGAACATCTGTGTAGCGGCTGCGCTGCGGCGTGGCGTCAGCGATCAGCAGGAAGCGGCCCGACTCCAGCTGGCGGGCAGTAACCTGCAGCCAGGCTTTACGCTGAGTGGCCTGGGTGCGCTGGCGGAAGCGGCGCTAAGCTGTGAACGCGTGGTGCAGTTCTGATGAATCGTGTCGCATTTGTCTTTACCCAGGCGCCGCATGGCAGCAGTGCAGGGCGCGAAGGGCTGGATGCCGCGCTGGCTACGGGTGCACTCAGTGAAGATATCGGCCTGTTTTTTATTGGTGATGGCGTGCTGCAGCTCAATCTGCACCAGCAGCCTGAGGCGATTAAGAGTCGTCACTATGCCGCGACCTTTGGCGTGCTGACGCTGTATGACATTGAACAGTGCTATCTCTGCCGGGCATCGCTGATAGCGCGTGGATTAGCGGTTGACGCTGACCGGTTGCTGGATGTTACGCTACTGGACGCGCCGGAGCTGCGGCAGACGCTGGCCAGCTACGATCGCATTCTGACTTTTTAAGAGACGTTAATGCTGCACACCTTAATGCTTTCACCCGCATACTGTGACCTCGAAACCCTGCTTTTAATCGCGGGTGAGGGTGATGACCTGCTGCTGCTGCAGGATGGCGTGCTGGCTGCCTTAGCGGGCAGTCGCGCACTGATGCGGCTGTCAGAATGTGAAGCCACGCTGTGGGTGCTGGATGAAGATGTTCAGGCTCGCGGTCTTGCTGGACAAATTTCGACCAGTGTGCAGTCAATAGACTATACTGGCTTTGTCACGCTAACGATCAGGCATCAGCAACAAATGGTCTGGTAATCGGCTAAAACCTGGTTATTTCTTGACACCCCTTTGACTCAGCCCTAAAATTCTGCCTCCTCGTAATTCTACGAGGCGATTTATTACGTGTTTACGAAGCAAAAGCAAATCCAGGAGCTATTTAATGGCAACAGTTAACCAGCTGGTTCGCAAACCACGCGTCCGCAAAGTTGCAAAGAGCAACGTGCCGGCGCTGGAAGCTTGCCCGCAAAAACGTGGCGTTTGTACTCGTGTGTACACCACCACTCCTAAGAAACCAAACTCCGCACTGCGTAAAGTCTGCCGTGTGCGTTTGACCAACGGTTTTGAAGTTACCTCCTACATCGGCGGTGAAGGTCATAACCTGCAGGAACACTCCGTGATCCTGATCCGTGGCGGTCGTGTAAAAGACCTGCCAGGTGTGCGTTACCACACCGTTCGTGGCGCGCTGGACTGCTCAGGTGTTAAAGACCGTAAGCAGGCTCGCTCCAAGTACGGCGTGAAGAAGCCAAAGGCTTAATGGTTCTCCGTTAAGTAAGGCCAAACGTTTTAAATTAAATGTCATAATAAACTCATAGAGTTTTGGACAATCCTGAATTAACAACGGAGTATTTCCATGCCACGTCGTCGCGTCATTGGTCAGCGTAAAATTCTGCCAGATCCTAAGTTCGGATCAGAGCTGCTGGCCAAATTTGTAAATATCCTGATGGTAGATGGTAAAAAATCTACTGCAGAATCAATCGTTTATACCGCGCTTGAGACCCTGGCTCAGCGTTCAGGTAAAAACTCCCTGGAAGCCTTTGAAGTAGCGCTGGAAAACGTGCGTCCGACTGTCGAAGTTAAGTCACGTCGCGTTGGTGGTTCTACTTATCAGGTACCAGTTGAAGTCCGTCCGGTTCGTCGTAATGCCCTGGCAATGCGCTGGATCGTAGATGCTGCTCGTAAACGCGGTGATAAATCAATGGCTCTTCGCCTGGCGAACGAACTTTCTGATGCTGCAGAGAACAAAGGTACTGCAGTTAAGAAACGTGAAGACGTTCACCGTATGGCTGAAGCCAACAAGGCGTTCGCACACTACCGCTGGTAACAGTCGCGTAGTTGTTAAACCAGCGGGCGCCCAGAGGGCCAACCCGCTGGGGTTGACTAATTTTGAACGTCCGAAAAACCGAGGAATCAAATGGCTCGTAAAACACCCATTGCTCGCTACCGTAACATCGGTATCAGTGCGCACATCGACGCCGGTAAGACTACCACTACCGAACGCGTTCTGTTCTACACCGGTGTAAACCACAAAATCGGTGAAGTACATGACGGCGCAGCAACCATGGACTGGATGGAGCAGGAACAGGAACGTGGTATTACCATCACTTCCGCTGCGACCACCTGTTACTGGTCTGGTATGGCCAAGCAGTTTGAACCACACCACATCAACATCATCGACACCCCAGGACACGTTGACTTCACCATCGAAGTTGAACGTTCTATGCGTGTGCTTGATGGCGCGGTAATGGTTTACTGTGCAGTTGGTGGCGTTCAGCCACAGTCTGAGACCGTATGGCGTCAGGCTAACAAATATAAAGTTCCACGCATTGCGTTCGTTAACAAAATGGACCGCATGGGTGCTAACTTCCTGAAAGTTGTTAACCAGATGGAAGTTCGTCTGGGCGCAACTCCAGTTCCTCTGCAGCTGGCTATTGGCGCAGAAGAGAAATTCACCGGTGTTGTTGACCTGGTGAAAATGAAAGCAATCAACTGGAACGACGAAGATCAGGGTGTGACCTTCGTTTACGAAGATATCCCAGCTGATATGCAGGAACTGGCTGAAGAATGGCGTGCAAAGCTGGTTGAAGCCGCTGCTGAAGGCTCTGATGAGCTGATGGAGAAATTCTTCGGTGGTGAAGAACTGACTGAAGAAGAGATCAAAACATCTCTGCGTAAGCGTGTTCTGAACAACGAAATCATCCTGGTAACCTGTGGTTCTGCATTTAAGAACAAAGGTGTTCAGGCGATGCTGGATGCAGTTGTTGAATATCTGCCAGCACCGACTGACGTAACCGCGATCAACGGTATGCTGGACGACGGTAAAGACACGCCGGCTGTTCGTCACTCAGACGACAACGAGCCGTTTGCTGCACTGGCGTTCAAAATCGCTACTGACCCGTTTGTAGGTAACCTGACCTTCTTCCGCGTTTACTCTGGTGTTGTTAATACGGGTGACACCGTGTTCAACCCGGTTAAGTCAAACCGTGAGCGTTTGGGCCGTATCGTTCAGATGCACGCTAACAAGCGTGAAGAGATCAAAGAAGTCCGTGCGGGTGATATCGCAGCTGCAATCGGCCTGAAAGATGTGACCACTGGTGACACCCTGTGTGACCCAGAGAACGTCATCATCCTTGAGCGCATGGAATTCCCGGAGCCGGTAATCTCTATCGCCGTTGAACCAAAAACCAAAGCTGACCAGGAAAAAATGGGTCTGGCTCTGGGCCGTCTGGCGAAAGAAGACCCATCATTCCGTGTATGGACTGATGAAGAATCTAACCAGACCATCATCGCGGGTATGGGTGAATTGCACCTCGACATCATCGTTGACCGCATGAAGCGTGAGTTCAACGTTGAAGCAAACGTGGGTAAACCACAGGTTGCTTACCGTGAAGCGATTCGTAACAAAGTTACCGATGTTGAAGGTAAACACGCCAAGCAGTCTGGTGGTCGTGGTCAGTACGGTCATGTTGTTATCGACATGTACCCACTGGAGCCAGGTTCGAATCCGAAAGGCTATGAATTTGTCAACGACATCAAAGGTGGTGTGATTCCTGGTGAATACATCCCTGCGGTTGACAAAGGTATCCAGGAGCAGCTGAAATCAGGCCCTCTGGCGGGTTATCCGGTGGTGGATCTGGGCGTGCGTCTGCACTTCGGTTCTTACCATGATGTCGACTCCTCAGAGCTGGCGTTTAAACTGGCCGCGTCTATTGCCTTCAAACAAGGCTTTAAACAAGCGACACCTGTTCTGCTTGAGCCTATCATGAAGGTTGAAGTTGAAACGCCAGAAGAGAACACGGGCGATGTCATCGGTGACCTTAGTCGTCGTCGTGGTATGCTCAAAGGGCAGGAATCTAACGCTACTGGCGTTCAGATTCACGCTGAAGTTCCGTTGTCTGAGATGTTCGGATACGCAACTCAGCTGCGTTCTCTGACCAAAGGTCGTGCTTCTTACTCCATGGAGTTCCTGAAGTATGACGATGCGCCGAACAACGTAGCGCAGGCCGTTATTGAAGCTCGTAGCAAATAAGCTACGGTTTAAATTTGAACTGATGCCTTCACCCAGATGGTGAAGGCACAACGTAAGGAATTATCGCCATGGCGAAAGAGCAATTTCAGCGTAACAAACTGCACGTAAACGTGGGCACCATCGGTCACGTCGACCACGGTAAAACCACCCTGACTGCAGCTATTACCACCGTACTGTCTAAAACTTACGGCGGCCAGGCTCGTGCATTCGATCAGATCGATAACGCACCAGAAGAGAAAGCTCGTGGTATCACCATCAACACTTCACACGTTGAGTATGAAACCCCGACTCGTCACTACGCACACGTTGACTGCCCAGGCCACGCCGACTATGTGAAAAACATGATCACCGGTGCTGCGCAGATGGACGGCGCGATCCTGGTTGTTGCTGCGACTGATGGCCCGATGCCACAGACCCGTGAGCACATCCTGCTGGGTCGTCAGGTTGGCGTTCCTTACATCATCGTGTTCCTGAATAAATGTGACATGGTTGATGATGAAGAGCTGCTGGAACTGGTAGAGATGGAAGTTCGTGACCTGCTGTCAGCATATGACTTCCCAGGCGACGACACCCCAATCGTTCGTGGTTCTGCGCTGAAAGCGCTGGAAGGCGAAGCTGAGTGGGAAGCGAAAATCATCGAACTGGCTGAGCATCTGGACAACTACATCCCAGAACCACAGCGTGCGATCGACATGCCGTTCCTGCTGCCAATCGAAGATGTCTTCTCAATCTCTGGCCGTGGTACTGTTGTTACCGGTCGTGTTGAGCGCGGCATCGTTAAAGTCGGCGACGAAGTTGAAATCGTAGGTATCAAAGATACTGCGAAATCAACCTGTACCGGTGTTGAGATGTTCCGTAAGCTGCTGGACCAGGGTCAGGCAGGCGAAAACTGTGGTGTTCTGCTGCGCGGTATCAAGCGTGAAGACATCCAGCGTGGTCAGGTTCTGGCTAAGCCAGGCTCAATCAAGCCACACACCCAGTTCGAGTCAGAAGTTTACGTTCTGTCTAAAGACGAAGGTGGTCGCCATACTCCGTTCTTCAAAGGCTATCGTCCACAGTTCTACTTCCGTACAACTGACGTAACCGGCTCAGTAGAGCTGCCAGAAGGCGTTGAAATGGTCATGCCAGGCGACAACATCAAAATGGTTGTTACCCTGATCCACCCAATCGCGATGGACGAAGGTCTGCGCTTCGCAATCCGCGAAGGTGGCCGTACCGTTGGCGCGGGTGTTGTTGCTAAAGTTATCGCTTAATTGTGATATCTGCTGTGGTCGTGCAAACGGCCACTGCAACACAGTAAAAAGAGCACTTCGGTGCTCTTTTTTTTGCTCAGAAATCGACATAACCCTGTAAAGCGTGGGTTTGAAATAAAAACGATTCGCATTTACACTGTGTACAGAAAATGTACCCGAGTGATGAATCAATGTACGTCTGCCTGTGTAATGCCATCAGTGATAAAACCCTTCGTGAAGTTGTGCGTCGCTATCAGCCCAAATCTATTCAGCAACTGCGCCAGTTTGTACCGGTAGGCAAACAGTGTGGCAAATGCGTTCGTGCTGCGCGCGAGATTATGGATGAAGAGATGCAGCATGCCCCGCTCTATAAAGAGATAGCCTGACTGACCCTGGATGTGTGAATACCCACAATATCTGTCGCGTTTTTTTGACTTCTTTTTAACCACATCTACGCTCTAATAAATCAGACGCGGAGGGTTAACAATGAAGGGCGATATCAAAGTTATCAGTCATCTCAATAAACTGCTGGGAAATGAACTGGTTGCCATCAATCAGTATTTTCTGCATGCACGCATGTTTAAAAACTGGGGGCTAACGCGCCTCAACGATGTGGAGTACCACGAATCGATCGACGAGATGAAGCATGCGGACAAGTACATTGAACGCATTCTCTTTCTTGAGGGAATTCCAAATCTTCAGGATCTGGGACGTCTGCGTATCGGCGAAGACGTTGAGGAGATGCTAAGTTCAGACCTGAATCTGGAGCTGGAAGGCGCTAAAGATCTGCGTGAGGCCATTTCCTATGCTGACAAGGTACATGACTATGTCAGTCGTGACATGATGATTGAAATCCTGGCTGATGAAGAGCATCACATCGACTGGATTGAAACGGAACTTGAGCTAATCCATAAGATGGGTATCCAGAACTATCTGCAGGCTCAAATCAAAGAAGAGTGAATCGGGTCTGCAACACGATCATTACCCAGCCCGCAATGGCCAGGAAAGGGCCAAACGGCAGCGGGCTGTTCACCTGAATTAAACCGCGTAGTTTCAGCATCACGATTGCCGTCAGCGCCAGAAAAGTGGCACCCAGTGCAATCCAGGGTAGCGCCTGCCATCCACAGCATGCGCCCAATGCCGCGAAAAGCTTCATATCACCATAACCTAATCCTTCATGCCCCCGAACCTGCCGATAACTCCAGGCGAGCAGCCACAATGTACAGTAGCCCGACAAGGCACCCCATATCGCCGCACTCTCTGTCCCAAAGATGGCTGCATGTAGTAACCCCAGCCAGAGCAGCAGATAGCTGAGCGGGTCAGGTATACAGAAGTGCTGACGGTCAATAACCGCTATCAGTAGCAGCAGGCTGGAGGCAGTGATAACAAAAGTAGCGTCTGCAGCCCTGTCAAAACTATTCAGTACCAGCAGGCAAAGCATTGCAACTAGCCATTCACTGATAAAGCTTTCCGCACCGAACGGATGATGACAGAAGCGGCACCAACCTCTTAACCGTGGCCAGCTAATCAGTGGCAGCGCATCACGCCATAGCAGGCGTTGCTGACAACAATCACACCGTGAACCGGGAAAGCAGAGTGCGATAAACCACTGAGCGGGTGAGAGCGCGGGTGAGAAGCGTACCCAGGCCAGCGAAAGAAAGCTTCCCAGTGCGCCTCCGCCAGCAAGTGCTACGAATTGAGTAATCAGTGACATGATGTTGCTCCGGATGAGAAGTTAAAAGCACTTTCATCGGCTTCTCATTCTGTGTCACCTATGGATAAATAACGGCGGAAAAGTGCTCACAAAAAAATTTGTGACTTAACCGCTCTGCAGCACTGCGACGCGACGCGTGCCGCAAGAACCGGCCACTATTTAACAGGGAAAACCGCAACACGGGTTGCTTCCTGAACAGATTTACGTATAATGCGCGGGCCTGCAGATATTGCAGGCGCGATTCGAGCAGAATCGCAGACGGCTGAAATATAGGCCGCCTGACAATACTCCCAATTGGGGAGTTATATGCTGAACGATTACACTCTCCCATCAATCGTAATGGGTTCGAGTAGTAATTTTTTTCGTCTATAAAAAGTTTGGAGCTCTGGTCTCATGCAGAACCAAAGAATCCGTATCCGTCTTAAAGCGTTTGATCATCGTCTGATCGATCAATCAACCGCGGAAATCGTTGAGACCGCCAAGCGCACTGGTGCGCAGGTTCGTGGTCCAATCCCGCTGCCAACCCGCAAAGAGCGTTTTACTGTTCTGATCTCTCCGCACGTTAACAAAGATGCGCGTGATCAGTACGAAATCCGCACTCACAAGCGTCTGGTAGACATCGTTGAGCCAACTGAAAAAACGGTTGATGCTCTGATGCGTCTGGATCTGGCTGCCGGTGTTGACGTGCAGATCAGCCTGGGTTAATCAGGTCATCGAGCGATTGAGAGGTTGAAACAATGATTGGTTTAGTCGGTAAAAAAGTGGGCATGACCCGCATCTTCACTGAAGATGGCGTTTCTATCCCCGTCACCGTAATCGAAGTTGAAGCGAACCGCGTTACTCAGGTCAAAGGCCTGGAAAACGACGGTTACCAGGCAATTCAGGTTACCACCGGTGCTAAAAAAGCAAACCGTGTGACCAAACCTGAAGCTGGTCATTTTGCTAAAGCTGGCGTTGAAGCTGGCCGTGGCCTGTGGGAATTCCGCACCGCTGAAGGTGAAGAGTATTCTGTAGGTCAGAGCATCAGCGTTGAGATTTTCGCTGAAGTTAAGAAAGTTGACGTAACCGGTACCTCTAAAGGTAAAGGTTTCGCCGGTACCGTTAAGCGCTGGAACTTCCGTACCCAGGACGCTACTCACGGTAACTCCTTGTCTCACCGCGTTCCGGGTTCTATCGGTCAGAACCAGACTCCGGGCAAAGTGTTCAAAGGCAAGAAAATGGCAGGTCAGCTGGGTAATGAGCGCGTAACCGTTCAGAGTCTGGACGTAGTACGTGTTGACGCTGAGCGCAACCTGCTGCTGGTTAAAGGTGCAGTTCCCGGTGCTACCGGTAGCGACCTGATCGTTAAACCAGCTGTGAAGGCGTAAGGGGATAGCAATGGAATTAGTATTGAAAGACGCGCAGAGCGCGCTGACTGTTTCCGAAACTACCTTCGGTCGTGATTTCAACGAAGCGCTGGTTCACCAGGTTGTTGTTGCTTACGCATCTGGCGCCCGCCAGGGTACTCGTGCGCAGAAAACTCGCGCCGAAGTAACCGGTTCAGGCAAAAAGCCATGGCGTCAAAAAGGCACCGGCCGTGCGCGTGCAGGTTCTGTAAAGAGCCCAATCTGGCGTTCAGGTGGCGTGACCTTTGCTGCGAAGCCGCAGGACCACAGTCAAAAAGTTAACAAAAAGATGTACCGCGGCGCGCTGAAAAGCATCCTGTCCGAACTGGTACGTCAAGATCGTCTGATCGTTGTCGAATCATTTGCTGTAGAAGCACCGAAAACCAAGCTGCTGGTACAGAAACTGAAAGACATGGCTCTGGAAGACGTGCTGATCATCACCGGTGAACTGGATGAGAATCTGTTCCTGGCTGCGCGTAACCTGTACAAGGTTGACGTGCGTGATGCATCCGGTATCGATCCAGTTAGCCTGATCGCCTTCGACAAAGTCGTTATGACTGCTGATGCAGTTAAGCAAGTTGAGGAGATGCTGGCATGATCCGTGAAGAACGTCTGCTGAAAGTACTGCGCGCGCCGCACGTATCTGAAAAAGCATCTAGCGCGATGGAAAAAACCAATACCATCGTTCTCAAAGTTGCTAATGACGCGACCAAAGCAGAGATCGTTGCTGCTGTTGAGAAACTGTTCGAAGTAGAAGTTAAAGACGTAAACACCCTGGTAGTTAAGGGCAAAGTTAAGCGTCAAGGACAGCGTATCGGTCGTCGTAGCGACTGGAAAAAAGCTTACGTCACCCTGAAAGAAGGCCAGAATCTGGACTTCGCTGGCGGCGCTGAGTAAGTCGGAGGAGAAAGACAATGGCAGTTGTTAAATGTAAACCGACATCTCCGGGTCGTCGCCATGTAGTTAAAGTGGTAAACGCGGAGCTGCACAAGGGCAAACCATTTGCCCCGCTGGTAGAAAAAAACAGCAAATCCGGTGGCCGTAACAACAATGGTCGTATCACTACCCGTCATATCGGTGGTGGTCACAAGCAGGCTTACCGTATTGTTGACTTCAAACGCAACAAAGATGGTATCCCGGCAGTTGTTGAACGTCTTGAGTACGATCCGAACCGCTCTGCGAACATCGCACTGGTTCTGTACAAAGACGGCGAGCGCCGTTACATCCTGGCCCCTAAAGGCCTGAAAGCCGGCGACCAGATCCAATCTGGCGTTGATGCTGCGATCAAAGCAGGTAACACTCTGCCGATGCGTAACATCCCGGTGGGTTCAACCGTGCATAACGTAGAAATGAAACCAGGCAAAGGCGGTCAGATTGCTCGCTCAGCTGGTGCTTACGTGCAGATCGTTGCGCGTGAAGGTTCTTACGTTACCCTGCGTCTGCGTTCAGGTGAAATGCGTAAAGTCGAGTCTGACTGCCGCGCAACACTGGGCGAAGTCGGCAACGCTGAGCATATGCTGCGCGTTCTGGGTAAAGCTGGTGCAGCCCGTTGGCGTGGTGTTCGTCCGACCGTTCGTGGTACCGCGATGAACCCAGTTGATCACCCGCACGGTGGTGGTGAAGGTCGTAACTTTGGTAAGCACCCGGTAACTCCGTGGGGCGTTCAGACCAAAGGTAAGAAGACCCGTAGCAACAAGCGTACTGATAAATTTATCGTACGTCGCCGTAGCAAATAATATTAGAGGATAAGCCATGCCACGTTCTCTCAAGAAAGGTCCTTTTATTGACCTGCACTTGCTGAAGAAGGTAGAGAAAGCGGTGGAAAGCGGTGACAAGAAGCCTTTGCGCACTTGGTCCCGTCGTTCAACGATCTTTCCTAACATGATCGGTTTGACCATCGCTGTCCATAATGGTCGTCAGCACGTTCCTGTCTTTGTTTCCGACGAAATGGTTGGTCACAAACTGGGTGAATTCGCGCCGACACGTACTTATCGCGGTCACGCGGCTGATAAAAAAGCCAAGAAGAAATAAGTAGGAGGAAGAGATGGAAACTTTAGCTCAACATCGCCACGCTCGTTCTTCTGCTCAGAAGGTTCGCCTTGTTGCTGACCTGATTCGCGGTAAGAAAGTGTCGCAGGCACTGGACATTTTGACCTACACCAATAAGAAAGCGGCTGTACTGGTCAAAAAAGTTCTGGAATCTGCCATTGCTAACGCCGAACACAACGATGGCGCTGATATCGACGATCTGAAAATCACGAAAATTTTCGTTGATGAAGGTCCGACCATGAAACGCATTATGCCGCGTGCCAAAGGTCGTGCAGATCGCATCCTGAAGCGCACCAGCCACATTACTGTGGTTGTGTCCGATCGCTGAGACTCTGGAGACTAGCAATGGGTCAGAAAGTACATCCTAATGGTATTCGCCTGGGTATTGTAAAACCATGGAACTCTACCTGGTTTGCGAACACCAACGAATTCGCTGACAACCTGGACAGCGATTTTAAAGTACGTCAGTTCCTGACTAAAGAACTGGCTAAAGCATCTGTCTCTCGTATCGTTATCGAGCGTCCAGCGAAGAGCATCCGTGTGACTATTCACACCGCTCGTCCGGGCATCGTTATCGGTAAGAAAGGCGAAGATGTAGAAAAACTGCGCACGGTCGTCGCGAAAATCGCTGGCGTTCCTGCACAGATCAATATCGCCGAAGTCCGCAAGCCGGAACTGGACGCGAAACTGGTAGCTGACAGCATTACTTCACAGCTGGAGCGTCGTGTGATGTTCCGTCGTGCTATGAAGCGTGCAGTTCAGAACGCCATGCGTCTTGGCGCGAAGGGTATTAAAGTTGAAGTTAGCGGCCGTCTGGGTGGCGCTGAGATCGCACGTACCGAATGGTATCGTGAAGGTCGCGTGCCATTGCACACACTGCGTGCTGACATTGACTACAACACCTCTGAAGCGCACACCACTTATGGTGTAATCGGCGTTAAGGTATGGATCTTCAAAGGTGAGATCCTGGGTGGTATGGCTGCTGTTGAACAACCGGAACCGGCTGCTCAACCTAAAAAGCAGCAGCGTAAAGGCCGTAAGTAAGGAGAGTCGCTGATGTTACAACCAAAGCGTACGAAATTCCGTAAGGTGCACAAAGGCCGTAACCGCGGTCTGGCTGCGGGTACGGATGTCAGCTTCGGTACTTTCGGTCTGAAAGCTGTTGGCCGTGGTCGTCTGACTGCTCGTCAGATCGAAGCAGCACGTCGTGCTATGACCCGTGCAGTTAAGCGTCAAGGTAAGATCTGGATCCGAGTATTCCCGGACAAACCGATCACCGAGAAGCCGCTGGAAGTGCGTATGGGTAAAGGTAAGGGTAACGTAGAGTATTGGGTTGCCCTGATCCAGCCTGGTAAAGTCCTGTATGAAATGGACGGCGTACCAGAAGAGCTGGCCCGTGAAGCATTCAAGCTGGCAGCAGCAAAACTGCCTATCAAAACCACCTTTGTAACTAAGACGGTGATGTAATGAAAGCAACTGAGCTGCGTGAAAAAAGCGTTGAAGAGCTGAACACTGAGCTGCTTAATCTGCTGCGTGAGCAATTTAACCTGCGCATGCAGGCAGCATCTGGCCAACTGCAGCAGACTCATCTGCTGAAACAGGTTCGCCGTGATGTTGCACGCGTTAAGACTTTACTGACTGAGAAGGCGGGTTCGTAATGACCGATAAAATCCGTACTCTGCAGGGTCGTGTAGTAAGTGACAAAATGCAGAAATCTGCAGTTGTCGCTATCGAACGTTTCGTGAAACACCCGATCTACGGCAAATTCATCAAACGTACGACCAAGCTGCACATCCATGACGAGAACAATGAATGTGGAATTGGTGACGTGGTAGAAATCCGCGAATGCCGTCCACTGTCCAAGACTAAATCCTGGACCCTGGTTCGCGTAATCGAGAAAGCGGTTCTGTAATAAGAATTGTTTTTTCTGAGGAAACCCTCTGCTTCGGCAGGGGGTTTTTTTTTACCTTTTATTCTGACTTGATCCATTTGTGCCTGCGGCAGAGCAGATTTGATGGCGCTCACAAATTTAGGGAATGGCGAGGATTAAGCTGCGACTCTTCAGGCGATGTGACCTGAAAGCTCCAGTCTGTTGAGGCCGGAGTTATCATAACTGTACAAGGAAATGTGCCGTGGAAATGGAGAATCATGATCGCTTACGCCGGTCACTGTTAAAATTACCACTGTTAGCTGCGTTACCAGCTATTAGCTCTGCCAAAAGCCTGCCGCTATTATCGGGTAGTACACACCCACAACCCACAGGCAATAGCATGGAACGAACGTTATTACTAAAGAACGCTGAATGCGTGGTCTGCATGGATGCCGAGCGTCGGGAAATACGTAACGCCAGTATTCTGATTAAAGGGAACCAAATCGTTGCGGTCGGGGAAGCAGGATCGTTACCTGATAGCGCGGATGAAATGATTGACCTTCAGGGACACATTGTTATCCCCGGGCTGATCAATACGCATCATCACATGTATCAGAGCCTGACCCGGGCTATTCCTGCGGTACAAAACGGCGAACTGTTCAACTGGCTGACCCACCTCTACCCACTGTGGCAGAACCTGACGCCTGAGATGATTCATATCTCAACGCAGATTTCGATGGCTGAGTTAATGCTCTCCGGTTGCACCACCACCAGTGACCATCTCTATGTCTACCCTAACGGTTGTAAGCTTGACGACAGCATTGAGGCTGCAGCACTGATGGGCATGCGTTTCCATGCCAGCCGGGGCAGCATGAGTGTGGGCAAATCCCTCGGAGGTCTGCCGCCCGATTCGCTGGTTGAGAATGAAGCCGCCATCATCAAGGATACGCAGCGTGTGATTGAACGCTATCACGATGACAGCCACGGCTCGATGTTACGCATCGTGGTGGCCCCATGTTCACCGTTCTCAGTCAGTCGTGAACTGATGAAACAATCCGCTGCACTGGCACGCAGCTTCAACGTCTCGATGCATACTCATCTGGCGGAGAACGACAACGATATCCGATATAGCCGCGAAAAGTTCCACATGACGCCAGCACAGTACGTTGAAGACCTCGGCTGGGTAGGGCCGGATGTCTGGCATGCACACTGCGTTAAACTGGATCAGTATGGTATGGAGCTCTTTGCACGCACCGGAACCGGCGTCGCACACTGTCCCTGTTCAAACATGCGGCTCGGTTCGGGCATTGCACCAATACGCCACATGTGCGATGCCGGTGTCCATGTCGGTATGGGCGTAGATGGGTCAGCCTCCAATGACAGCTCAGACATGATAGCGGAGGTACGTCAGGCAATGCTGTTACAACGCGTGGGTTTCGGCCCGGATGCGATGACGGCTCGTCAGGCTCTGGAGCTGGCGACGCTGGGTGGAGCAAAAGTGCTGAATCGCGATGACGTGGGCGCCATTGCGCCGGGCATGATGGCTGATCTGGCCATCTTTGATTTGAATCGCATTGGTCTTGCCGGGGCGGGGCACGATCCTGTCGCCGCCCTGGTGTTCTGTAATCCGGGGCAGGTCGCTTACAGCATCATCAACGGAAAAGTCAGGGTGCGAAACGGACAACTGGCCGGAATTGAACTGCCAGCCGTGCTGCATCAGCATAACCAACTGGCCAGAAAACTGGTTAGTTGAGTCATAAGGGCACTTTATTAGGGAGGCGACGAAAAATAAGGCAGATTACATTTGCTACTGTTCGCACTATTCCCTAGAATACGCCCTCCCTGTCATCAGGGAAAATCAGCGGCTCGATTGAGAGCCGTTTATTTTTTCTACCCATCTGTGAGAACCGGTGTTACAATGCCGCGCCCTCAATTATGGGGCTTTCTAACGACCTGAGGTTTAGGTCCCGAAGTAGTAGTTGACATTAGCGGAGCACTAAAATGATCCAAGAACAGACTATGCTGAACGTCGCCGACAACTCCGGTGCACGTCGCGTAATGTGTATCAAGGTTCTGGGTGGCTCGCACCGTCGCTACGCAGGCGTCGGTGACATCATCAAAGTTACCATCAAGGAAGCAATTCCTCGTGGTAAAGTCAAAAAAGGTGATGTCCTGAAGGCGGTAGTGGTGCGCACCAGGAAGGGTGTTCGTCGCCCGGACGGTTCTGTCATTCGCTTCGATGGTAATGCATGCGTTATTCTGAACAATAACAGTGAGCAGCCTATCGGTACGCGTATTTTTGGGCCGGTAACTCGTGAACTTCGTACTGAAAAGTTCATGAAAATTATCTCTCTGGCACCAGAAGTACTCTAAGGAGCGAACAATGGCAGCTAAAATCCGTCGTAACGACGAAGTTATCGTGTTAACCGGTAAAGATAAAGGTAAGCGCGGTAAAGTTAAGAATGTCCTGTCTTCTGGTAAGGTCATCGTTGAAGGTATCAACCTGGTTAAGAAACATCAGAAGCCGGTTCCGGCTCTGAACCAACCAGGTGGCATCGTTGAAAAAGAAGCTGCTATTCAGGTTTCTAACGTTGCACTGTTCAACGCGGCAACTGGTAAGGCTGACCGTGTAGGCTTTAGATTCGAAGACGGCAAAAAAGTCCGTTTCTTCAAGTCTAACAGCGAAACTATCAAGTAATTTGGAGTAGTACGATGGCGAAACTGCATGATTACTACAAAGACGAAGTAGTCCAGAAACTCATGACAGAGTTTGGCTACAATTCTGTCATGCAAGTCCCTCGGGTCGAGAAGATCACCCTGAACATGGGTGTTGGTGAAGCGATCGCTGACAAGAAACTGCTGGATAATGCAGCAGCAGACCTGGCAGCAATCTCCGGTCAAAAACCGCTGGTCACCAAAGCACGCAAATCAGTTGCAGGCTTCAAAATCCGTCAGGGCTATCCGATCGGCTGTAAAGTAACTCTGCGTGGCGAGCGCATGTGGGAGTTCTTTGAGCGTCTGGTCACCATTGCAGTTCCACGTATCCGTGACTTCCGTGGCTTGTCCGCTAAGTCATTCGATGGTCGTGGCAACTACAGCATGGGTGTACGTGAGCAGATCATCTTCCCAGAAATCGACTACGACAAAGTCGATCGCGTTCGTGGTTTGGATATCACCATTACCACTACTGCGAAATCTGATGATGAAGGCCGTGCTCTGCTGGCTGCCTTTGACTTCCCGTTCCGTAAGTAAGGTAGGGTTACTTAATGGCTAAGCAATCTATGAAAGCGCGCGAAGTTAAGCGTGCAAAATTAGCAGACAAATTCTTCGCTAAACGCGCTGAACTGAAAGCGATCATCTCTGATGTGAACGCTTCCGACGAAGACCGTTGGGATGCTGTTCTGAAGCTGCAGAGTCTGCCGCGTGATTCCAGCCCTTCACGTCAGCGTAACCGCTGCCGTCAAACAGGTCGTCCGCACGGTTTCCTGCGGAAGTTTGGGTTGAGCCGTATCAAGGTCCGCGAAGCCGCCATGCGCGGTGAAATTCCGGGTCTGAAAAAGGCTAGCTGGTAATTGTCACCAATTGAATCACGGGAGTAACACAGATGAGCATGCAAGATCCGATCGCGGATATGCTGACCCGTATCCGTAACGGTCAGGCCGCGAACAAAGTTGCGGTCACCATGCCTTCCTCCAAGCTGAAATTGGCAATTGCCAACGTTCTGAAGGAAGAAGGATATATTGAAGATTTCAAAATCGAAGGCGACATCAAGCTGGAACTGGAACTTACTCTCAAGTATTTTCAGGGCAAAGCTGTTGTAGAAAGCATTCAGCGAGTAAGCCGTCCTGGCCTGCGCATCTATAAGAAAAAAGATGAGCTGCCAAAGGTAATGGCTGGTATGGGCATCGCTGTAGTTTCTACATCTAAAGGTGTCATGACTGATCGTGCAGCGCGCCAGGCAGGTCTTGGTGGCGAAATTATCTGCTACGTAGCGTAATCGGAGGATACATATGTCTCGTGTTGCTAAAGCACCTGTCGTTGTTCCTGCCGGCGTAGAGGTAAAACTCGACGGTCAGGTAATTTCGATTAAAGGTAAAAACGGCGAGCTGACTCGTACTATCAATGATGCTGTTGAAGTTAAACATGCTGACAACGCTCTGACTTTCGCTCCGCGCGAAGGTTTCGTTGACGGCTGGGCGCAGGCGGGTACTTCTCGCGCGCTGCTGAACGCAATGGTTATCGGTGTTACCGAAGGCTTCACTAAGAAGCTGCAGCTGGTTGGTGTAGGTTATCGTGCAGCCGTTAAAGGCGACGTGGTAAACCTGTCTCTGGGCTTTTCTCATCCAGTCGATCACCAGCTGCCCGCGGGTATCACTGCAGAATGTCCAACTCAGACTGAGATCGTGCTGAAAGGCGCTGATAAACAGCTGATTGGTCAGGTTGCTGCGGACCTGCGCGCCTACCGTCGTCCTGAGCCTTATAAAGGCAAGGGTGTCCGTTACGCCGACGAAGTCGTGCGTACCAAAGAGGCTAAGAAGAAGTAAGGTAACACTATGGATAAGAAATCTGCTCGTATCCGTCGTGCGACCCGTGCACGTCGCAAGCTCAAAGAGCTGGGTGCTACTCGCCTGGTGGTACATCGTACCCCGCGTCATATTTACGCACAGGTAATCGCCCCGAATGGTTCCGAAGTTCTGGTCGCTGCTTCTACTGTAGAAAAAGCTATCACTGAACAACTGAAGTATACCGGTAATAAAGAAGCCGCAGCTGCAGTAGGTAAAGCTATCGCAGAACGCGCAATCGAAAAAGGCATCACTGGTGTTTCTTTCGACCGTTCCGGTTTCCAATATCATGGTCGCGTCCAGGCACTGGCAGATGCTGCCCGTGAAGCTGGCCTTCAGTTCTAAGGTAGAGGTCTAAGATGGCACACATCGAGAAACAAGCTGGCGAACTGCAGGAAAAACTGATCGCGGTAAACCGTGTTTCTAAAACTGTTAAAGGTGGTCGTATCTTCTCCTTCACAGCACTGACTGTGGTAGGCGATGGTAATGGTCGCGTAGGTTTTGGTTACGGTAAAGCGCGTGAAGTTCCAGCAGCGATCCAGAAAGCGATGGAGAAAGCCCGTCGCAACATGGTTAACGTCGCGCTGACCAACGGCACCCTGCAGCACCCTGTTAAAGGTGCACACACGGGTTCCCGCGTGTTCATGCAGCCGGCTTCAGAAGGTACCGGTATCATCGCCGGTGGTGCAATGCGCGCCGTTCTGGAAGTCGCTGGAGTTCATAACGTACTGGCAAAAGCCTATGGTTCTACTAACCCGATTAACGTGGTTCGTGCAACTATCGACGGCCTGGGCAATATGAAATCTCCGGAAATGGTCGCTGCTAAGCGTGGTAAATCCGTTGAAGAAATTCTGGGGTAATCACGATGGCTAAGACTATTAAAATCACTCAAACCCGTAGTTCAATCGGCCGCTTGCCTAAGCATAAAGCCACTCTGGTTGGCCTGGGTCTGCGTCGTATTGGCCACACCGTTGAGCGTGAAGACACGCCTGCAGTACGCGGTATGGTTAACGCGGTTTCCTATATGGTTAAAGTGGAGGAGTAAGAGATGCGTTTAAATACTCTGTCTCCGGCCGAAGGGTCTAAGCACGCTACCAAGCGTCTGGGTCGTGGTATCGGTTCTGGCCTCGGAAAAACCGGTGGTCGTGGTCACAAAGGTCAGAACTCACGTTCTGGCGGTGGCGTACGTCGCGGTTTCGAAGGTGGTCAGATGCCTCTGTACCGTCGTCTGCCGAAGTTCGGTTTCACCTCTCGCAAAGCAATGATCACCACAGAGATTCGTCTGTCTGATCTGGCGAAAGTTGAAGGCGGTATCGTCGACCTGAACGCGCTGAAAGCAGCCAACATTGTCGGTGTTCAGATTGAATTCGTTAAAGTAATTCTGTCTGGTGAAGTATCTACACCGGTAACGGTTCGCGGCCTGCGTGTCACCAAAGGTGCTCGTGCTGCAATCGAAGCTGCTGGCGGTAAAATCGAGGAATAAGTAGCAGATGGCTAAACAACCGGGATTAGATTTTCAAAGTGCCAAAGGTGGCTTTGGTGAGCTGAAACGCAGACTGCTGTTTGTAATCGGCGCACTCATTGTCTTCCGTATTGGCTCTTTTATTCCAATCCCTGGTATTGATGCCACTGTACTTGCCAAACTGCTTGAGCAACAGCGTGGCACCATCATTGAAATGTTTAACATGTTCTCTGGTGGTGCTCTCAGCCGTGCTTCTATTTTCGCACTGGGTATCATGCCGTATATTTCGGCATCGATTATCATCCAGTTATTAACGGTGGTTCATCCGGCGTTAGCGGAAATTAAGAAAGAAGGTGAGGCTGGCCGTCGCAAGATTAGCCAGTACACCCGATACGGTACGTTGGTATTGGCCATATTTCAGTCGATCGGTATTGCTACCGGTCTGCCGAATATGCCAGGGATGCAAGGCCTGGTCATGAATCCAGGCTTTGCTTTCTACTTTACCGCTGTTGTGAGTCTGGTCTCAGGAACAATGTTCCTGATGTGGCTGGGCGAACAGATTACTGAGCGTGGTATCGGTAACGGTATTTCGATCATTATCTTCGCAGGTATTGTTGCGGGTCTTCCGCCGGCCATTGGCCATACCATCGAGCAAGCGCGGCAAGGCGACCTGCACTTCCTTCTGTTGCTGTTGGTTGCAGTACTCGTATTCGCAGTGACCTTCTTTGTTATCTTCGTTGAACGTGGTCAGCGCCGCATTGTGGTGAACTACGCAAAACGTCAGCAGGGTCGTCGCGTTTACGCTGCACAGAGCACACATTTACCGTTGAAAGTGAATATGGCGGGTGTTATTCCAGCCATCTTTGCTTCCAGCATTATTCTGTTCCCGGCAACGATTGCATCGTGGTTTGGGGGCGGTACCGGTTGGAACTGGCTGACAACAATTTCGCTGTATTTGCAGCCAGGACAGCCGCTTTATGTGCTACTCTATGCGACTGCAATCATCTTCTTCTGTTTCTTCTATACGGCGTTGGTTTTCAACCCACGTGAAACAGCAGATAACCTGAAGAAGTCTGGTGCATTCGTACCGGGAATTCGTCCGGGAGAGCAAACGGCGAAGTATATTGATAAAGTGATGACGCGACTGACCTTAATCGGCGCGCTGTATATTACTTTTATCTGCCTTATCCCGGAGTTCATGCGTGATGCGATGAAGGTTCCCTTCTACTTTGGCGGTACTTCACTGCTCATCGTAGTTGTCGTCATCATGGACTTTATGGCTCAAGTGCAAACTCTGATGATGTCTAGTCAGTATGAGTCGGCACTGAAGAAAGCTAACCTGAAAGGCTACGGCCGTTAATTCAGTTGGTTGAGAAGTTACGGAGAGTAAAAATGAAAGTTCGTGCTTCCGTCAAGAGATTATGTCGTAACTGCAAAATCATTCGTCGCGACGGTGTCGTACGTGTGATCTGCAGCGCCGAGCCAAAGCATAAACAGCGCCAAGGCTGATTTTGTCACATATTTTTCTTGCAAAGTCGGGTTGAGCTGGCTAGATTAGCCAGCCAATCTTTTGTATGTCAGTACGTTTCCATTTGAGTATCCTGAAAACGGGCTTTTCAGCATGGGACGTGCTTGTTTAATTATAGGAGTGCATAGTGGCCCGTATAGCAGGCATTAACATTCCTGATCAAAAACATACCGTTATCGCATTAACTTCGATCTTCGGTATTGGTAAAACCCGTTCAAAAGCCATCTGCGCTTCTACGGGTATTGCTGAAAATGTTAAGATCAGTGAGCTGTCTGAAGAACAAATTGATCAGCTGCGTGATGCAGTTGCGAAATTCGTTGTAGAAGGTGATCTGCGCCGTGAAATCACCCTGAGCATCAAGCGTCTTATGGACCTTGGTTGCTACCGTGGTTTGCGCCATCGTCGTGGTCTTCCGGTTCGCGGTCAGCGTACTAAGACCAACGCACGTACCCGTAAGGGTCCGCGTAAACCGATCAAGAAATAATCGGGGTGAGTAAATAATGGCAAAGGCACCAGTTCGTGCACGCAAGCGTGTAAGAAAACAAGTCTCAGATGGCGTGGCTCATGTCCATGCTTCTTTTAACAACACCATCGTTACCATTACTGATCGTCAGGGTAACGCACTGGGTTGGGCAACCGCCGGTGGTTCCGGTTTCCGCGGTTCACGTAAATCCACTCCGTTTGCTGCTCAGGTCGCTGCAGAGCGCTGTGCAGAAGCGGTAAAAGATTACGGAATTAAGAACCTGGAAGTTATGGTAAAGGGTCCGGGTCCAGGTCGCGAATCTACGATTCGTGCTTTGAACGCCGCTGGTTTCCGCATCACTAATATTACTGATGTGACTCCGATCCCTCATAACGGTTGTCGTCCGCCGAAAAAACGTCGCGTATAACGCCCGTTTTTTAGGATAGTTGGAGAAAGAAAATGGCAAGATATTTGGGTCCTAAGCTCAAGCTGAGCCGTCGTGAGGGCACTGACTTATTCCTTAAGTCTGGCGTTCGCGCGATTGATTCCAAGTGTAAGATTGAACAAGCCCCTGGTCAGCATGGTGCGCGTAAACCGCGTCTGTCTGATTACGGCGGTCAGTTACGTGAAAAGCAGAAAGTTCGTCGTATCTACGGCGTGCTGGAGCGTCAGTTCCGTAACTATTATAAAGAAGCAGCTCGTCTGAAAGGCAACACCGGTGAAAACCTGTTGGCTCTGCTGGAAGGTCGTCTGGACAACGTAGTTTATCGTATGGGCTTTGGTGCCACTCGTGCGGAAGCACGTCAGCTGGTAAGCCATAAGTCTGTTCTGGTAAATGGCCGCGTTGTTAACATCGCTTCTTATCAGGTATCTCCGAATGATGTCGTTAGCATCCGTGAGAAAGCCAAAAAGCAATCTCGCGTGAAGGCCGCTCTGGAGCTGGCTGAGCAGCGTGAAAAGCCAACCTGGCTGGAAGTTGATGCGACTAAGATGGAAGGTGTGTTCAAGCGTATTCCTGAACGTACTGATCTGTCTGCGGACATTAACGAACACCTGATCGTCGAGCTTTACTCCAAGTAAAGCTTAGTACCAAAGAGAGGACACAATGCAGGGTTCTGTGACAGAGTTTCTAAAACCGCGCCTGGTAGATATCGAGCAAGTGAGTTCGACGCACGCCAAGGTGACCCTTGAGCCTTTAGAGCGTGGCTTTGGCCATACTCTTGGTAACGCACTGCGCCGTATTCTGCTTTCATCCATGCCGGGTTGCGCGGTGACCGAGGTTGAAATTGATGGTGTACTTCATGAGTACAGCACCAAAGAGGGCGTACAGGAAGATATCCTGGAAATCCTGCTCAACCTGAAAGGGCTGGCGGTAAGAGTTCAGGGTAAAGATGAAGTTATTCTGACCCTGAATAAATCTGGCATTGGCCCTGTGACTGCAGCCGACATTACCCATGATGGTGATGTCGAAATCGTCAAGCCTCAGCATGTCATTTGCCATCTGACCGATGAGAACGCGGCTATCAGCATGCGTATCAAAGTTCAGCGTGGACGTGGCTATGTGCCGGCTTCTGCCCGAATTCATTCGGAAGAAGATGAGCGCCCAATCGGCCGCCTGTTAGTTGACGCTTGCTATAGCCCTGTAGACCGTATCGCCTACAATGTTGAAGCAGCGCGAGTAGAGCAGCGCACCGACCTGGACAAGCTGGTCATCGAAATGGAAACCAACGGCACAATCGATCCTGAAGAGGCGATTCGTCGTGCGGCAACCATTCTGGCAGAACAACTTGAAGCTTTCGTTGACTTACGTGATGTACGTCAGCCGGAAGTTAAAGAAGAGAAACCAGAATTCGATCCGATCCTGCTGCGCCCTGTTGACGATCTGGAATTGACTGTCCGCTCTGCTAACTGCCTTAAGGCAGAAGCTATCCACTACATCGGTGATCTGGTACAGCGTACCGAGGTTGAGCTGCTTAAAACGCCTAACCTTGGTAAAAAATCTCTTACTGAGATTAAAGATGTGCTGGCTTCGCGTGGTCTTTCTCTGGGCATGCGCCTTGAGAACTGGCCGCCAGCAAGCATTGCTGATGAATAATCAGATCACAGGTTAAGGTTTCACTGAGAAGGATAAGGTCATGCGCCATCGTAAGAGTGGTCGTCAACTGAACCGCAACAGCAGCCATCGTCAGGCTATGTTCCGCAACATGGCCGGTTCTCTGGTTCGTCATGAGATCATCAAAACGACTCTGCCGAAAGCCAAAGAACTGCGTCGCGTAGTTGAGCCGCTGATTACTCTTGCCAAGACCGACAGCGTAGCTAATCGTCGTCTGGCATTCGCCCGTACTCGTGATAACGAGATCGTGGCAAAACTGTTTAATGAGCTGGGCCCGCGTTTCGCGAGCCGTGCCGGTGGTTACACTCGTATTCTGAAGTGTGGCTTCCGTGCTGGTGACAACGCTCCGATGGCTTACATCGAGCTGGTTGATCGTCCAGAAGCTCAAGCAGAAGCAGCCGCAGAGTAATCTGTAGCAACGTAAAAAACCCGCTTCGGCGGGTTTTTTATTGCCTGAAATTTACTACCTTAGAACTTACTCTTTTCATGTTCAAAGGAGCTAACTATGTGGCTGGTTGATGAACTTGCTGAACAGCACATCAAAGCGGCGCTGGAAAAAGGCGAGCTGAGTAATCTTCCCGGCTCTGGTAAGCCACTGCAGCTGGATGATGACAGTCATGTTCCGCCTGAGTTAAGAGCGGGCTACCGGTTGCTGAAAAATTCGGGCTTTCTGCCGCCGGAGCTTGAGCTCAGACGTGAAGCCTTGGAAGTTAACGATCTTATTCGCAACCTCGATCCTGCGGATCAACACTATCAGGATCATTGTCATCGGCTTCAGGTGCTGGAGCTAAGATTACGCCAGGCGGGTATCAGTACCGATTTTCTTCATGGCAGTTATTCTACTGCTATTGAGCATCGTTTCCGCGAGGAGGAGTAAATGTTTCGCATCGGTCAGTTAGCTAAGCTTGCAGAGGTGACGCCAGACACCATCCGTTTTTATGAAAAACAGCAGATGATGGATCATGACGGTCGTACGGAAGGGGGATTTCGCCTTTATACCGAGGCCGATCTTCAGCGTCTGAAATTTATTCGCTACGGTCGTAAACTCGGATTTAGCCTTGAAGCCATCAGAGAGCTACTTTCTATAAGGGTCGATCCTGCGCATCATACCTGTCAGGAATCGAAAGCGATCGTTGAAAAACGGCTAAGTGAAGTGGCTCAGATGATCGCAGAATTGGAAACGATGCAACGTTCTCTGCGTCACCTCTCGGACGCGTGTTGTGGTGACAGTCACAGTAGCATTTCGTGCTCAATTCTTGAGGCGCTTGAGCGGGGAGAGGCATTGAGTAAATAAGCATCTTGTTATTTTGCTGCAATGGAATAGAGTATCTGACCATCTCGACAGGAGGCGTTATGAGTAAATATCAGCACACTAAAGGGCAAATTCGCGATAACGCGATTCAGGCTCTGCTGCACGACCCGTTATTTCGACAGCGTATTGAACAGAAGCAAAAGGGTAAGGGCAGTTTTAAGCGGAAAGAGAAACATGGTAAGGGGACGGGATGGGAGGGCAGTGATAAGAAAGCGTCTTATCACTGCCCTTCTACTTTTTCAGTAAAAAAAACGCCGTTGAGGCGGCTTATTCACTATACCCGGGTGTTCTGCTGTTTCAGCAGATCGCGGATTTCAGTCAGTAAAACTTCTTCATTAGACGGTTTAGCAACCGGCTTCTCCACTTCTTTTTTCTTATACAGACGATTCATCAACTTAATCGCCATAAAGATCGCGAAAGCGATAATGACGAAATCAAAGATGGTCTGAAGGAAGATACCGTACTGCATAACAACAGCTGGCGCATCGCCTGTTGCGGGCTTAAGAACCCATGCGAATGATTTGAAATCGACTCCACCGATCAGCAAGCCTAATGGTGGCATGATGATATTAGCGACTAATGATGAAACGATTTTACCGAATGCTGCACCGATGATAACACCCACGGCTAAATCCATTACGTTGCCGCGCATTGCGAAATCACGAAACTCTTTGATTAAACTCATACTTATCTCCTTGCCCAAGCCAACGCCATAAAGTCTAACAAACCTCACTGTTTTTGCCATCAACACAGCCAATTAAGCGGCAGTTTTGCATGCAGCATTCAGAGTTAGCCTGTAAAAGCGGCATTTACAGGAAAAACGGACTCGGCTGGAAGAGGCGTTCCACATCTGACACGAATTTCTTGTCGGTCAGGAACATGATGACATGATCGCCTTGTTCAATACGCAGGTTATCATTGGCAATCATCACATCATCACCACGAACGACTGCGCCAATAATGGTCCCTGGCGGCAGTTTGATGTCATCAATCGAACGACCCACAACGCGTGACGTCGACTCGTCACCGTGCGCTATCGCTTCGATCGCCTCTGCAATACCGCGTCGTAATGATGAAACGCCTACGATATCCGCTTTGCGCACATGACCCAGCAGAGCCGAGATTGTGGCTTGCTGAGGGGAAATAGCGATATCGATGACGCTGCCCTGGACCAGATCGACGTAAGCGCGGCGTTGAATCAGTACCATCACTTTTTTCGCACCCATCTTTTTCGCCAGCATGGCTGACATGATGTTGGCTTCATCATCGTTGGTGACGGCGATAAACAGATCGACCTGCTCAACGTGTTCTTCAGCGAGCAGCTCCTGATCGGACGCATCGCCATAAAACACCACGGTGTCATGCAGATGTTCTGCGAGTTCCGCTGCGCGCTGGGGATTCCGCTCAATCAGCTTAACGCTGTAGTGCTTCTCAAGCCGCTGCGCCAGACCGAAACCGATGTTGCCGCCACCGACCAGCATAATCCGTTTATAAGGTTTCTCCAGCCGCTGCATTTCACTCATCACCGCACGAATGTTCTGGCTGGCAGCGATGAAGAACACTTCATCACCGGCTTCTACGATGGTTGAACCCTGCGGACGAATAGGGCGATCCTGGCGGAATATAGCGGCTACGCGCGTATCAATGTGTGGCATGTGCTCACGCATGATCGAGAGCGGATTTCCCACCAGCGGCCCGCCATAATAGGCTTTTACCACTGCCAGACTGACTTTTCCTTCAGCAAAGTTAACCACCTGCAATGCGCCAGGATACTGAATCAGACGGTAAATGTTGTCGATGACCAACTGCTCAGGGGAGATCAGATGATCGATAGGCACTGCTTCAGGTATAAACAACTTGTCTGCATCACGCAGATAGTCGGCCGCACGGATACGGGCGATGCGATTCGGCGTATTGAAAAGCGAATAAGCAATTTGGCAGGCGATCATGTTGGTTTCATCCGAGTTGGTTACAGCAACCAGCATGTCGGCATCTTCTGCACCCGCCTCACGCAAAATTCTCGGATGGGAACCATGACCCTGAACCACGCGCAGATCGAATTTGTCCTGCAGATGACGCAGGCGCGAAGAGTCAGTATCGACAACCGTGATGTCGTTGTTCTCACCTACCAGATTTTCTGCCAGGGTTCCGCCAACCTGTCCTGCACCCAGAATGATTATTTTCATCGCTTATCAATACTCATCTCAGTTTGTACCCGATTTCTTTATCAGCTTAGCGTAGAAGAAACCATCTCCGCCCTCGGCTTCCGGGAATACCTGCAACCCGTTAGCGGACGCATCCCACAACGGTTCCGCCTGGGCGTCGTGCTGGCGTTGCAGGAAAGCGTCTATCTGCTGATGATTCTCTTCTGGCAGGATAGAGCAGGTCGCATAAATCAGCGTACCGCCGGGTTTAAGGTGTGGCCAGATAGCATCAAGAATTTCGCTCTGAAGCTTTGCCAGCTCAGCGATATCACGATCGCGACGCAGCCACTTAATGTCGGGATGGCGTCGGATAACACCGGTTGCAGAGCAGGGCGCATCCAGCAGAATCCGGTCAAACTGACGATTACCGCACCACTGCTGCGGCGTCCGTCCATCACCCTGTTTAATGTCTGCTTTCATGCCCAGTCGCTGCAGATTCTCCTCCACGCGTTTAAGGCGTTGCGCATCCACGTCGACGGCCATTACATGGGCTTCCGGCGCGATTTCAAGGATGTGGGTCGTTTTGCCGCCGGGAGCCGCGCATAAATCCAGGATCTGTTCGCCGTTTTGCGGTTCAAGCAGTAACGCACAGCGCTGAGCGGACAAATCCTGCACGGTTACCCAACCCCGATCAAACCCAGGTAACTGACTGACGGGGGCAGGGGCGTCAAGCCGCAGCGCATCCGGCACGTCGTCAGCCGGTTGTGCATTCCTGCCACTTTCAACCAGCTTGTGCAGCCACGCGTCACGATCCTGGTGCTGACGGTTAATCCGCAGCCACATCGGCGGACGCAGATTATTGGCTTCCACAATCTGTTGCCACTGTTCCGGCCAGACATGCTGCAATCGCTTTAGCAGCCATCCCGGATGCAGATAACGCTGTGGGCCATCCTGAATGCTGGCGAGCAGCTCTTCCCGCTGGCGCTGAAACTGGCGTAATACACCATTTAATAAGCCTTTCAGGCTGGTACGCTTCAGGACTTCGGCGCCCGCGACGGTTTCTGCCAGTGCGGCATGGGCAGGTACGCGGGTATATTCCAGCTGATAAAGACCGACCATAATCAGATAGTGCAGAACCCGCTGTTTGCCTGTCAGTGGACGCTCCATCAGTTTGCCGATTAGCGCTTCCAGCTGCGGCAATGTGCGCAATACGCCAAAACAGATTTCCTGCACTAACGCGCTATCTTTGTCAGAGAGTTTTTTCTGGGCGGCGGGGAGTGCCGTATTCAGGGATTCGCCCTTGTCGACAACGCGCTCAATAAGTTGAGCGGAGAGGCTACGCAGGTTGATTGATTTAGTCATAAGGTTTTGTCATCAAACAAAAGGCCCGGTGAGTGACCGGGCCTGAGAGTCAGTCCAGAAGGGTTCCAGGTTCAAACCATTCCCGGCGCGAGTTGAGAAGATCCTGAGCCGACATCGGTTTTTTACCGGCGGGCTGTAACTGCAGCAGATTAAGTACACCCTGAGCCGTCGCTACCTGTATGCCATGCTTATCCGCACTGATTATTTCACCCAGCGAACGATCGCAGTGAGGCAGGACACTTGCCTGCCAGACTTTTACGGGTTGATCATCAATGGTGAAAAAGCTCATCGGCCACGGGTTAAACGCGCGAATACAGCGTTCGAGCTGTTCTGCTGAGAGTGTCCAGTCAAGACGCGCCTCCTCTTTACTAAGCTTCTCAGCATAGTTGGCCAGAGTCTCATCCTGTTTTTCAGGTGAAGCCTGCTGTGTGCTCAGTAAGGTCAGCGTATCCAGCAGCCCCTGTGGACCAAGCTGCGCGAGCTTGTCATAGAGCGTTGCACTGGTATCGTGGGCAGTAATCGGACAAGCGAGCTTATGCAGCATATCGCCAGTATCCAGACCGACGTCCATCTGCATAATGGTCACGCCGGTTTCACTGTCGCCAGCCCACAGAGCGCGCTGAATAGGCGCGGCTCCGCGCCAGCGCGGCAGCAGCGAACCATGAACGTTGATACAGCCGAGACGTGGCATATCCAGCACGGCCTTGGGCAGAATCAATCCGTAGGCCACAACTACCATCACATCTGCCTTCAGATCAGCGACCAGTCGCTGATTTTCTTCAGGTCGCAGAGACTTCGGCTGATAAACCGGAATGTCATGTGACAGCGCCAGCGTTTTGACCGGGCCTGGGGTGAGTTTGTTACCGCGACCCGCAGGACGATCAGGTTGGGTGAATACGCCGATAACCTGATGTTCAGAAGCAAGCAGCGCGTCAAGATGACGCGCTGCGAAGTCAGGTGTGCCGGCAAAGATGATTTTTAGCGGGGCAGACACGTTTATCCCTTCTTAAGCTCTCAGGAAGCCTGCGCGTTCTGACGCGCCAGTTTCTCTAATTTAGTTTTGATTCGTTGCCGCTTCAGAGGCGACAGATAATCAATAAACAGTTTGCCTTCCAGATGATCAATCTCATGCTGGATGCAGATGGCCAGTAACTCGCTGGCTTCCAGCTCGAAACTTTTACCGTCACGATCAAGGGCGCGAACCTTTACCCGCTCGGCACGTGGAACAAATGCGCGCTGTTCCGGAATAGAGAGGCAACCCTCTTCAATACCGGTTTCGCCGCTTTTTTCCAGCAGCTCAGGGTTGATCAGGACTAAACGCTCTTCACGACTTTCAGAGACATCAATCACGATAATGCGCTGATGAATATCGACCTGCGTAGCCGCAAGACCTATACCTTCTTCGGCATACATCGTCTCGAACATATCATCAACGATACGCTGAATGTCTGCGTTAACTTCTTTAACGGGCGCGGCGACTTTGCGAAGACGCTCGTCAGGGAAATGTAATACCTGCAAAACTGACATAAATATCCAGATCTGTATTCGGTTAAGAAAAGATTACTGCCTCATATTGTAGACTTTTCGAGGCCTGATTGACAGCATTGTGCGGCAGGAAGCAAGGGCGATCAGGGAGCAGGAGATGGACAAAATAGGGCAGTATGTGCGGCTGGCTGCCGTCACCGGAATGACAGGGAAACGCTGGGTTGACGTGGCGCAGCAGACAGGTGCCGGACCGGCAGACGATGAGCAGCTTATCCGGCTTGGGTTAGACGCCAGCCAGCGGCAGCAATATTATGAATTTAATGAAAAAAATATTGAGCAAGTCTGTTCCTGGCTGGCGCAGAGTCCGGCTCATCATCTGATTACCGCTCTGGATGCAGCTTATCCAGCCCGTCTTAAAGAAACCAATCGTTTTCCGCCCCTGCTCTATATTGATGGCGATCCTGCCGTTATCACTACACCACAGTTAGCCATTGTGGGGAGCCGAAACAGCTCCCACTATGGTCGTTACTGGTGTGACTGGTTTACCCAGCATTTAAGCGCGGGCGGATTGACTATCACCAGCGGACTGGCGCGGGGTATTGATGGCGTTGCACATCAGGCCGCACTCAACGTGGGCGGTAAAACGGTGGCAGTGTTAGGAAGCGGATTGCAGCGTCTCTATCCCAAAAACCATACAGGCCTTGCCGCCGAGATCGTCGAGCAGGGCGGTGCTATCGTTTCTGAGTTTCCACTGACGACCATACCGCATCCCCTTAATTTTCCACGCCGCAATCGTATCATTAGCGGCCTGAGCCACGGTGTGCTGGTGGTAGAAGCCTCGCTGAAAAGTGGCTCACTGGTGACGGCCCGTTATGCGCTGGAGCAAAATCGCAATGTCTATGCTTTACCTGGCGCACTCGGCAACCCGTTAAGCGAAGGCGTAAACTGGCTGATTCAGCAGGGCGCGCTGCTGGTGGCTCATCCCAATAACATCGTAGAAGATCTGGCAAATGCACTTAACTGGCTACCTGTGGCTCAGGCGGATGAAATTTATTCTGAGGTGAGGGACGATGCTCCATTGCCATTTGCTGATGTGTTGGCTAACGTAGGAGATGATGTTACACCTGTTGACGTTGTCGCTGAACGTGCCGGCCAATCTGTGCCAGTTATCTCAGCTCAGTTGCTGGAACTGGAGTTAGCAGGATGGATCGCAGCTGTACCCGGCGGCTATGTCCGATTGAGGAGGGCATGCCATGTTCGACGTACTGATGTACTTGTTTGAAACATATATCCACAACGAAGCAGAAATGGGTGTTGATCAGGACAGATTGACAGACGACCTGACGGATGCCGGGTTCCATCGTGAAGATGTTTACAGTGCGCTGAACTGGTTAGAAAGACTGGCTGACTATCAGGAAGGACTGGTAGAACCAATTTTACTGACAAATGATCCGCTCTCCATGCGTATTTATACCGATGAAGAGAGCAAACGTTTAGATGCTGACAGCCGTGGTTTCCTGCTGTTCCTGGAGCAGATTCAGGTGCTGAACCTGGAAACCCGTGAAATGGTCATCGAACGTATCATGGCGCTGGATACCTCTGAGTTTGACCTTGAGGATCTCAAATGGGTGGTGCTGATGGTGTTGTTCAACATCCCGGGATGTGAAAATGCCTATCAGCAGATGGAAGAACTGCTATTCGACGCCAATGAAGGTATGCTGCATTAAATTTCCTTTCATGCATTGATCGCTATGAGTAAAGCTGCACTCTTCACCGTGCGTAAACAGGATCCCTGCCCCGCTTGCGGGGCAGAACTGGTTATCCGCTCCGGTAAACACGGTCCTTTTCTGGGCTGCACGAACTACCCGGCTTGTGACTACATCCGACCTTTAAAAGGTCAGGCCGATGGCCATGTGGTCAAAGTGCTGCAAGGCCATGCCTGTCCTGAATGCGGTGCGGATAAAGTGTTGCGGCAGGGGCGTTTTGGCATGTTCATCGGCTGCAGCCTCTATCCGGAATGCGGATACACAGAAACCATCGATAAGCCGGATGAAACCTCGCTGGCCTGCCCACAGTGCCATGAAGGCCGGTTAGTTCAGCGGCGTTCCCGTTATGGCAAAACGTTTCACTCCTGCGATCGTTATCCGGCCTGTCAGTTTGTCGTCAATCTGACACCCGTTGCCGGAATCTGTCCTTATTGTGAGTATCCGCTGTTAGTTGAGAAAAAGACGGCTCAGGGCGTTAAGCGCTTCTGCGCCAGTAAGAGTTGTGGCAAAGCCATCGCTGAAGAGAATTCATAGACCATGGAAAATCAACACCTCGCCGATTCACTTGAGACCTGTTTAGAGCATCTGAATCGTCAGGCGGTCATCGCCTATCCTACGGAAGCCGTATTTGGTCTGGGCTGTGACCCTGACAGTGAATCTGCCGTTATGGCCCTGCTGGCACTCAAACAGCGCCCGGTAGAGAAGGGGCTCATCCTCATTGCGGCTGATTACAGTCAGCTTGAGCCTTACATCTCGGCGCGCGAACTTTCTGTAATCCAGCGGGAGCGGATGTTTGCCCGCTGGCCCGGCCCGGTGACTTTTGTCGTACCGGTACCGCCACAAACGCCTCGCTGGCTTACCGGACAGTTTGATTCACTGGCCATTCGCGTCAGTGATCATCCGGATGTTCAGGCGCTATGCCGCGCGTTTGGCAAACCGCTGGTCTCGACCAGCGCAAATCTGTCAGGCCTCCCTCCCTGCCGCACAGCAGAAGAAGTGAAGCAGCAGTTTGGTGAGCCGTTCCCGGTTCTGGCGGGTAAAACGGGTGGACGACTCAATCCTTCTGAAATCCGCGATGTCATCAGCGGCGAACTTATACGTCAGGGTTAATTTATGGATCACTTCGCCGTTTTCGGTAATCCGATCAGCCACAGTAAATCGCCGCTAATCCATCAGGCTTTTGCTGAGCAGACGGGCATTGAACATTGCTATGGTCGCATCTGTGCCCCGGTTGATGGTTTTCCTCAATCGCTTTCTGCTTTTTTCGAGCAGGGAGGTCGTGGTGCCAACGTGACGTTACCTTTCAAACAGCAGGCATGGGAATTTGCCGATCAGCTCAGCGAACGTGCAGCTCTGTCCGGTGCGGTAAACACCGTCAAAAAGCTCAGTGATGGGCAAATCCTGGGAGACAACACGGATGGTATCGGCTTGTTAAGCGATCTTGAACGGCTAAATATGATCAACGCTGGCGATAATGTCTTGCTGGTGGGAGCGGGCGGGGCCGCTCGCGGTGTCATTCTGCCGCTGCTTTCAGCAGGCGTGACGCTTACCGTCGTCAATCGTACAGCCGCGCGCGCTGAAGAGCTGGCGAACCTGTTTAGCGCGAGCGGGAGTATCCGGGCATCTGGTTTTGAGCAACTGACGGATCAGCGCTTTAATCTGATCATCAACGCCACGTCAAGTGGTGTGAATGGAGAAACGCCTCCTTTACCTGCAGAAGTAATCCATTCAGATGTGCGCTGTTATGACATGTTTTACCAAAGCGGGCTAACGCCTTTTTTATGCGGGTGTCAGGCGCAGGGGACTCATCATCTGGCCGATGGACTGGGGATGCTGGTGGGGCAGGCTGCGCATTCCTTCTATCTATGGCACGGTGTGATGCCGGAAATCACGCCGGTGATTGCTCAGCTTAAGCAGAACATGCAGCCATGAATCAGGCGATACAGTTCCCGGATGAGGAAACCTATGACGCTGAACTAAACGCAGTCTGTTTTCCAGTACTGGTCAATGGCATGCGGCTGAATTGTGCAATCAGCCGCGATTCGCTGGCTTCACGTTTTGGTAAAGGGGAGGCGATGGCGCTGTTTCGGCACCATCGTTGGGATCTGGAAGATGAGGCCGAAGCGGCTGTTCGTCAGGATAACGTGGATGCTCAGGGCTGGGTCTGGCTATCTCCCGCCAGATAATCCTCTTTCCAGCCAACATAGTTATTGGCGGAATAGCGCAGACCTTCCTTCTCACTGTCATTCAGCGGCCTGACCTGCTTTACCGGGCTACCCAGATAGAGATAGCCGCTCTCCAGTCTTTTACCGGGCGGCACCAGGCTTCCGGCACCAATCATCACCTCTTCTTCTACTATTACGCCATCCAGCAGAATCGATCCCATTCCGACCAGCACGCGATCGCCAATGGTACAGCCGTGTAGCATCGCTTTATGCCCGACGGTGACGTCCTCGCCAATAATAAGAGGAAAGCCCAGCGGGTTGGCGGCTGATTTATGTGTGACGTGCAGAACACTGCCGTCCTGCACATTAGTACGGGCACCAATGCGGACCTGATTCACATCACCCCTGATCGCAACCAGCGGCCAGATGCTCACATCATCCTCCATAATCACATCACCGACGACAACACTGCTTGGATCGACCATCACGCGCTGGCCAGTTTGCGGGAAAAGATCTTTATAGGGACGTAGGGCGGAAGTCATCTTGTTCTCCTTTGTTCTGTTTTCACTGCAGCCTGATGCCATTTTAGCCAGCTGACAAGCCAATTCTGACCCGGATCGCTGGCGATCTCATCAATCTGGATCATTTATAACCGTTCAGATAAAAGATCCTAAAAAAGGGTTGTGCTCTGAAACGGGATCCCTATAATGCGCCTCCATCGACACGGCACACCGGCAACGGGAAACGGGTTGAAGGTTCAGGAGACTGACCCGCCGGAGAAAACTTCTGAAATAGAGGTTGACTCTGCAGGAGGAAAGCGTAATATACGCCACCTCGCGACAGGACGCTAACGCACTGTTCGCACTGCTCTTTAACAATTTATCAGACAATCTGTGTGGGCACTCGCAGGATTGATATCAGCGTCTCCGGACGCACAAAAATATCAAAGCCTCACGAGTGAACACATAATGAAATTCATTATGACGTTTTACAGATGAGCATCGCTGCACTTGTTGCAGCAAATCAAACTTAAATTGAAGAGTTTGATCATGGCTCAGATTGAACGCTGGCGGCAGGCCTAACACATGCAAGTCGGACGGTAGCACAGAGGAGCTTGCTCCTTGGGTGACGAGTGGCGGACGGGTGAGTAATGTCTGGGGATCTGCCCGATAGAGGGGGATAACCACTGGAAACGGTGGCTAATACCGCATAACGTCGCAAGACCAAAGAGGGGGACCTTCGGGCCTCTCACTATCGGATGAACCCAGATGGGATTAGCTAGTAGGCGGGGTAATGGCCCACCTAGGCGACGATCCCTAGCTGGTCTGAGAGGATGACCAGCCACACTGGAACTGAGACACGGTCCAGACTCCTACGGGAGGCAGCAGTGGGGAATATTGCACAATGGGCGCAAGCCTGATGCAGCCATGCCGCGTGTATGAAGAAGGCCTTCGGGTTGTAAAGTACTTTCAGCGGGGAGGAAGGCGGTGCGGTTAATAACCGCGCCGATTGACGTTACCCGCAGAAGAAGCACCGGCTAACTCCGTGCCAGCAGCCGCGGTAATACGGAGGGTGCAAGCGTTAATCGGAATTACTGGGCGTAAAGCGCACGCAGGCGGTCTGTTAAGTCAGATGTGAAATCCCCGGGCTTAACCTGGGAACTGCATTTGAAACTGGCAGGCTTGAGTCTTGTAGAGGGGGGTAGAATTCCAGGTGTAGCGGTGAAATGCGTAGAGATCTGGAGGAATACCGGTGGCGAAGGCGGCCCCCTGGACAAAGACTGACGCTCAGGTGCGAAAGCGTGGGGAGCAAACAGGATTAGATACCCTGGTAGTCCACGCCGTAAACGATGTCGACTTGGAGGTTGTTCCCTTGAGGAGTGGCTTCCGGAGCTAACGCGTTAAGTCGACCGCCTGGGGAGTACGGCCGCAAGGTTAAAACTCAAATGAATTGACGGGGGCCCGCACAAGCGGTGGAGCATGTGGTTTAATTCGATGCAACGCGAAGAACCTTACCTACTCTTGACATCCACGGAATCTGGCAGAGATGCCTCAGTGCCTTCGGGAACCGTGAGACAGGTGCTGCATGGCTGTCGTCAGCTCGTGTTGTGAAATGTTGGGTTAAGTCCCGCAACGAGCGCAACCCTTATCCTTTGTTGCCAGCGATTCGGTCGGGAACTCAAAGGAGACTGCCGGTGATAAACCGGAGGAAGGTGGGGATGACGTCAAGTCATCATGGCCCTTACGAGTAGGGCTACACACGTGCTACAATGGCGCATACAAAGAGAAGCGACCTCGCGAGAGCAAGCGGACCTCACAAAGTGCGTCGTAGTCCGGATCGGAGTCTGCAACTCGACTCCGTGAAGTCGGAATCGCTAGTAATCGTGGATCAGAATGCCACGGTGAATACGTTCCCGGGCCTTGTACACACCGCCCGTCACACCATGGGAGTGGGTTGCAAAAGAAGTAGGTAGCTTAACCTTCGGGAGGGCGCTTACCACTTTGTGATTCATGACTGGGGTGAAGTCGTAACAAGGTAACCGTAGGGGAACCTGCGGTTGGATCACCTCCTTACCTGAAGATACCTTCCCGCGCAGTGTCCACACAGATTGTCTGATAGAAAATAACGAGCAAAGTGTCTTTCGAAGACAGACTTAATTGTCCCCTTCGTCTAGAGGCCCAGGACACCGCCCTTTCACGGCGGTAACAGGGGTTCGAATCCCCTAGGGGACGCCAAAGCTTGGTGACAGGTGAAAGATGTTGCCCACATATCTTAAAGATGACTTACGAGTCATGTTTAAGATATTGCTCTTTAACAATCCGGAACAAGCTGAAAATTGAAACGACGTGTCGCTTTCATTCTCCGTAATAAGAATGAAAAACGCGGCACGTTCGAGTCTCTCAAATGCTTGCAGTCTGCAGCGTTGCAAAACGCCTGTGGGTTGTGAGGTTAAGCGACTAAGCGTACACGGTGGATGCCCAGGCAGTCAGAGGCGATGAAGGACGTGCTAATCTGCGTAAAGCGACGGTAAGGTGATATGAACCGCTACAGCCGTCGATGTCCGAATGGGGAAACCCGGTGCACTCTGTGCATCATTGCAGCATGAATACATAGTGCTGCAAGGCGAACCGGGGGAACTGAAACATCTAAGTACCCCGAGGAAAAGAAATCAACCGAGATTCCCCCAGTAGCGGCGAGCGAACGGGGAGCAGCCCAGAGCCTGAATCAGCATGTGTGTTAGTGGAAGCGTCTGGAAAGTCGCAGGGTACAGGGTGATACTCCCGTACACAAAAGCACACGCGCTGTGAGCTCGATGAGTAAGGCGGGACACGTGGTATCCTGTCTGAATATGGGGGGACCATCCTCCAAGGCTAAATACTCCTGACTGACCGATAGTGAACCAGTACCGTGAGGGAAAGGCGAAAAGAACCCCGGCGAGGGGAGTGAAACAGAACCTGAAACCGTGTACGTACAAGCAGTGGGAGCCCTCTTTACGGGGGTGACTGCGTACCTTTTGTATAATGGGTCAGCGACTTATATTCTGTAGCAAGGTTAACCGTATAGGGGAGCCGCAGGGAAACCGAGTCTTAACTGGGCGTTAAGTTGCAGGGTATAGACCCGAAACCCGGTGATCTAGCCATGGGCAGGTTGAAGGTTGGGTAACACTAACTGGAGGACCGAACCGACTAATGTTGAAAAATTAGCGGATGACCTGTGGCTGGGGGTGAAAGGCCAATCAAACCGGGAGATAGCTGGTTCTCCCCGAAAGCTATTTAGGTAGCGCCTCGTGAACTCATCTCCGGGGGTAGAGCACTGTTTCGGCTAGGGGGCCATCCCGGCTTACCAACCCGATGCAAACTGCGAATACCGGAGAATGTTATCACGGGAGACACACGGCGGGTGCTAACGTCCGTCGTGAAGAGGGAAACAACCCAGACCGCCAGCTAAGGTCCCAAAGTCATGGTTAAGTGGGAAACGATGTGGGAAGGCACAGACAGCCAGGATGTTGGCTTAGAAGCAGCCATCATTTAAAGAAAGCGTAATAGCTCACTGGTCGAGTCGGCCTGCGCGGAAGATGTAACGGGGCTAAACCATGCACCGAAGCTGCGGCAGCGACACTATGTGTTGTTGGGTAGGGGAGCGTTCTGTAAGCCGTCGAAGGTGTGCTGTGAGGCATGCTGGAGGTATCAGAAGTGCGAATGCTGACATAAGTAACGATAAAGCGGGTGAAAAGCCCGCTCGCCGGAAGACCAAGGGTTCCTGTTCAACGTTAATCGGAGCAGGGTGAGTCGACCCCTAAGGCGAGGCCGAAAGGCGTAGTCGATGGGAAACAGGTTAATATTCCTGTACTCGGTGTTACTGCGAAGGGGGGACGGAGAAGGCTATATCAGCCGGGCGACGGTTGTCCCGGTTTAAGCGTGTAGGCGGAGGGTCCAGGTAAATCCGGTCCCTTATTAACGCTGAGGCGTGACGACGAGGCACTACGGTGCTGAAGTGATAAATGCCCAGCTTCCAGGAAAAGCCTCTAAGCATCAGGTAACACAGAATCGTACCCCAAACCGACACAGGTGGTCAGGTAGAGAATACCAAGGCGCTTGAGAGAACTCGGGTGAAGGAACTAGGCAAAATGGTGCCGTAACTTCGGGAGAAGGCACGCTGGCGCGTAGGTGGAGGGATTTACTCCCCGAGCCGAAGCCAGTCGAAGATACCAGCTGGCTGCAACTGTTTATTAAAAACACAGCACTGTGCAAACACGAAAGTGGACGTATACGGTGTGACGCCTGCCCGGTGCCGGAAGGTTAATTGATGGGGTTATCCGCAAGGAGAAGCTCTTGATCGAAGCCCCGGTAAACGGCGGCCGTAACTATAACGGTCCTAAGGTAGCGAAATTCCTTGTCGGGTAAGTTCCGACCTGCACGAATGGCGTAATGATGGCCAGGCTGTCTCCACCCGAGACTCAGTGAAATTGAACTCGCTGTGAAGATGCAGTGTACCCGCGGCAAGACGGAAAGACCCCGTGAACCTTTACTACAGCTTGACACTGAACATTGAGCCTTGATGTGTAGGATAGGTGGGAGGCTTTGAAGCGCGGACGCCAGTCTGCGTGGAGCCAACCTTGAAATACCACCCTTTAATGTTTGATGTTCTAACGTAGGCCCGTTATCCGGGCTGCGGACAGTGTCTGGTGGGTAGTTTGACTGGGGCGGTCTCCTCCTAAAGAGTAACGGAGGAGCACGAAGGTCAGCTAATCACGGTCGGACATCGTGAGGTTAGTGCAATGGCATAAGCTGGCTTGACTGCGAGAGTGACGGCTCGAGCAGGTGCGAAAGCAGGTCATAGTGATCCGGTGGTTCTGAATGGAAGGGCCATCGCTCAACGGATAAAAGGTACTCCGGGGATAACAGGCTGATACCGCCCAAGAGTTCATATCGACGGCGGTGTTTGGCACCTCGATGTCGGCTCATCACATCCTGGGGCTGAAGTAGGTCCCAAGGGTACGGCTGTTCGCCGTTTAAAGTGGTACGCGAGCTGGGTTTAGAACGTCGTGAGACAGTTCGGTCCCTATCTGCCGTGGGCGCTGGAGAATTGAGGGGGGTTGCTCCTAGTACGAGAGGACCGGAGTGAACGCACCACTGGTGTTCGGGTTGTCATGCCAATGGCACTGCCCGGTAGCTAAGTGCGGAAAAGATAAGTGCTGAAAGCATCTAAGCACGAAACTTGCCCCGAGATGAGTTCTCCCTGACCCCTTGAGGGTCCTGAAGGGACGTTGAAGACTACGACGTTGATAGGCCGGGTGTGTAAGCGCAGCGATGCGTTGAGCTAACCGGTACTAATGACCCGTGAGGCTTAACCTTACAACGCCAGAGGCGTTTTTGAGAGACACGATTTTCAGCTTATTCCGGATAAAATTAGCGGAAACGAAAGATTTTGCGGCGTGACAAGGCGCAGAGCGAAGACATCAGCGGGAGCATACTGAGGTATGTGACCGGTGTGGCTGAGCGATGGCAACGCGGTCATGGCGTAAAAGATTCGTTTCGTGCACCAAGATTTGCCTGGCGGCTGTAGCGCGGTGGTCCCACCTGACCCCATGCCGAACTCAGAAGTGAAACGCCGTAGCGCCGATGGTAGTGTGGGGCCTCCCCATGCGAGAGTAGGGAACTGCCAGGCATCAAATTTAGTGTGCTGATATGGCTCAGTTGGTAGAGCGCACCCTTGGTAAGGGTGAGGTCCCCAGTTCGACTCTGGGTATCAGCACCAGTTAAGACACGAGTTCGGTAAATAAAAGAATTTGCCTGGCGGCTGTAGCGCGGTGGTCCCACCTGACCCCATGCCGAACTCAGAAGTGAAACGCCGTAGCGCCGATGGTAGTGTGGGGTCTCCCCATGCGAGAGTAGGGAACTGCCAGGCATCAAATAAGAGAGAGCCCTTCGCGTATGCGAAGGGCTTTTTTCGTTGTGGCAATCCGATAATCCGCACTAAAACTCCCTCATATCAGCCCGGTTTTCTGTGCCTTTATCACCGCATCGGCTCATTCAGCTGATTAAAGTGTATAAATGCCATAAAAAACCCGGCACCAGGCCGGGTGGTAAGATAACGGGGTCGGTAATCAGTGAATAACCTGCGATAAAAACGCCCGGGTACGCTCCGATTTTGGATTAGAAAAGAACTCCTGCGGTGGGGCAACTTCGACGATCTCACCCCGATCCATAAAGATCACCCGGTCAGCAACCGTTCGGGCAAAGCCCATTTCGTGGGTGACGCAAAGCATGGTCATCCCATCCTCCGCCAGACCAATCATCGTGTCCAGCACCTCTTTAACCATCTCCGGATCCAGCGCTGAGGTTGGCTCATCAAACAGCATAATTTTTGGTTTCATACAGAGTGAGCGAGCGATAGCGACGCGTTGCTGCTGTCCGCCGGAAAGCTGACCCGGAAACTTATGTGCATGCTCTGCAATGCGCACGCGTTGCAGATAGTGCATGGCCAGTTCATCCGCTTCCTTCTTTGGAATCTTTCTCACCCAGGAAGGTGCCAGCGTGCAGTTTTGCAAAACAGTCAGATGCGGGAAGAGATTGAAGTGCTGAAATACCATCCCCACTTCTGTGCGTACGCGCTCAATGTTACGTACGTCGTCATTAAGATGGATACCGTCAACAATAATGCGTCCCTGCTGATGCTCTTCCAGATGGTTGATGCAGCGGATCGTGGTCGATTTGCCGGAGCCGGAAGGGCCGCACAGCACGATGCGCTCACGGGGTTTAACCTGCAGGTTGATGTCTTTCAGTACGTGAAACTGCCCGTACCATTTATTCACGTTCTCAAGCGAAATCATCAACGCGTCGGAAGAGTGTGTTATAGAGTCAGTCATGTAAAACCTCAGTGCGATGTACGCCCGGTGTGAAAGCGCTTTTCCAGATACTGGCTGTAGCGCGACATGCTAAAACAGAAAATCCAATAGACCAGTGCAGCAAAGACATAACCTTCAGTCGACATGCCCAGCCAGGTTGGATCGACCGTTGCCTGCTGGACGCTGCTGAACAGATCGAAAAGACCAATGATGATGACCAGGCTGGTATCTTTAAACAGCGCGATGATGGTGTTAACCAGGCCAGGGATGGTGAGCTTCAGTGCCTGGGGAAGAATGACCAACATCTGCGTTTTCCAGTAGCCCAGCGCCAGCGATTCTGCAGCCTCATACTGACCCTTCGGTAATGCCTGCAGGCCACCGCGCACCACTTCCGCCACATAAGCAGACTGGAACAGGATCACACCGACCAGCGCACGTACCAGCTTGTCGATAGTCGTACCTTCAGACATAAACAGCGGCAGCATCACCGATGACATAAACAGCACGGTAATCAGCGGAACGCCGCGCCAGAACTCGATAAAGATAATCGACAGCGTACGCACAACCGGCATCCGTGAGCGACGGCCAAGCGCCAGCAGGATGCCCAGCGGCAGCGCACCAGCAATCCCCACCGACGCGATAATCAGCGTCAGCGTTAACCCGCCCCACTGACGTGTTTCCACACGTTCCAGTCCCAGATAGCCGCCATACAGCAGGAACCAGACAATCACCGGATAGATGACGGCCCAGGCCGCAATGTAGCGTCCACGGTAGGGCAGGCTTTTGAGGAACATCGGCACAATCGACAGCAGGCCAATCACCAGCGCCAGGTTAATACGCCAGCGCAGCTCATGTGGATAAAGCCCATACATGAACTGACCGAAACGAGCATGGATAAAGACCCAACAGGCACCTTCTTTAGTGCAATCGGCGCGTGTCGTACCGATCCAGTTAGCCTGAAAGATCAGCCAGTTCAGCGCAGGCGGAATGACGTGCCAGATGACCCAGATGCAAAACAGCGTCAGTAACGTATTAAACCAGCTGGAAAACAGATTCTTACGAGCCCAAAGCCAGGCGCGACTGACAGGCGTCGTCGGGATGGGGGGCGTTTCATGCGTAGTGACAGACATAGTTATCCCGTTCTCTTAACGCTCAACCAGCGCAATTTTGCGGTTGTAGAAGTTCATAAGCAGCGATATCAGCAGACTGATAATCAGGTAAACGCCCATTGTGATAGCAATTGTCTCAATAGCCTGACCGGTCTGATTCAGCACCGATCCCGCGAACAGCGACACCATATCGGGATAACCGATAGCAGCGGCCAGTGAGGAGTTCTTCACGATGTTCAGATACTGGCTGGTGAGCGGCGGAATAATGACGCGCATGGCCTGTGGAATAATCACCTGACGCAGCGTCACCGGATTCGGCAGACCCAGCGATCGTGCAGCTTCGTGCTGACCATGTGGCACCGACTGAATCCCGGATCGGATCACTTCAGCAATAAACGACGAGGTATAGATCGACAGTGCCAGCGTCAGTGCTGCCAGTTCCGGAATCATCACCGAGCCGCCACGGAAATTGAACCCGCGTAGTTGCGGCACATCCCAGTGCGTCGCTGCTCCAAACCCAAGGTGTGCAAGCAAAGGAAAGAGGATGAGCATTGCAACGGCTGCGGGCCATGTACGACGTAACTCACCGGTTTTCAGCTGATGCTGACGGTTAAAGCGGTACAGGCCATAGCTGACAGCCACGGCCAGCAGCAGTGCGATAACAAACGGCCAGCTGCCTGGTGCATAGGTTGGCCACGGGACGTAGAGTCCGCGATTGCTGACATAGGCCAGGTCGAACGCATTCAGCGCCTGACGTGGGCCTGGCAGATTGCGTAATACCGCGAAGTACCAGAAGAAGATTTGCAGCAGAGGGGGGATATTACGGAAGGTTTCGATATAGATATTCGAGAGTTTCCGCAGCAGCCAGTTGTCAGAAAGACGGGCAAGACCGACCGCAAAGCCGAGAATTGACGCAAAAACAATACAGAGTGCAGAAACCAACAGCGTGTTGGTTAATCCGACCAGAAACACGCGTGCGTAGGTATCTCCCTCCGTGTACTCTATCAGATGCTGAACGATGCCGAAGCCGGCAGTGCGCTCAAGAAATCCAAACCCTGATGTAATGCCGCGATTGGCGAGGTTAATGATGGTGTTATGTACCAGATAACCCACCACACCAAGCACCGCGACGACGGCGATGAACTGATAAATCCAGGCGCGAACCGTGGGATTACCAAATGAAAAATCCCTTTTCACGGTTGGGCGTTGTGACATGTTGAAACCTCAGTAACGAAAGCCGGGGTAGGGCACCGCAGAATACGGTGCCCGATTGGTGAGGTCTGTTAACGTACCGGTGGTGCGTATTGAATCCCGCCCTGGTTCCACAACGCATTCTGACCGCGCGCGATCTTCAGTGCACTGTCTTTACCGACGTTGCGGTCAAAGCTTTCCTGATAGTTGCCGACCTGTTTGATGATGTTGTAGGCCCACTTATTATCCAGCTTCAGATCTTTACCAAAATCACCCTCAGCACCCAGCAGATGCGCCATATCTGGCGTGGTCGGCTTAGCTGTCATCTGATCAACGTTCTTCGAGTTGATGCCCATCTCTTCGGCATTCAGCATGGCGTAAAGCGACCATTTGACGATGGTGAACCAGTCATCATCGCCACGACGCACCAGCGGTCCCAGCGGCTCTTTGGAGATCACTTCTGGCAGGACGATAAACTCGTCAGGTTTGCCGAGCTTAATACGCAAGGCATAAAGCTGAGACTGATCGGACGCCAGCGTATCGCAGCGACCGCTGTCCAGCGCCTTAGCAGATTCGTCAGAGCGATCAAAGGTCACCGGCGTATATTGCATTTTGTTGGCTTTGAAGAAGTCTGCCACGTTCAGCTCGGTGTCGGTTCCAGCCTGAATACAGACGGTGGCACCATCCAGCTCTTTCGCACTTTTAAGTCCGGCTTTCTGGTGAGTCAGGAAGCCGATGCCGTCGTAATAGTTCACGCCCGCAAACAGGAAGCCCATGCCGCCATCACGCGATGAGGTCCAGGTGGTGTTACGTGAAAGTACATCCACTTCGCCTGACTGCAGCGCGGTAAAACGCTCTTTCGCGGTCAGCGGGGTGTATTTCACTTTGGTCGCATCGCCGAATACCGCGGCAGCAGCAGCACGACACACATCCACATCGATACCGGTAAACTTGCCGCCAGCATCTGCATAGGAGAAGCCCGGCAGGCCGTCACTGATACCACATTGAACAAAACCTTTTTTCTTAATCGCATCCAGTGTGGTGCCTGCGTGTGCCTGCTGAGCAATGGCAACCAGCGAGGCGGCAGCGATCAGCGTAGAGAGCATCATCTTTTTCATAAAGCATCCTGTGTGGCGGGATCATGTTGTTATGTTTGCGCACTTTAGTGTGCGTTTTTCCTGTCTGTGGCGGTCAGCCATTCACGACTCTGCAAAGCTGATGCCAGGTTTGCAGGATCCTGAATTCGTATGAAAGAACGGTTAATAATCAGAAGCACCTGGAAAGTTTCGCTAATATGGCGCACCAAAAGGAAGCAATGCGAGTCGACCCGATCACATTTAGTGCAAATAGTTTCACTAGATGAGAGCAGTGTGAGCGCTCGCTCAGGCAGAAATGTATGAAAGGAAGGCGTTACTTTTTTATGCGCAGGAAGTCACATGCCCAGCAGTGGCGGGCACAGGCAGCAAGACGGGCGACAGAACATTACTTAAATCAAATCCAGGCGGACAAAAGCGAGAAGGTGAAATATCACACCAGCGATTGCAACTATAGTTACCATACGGCAGGCAACTGTTTCACGCTTCCTGCCGTTACTTTGTGCGATGACGCACAAATAAAAACGCCAGCCCGAAGGCTGGCGTGATTAACAGACAGAACTAAAAATCAGTTCATGCCGTATTTTTTCAATTTCTTACGCAGCGTACCGCGGTTGATACCCATCATCAGGGCAGCACGGGTCTGGTTGCCACGGGTATACTGCATCACCATGTCCAACAGAGGCTGCTCGACTTCAGCCAAAACCAGCTCATACAGGTCGCTCACATCCTGACCATTCAGTTGAGCAAAATAGTTCTTCAGTGCCTGTTTAACCGAATCACGCAAAGGTTTTTGAGTTACCTGATCCTGTGAGTTAACGGTAGAAACGGTCAGTACGTCAGAATTTACGCGTTGTTCGAACATAGTTCTTTCAGCTCTTTATTTCGTTACGCAAGATTTTCGAAGTATGCCTCCAACGCCTCCAGCTGTTCGCTGGCATCCTCTATGGCGTTGAATGTGCGCCGAAACTGGTCATTCGGGGCGTGCTCCTGCAGGTACCAGGAGACGTGCTTTCGCGCTATACGGTATCCCTTGCCTGAACCGTAAAAGTCGTGCAGCTCACGTATATGCGAAACAAGCAAGCGCTTGACCTCTGCCATCGGCAGCGGGGCAAGCAACTCCCCAGTGTCCAGATAATGCTGGATTTCCCGGAAGATCCACGGTCTTCCCTGAGCAGCGCGTCCTATCATCAGAGCATCGGCCCCTGTATAGTCGAGCACCGCTCTGGCTTTATGCGGGTCAGTTATGTCTCCATTCGCGATAATCGGAATGGAGACACTCTGCTTAACTGTCCGAATGCTGTCATACTCAGCTTCTCCGTTGAACAGGCAGGCACGAGTGCGACCATGTATCGTCAGAGCCTGTATACCGCAGCGTTCAGCCAATTGGGCAATCGCGACACAGTTCCTGTTTTCAGGATCCCAGCCAGTACGAATTTTCAGCGTGACCGGCACGTTCACTGCATTAACCACTGCGGAGAGAATGGACTCCACCACGGTGGGATATTGCAATAAGGCTGAACCCGCCATTTTGCGGTTAACCTTCTTGGCAGGGCATCCCATATTAATGTCGATGACCTGTGCACCAGCCTCGACATTAATGCGTGCAGCTTGCGCCATTTCACTGGGATCGCAACCGGCAATTTGCACGGCGCGAATGCCTGGCTCATCACTGTGAACCATACGTAATCGAGATTTGTCGCTAGCCCAGACTTCCGGGTTAGAAGACAGCATCTCAGAAACTGCCATGCCTGCACCCATTTCGTGACACAGCGTCCTGAACGGCCTGTCGGTAATACCGGCCATCGGTGCTGCAATCAGTCGATTTCTCAGCTGGAGGTTTCCAATACGCATGAAGTCAGAATGGCCATACTGTGTCTGCAAGGCGGCGTATATTACGCATTTTTGCAGGAAGATGAAAGGCCAAACTTTGAACAATCAGCAAGAAAGATCAATGAAATCCGGATGATGATCGATGCTATTCATTATTATTATTAAATAACAATGATTTAGCTATTTATGCTGAAATTGTGAGCAAAAGTTTTTCCAGAAAAGTACGTCAATTCGCCAGATAAAAAACGTCACATGCCGTGATTAACGATACAAGCATCCATTTCAAATCGGGAAAGCCCGCAACTTACGCTACGGGTTGGCTGAATATTCTGTTAAGCCGCTTTGTTACGACGACGGCGATATCAGTGCAAACGGACAAACGCAAAAATCAGGATTTAATCCCGGTAATCCGGCACCATTCCTCTTTAACCGCAACCGGGTCGAGCGTGAACGCGCTGACATACGCTTCGCAGACGCTCTCTGCCTGGCTCTCTAACACGCCCGAGAGGCCCAGATGACCGCCAGACTTCGGCAGTACACCGATCAGCGGGGCCAGTTCACGTAGCGGGCCGGCCAGGATATTGGCCACCACCACATCAGCCTGCAGATTTTCGGGTTGCTGGTGGGGCAGATAGAGCGACAGGCGATCGGAGACGCCGTTGCGCTCAGCATTATCCCGGCTGGCCTGAATAGCCTGCGGATCGATATCAATCCCGATCGCCTGAGCCGCGCCCAGCTTCAGTGCGGCGATCGCCAGGATCCCCGAACCACAGCCGAAATCGATCACCGTTTTGCCTTCCAGATCCAGCCCATCGAGCCAGGTCAGGCAGAGCGAGGTAGTCGGATGGGTACCGGTTCCAAATGCCAGACCGGGATCGAGCATTACGTTGACGGCATCAGGATCCGGCACATCACGCCAGCTCGGACAGATCCAGAGACGTTCGCCGAAGCGCATCGGGTGGAAGTTCTCCATCCATTCGCGCTCCCAGTCTTTATCCTCGATCTGCTCGATCCGGTGACGAAAACCGTCTCCCAGCAGCGGATGTTGTGTCAGTTCGGCAGTAATCAGGGCCATATCCGTTTCTGCATCGAACAGGCCGATAACGTCGGTATCGCCCCACAGGCGCGTTTCGCCTGGCAGCGGCTCATACACCGGCGTGTCGTTGGTATCCTGAAAGGTGACTGAAACCGCACCGATCTCCATCAGCGCATCGCTCAGCATTTCCGCATGTTCACCTGAGCTGTTAATTTTGATTTGAATCCACGGCATAACGTCTCTCTTTCCGTCAATGTTGCGGCGCGTCCGCCACGTGCGGCGCGCGTCCAAACAGGTTACCCACCAGAAATGCCAGCAGGCTTAAAAGCAGGGAGGGCACGATAGGGTGAAAACCCAGAATCTGCAGGTTAAGGCTCGCCATAAAAGCGTAGCAGCCTCCACCCACTACCATGCCGGTGATGGCGCCTGCGGCATTGGCACGTTCCCAGTAGAGGCCGAGAACCAGCGGCCAGAGGAAAACCGCCTCCAGGCCGCCAAATGCCAGCAGGTTGAGCCAGATAATCATATCGGGCGGATTCCAGGCCGCAATCAGCAGCAGGATACCCAGTGCGAAGGTAATGGTGCCAGATAACAGCCGCAGTCGCGTCTCATTTTCCAGCTGCTGCGGGGCGATACGCAGGTAGAGATCTTTAATCAGCGTGGCTGAAGCCTGTAACAGCTGGGCATTGATGGTCGACATAATTGCGGCCATCGGGGCCGCCAGGAACAGCCCGGCCGCTAACGGTGGCAGAACAGTAATCATCAGTGTCGGAATAACGCTATCCGGCACGGCCAGATTCGGCAGTACCGCGCGGCCCAGCGCACCGGCCAGATGCATGCCCAGCATCAATACCACTACGACAATGGTGCCCAGAATAATGGCCCGATGGACGGCCTTACTGTCTTTATAAGAGATACAGCGCACCGCCGTATGCGGCAGGCCAATCACCCCAAAGCAGACCAGCACGACGAACGAACTGAGGAAGGTTGGCGTAATAATCTCGCCCGGCCCCTGAGGGGACAGCAGAGCCGGATCGATGTCGTGCAGTTTCTGCACCGCCGTACTCAGGCCACCTGCCTGATGAATCACTGCGAATAGCAGCAGAAAGGTGCCAATCAGCATCACAATGCCCTGCATGGCGTCGTTGAGCACACTGGCACGGAATCCACCGAACGCGGTATAGAGCGCGATGGTGCCACCAAAAATCAGCAGGCCGGTGTCATAAGGAATGCCAGCGGCGGTTTCGAGCAGCCGCGCACCGCCAATAAACTGCACCGTCATGGCACCGATAAAGGCAATCAGCAGACTCAGACTCGCCAGCCAGATCAGCAGCGGGCTTTGATAGCGGGCATAGAGCATATCATTCAGCGTCACCGCATTGTGCTTACGTGCCAGAATGGCAAACTTTTTCCCCAGCACACCCAGCGATAGCCAGACGGCGGGCACCTGCACCATTGCCAGCAATACCCAGCCCAGTCCATATTTGTAGGCGGCACCGGGACCCCCAATAAATGAGCTGGCGCTGATATAGGTGGTAGTGAGCGTCATCGCCAGCACAAACCCGCCCATGGAGCGGCTGCCAAGGAAGTATTCAGTGAGGAAGCTGCCTTCGCGCTTTTTACGGACGGCAAACACCGATAGCGCGGCAATCAACACCAGATAAATCAGTAACGGCAGGATAATTTCACTGTTCACTTTGATCCTCCAGCGGCATGTCGCGGAAAATCACCCGCACCATCATCCAGCACAGAAAAATGAACAACAGGGGAGCAAACAGGCAGGAGAGTTCAAACCAGCGCGGCAGGCCGGTAACACCGATTTCACTGCCACCCAGCCAGGCAGAGAGCCCCCAGGCAGCGAGCCAGAGCAGTGTGAGGTAAAGCGACCAGCGCGCCTCTTTATGTGCCTGTATAAAACGAGCATCCATGATTCAACCTTAACGCCAGCGGCAAAAGAAAAAGGCCGGATTAACCGGCCTCAGACTGACTCAGCGTTGCGATTATTTCTCGTGCAAGCCGAGTTTTTTCTCCAGATAGTGGATATTGGTTCCACCGTGCTGGAAGTTTTCGTCGGACATGATTTTCATCTGCAGTTCAACGTTGGTTTTGATACCGTCGATGATCAGTTCCGCCAGCGCATTTTTCATGCGAGCGATAGCCACGTCACGCGTTTCGCCATAGGTGATCAGCTTGCCGATCATGGAGTCGTAATAAGGCGGTACGGTGTAGCCTGAGTAAATATGCGACTCCCAGCGCACGCCAAAACCGCCTGGCGCGTGGAAGCGGGTGATTTTACCCGGGCTTGGCAGGAAGGTCACTGGATCTTCGGCGTTGATACGGCACTCGACCGCATGTCCGCGAATGATCACATCTTCCTGTTTAATTGACAGTGGCTGACCGGCAGCAATACGCAGTTGCTCTTTGATCAGGTCCACACCGGTGATCATCTCGGTTACCGGATGTTCTACCTGAATACGGGTGTTCATCTCAATGAAGTAGAACTCACCGTTTTCGTACAGGAACTCAAAGGTACCTGCGCCGCGATAGCCAATCTCAATACAGGCCTGGGAACAGCGGTTGCCGATAAAGCGACGCTGTTCTTCTGTGATGCCTGGGCCTGGCGCTTCTTCGACAACTTTCTGATGACGACGCTGCATGGAGCAGTCACGTTCGCCCAGATAGATCGCGTTGCCCTGACCGTCAGCCAGTACCTGAATCTCGATGTGGCGCGGGTTCTCCAGATACTTCTCCATGTAAACCATGTCGTTGTTGAAAGCCGCTTTGGCTTCCGCTTTCGTCATATTGATGGATTCTTCCAGATCTTTGTCGCCGCGCACTACGCGCATACCACGACCGCCGCCGCCGCCAGACGCTTTGATGATGACCGGATAACCGATGCGCTTGGCAAAGGCACGGTTTTTTTCCATATCATCCGTCAGCGAACCGTCAGAACCGGGTACGGTCGGGACGCCGGCTTTCTTCATCGCATTGATTGCAGAAACTTTGTCACCCATCAGGCGAATGGTGTCTGCTTTCGGGCCGATAAAGATAAAGCCGGAGCGCTCAACCTGCTCAGCAAAATCGGCATTCTCAGAGAGGAAGCCGTAGCCGGGGTGAATCGCCACCGCGCCGGTGATCTCTGCTGCAGAGATCAGCGCCGGGATGTTGAGGTAACTTTTGACTGACTGCGCCGGGCCGATGCAGACGGTTTCGTCTGCCAGCAGCACGTGCTTCAGGTCACGATCCGCGCTTGAGTGTACCGCAACAGTCTTGATGCCCAGTTCTTTACAGGCACGCAGAATGCGCAGTGCGATCTCACCACGGTTAGCAATAACAATTTTATCCAGCATGATCTGCCCCGTTACTCGATGATAACCAGTGGCTCGTCAAATTCGACCGGCTGACCGCTTTCAACCAGGATAGCTTTCACCACGCCTGATTTGTCAGCTTCGATCTGGTTCATCATTTTCATAGCTTCGACGATGCACAGGGTATCGCCGGCATTGACTTTCTGGCCAACTTCCACAAAGGCTTTCGCATCCGGGCTCGGCGTACGGTAGAAGGTACCTACCATTGGTGAACGCACGATGTGACCGCTGATTTCAGCCGGTGCCGCTTCGGCAACGGCTGCAACAGGGGCAACGGCTGTCGCCAGAGCAGGCTGTTGAACCGGCGCAGCATAAGCCTGCTGCATCATCGGGTAACCCACGTTTGCAGGTGCACGACTGATGCGAACGGACTCTTCACCTTCAGAGATTTCCAGCTCAGAAATGCCAGACTCTTCAACCAGTTCGATCAGTTTTTTAATTTTACGAATATCCATGAGTGGGGTTCCGTACTCAGTTTGATTAATTAGTTTGAGACAGGCGTTTTACTGCCGTTTGTAAAGCCCATGTGTAGCCGTCAGCGCCAAGCCCACAGATCACGCCAGCAGAAACATCAGAAAGATAGGAGTGATGACGGAAGGGCTCGCGGGCATGCACATTGGAGAGATGAACCTCGATAAACGGTATTTCTACCGCCAGCAGGGCATCACGCAGTGCGACACTGGTATGGGTAAACGCGGCAGGATTAATGATGATGTAATCCACATTGCCTTTGGCCTCATGAATGCGATCAATCAGCTGAAATTCAGCATTGGTTTGCAGGTGGCTCAACTCCACATTCAACTGGTCTGCCTGACGCGTCAAATCGTCAACGATCTGACTCAGCGTGGTATGACCATACTTCTCAGGTTCACGTGTTCCCAACAGATTCAGGTTGGGCCCGTTTAAAAGCAGAATATGTAATTTATGCGCCATCGTGCTGCCATCTCCCGCAATCATTGAGGCATCGCGTAAAATACCTTGCGAATCTTCATTTGTCACCTTTCAGGCTGAAAAAGAAGACCCGACGAGCAATAAAGCCGGGCATTATATCCGTTTCGTGTCATTTCGCAGCAAAATACTGGTCTTATCTGCGAAGATGATCGGATGTGGCCTGCGGGCCACATCTTTTATCAGAAAACAGCAGAGGAAAACAACGGGTGAAGTGCTAGCGGGGCCACCATTTGAGAAATTTTTTGTAACGCCAGGCTAACAGCAGTGCAGCAATGAGGGCATAGATAAGTGGCTGTGGGGACACGGTTTTCACCGACCAGATATAGTGAATCGGCACCAGAATCGCCACAAGATAGACCGCATTGTGCAGGGTTTGCCAGCGTTTACCAAGCCTGCGCTGAGCGCGCTGAAACGACGTTACCGCCAGGGCCAGTAATAGCAGCCAGCTGATAATTCCCAGCGTCAGATAGGGCCGGGAGATGAGTTCGCTGCCCAGCAGACGCAGATTATCCACGCCCAATTCCAGCAGGTAGTAGCTCAGCAGGTGGAGTGAGGCCCAGACAAACGTCCAGACGCCGAGGAGGCGCCGGGTGCGGATTAACAGCGGCTGCCTGCCGTAGCGTGCCAGGGGTGAAACCAGCAGCGTACCCAGCAGCAGCTTCAGCGCCATGTGGCCGGTAAAATGCTGAATATCTTTTGCCGGGTCCGCACTCAGCCCACCCTGCATCGCGGCAAGCACCAGATAGACCAGCGGCAACAGGGCTGCCAGATGCAGGATCACCTTGAGCCACATGATCTGTTTTATCGACAGGCGGACCACTTAGTAATTCTCCCGTAAATCCATGCCGCGGTAGAGCGACGCCACCTGTTCGGCATAGCCATTAAACAGCAGCGTTGGCTGACGTTCGACCTTCAGACTGCCGCCCGGGCCAATAAACCGCTCTGTCGCCTGTGACCAGCGTGGATGATTGACATGGGGATTCACATTGGCATAAAAACCATACTCGTCGGCGGCAATCTGGTTCCAGGTGGTCGGCGGCTGTTTGTCGGTCAGCGTAATTTTGACGATCGACTTAATGCCTTTAAAGCCATATTTCCACGGCACCGCCAGACGAATCGGCGCGCCATTCTGCGGCGGCAGCGCTTTGCCATAGACGCCAGTGGTCAGTATTGTCAGCGGATGCATCGCTTCATCCAGACGCAAACCTTCGACATAGGGATAATTGAGGCCACCGCCAATAAAGCGATCTTTCTGGCCCGGCATCTGCTCAGGATCGTAGAGCGTCTGAAAGGCAACAAAGCGCGCTTTGCTGGTGGGTTCCGCCAGCGAGAGAAGTTTATTCAGCTCAAAGCCTACCCAGGGCACCACCATCGACCAGGCCTCTACGCAGCGCATGCGATAGATTCGCTGCTCCATAGCAAAGCGTTTGAAGATGTCATCCATATCAAGGGTTAGGGGTTTCGCCACTTCGCCATCAATGGTCAGTTTCCAGGGCTCTGTTTTCAGTGTTCCGGCATTGGCAGCCGGATCGGCCTTATCCAGCCCGAACTCATAGAAATTGTTGTAGCCGGAAACTTTATCCGCAGGCGTCAGCGTCAGATCGGCCTGATATTGCGCCGGTTTGGTGAAGTCGAGCGGTCGGCCTGCTGGAGCAGGTGGGCGATCGTTGCCTTTGAACCAGCTGAGAATATCGGCATTAGCCACGCCCGGCATACCCATCGCCGCAGCGCTTAGTCCCAGCGTTTTCAGCACCTGGCGGCGCTTCATATTAAATATGCTTTCCGGCGTTACGTCGGCTTCGGTCAGACAGGGTATGCGTTTCATGGGGCTTCTCCAGACAGGATGTCATCAACCAGCATGATGACTATCGCTGATATCAGCCAGTTTCGCCCTGAAAATGTGAAATTTCCTGGCTGGCCTGTGCGATGAGAATGCGCTGAAAAGTGTCGGGATCAACGTCAGCAATCCTATCCCGACGATATACTTCGGCTTCATGCGACTCGGCGCTGTCGGCAGCGGCAAATTATGCTATTTTGCTCGCGTTTTCGTCAGGCTGACGGTACAAGGTGGGGTGATCCGGTTATCACCGCAGCAATACAGGCACAGGGATGCGATTAACCACAAAATTATCTGCGTTTATTACCTTTTTAAGCCTGCTGGCGATGTCATTGATGCTGGCAGGCTGCGCATTCAGTGTTTTCTGGTTCAGTCATCAGCGGGTTGAACATCGGGCGCAGGTGCTGGCGACCGAGGTCGATCAGGCGATGTTCTCCGAGACGCCAGAACAGCTTCATAACTGGCTTACGCGCATGATGCCAATAATGAATGCCGAGCAGATTTCCCTTCATAACGGCAGGCAGACTTTCCTCACACTCTCCCGACACGAAAACCAGATGCTGGAAGACGAACCCAATCGTTTTATCCAGGTCGATGTGCCTTTGATGCACCAGACCGGCTTACAGCTGCGGGTTGTGACCCTTGATCCTGCCAAAACCTGGCTGCGCTCCATCACCGGCACCTCTACGCTGGGCATTCTGTTTACGGTCATGCTGGTGATGAGTCTGCTACTGCTGATGATGCATCGCTGGCTTAGTCGTCAATGGCGCGGCATGGAGCATCTTGAAGGACGGGCACAGGCGATTATCAACGGCGAACGTGGGGTTGTGCCGAAACGGGATGTGGATGAGTGGCCACCCAGGGCGAGTCGCGCGATGGATATACTGCTGGCGGATCTACAGGAAGCGGGCGAACAGCGCCTGCGTATCGACACGCTGATCCGCACCTTTGCCGCGCAGGATGGACGCACTGGCCTTAACAACCGACTGTTCTTTGATAACCAGCTCGCGACCCTTCTGGAAGATCAGGAAGCTGTCGGCACCCATGGTGTGGTGATGATGGTGCGCCTGCCCGATCTGGACGCGCTGAAAGATTCACTGGAGCCAGCGCTGGTTGAGGAGTACCTGTTCAATTTCGTCAACATGCTCTCTACCTTTGTGCTGCGCTATCCCGGCGCTTTGCTGGCACGCTATTTTCGCAGTGATTTTGCCGTATTACTGCCGCATCGCAGTCTTAAAGAGGCAAACAGTATTGCCGATCAGCTGATCAATGCTGTTGATTCTTTGCCACCGATGCGCCTGGTCAATCGCGATGATCTGATCCACATCGGAATCACCGCCTGGCACAGCGGGCAGACCGTCCTGCAGGTGATAGAAAATGCCGAAATGGCCACGCGACGTGCAGCACTGCTGGGTGGTAATAACTGGATTAATGGTGAAGGAAACCCTCAGGACGCCGGGCGGGGCAGCGTGCGCTGGCGAACCCTGCTGGAGAATACGTTAAGCCGCGGTGGTCCGCGGCTGTACCATAAACCCACCGTTAATATCGAAGGCAAAGTACAGCATCGGGTCATGCTGACCCGTATCTTTGACGGCGATAAAGAGGTGCTGGCCGCTGAATATATGCCGCTGGTACAGCAGCTCGGTATGGCTGATGGCTGGGATCGTCAGCTGGTCACGCGCATCGCGGCACTCTCTGAACTGTGGCCGGAAGAGACGCTGGTGATGCCGGTGACGATGACCTCGCTCCTGCAACGTTCATTTGTCCTCTGGCTACAGAATATGCTGCTGCAGTGCCCCAAATCACAAAGAAAACGATTTTTATTTGAACTTGCCGAGGCAGATGTCTGTCAACACATCGACCATTTAACACCAGTATTCCGTGCACTTAAGGCTTTTGGCTGCCGTGTAGCGGTGAATCAGGCGGGTTTAACCGTCGTCAGCAGTGCCTATATACGACAGCTGCCGCTGGAACTGATCAAGCTTGATGCAGGTCTGGTGCGCAACATTGAACGACGGACCGCCAATCAGCTGTTTGTACAGAGTCTGCTGGAGGTCTGTAAGTCCACGGGTATTCAGGTGTTTGCCACCGGTGTCCGCACCAAAGCGGAGTGGCAGACATTAGTGGCGCTGGGTGTGGCAGGCGGGCAGGGCGACTTTTTTGCCCCTTCGCTTCCGGTTAACAGTAACGTGAAGAAGTATTCCCAACGTTACCGTATTTAATGATTTGCTGTCGTAATGACAGAAATTGACGGTTTTTTTTAATGTTAAACCGCATCTGAACCCATAACCATCGTGCCGGAAATGTTAAATTTTATGTCGGGCATGGCAAGCGGAAATCACGTTAAATGCAGCACTGATGGCGTCTGGTCGCCATTCTGCTGCTACGGATCGCGGGTTCAGATGACTTAAACGCAATCAGGCGTCTTTTTTCACCGAAGCAGAACGTTTTTGCGCCTTGTGGCAGCTTCGTGTGGTTGGTAAAGTAAGCGGATTTTATTTTCCGCCCCCAGCTTGCAGGATTATCCCTTAGTATGTTTAAAAAATTTCGTGGCATGTTTTCCAACGACTTGTCCATTGACCTGGGTACCGCGAATACCCTGATTTACGTAAAAGGACAAGGCATCGTGCTGAACGAGCCTTCTGTGGTTGCTATTCGTCAGGACCGTGCCGGTTCACCGAAAAGTGTCGCGGCCGTGGGTCATGACGCCAAACAGATGCTCGGTCGTACGCCAGGCAATATTGCCGCTATCCGTCCGATGAAAGATGGCGTTATCGCTGACTTCTTCGTGACCGAAAAGATGCTGCAACACTTCATCAAGCAGGTTCACAGCAACAGCTTTATGCGTCCCAGCCCACGTGTGCTGGTCTGCGTACCCGTCGGGGCCACGCAGGTAGAACGTCGTGCGATTCGTGAATCCGCTCAGGGCGCCGGCGCGCGTGAAGTCTTTCTGATTGAAGAGCCGATGGCTGCAGCTATTGGTGCAGGTCTGCCCGTTTCTGAAGCGACCGGTTCAATGGTCGTTGATATCGGTGGTGGTACTACCGAAGTGGCGGTGATCTCCCTGAACGGTGTGGTCTACTCCTCATCCGTACGTATTGGTGGCGATCGTTTCGATGAAGCTATTATTAATTATGTGCGTCGTAACTACGGTTCACTGATTGGTGAAGCGACCGCAGAACGCATTAAGCATGAGATTGGTTCAGCTTATCCGGGTGATGAAGTCCGTGAAATTGAAGTTCGTGGCCGTAACCTGGCAGAGGGTGTACCGCGCGGCTTCACGCTGAACTCCAACGAAATTCTGGAAGCGCTGCAGGAGCCGTTAACCGGCATTGTCAGCGCGGTGATGGTTGCTCTTGAGCAGTGTCCGCCTGAGCTGGCCTCCGATATCTCAGAGCGCGGCATGGTGCTGACCGGTGGTGGTGCGTTACTGCGCAACCTGGATCGCCTGCTGATGGAAGAGACGGGTATTCCGGTTGTTGTTGCTGAAGATCCGCTGACCTGTGTGGCTCGCGGTGGCGGCAAGGCGCTGGAAATGATCGACATGCATGGCGGCGATTTGTTCAGCGAAGAATAATTGCCTCAACCGGCTGAGAACGCAATGATCATGCGAGGGAGTGACATGTGAACCGGCGAAATGTGTGCCGGTACAGTGCGTTCAGCCCAGGGAAGCACGGTGTTTGGCCGTCGCTTCCTCTCCTGTTGTCGAGGATCACGCAGATTATATGAAGCCGATTTTTAGCAGGGGACCTTCCCTGCAGTTGCGTCTTTTCCTGGCGGTCATCGTGGCAATTGCCATTATTGTTGCCGACAGCCGTGTGAGCTCTTTCACCCAAATACGCAACTATCTGGATACGTCGGTCAGTCCGTTTTACTTCCTGGCTAATGGGCCACGTCAGCTGCTGGATGGCGTGTCAGAGTCGCTGGCGTCGCGTCAGCAGCTGGAGCAGGAAAACAAAGCGTTACGTCGTGAGCTCTTCCTGAAAAACAGTAACCTGCTAATGCTGGGGCAATATAAGCAGGAAAACGCACGCCTGCGTGAACTGCTGGGTTCACCGCTGCGTCAGGATGAGCAAAAGATGGTGACGCAGGTAATCTCTACCGGCACCGATCCTTACACCGACCAGGTGGTGATCGACAAAGGCAGCGTTAACGGTGTCTATGAAGGTCAACCGGTCATCAGTGATAAAGGCGTGGTCGGTCAGGTTATCGCCGTCGGACAGCTCACCAGCCGTGTTCTGCTGATCTGCGATGCGTCACATGCGCTGCCTATTCAGGTGTTGCGTAATGACATTCGTGTGATTGCCGCGGGTAACGGCTGTACTGAAGATCTCCAGCTTGAGCATCTGCCGGGTAATACGGACATTCGGGTCGGCGATGTGCTGGTGACGTCAGGTATCGGTGGTCGTTTCCCTGAGGGGTATCCGGTGGGCGTGGTCTCCTCAGTGAAAGTGGATACGCAGCGCGCTTATACGGTGATTCAGGCGCATCCGACCGCGGGTCTGCAGCGTCTGCGTTATCTGCTGCTGCTGTGGGGCGCGGATCGTAATGGCGATATGCCGCTGCCGCAGGATGAAGTTCATCGCGTTGCGAATGAGCGTCTGATGCAGATGATGCCGCAGGTCTTACCGCCTGCGGGTGAAATGGGCCCGCCTGCGCCTGCCGCACAGATGGGGCCGCCTGCTCCATCAACAGGCAGCAGTGGCAGTAGCGGACAGAACAACTCCTCGCGTTCACGCGGGGGGCAGCCTTGAGTCGATATCGCAGCCAGGGACGTTGGGTCATCTGGCTCTCTTTCCTGGTCGCGTTAGTTCTGCAGATCATGCCATGGCCGGATGAAATTTATATGTTCCGGCCTTCGTGGCTGCTGCTCATCCTTATCTACTGGGTTCTTGCACTGCCGCATCGGGTCAACGTCGGCAGCGGATTTATGCTGGGTGCCATCATGGATCTGATTGCCGGGTCCACGCTTGGCGTACGTGCGCTGGCGCTCAGTATCATCGCCTACCTGATAGCCTTTAAGTTCCAGTTATTCCGCAACTTAGCGTTGTGGCAGCAAGCGTTAATGGTTATGGTGCTGTCTCTGGCGATGGATGTGATTGTCTTCTGGGCAGAATTCCTGGTAATCAACGTTTCATTCCGACCTGAAATTTTCTGGAGCAGTGTCGTCGACGGTATTCTCTGGCCCTGGCTATTCTTACTTATGAGAAAAATTCGTCGTCAGTTCGCTGTTCAATAAGGAAATTTATGGTAACCCTCTATCTTGCTTCCGGTTCACCGCGTCGTCGTGAGCTGTTAACTCAACTTGGCCTGACATTCGAGCGCATTGTGACTGACGTTGAAGAACAGCGTCAGCCGAATGAAGCGGCGGAGAGTTATGTCCGCCGTCTGGCCAATGACAAAGCGCAGGCGGGTGTAAAACTGGCCGCGCAGGATCTGCCGGTGCTGGGCGCGGATACGATTGTCGTGCTGAATGGTGACGTGCTGGAAAAACCGCGCGATGCCGCCGATGCCCACGCGATGCTGCGTAGACTCTCCGGTCATACGCATCAGGTCATGACGGCAGTGGCGCTGGCCGACAGCCAGCAGGCGCTGGATTGCATCGTGACGACTGATGTGACATTCCGCACCTTAACGGAGAGCGACATCGACGACTATATCGCTACCGGTGAGCCGATGGATAAAGCGGGTGCATACGGCATTCAGGGCAGGGGAGGAAACTTTGTCCGCAAAATTAACGGAAGTTACCATGCAGTGGTCGGATTACCGTTGGTTGAGACAGCGGAGTTGCTCAGCCATTTTCACTCACTGCGTGCCGTAAGGGGTCAACATGACGGCTGAATTACTGGTTAACGTCACGCCTTCTGAAACACGCGTTGCCTACATTGATGGCGGCATCCTTCAGGAAATCCATATTGAGCGTGAAGCGCGGCGCGGCATTGTTGGCAATATTTATAAAGGACGGGTAAGCCGTGTTCTGCCCGGCATGCAGGCGGCCTTTGTTGATATAGGCCTGGAAAAAGCCGCCTTTTTGCACGCCTCAGATATCATGCCGCATACGGAATGTGTGGCGGGCGACGAAAAGAAAAATTTCATCGTGCGCGATATTGCCGAGCTGGTGCGTCAGGGACAGGATCTGGTGGTTCAGGTGGTCAAGGATCCGCTTGGCACCAAAGGCGCCCGGCTGACCACGGACATTACCCTGCCTTCGCGTTATCTGGTCTTTATGCCAGGCGCATCGCATGTCGGTGTCTCTCAGCGTATCGAGAGTGAGAAAGAGCGCGATCGGCTTAAAGCGGTAGTCGCTGACTACTGTGACGATCTGGGTGGCTTTATTATCCGCACCGCTGCAGAAGGGATTGGCGAAGAGGAGCTGGCGCAGGACGCGGCTTTTCTCAAACGTCTCTGGACCAAAGTTAGCGAGCGTAAAAAGCGCAATCAGACCCGCTGCCTGCTCTACGGTGAGCTGGCTCTGGCCCAGCGTATTCTGCGTGATTTTGCGGGCGCAGCGCTGGATCGCATCCGGGTCGACTCCCGCCTGACCTGCGATATGCTGGTGGAATTTACCGGTGAATATATCCCGGAAATGGCCGGTAAGCTGGAGCTCTACAATGGTAAACAGCCTATTTTCGACCTGTTTGACGTCGAAAATGAGATTCAGCGCTCGCTGGATCGCAAAGTTGAACTAAAGTCAGGCGGATATCTGATCATCGATCAGACCGAAGCGATGACGACCATCGATATTAATACCGGTGCATTTGTTGGTCATCGCAATCTCGATGAGACGATATTCAACACCAATGTTGAAGCCACTCAGGCGATTGCGCGTCAGCTGCGCCTGCGGAATCTGGGCGGCATCATCATTATCGACTTCATCGACATGAGCAATGAAGATCACCGACGCCGGGTACTGCATTCACTGGAAAGCGCGCTCAGTAAAGATCGGGTCAAAACCGGGATTAATGGTTTTTCGGCGCTGGGTCTGGTAGAGATGACGCGTAAGCGTACCCGTGAAAGCATTGAGCATGTCCTGTGCCAGGATTGCCCGGTCTGTAAAGGGCGCGGCACCCTGAAAACAGTTGAAACGGTCTGCTATGAAATCATGCGTGAGATTGTGCGGGTTCACCACGCCTATGATTCTGATCGTTTCCTGGTGTATGTTTCACCGACGGTGGGTGAGGCGTTAAAAACCGACGAGTCTCATGCGCTGGCTGAAGTGGAAATCTTTGTCGGTAAGCAGGTTAAAGTTCATGTTGAAGCGCTCTACACTCAGGAGCAGTTCGACGTGGTAATGATGTAACGTCAGCCCGTTATCAGGCTGAATAAACGCCCTTGTTTGGGATAAAATGCGCGTTTTAACGCTTTTATCTGAAGACGGTCGGGTATGAGAACCAACTATCCGTCGTTTACGGAACACAAGGAGAGGCGTGAGTGAGGCAGTTGCCGAGGATTTTGTTACTGCTGGTCGCGGCAATCATCGTGATTGTCGCGCTGCTGGTCAGCGGATTGCGTCTGGTAATGCCGCATCTCGACAGCTATCGCAACAACCTTCTGCAATTCATCTCCGACAAAACGGATGTGCCGGTCAACGCCAGCCAGTTACAGGGTAAATGGGAGAATTTCGGCCCAACCCTGCAGGTTCGTGACCTCAGCGTCGATCTGCATGAAAACGGCAAACTCACGATTAAACGTATCAATCTGGCGCTCGACGTCTGGCAGTCTCTGCTGCACTGGCGCTGGCAGTTTCGCGATCTGACCTTCTGGCAGCTGCATCTCGACACGAATCGCCCCTTACTCGACAACGACAAAGAGAAAAACAGCTTCCGTCCGGCGCAGATTAACGAACTTTTCCTGCGTCAGTTTGACCACTTTGATCTGCGCGACAGCACCATTCGTTTCCGTACCCCTTCCGGCCAGCATGCTGAGCTGGCGATCCCCCGACTCACCTGGGTCAATGAAGATAACCGCCATCGCGCCGAAGGCGAAGTCAGTCTGTCGAGCTTTACCGGTCAGCACGGCGTGGTTCAGGTGCGGCTCGACCTTAACGACAGTAACGGTTTACTTAATGACGGCCGCATCTGGATGCAGGCCGATGACGTCGACATGCGTCCATGGCTGGGCCGCTGGGTGCGCGACAATACCCGGCTGGACAGTGCCCGCTTCAGCCTGGCGGCCTGGGTTAACCTGCGCGATGGTGACATCTATGCTGGCGATCTGCTGCTGCGCAAGGGCGGTGCCAGCTGGCAGGGCGAAACCGGACGACACCGCATAGAGGTCGATGGGCTGACCGCGCATCTGTCACGCTTCCAGAATGGCTGGGTGGTCAATGTGCCGCAGACCCGGCTCAGCACTGACGGTCAGGCCTGGCCCGCCGGTCACTTCTCGCTGTTATGGCGTCCTGAAGATAAGCAGTTGCTGGGGCCGGATGGTCAGCAGGAGGTGCGGGTGCGCGCCACACAGCTGGTGCTGAGTCATATTGCGCCGATCGTTCCGTTATTTGCGCCGCTCTCTCCGGCCCTGTTTGAAAACTGGCAGACGCTGCAGCCACAGGGCACCATCGATGGCCTGGCGCTGGATATTCCATTACAGCAGCCTGAAAACACCCGTTTACAGGTGAAGTGGCGTGATTTCAGCTGGCAGCACTGGAAACTGTTGCCGGGCATCAGTCACCTGAGCGGAGAAGCACGCGGCAACCTGAGCCATGGTCAGGTCAGTGTGGATATGGGCGCGGCAACCGTTCCCTATGGCGATATGTTCCAGGCTCCGTTAGAGATTAAGCGGGTGACCGGGGCACTGCGCTGGCTTAAAGATGAACATGGCCTGACGCTGGCGGGTGAAAAGCTTAACCTCGAAGCGCGCTCACTCTGGGCGCGCGGCGACTTCAGCTACCAGCAGAATAGCGGCGGCGAGCCCCGTCTGGATATTCTGGCGGGTATCCGACTTACTGATGCGGGCGATGCCTGGCGCTACTTCCCGGTGCCGCTGATGGGTAACAGCCTGACGCACTATCTGAGTGGGGCGGTGAAGGGTGGCAGGGTGGACAACGCCACGCTGCTGTTTGCCGGTAATCCGGCGCTGTTCCCGTTCAAGCACAATGATGGCATGTTCCAGGTCTGGGTGCCGCTTCGCCAGGCGACCTATGCGTTTCAGCCCAAATGGCCAGCGTTGAGCAATCTCGATGTCGACCTTAACTTCCTGAACGATGGTCTGTGGATGAAAGCGCCAATGGCGCACCTGGGCGAAGTAGACGCTCACAACGTCACGGCGGTGATCCCTGACTACCTGAAAGAAAAACTGATCATCGACGGGGATATCAGTGGTGAAGGCCAGCAGATCGCTGACTATTTCGATCAGACGCCGCTTAAACCGTCACTGGGTGCCGCACTGGAGCAGCTGAAAATTAAAGGCCGTGTCGGTGGCCATCTGAATCTGAACATCCCACTGGATGGAGAGCAGGTGCACGCCCGCGGTAATGTCGATCTGAACAACAACGCGCTGTTTATCAAACCGTTAAAAACCACCATCAACAATCTTTCTGGTCGCTTCCGTTATGACAACGGCAATCTGGCCAGTGAGGATCTGCGGGCGAACTGGTTCGGGCAGCCGATGGGCGTTCGTTTCAGCACCCACGAGAACCCGGATGACTTTGGCGTTAACGTCAAACTTCAGGGCGACTGGCAACCCGCGAAAATCAGCCAGATTCCGGCAGCCGTCAGCAAGCAGCTCGGCGGGCATCTGCCGTGGCAGGGCGACGTCAATATTACGTTACCGCATCATGGCGGGGCGCGTTATGACGTGACGCTGAACGGTAATGCTAAAGAAGTAAGTAGTCACTTACCTGCGCCGCTCAATAAGAAAGCCGGTGAGGCGATGCCAGTTGCCATTCAGGCCAGTGGTGACCTGAACCATTTCGATCTCAGCGGCAGCGTCAATGCAAACCATCGTTTTAACAGCCGCTGGTTGCTGGAACCGACGCTGCGCGTCGATCGTGGCATCTGGCTGAATGATGCACAGAAAACGCCTGCGCTACCCGACCATAAGGGCATGGTACTGAATCTGCCCGTGCTGGATGGCGAGGCCTGGGTAGCGATGATGGCTGCCGGCGGTTCTGCAGGTGCGGGGACGACAGGCGGCGGCAGCGACTTCCAGACGGGTGGCGTCACGCTGCCGGGTAACATCACGCTACGCAGTCCGGCGGTCACGCTGGCGGGGCAGCAATGGCATGACGTTGAAGCGACACTGGCACAGCGTTCAGGCGGCAATGGCCAGGTCAGCGTCAGTGCGAAAGAGCTGCGCGGTGAACTGGCGATGGCCCCCAAAGCGCCATGGCAGGTGAACCTGGATTACCTCTACTACAATCCGCAATGGGAAAACGAGACAGGCAAGGGCGGCAAAGCGCCTTCTCAGCAAACCACAAACATTAACTTCAGCCAGTGGCCCGCCTTACAGCTGCGCTGTAAAGAGTGCTGGGTACTGGGCCAGAAATATGGCCAGGTCTCCGCGGTGCTGCAGCCTAAAAGAGATACGTTAGCGCTTACTAACGGAAAAGTGGATACCGGCAGCTCCCAGCTTAAAATTAACGGTGAGTGGGTTAATCGCCCGGACGACCAGCGCACCTCGCTGAAGGGCACGCTTAAGGGACCGAATATTAATAACGCGACCAACTGGTTTGGCGTCAACACGCCGCTGCGCGATGCGCCCTTTAATATTGCTTACGATCTGCACTGGCGCTCTGCACCCTGGCAGCCCTCTGCAGAGACACTGAGTGGCACCCTGAAGACCCACTTTGGCAAAGGCCAGATTGCAGATGTGAATACCGGCACGGCGGGAAAAATCCTGCGTCTGGTGAGCTTCGATGCGCTGCTGCGCAAGCTGCGCTTCGACTTCAGCGACACCTTCACCAACGCGTTCTATTTCGATTCGATTAACGGCACGGCCTGGATCGAAAACGGCGTCATGCGCACCGATAACCTGCTGGTAGATGGACTGGAAGCAGACATCGCCATGCAGGGCAATCTCGACCTGGTGAAACGTCAGATCGATATGGAAGCGGTGGTTGCGCCTGAGATTTCTGCCTCTGTCGGAGTAGCGACCGCCTTTGCGATTAATCCGGTGATTGGCGCGGCGGTATTTGCTGCCAGTAAAGTCCTGGGCCCCCTGTGGAACAAGATATCGCTGCTGCGTTATCACATCAGTGGCCCACTGGATAAACCGGAAATCAATGAAGTACTGCGTAAACCGCGTGAAACAGACAACAAGTGAATTTGACGCCGTACCGGAATTACCGCAGGCTATGATTATCTGAGCACATAATGAGTGAGAAACGATGACTCTGAACCTGGTAAGTGAGCAGTTACTGACTGCTAACGGCATTAATCAGCAGGACCTATTTTCCCTGTTAGGGCAGCTTTCAGAACGTCGTCTGGATTATGCCGATCTCTATTTTCAGTCCAGCTTTCACGAATCCTGGGTGCTGGAAGACAAAATCATTAAAGATGGCTCATACCATATCGATCAGGGCGTCGGCGTGCGCGCGGTCAGCGGTGAGAAAACCGGCTTTGCCTATGCCGACCAGATTACGCTGAATGCGCTGCGTCTCTCCTCTGAAGCGGCTCGCAGCATTGTACGCGAACAGGGAAACGGCAAGGCCCATACGCTTTCTGCCGTGATGAACCGTTCACTCTATTCGGCGGTCGATCCGCTGAGCAGCCTGACGCGTGAAGACAAAATTGCCCTTCTGCATCGCGTCGATAAAGTCGCCCGCGCGGCTGACCCACGTGTGCAGGAAGTCAATGCCAGCCTGACCGGTGTTTACGAGCAGGTGCTGGTGGCGGCCACTGATGGCACGCTGGCGGCAGACGTTCGTCCGCTGGTTCGCCTCTCTATCAGCGTTCAGGTTGAAGACCAGGGCAAGCGTGAGCGCGGCGCAAGCGGCGGCGGTGCACGCACCGGTTATGCGTTCTTCCTTGAAGATGAAAATGGCGACGTGCGCGCTGACGCCTGGGCGCGTGAAGCGGTGCGCATGGCGCTGGTTAATCTCTCTGCGGTGGCGGCTCCTGCTGGCGCATTGCCGGTAGTGCTGGGTGCGGGCTGGCCGGGCGTGCTGCTGCATGAGGCGGTCGGTCACGGTCTGGAAGGTGACTTCAACCGCCGTGGCACCTCGGTGTTCAGCGGTAAAATCGGTCAGCAGGTCGCGTCTGAGCTGTGTACCGTGGTGGATGACGGCACCCTTGAAGGGCTGCGCGGCTCACTTGCGGTGGATGATGAAGGCGTTCCCGGTCAGTACAACATGCTGATTGAGAACGGGGTGCTGAAAGGCTACATGCAGGACAAGCTGAATGCGCGACTGATGGGCGTCAGCCCGACCGGGAATGGACGTCGTGAATCTTATGCACATCTGCCGATGCCGCGCATGACTAACACCTATATGCTGGCAGGCAAATCATCGCCGCAGGATATTATTGAAAGCGTTGAGTACGGCATCTATGCGCCGAACTTTGGTGGCGGTCAGGTGGATATCACCTCCGGCAAATTTGTCTTCTCAACCTCAGAGGCTTATCTGATTGAAAACGGCAAAATCACCAAACCGGTCAAAGGTGCCACGCTGATTGGCTCCGGCATTGAAGCGATGCAGCAAATCTCGATGGTAGGTAATGACCTGGCGCTGGATAAAGGCGTGGGCGTCTGCGGTAAAGAGGGCCAGAGCCTGCCGGTCGGTGTCGGTCAGCCCACCCTGAAGCTGGATAAACTGACCATCGGCGGCACCGCCTGATGTGACCTCAACAACCCGCCGCCCGGCGGGTTGTCAGCTTTTACGGTGTTGCTGATACTGTTCAGCCACCTGTTCAAAATAGCCGGTCAGATAATCGATGCAGACCTGCACCTTCAGCGGCAGTTTATCCTTCTCGGTATAGAGCGCATACACCGGACGCGGATCGGACTGATAGTGCGGAAACAGAATATCGATCTCGCCTGCGGTGATCTCATCAATCACCCACATCATTGGCACATAAGCGATACCATTGCCCGACTTCAGCCATCGGATCAGCGTCAGCGAATCATTTGTTACGAAACGTCCCTGTGGTGCCAGGCGGGTCACCAGGCCTTCCGGCGCAATCAGCTCAAAATTGTTGTCGGGCCGTACGCTATATTCCAGCCAGGAAAAATTATCGATATCGCCCGGCTTCTCCGGCGTGCCGTGCTGGGCAAGATAGCTTTTTGCGGCACACACCACCATCGGCATCGCGCCAAGGCGACGCGAAAAGAGACTGGAGTCTTTTAATGCGCCCACCCGAATCACCAGATCCAGACCATCCGCAATCAAATCCGGGGCCGGAACGCCAGTAACCAGATTCACACTCAGCCCCGGATACTCCCGCAGCATATCGCTGGTCATACCGGCTAACACATTCTGCGCCATGGTCGAGGAACTGCCGATCCGCAACACGCCAATCGGCGTATTGTTAAACGCGTAAAGCTGTTCATGCACCTGCGTCGCCTCCGCCAGCATACGGCGGCAGCCCTGATAATAGATTTTACCCGCTTCGGTCAGTCCGATACTGCGGGTACTGCGATTCAGCAACTTAACCTGCAATGCATCCTCCAGTTTCGCGACGATCTGGCTGATGGACGAGACGCTCAGATGGAGCTGACGAGCCGCCGCGGTAAACGAACCGAGTTCGACCACTCTGGCGAAGACAGACATACCTTTCAGTCGTTCCATTATTTACTCTGGCTTAAAAGTGATTTAGATCACATTCAGTAGAAAACGTATAGTCAGGCGCGTTATTATAAGCGCGCCGGGGTATTTCCCGGTGATTCTTCATTGCCTGATACCCTTCGATGATACGCTATTATTAAGCCAGCTGCGGTTCGGATAACGCTGCCAGAGGGGTTTCCTGCGACATCTGAAAAGGCAACGAAGTATCCCGGCAAGGTCGAACTAAGGATTTGTGATGAGTGTGCTTCCGGTATTTGTCATGTTTGGGCTCTCTTTTCCGCCCGTTTTCATCGAATTGATTATTTCACTGATGCTGTTCTGGTTAGTGAAACGCGTGCTGACGCCGAGCGGCATCTACGATCTTGTCTGGCATCCGGCACTTTTTAATACAGCGCTTTACTGCTGTGTGTTTTACCTTGTCTCCCGTTTATTAGTCTGAGGTTGAAGTGAAAGCACTCATAAGAAAAATCGCGCGCTACGCGATCACTATTCTGCTGGTCATCATCGCAGTGGTTATCATCTTCCGCGCCTGGGTGTTCTATACCGAATCACCCTGGACCCGTGATGCACGTTTTGCGGCTGACGTGGTGGCGATTTCGCCTGACGTCACTGGCCTGATTACTGAGGTTCCGGTACATGACAACCAGCTGGTGAAGAAGGGCGATACACTGTTTGTGGTTGACCGCCCTCGCTATCAGAAGGCACTCGATCAGGCACAGGCGGATGTTGAATATTACCAGGCCCTAGTGAGTGAAAAACGTCGCGAAGCCGGCCGCCGCAATCAGCTTGGCACCTCTGCGATGTCGCGCGAGGCGATCGAACAATCCAATAACGACCTGCAAACCAGTGAGCATCAGCTGGCAAAATCGGTGGCGACGCGCGATCTGGCGAAGATCGATCTTGAGCGCACCACCGTGAAAGCACCCTCCGATGGCTGGGTCACCAACCTCAACGTCTACCAGGGCGAATTTATTACCCGGGGTTCTGTGGCGGTGGCGCTGGTTCAGCAGCACTCTTTCTATGTGCTGGCTTACCTGGAAGAGACCAAACTTCACGGCGTGGAGAAGGGCTTCCGCGCGGAAGTGACTCCACTTGGCAGCAACATCGTGTTGCGTGGCACCGTGGACAGCGTCGCGGCGGGTGTCACCAACAGCAGCAGCTCGGTCGACAATAAAGGCATGGCAACGGTAGATTCCAATCTGGAGTGGGTCCGTCTGGCGCAGCGTGTGCCGGTGCGCATCCGGCTTGATCAGCAGCCCGGCAATCGCTTCCCGGCGGGCACGACAGCGACAGTGGTGATCACCGGTCAGGCCGATCGCCAGCCTGAACAGGTTTCACCGATGGTCCGACTGTTCAATCGCCTGCGTGAGTTTGGTTAAGAGGGCGATATGATCGAGTTCCTGCGGTTCCCGGTAAAGCTCACCTTTGCGCTGGTGTTAGCGCTGATGGTGGGTTTTCACTTTAACCTTGAAACGCCGCGCTGGGCGGTGATGACCGCCGGGATCGTGGCAGGTGGTACGGCATTTGCGGCAGGCGGCGATCCCTATTCCGGGGCACTACGCTATCGCGGTGTTTTGCGTATTATCGGGACATTTATTGGCTGTATCGCCGCGCTGACCATCATGATTGCCACCGTGCGTGCACCGGTCGTGATGCTGCTGCTGTGCTGCATCTGGGCAGGACTCTGCGTCTGGCTCTCTTCGCTAATTAAAGTCGAGAACTCCTACGCACTGGGTCTGGCCGGCTACACCGCGCTGATTATTGTAGTAACGGCGAACGCCAGCGGCGGTCTGACGCTGGTGCCCCAATATGCGGTAGAGCGCTGCAGTGAAATCGTACTCGGTATTCTTTGCGCTATTCTGGCCGACATGATTTTCTCACCCCGTTCGATTAAAAAAGTGATCGACGCGGAAGTTGATTCGCTGCTGGTGGCCCACTACCAGCTGCTGCAACTCTGCGTCGCACACGGTGATAAGGAAGAGGTCGACAAAGCCTGGAGCGCGCTGGTGCGGCGCACCACGGCGCTGAATAGCATGCGCAGCCAGCTGATGATGGAATCATCACGCTGGAAGAACAGCAACCGCCGCTTGCAGATGCTCAATACCCTGTCACTGACGCTGATAACGCAGGCTGCCGAAACCTTCCTCATTCAGAATTCCCGCCCGGACTACATTCCGCCCCAGTATCGGTTGATGGTTGAAAAACCGGCCTCGACGGTTGAAGAGGTGCATAAGCGGATGAAAGTGATGCGCCGGGTGATTGGTGCCAGCGGCAAATCAACGCCGGTCACGCTGGCCAGCTGGGTAGGCACTGCTACCGAATATCTGTTGCTGCTGAAAGGAATCAAAAGTAATAGCCGGATCACCTCGCTGGAAGAGGAGATTCTGCAGCGCGAAGTGGTGATTCAGGCGCGTTCGGCTGAAACACATCATGCGATGATTAACGGCATCCGCACCTTCGTTGCAACCGCGTTGGGTTCACTGTTCTGGCTCTATACGGGCTGGACCTCTGGCAGTGGCTGTATGGTAATGCTGGCCGTAATTACCGCGCTGGCGATGCGTATGCCTAACCCGCTGATGATGGCCAAGGATTTTCTCTACGGCATGACGGTCGCGGTTCCGCTGGGGGCGCTCTATTTTATGTATGTTCTGCCCGCGACACAGCAGAGCGCACTACTGCTTTGCATCGCTATCGGCATACTGGGTTTTATCGGCGGCATCTTTATTCAGCGGCGTCAGCTCGGCACGCTGGGCGCGTTGATTGGTACGCTCAACGTGCTGGTTCTCGATAATCCGATGGAATTTCACATTAACGTCTTCCTCGATAATGTGCTCGGTCAGGTTATCGGCTGCTTTGTCGCGATGATGGTCATTCTGCTGATTCGGGATAAATCGAAGGCGCGCACCGGCCGCAAACTGCTGAACCGCTTTATGTATGCAGCGGTCTCGGCCATGACCACCAATCAGGCGCGTCGGCGTGAAAATCATCTGCCAGCGCTCTATCAGCAACTGTTTTTGCTGCTGAACCTGTTTCCGGGTGATATCAATAAATATCGCATCGCTCTGACGCTGATCATCGGTCATCAGCGATTACGCGACGCAGAAGTGCCAGTTAATGCCGATCTCTCTGCGTATCACCGACAGCTGCGTTACACCGCCGATCGGGTGATCTCCGCCAGCAGCGACGACAAGCGCCGTTACTACTTTGAACGTCTGCTTAAAGAGCTGGATGTCTATCAGGAAAAACTGGTCCATTACGAGGCACCCGTCAGCGTAACGGAACCGGTCAAACGACTGGCGACGATGCTGGATAAGTACCAGAACACACTCATCCAAATCTGAATCTGGCCGCTGCGACCTGCAGCGGCCAGTGCAATCCCCACCCATCACAAAATCTGTCGCTTTTGCCAACTATACTCTCCAGACGGAAGAGCAAAACTGACAGGAGCGAATCAATGAAATCACTGCAAGAGAGCGAACTGTTCCGGACCGGCTATTTAGCGGACGGTCAGTGGCATCAGGCGGCGTCCACGTTTGACGTGACTAATCCGGCAACCGGCGAGGTGATTGCGCAGGTGGCAAAAGCCGGTAAGGCGGAAACGGAACAGGCTATCGCCGCAGCGGAACGTGCCTTTCCCGCCTGGCGGGCGCAGACCGCAAAAGCGCGCGCTGAAATTCTCAATCGCTGGTACCAGCTGATCATTGAGAACAAGCGCTGGCTGGGACAACTGATGACCACTGAACAGGGCAAACCCCTGAAAGAGGCCGAAGGAGAAGTGGAGTACGCCGCCAGCTTTATTCAGTGGTTCGCCGAGCAGGCGAAACGGGCGAACGGCGAGATCATTCCGCCCGCAAAACCCGGATCCCGCATTCTGGCGACCCGCGAACCGATTGGCGTAGTGGCTGCCATTACGCCGTGGAATTTCCCGATGGCGATGCTGACCCGCAAACTGGGGCCCGCGCTTGCTGCGGGCTGCACCGGCATCATTAAACCTGCTAATAACACGCCACTCTCTGCTTTTGCCCTGCTGGCACTGGCGAAGCAGGCGGGCGTGCCGGATGGCGTGCTGAATGCGGTGGCGGGTGATACTCATGCTATCAGCGATGCGATCATGGCCAGCAAAGCGGTGCGTAAAATCTCGTTCACCGGCTCAACGCAGGTGGGCAAGCTGCTGATGCGTAATGCCGCCGAAACCATGAAGAAAGTGTCGATGGAACTGGGAGGCAATGCGCCGTACATCGTATTCGACGATGCCGACCTTGATGCCGCCATACAGGGTGCCATTGCCAACAAATTCCGTAATGCGGGTCAGGTGTGCGTCAGTGTTAACCGCTTCTATATTCATAACGCTGTCTATGATGCGTTTACTGAGCAGCTGGCAGCCGAAGTCAGCAAGCTCAAAGTCGGTAATGGCATGGATGAAGGCGTGATTGTCGGACCATTGATTGAAGCGTCTGCGGTGGAAAAAGTTGAGCAGCACGTTAAAGACGCGGTAGCAAAAGGCGGCAAACTATTGGCAGGTGGTGAGCGCCATGCGCTGGGTGGCAACTTCTGGCAGCCTACGGTCATTACCGAGGCGCATGAAGGCATGCAGCTTGCGCAGGAAGAGACCTTTGGTCCGGTGGCTGCCTGTTTCCGCTTTGATGATGAAGATGACGTCATCCGCCGCGCTAATGATACGCCATTCGGCCTTGCTGCTTACTTTTATACCCAGAATCTGCAACGGGTGTTTCGCGTTTCAGCGGCGCTGGAAAGCGGCATGATCGGCATTAACGAATGTGCCGTTTCCACCGAGCTGGCGCCGTTTGGTGGGGTGAAAGAGTCGGGTCTGGGCCGCGAAGGTTCGGTACTGGGTATGGAAGAGTATCTGGAGGTCAAAGCGCTGCACCTGGGCGGTTTGAGCTAACGGTCATGAACGGGCGGCAGAGGTCGCCCGCAGACGGAGCATGGGAGCCGTCAGCATGAAAATCGAGCGTTTTGATTTTAATGAAATAGTCGACCAGGCCCATTTCTTTCGCCAGTTCAGCGAGCGATTTGCGCTGGAGGAGCGCCGCATCTGCGATCTGGATGGATTGTGGGATGTTGTGACAGGGGATCTGTTACCGATGCCGCTGGAGATTGAGTTTGTCAATCTGGGTAGAGGACAGCGACGGCGTTATGGCGCGCTGATTCTGTTATTTGATGAAGCGGAAGAGGAGCTGGAAGGCCGGCTGCACTTTAATGTCAGATAATACATCAGATGAAAAAAGGCCCCGGCGAGCGGGGCCAAAGGGTTCGTCATTAATCTGACGAGGAATTACTTATAAAGCTGTGCGGTGATGTGATAGTTATCACCGGTACGCGCCTCGATCACTTTATAGGCGCTGGCACCCTGCTCATCCGCTTTCTGTGAAAGCTCTGCGCGGTAATCCATAGGTGATCCCGCGGTTCCACTGATGGTCACGGTACCCGCAGGCTGCAGATTCTGCGCCTGATCGCCGGTTACCAGCTGTGCGGCAGAAGCGCCGAACGCAATAACGGAAAGCAGACTGACTGTAGCAATGGTTGTTTTGATATTCATGATTATCTCCTCATTACATTCAACAACCTGCGGTTACTCGTAAGGGCGGGTCGTCGATATTTGTTATGCGCCTTCAGACGTCATCACAGTTAATTATTTATAAAGCTCAGCGGTGACATGCCAGGTGTTGTCCTGGTTGTTTTCAATGATGCGATAGTGGCTTGCGCCCTGTGCATCTGCTTTCTCTGACAGCACCTGACGGATATGCGTCTGGTCGCCGTTACGTCCACCGATGCTGATGGTCTGATTCATGGGCTGCAAACCCTGCGCCTGTTCATTCGATACCAGGCTGGCGGCGCTGGCACCCACTGAGAACAGGGACGCCAGACTAAGAGCAGCAATTGCTAATTTAGTTTTCATGGTCAACTCTCCTGAAGATTTTGCTTCAGCTCTCCGGAGCGCAAAAAGGCGCGTCAGACAGAAAGCTGCTGGCATTATTGGGTTTAGTTATACAACGCGGCGGTAGCGTGATAATTGCCGTTGTTGTAAGCCTCGATCACGCGATAGGCTTTTGCGCCCTGCTGATCCGCTTTGTCACTGAGCTTCTGTTTGATATCCATCGGTGAACCCGCGACGCCGCTGACACTGATGGTGCCGACAGCCTGCAGATCCTGTGCCTGCGCGGCATCAATAGATTCTGCTGCTACTGCACCAAATGAGAGTGCAGAGAGAATGCTTAGGGTAGCGATGGTAGTTTTTACGTTCATAGATATTTCCTCGTCGTCTATTTTTATCTTTCTAGTTAGTGTGATTTGCATCACGAAAAGAAGTATAGAACTAATAACGATAGAAATTAATACCCGGCTAATAATGTTTTTTTGTGATTCTTTATCCTTATGCCTACTTTTAATAACTTAACGTTATAAAAACAGCATAAAAAATAGCCTTTACGACGATTTTAATTACAAAAACAGTGAGATAGATCACTTTAGCGTTTAGTGCGAAACTATGAAGCGTATTGGGCTGGAGTTTGATCTGGATCCGGGCAATGGTGCCGGATCAGTGATGTAAAGCAGTGTAAAATAGCGCAGAAGGTTAAGCAGAGTAAACGAACTGACCAGGAGTCAGGTGTATTGAATCAGGCTTATCAGTATTAAACAGCGGAGCAGTGTGACGCAAAACTATGGGCAGAGAGAACAAACTGACGACCTGGGGCAGGATAGCAGGCCGTCAGTCAGCGGTCAGAGTTCCTGTTCAAACAGGTTGAGGATCGCGCTGTGCAGCTGCTTAACCGTAAAGTCGCGCGCACGGGTAATAAAGATTGTGTCATCGCCAGCGATCGTGCCAAGAATCCCATGCGCTTTCCCCAGCGAATCCAGCATACGTGCAATCAGCTGTGCTGCGCCCGGACTGGTATGAATCACCACCAGCGCATCGTTGTAGTCGATATCCAGTACCAGGTTTTTTAACGGGCTGGTGGTGGTCGGCACGCCCAGTTCAGCGGGCAGGCAATAGACCATTTCCATCCTGGCATTACGGGTGCGTACTGCGCCAAACTTGGTCAGCATCCGCGAGACTTTGGACTGATTGATATTTTCAAAGCCCTCATCCTGAAGCGCCTGAACAATTTCGCCCTGGGAACTGAATTTTTCTTCTTTTAATAAGGCCTTGAAAGCCTTGATCAGATCGTCTTGTTTCGATGGGTTTCGCATAGGTTACCAATAAATAGAGAGAATAACCGCGCATCCGCCCGCGGCAGAGTGGTGATTATGCATTTAAATGCATTTTTATGCAATCGGTCGATTGATGAGCAGAGTTCGGGCGGCTAGCGGGCGGCGATAATAGCAAATAAATTCGCTCAGACCAAAACCCCCGTCACAGCCCCGAAAGGCGAAGGTTGCAAAGTTGTTATATTATTGGTGGTGTAGTATCAGAAGTAGTAACAGAAAACGCACACAGCCGTTCTCTGTCTGACGACGGCAAAGTTGTCGGTCATTCAGGCGCAATGATAAGTAACTTTTGAATCCGGCGAGCAAGTGTGAAAACACGTAGAATTAACAGCGGATATTTATCATCGCCTGAGCAGTTGATTAAGGTCTGACACAGATAGAATTTCGGCCCATCTCTGCCCCACCTTAATAAGGAGTTAAGAATGAAAGTTGCCGTTCTCGGTGCCGCTGGCGGCATAGGCCAGGCGCTCGCACTTCTGCTCAAAACCCAGCTTCCCGCAGGTTCAGAACTCTCACTGTATGACATTGCGCCGGTTACGCCTGGCGTTGCCGTTGATCTCAGCCACATTCCTACTGCTGTAGCTATTGAAGGTTTTAGTGGAGAAGACGCCACGCCTGCCTTACAGGGTGCCGATGTGGTACTGATTTCTGCTGGCGTCGCACGTAAACCCGGTATGGATCGCGCGGACCTGTTTAATGTAAACGCAGGCATTGTTCGTAACCTGATTGAGCAGGTTGCCACCACGGCCCCTAAAGCGCTGATTGGCGTGATTACCAATCCGGTCAATACCACTGTTGCTATCGCGGCAGAAGTGCTGAAAAAGCACGGCGTTTACGACAAAAACCGTCTGTTCGGTGTAACCACGCTGGACATTATTCGTGCTAACACCTTTGTGGCCGCGCTGAAAGGTAAGCAGCCGGATCAGGTGGAAGTGCCGGTGATTGGCGGCCACTCTGGCGTAACCATTCTGCCGCTGCTGTCACAGGTCAAAGGCGTCAGCTTCAGCGATCAGGAAGTGGCTGATTTAACCAAACGCATTCAGAACGCCGGCACAGAAGTGGTGGAAGCTAAAGCGGGTGGCGGATCGGCCACGCTGTCGATGGGCCAGGCGGCTGCACGTTTCGGTTTATCACTGGTACGTGCGCTGAAGGGCGAGGCGAATGTTATAGAGTGTGCTTACGTGGAAGGCGAGGGCGAATATGCCCGCTTCTTCTCTCAGCCGCTGCTGCTCGGTAAAAACGGGATTGCTGAACGCAGACCAATTGGCACACTCAGCGCTTTCGAACAACAGGCGCTGTCAGGCATGCTCGATACGCTGAAGAAAGATATTGCTCAGGGTGAAGAGTTCGTTAAGCCGTAACTGACGGATCAGACTTGCAATAACGCCCGGCTTTGCCGGGCGTTTTCATTACAGGCCGCCAGATTTGAAGGCGCGGGCTGCGGGCGTACCGTTGCTGGCAGGGAGCTTCTTGCCCAGGGTTTCCATGCGCATCTGGAATGGTGGGAACGGCATTTCAATACCGTGTTGTTCAAATCCGAGCAGAATCAGCTGGTGCAGTTCATGACGCAGCGGCATACGGTGCCCCATCTCTGCAGCATGTACCCTGATCTCAAACAACTGAATCCCCTGCTGCAAATCGACGAGGAAGGCTTCCGGCTGTGGCGTATCAAGCACATAACTGCAGCGCTCAGCCGCCTGAACCAGAATGGTGGTTACCTGTTCACTGCTGACTTTGGCCGGGGCCGGGATGGTGAGCACCACACGCGTTACGGAATCGGACAGCGACCAGTTAATAAACTGCTCGGTGATAAAGGCCTTGTTTGGCACGATGATCTCTTTGCGGTCCCAGTCGGTAATGGTGGTAGCACGCGTATTAATACGAGTGATGCTGCCGGTCAGGTCGCGGATCGTCACAGTATCGCCGATACGAATGGGCTTTTCGAACAGGATAATCAGACCGGAGATAAAGTTGGCAAAAATCTCCTGCAAACCAAACCCGAGTCCCACACCCAGTGCGGCAACCAGCCACTGTAGCTTCGACCATTCAATACCAATCATGGAGAAACCAATCAGCCCGCCAATCAACAGCAGCAGATATTTGGTCAGTGTGGTAATGGCGTAACCGGTACCCGGCGTCAGATTAAGATGCTGCAACAGTGCCAGCTCAAGCAGCGCGGGCATATTGCGCACCAGCTGAGTGGTGATGATAAACACCAGAATAGCAATCAGTACTGAACCAAGGGTGATGGGCTGAATCGACTCCACGCCCTGTACGGACGTACTGACATCCCACAGCTGAATATTCTCCAGGAAGCCGAAAGCCGAGTGAATTTCTGACCACAGCACGATCACCGAGACCAGGGCAATCAGCGTCAGGATAGAACGCACCAGCCGCAGCGACTGCGCACTGATCGCATCGAGATCAATCACCGGTTCTTCGATTTCAATCGCGTCGGTATTCAGCGCGCTTTGCTCTTTCTCTTCTTCACTACGCGCCCGGTTAGCCAGCATATCGGCACGGCGCTGACGGGCGCGGTCAAAACCAAGACGGCGACGCTGAATCAGCATCCAGCGCCGGATAATGTGATAGATAACCAGCAGCAGGAACCAGATGGCGACTGAGGTTTCCAGTCGCGCCAGCAACGCCTGCGCGGTCGCCAGATATCCCACTGCGGAGGCGAGGGCAGCCATCAGCGGCATGGCGATCATCAGGTTCCACAGCATCCGGTTCACCATATTCTCGCCATTCCCCTCTTTATCGAGATAGAGCGGAATACCGGATCGCTTCAGGCTTACCGTAACAATGCTGATTGCTCCGCAGATCAGGATGAAACAGAGGCGACCCAGCGACGAGGAGAACTGCCGATCTTCCAGGTTGCCAAAGGCGATCAGCAGCATAATCAGCGGCACAATCAGGCCGATGCTCAGCGAGTAGTAGCGCATGGCGCGCGCTACCCGGTTCTGCGGCCAGCGGAAATGCACAATGAACAGACCATTCGGGCGGGCAAAGGCGGCACTGATCATAAATGCCCACAGCAGCGGCAGCGTGGCGGTAATGCCATCGCCAATCGCCACGGCGATAGGGTAGGGCCAGGCGTTCTGCAAGCCGTAACCCAGTGCGCCCCATAACACCGGCAGCGGCAGCGCCACCAGAATCGACCAGAACACGGTACGAATAGTCAGGCGGAAACGATCCTGGGTGACCTTGCCGACTTTGCTGGCAGAACGTTCAAGAAAGGCATTGAAGTGGCGGCGCGAACTGATGCTGAAACCGACCAGCAGCAGGGCACCAATAATCGGCAGCACCGAGTTGCGGCTGGTAAACATCATCGCCATGGCTTTGCCAAGCTGGCCCAGCGTATCCAGCGACAGCAGGCGGGAAAGATCTTTAGCCAGATCCAGCGGATAACTCAGACCGATCGGACTGACGTCAGCGGTCCAGAACAGATAGCGGTGCGTCGCGTCTTTGACTTCCGTCAGCGCATCCTGCAGCTGGGTGTTGCCGACCTTGAGCTTAGTGATCTCCAGGATCAGGGTGTCACAGCCGGAGATCAGGGAGTTGAGCAGTTCACGCTGGGTGCGTAGCTGCGCATCAAGAATACGCTTCTGTTCTGCAGTGAAGGGCTGACCATCTGCCTGCCGTCCTTTGCGCAGCGTCTCCTGACGCTCCAGCAGATCTTCGTAATAGAGACGCTGTACGCGAAGCTGTGCCATCTCATTATCAATCTGCTGAGACTTAGGCATCTCTGGCAGACGCGCGACCTGCGCCCGAAGCGCTTCGCCCAACAGATTAGAGGCGCCCAGCCACTGCGACTGTTCTCTCAACGTAGAGAGCGCCTGACGGACCTGAATAATCTGGTTGGTGGCCAGCCGCTGCTGCGATGCCACCAGATCCATACGCTGCGCCTGCTGATTCAGCGCAACAGAGAGTTCGCGGTTAACCCGAAACTGATCGCTAATCGCCGGCGGCAGATCGCCGCTATTTTCCGCCAGTTGCTCGGTGCGGGCGAGAGCGACTTCCGCTTCACGTTGCCGCTGATCATTGAGCTGGTTGCGCAGTGCCTGCAGATAGTTATCAAGCTGCGTCGCTTTACGCTGGTGAACTTCAGCCCGCATCCGCGCCAGTTCCTGACGGTTATTGGCGGAGAGCTGGGCCAGCTCAAGTTCATCAACGAGCGCTTTATTTGCGGCGCTTTCCGCCTGGCGAGCGGCCAGTTGCAGCTGGCCCTGTGGTGAACTGGTGCTGACGCCCTGCAGCCGGCGTTCACTCTCCGTCATCGCCCGGCGCGCTTCAGTCTGCTGCTGCGGCAATTGCGACAACGAATCGCTGATTTCCCGCGCCCGATCCTGCTCCTGGCGTGCCTGACGACCCTCTTCCAGCAACTGGCTGCTGACCTGCAGAATCTCCTGATCCAGCTCGGCGCTGCTCATGTTGCTGCGTACGGTTTTTCCGCTGTCGCTTAGTGTGGCGATCTGCTGACGCAGTTCGCGCGCCAGACGCGGAAAGTCATCAATCACCTGCTGATATTGCGCCGCGCGCTCCAGCGAGTCATCGCGTTCGGAGAGGAAGTTTAAGGCAGCTTCAATCGTCTGGATCTGTTCCGCCTGGGATGGAGAACTTTTGGCCGATTTTATCTCTTCCAGCTGCTGTTTGAGCTGGCTGGCATCAGGAAGGCTGGCCGCGAAGGCCGGGCTGCTGAGCCACAGGCTCAGCAGCAGGAGGAGAATCGAACGCACAGAGGACACTCAATTTAGTCGATGATGACGTCGGAAATGTCTGTCGCAACCGGCAGCACAATCGCCAGCGGTTGACCCAGACGGGTTTTGCTTTCTGCTTCCAGACTTTCAGCCAGTTTGACGCGACCAGGCGCGAACAGGTTGATGACCGTCGAACCGAGTTTAAAGCGACCCATTTCCTGTCCTTTCAGCAGTACTACCGCACCTTCATCATCCGCTGCCGGATAGTGCCAGCGTTTGATCACACCTTCACGCGGTGGGGTGATGGTGCCCGCCCAGACGGTTTCAATGCTGCCGACAATCGTCGCCCCCACCAGAATCTGCACCATCGGTCCGATATCCGTTTCGAAATAGCAGATGACGCGCTCGTTACGGGCAAACAGATTGGGAATATTACGCGCGGTCAGCGGGTTGACTGAATAGAGATCGCCAGGCACATAAATCATCTCACGCAGGATACCGTTGCACGGCATATGCACGCGGTGATAATCGCGCGGAGCCAGATAGGTGGTGACGAACTCACCATCCACAAATTGAGCGGCCATCCGCTCATCTCCCGCCAGCAGAGCATCGATGGTGTAGTGATGACCTTTAGCCTGGAAAATCTGATCGCCATGAATATGGCCGAGCTGGCTGATAGCACCATCTGCGGGCAGGGCGATCAGGCTGGCATCGGCATCCACCGGACGCGCATCGTCTTTCAGCGGACGGACGAAAAAGTCATTAAACGTCCGATAACTGGCGGTATCGGGCTTGCGCGCCTCCGCCATGTCGACTTTGTAAAACCAGACAAAGATGTCAATGACCAGTTTGGTCAACCAACCACCGCGGCGACTGGCGCCCCAACCGGCAAGTTCAGTCAGCCATTTCTTCGGGAGAATATGATTCAAGCCGAGTTTTAAACGATCAAACACCTTAGCCTCCTGGCTATTTCAGGACATGGTAAAAAGGGGGCGGATTGTAGCAGTGCCCCGTTCAGATGGCGACTATACCTGATTTCCGGCACGCTGCACGGTCCGGACGCATGATCGGAATCTGCTTCGCAAAATGCAGCGGCTTATCCGCTCAGACGCGGTTATACCGATTAACTTTCACCCTCAGGGAAATTTTTACGCGTTTTTACCTGTGCCATGCTCTCCAGAATACGGTGGTAGTTATCGAAACGGGATCGGTTGATTTTTCCCTGTTCGACCGCTTCACGAATCGCACAGCCGGGATCGCTGCCATGTTTACAGTCACGGAATTTGCAAGAGCCCAGGAAAGGGCGGAATTCAACAAATCCTCGGGTAACCTGTTCCGGTTCCAGATGCCATAAACCAAACTCACGCACACCAGGAGAATCAATCACGTCGCCGCCGTGCGGGAAATGATACAGGCGCGATGCGGTTGTAGTGTGCTGGCCTAAGCCTGAGCCATCCGACACTTCTTTAGTGAGAATCGCGACCTGCTCTTCTTTATCGAAGCCGAGCAGGGCGTTCAGCAGGCTCGATTTGCCGACGCCAGACTGACCGGCAAAGATACTCACGCGGTCGGTTAAGGCCGCTTTCAGATCGTCCAGGCCATTTTTCGCCCGGCTGGAGACCATCACCACGCGATAGCCAATATCACGATAGATATCCATCTGCTGATCGACTAAGACGCGCGCTTCGTCATCCAGCAAATCGGTTTTATTCAGGACCAGTAAGGGTTCAATGTCCAGCGTTTCGCTGGCCACCAGATAGCGATCGATGATGTTCAGTGACAGTTCCGGCAGGATTGCAGAGACGATGATGATCTGGTCGATATTCGCCGCCATCGGCTTCACGCCGTCATAAAAATCGGGGCGGGTTAATACGCTGGTGCGTTCGTGCACCGCTTCAACTATGCCTTTGCCGCCGCTGGTCGCCGGACGCCACAGCACGCGATCGCCTGTGACCAGCGAACGGATAGTCCGGCGGATATTGCAGCGGTGGGCGACGCCTGCACTATCTTCAACATCAGCATGCATGCCAAAACGACTGACAACGACCCCATCTGCAGCTTCACCAAACAGGTTGTCATCCGCTTCCGGACGCTCTTTGCGCTGGTTGAGACGGCGATCGTGGTTAGCGCTTACGCGGCGTTGTTGGCCCTTCGACAGTTTATTTTTACTCACTCACCCTCACAGCGTTAGCCAGATTTCGCCCGGCTGGGCAAAACGTCTATGATACACCTTATTCATCGTGAATGACGACTACCGCAACCGCAGGAAACAGCATGGCTACTGGAAATGAACAGAATCTGATCTGGATTGATCTTGAGATGACCGGACTGGATCCGACGCACGATCGTATTATTGAGATTGCGACCCTGGTGACGGACGCCAACCTGAACATTCTGGCGGAAGGGCCGGTCATGGCCGTCCATCAGTCCGATGCGCAGCTGGCGCTGATGGATGAGTGGAATGTCCGCACCCACACCAACAGTGGTCTGGTTGCGCGAGTGAAGGAAAGTCAGATTGACGATCGCGCAGCCGAACTGGCGACCATTGAATTCCTGAAACAGTGGGTGCCGGCTAACACGTCGCCAATCTGTGGCAACAGTATCGGGCAGGATCGCCGCTTCCTGTTTAAGTATATGCCTGAGCTGGAAGCGTACTTCCACTATCGTTATCTGGATGTCAGTACCCTGAAAGAGCTGGCTCGCCGCTGGAAACCGGAGATCCTGCCTGGCTTCAAAAAAGGCGGAACGCACCAGGCACTGGATGATATCCGCGAGTCGGTGGCGGAGCTGGCCTACTACCGCGAACACTTTTTGCAGCTTTAATCGACGACGGGTGCGCATGAAATCACCAGGTTGCTGATTTAATCAGCAAACGCGCTGAAAGCGAAAAATTTTGCTTTCAGACGCTTGCAGCAGCAACGATTTCTCGTATAATGCGCACCCCGTACCGGTGAAGAATTTAGTATCGGTACAAAGCGCGGGAATAGCTCAGTTGGTAGAGCACGACCTTGCCAAGGTCGGGGTCGCGAGTTCGAGTCTCGTTTCCCGCTCCAGATTTTTAAAATGTAAGCAGTAACCTCTTTGCGGGAATAGCTCAGTTGGTAGAGCACGACCTTGCCAAGGTCGGGGTCGCGAGTTCGAGTCTCGTTTCCCGCTCCAGTTTTATAAAGCAGTACCCTTCTATGCGGGAATAGCTCAGTTGGTAGAGCACGACCTTGCCAAGGTCGGGGTCGCGAGTTCGAGTCTCGTTTCCCGCTCCAGATTTTACATCACCCCCTGTTTCAGTTCGTTATATGGCTGTTTTTGGTCGCGTGATTTTAGTTGTCTCCTGAAGGTTATCCACAGCACCACCCCCCATCTTTCATGCCTGTCAGGGCGATCTGTAAATATCTTCTGAACAGAGTTATCCACAGCTTTGTGATTTAACCGCAGCGGTAGTCTCATTATTAAATAAACACAAATTTTTCATAAGTGGTTGATATTTATGTTTATGAAGATATTTCAATTTGTTATTCCACAGTGAAATCAGCGTTGTTGCAGTTGAATGACAACGGCTTTTTATTTTTATTCACAGCATGTGGAAAACGATATCCAGCGGCTCGCTGTTCAATCATGCATCACGCGGTAAACCCTTCTCAACTGCACGAACCAGCCGTTTCTGCTGGGCGGGCTGCACTTCAACTACCAGCTGCTCACGTTTCTGCTGCTGTTGTATCACTGCCCACTGAATATGTTCATCCAGCAGTTCACTCTCACCAAGTCGTTGTTCCAGCACCTGAATGATGTGGGGCGACCAGGGTGCATTACCCAGCGCCACGGCAATATTGCGCAGCCAGCGTAAATGGCCAATACGGCGAATGGCTGAGCCTTCTGTAATGCGTAAAAATTTCGCTTCATCCCACTGAAACAAATCGAGCAGCTCCGGTGCATGTAAAGCCGCGCGCGGTGAAAAGTCGCTTTCGTCACTGAGTTGTCCATAGCGATTCCACGGACAGATCAGCTGGCAGTCATCGCAGCCATAAATCCGGTTACCCATCAGCGGACGAAATTCTTCCGGGATAGCCCCTTCCAGCTCAATGGTGAGATAGGAGATACAGCGCCGGGCATCCACGACGTAAGGCTCAACGATTGCGCTGGTGGGGCAGATGGTCATGCAGGCAACGCAGCGGCCACACTGCTCCTGCTGCGGAGTGTCGACCGGCAGCGGAATGTCGATCAACAGCTCGCCGAGGAAAAACCACGAGCCGGCTTCCCGATTCAGTATCAGCGAATGTTTGCCGGTCCAGCCGAGTCCGGCTTTGGCCGCCAGCGGGCGCTCCAGCAGCGGTGCCGAATCCACAAACGGCCGGAAATTCAGCTCGCCACAGTGCTGCTGGATCATTTCTCCGAGCTTTTTCAGTCGATTGCGCAATACTTTGTGGTAATCACGACCGAGTGCATAACGGCTGACATAGCCCAGTCGGGGATTTTTCAGCGTGGTGGCAAAGGCAGCTTTGGCCGGAAGGTAGTTCATACGAACGCTGATGACGCGCAGCGTGCCGGGCAGCAACTCATGAGGACGCGCCCGCATCATGCCGTGTCGCGCCATCCATGCCATCTCACCATGATACTGCTTATCGAGCCATTCCTGCAGGCGCGGCTCTTCTGCACTGAGATCGGTATCGGTGATGCCGACCTGCTGAAAGCCGAGATCCAATCCCCACTGTTTAATCTGTTGTGCGAGTTCATGAAGATCGAGAGGGTATGACATGAGTGACCAGGATTCGAAGAAAAACAGCCGCAGTTTACCATATTCTGTCTGGCCTGCGCAGGCTGTGGCACAGCTTGAGCAACAGGGAGCCGATGCGCTCGGGATTACTCTGTATGAGCTGATGCAGCGTGCCGGGCAGGCCGCTTACGAGCATCTGACAGCGCACTGGCCAGAGGCCAGCCACTGGCTGATCCTGTGCGGTCATGGCAATAACGGCGGTGATGGCTATGTGCTGGCGCGTCTGGGGCAGGCGGCGGGCAAAACCATCACGTTGCTGGCGTGCGAAAGTGAAAAAGCGCTGCCGGAAGAGGCACAGCGTGCGCGGGACGCATGGCTGGATGCGGGCGGTGAAATTCATGCGGCCGATGCGGCCTGGCCAGATCAGGTTGATATGATTGTCGATGCCCTGCTGGGAACGGGCAGCAATCGTGCGCCCGAAGAACCTTATGCCACACTGATCCAGCAGGCGAACGCCCATGCGGCACCGATAGTCGCCATTGATATGCCTTCTGGCTTATCCGCGCGCAACGGCACTGCGCCCGGCGAGGTGATGAATGCCAGTCATACGCTGAGTATGGTCGCACTGAAACCGGGCCAGATCACCGGCAAGGCGCGAGACTACATCGGAAAGCTCTGGTATGCCGATCTTGGTCTGGCTGCTTTTCTGGCCGGAGAAGAGGCACCTATCGCCCGTTATGATGCCAGCGCATTAACCCGCTGGCTTAAGCCACGTAAACCGACCTCGCACAAGGGCAGTCACGGCCGGCTGCTGGTCGTGGGAGGCGATGCGGGCACCGCGGGTGCCGTTCGAATGACGGCAGAAGCCGCGTTACGCAGCGGCAGTGGGTTGGTGCGAGTACTCACTCACAAAGATAATATTATTCCTATTCTGACCGCACGGCCTGAAATTATGGTCGATGAACTGACTGATGAACGCCTGACGGAGGCGCTGGAGTGGGCTGATGTCATCGCGATTGGACCCGGTCTGGGTCAGCGCGAATGGGGAAAGCAGGCATTGAAGCGGGTAGCAGGCAGTGAAAAGCCGATGCTTTGGGACGCGGATGCACTTAACCTGCTGGCAATCAGTCCTGAGAAACGTCAGAATCGCATTATTACGCCGCATCCTGGCGAAGCGGCGCGTTTGCTGAATATCGAGACCAGTGAAATTGAGAGTGACCGCTTACATGCAGCGCAGACATTGGCGCAGCGTTATGGTGGCGTAGTGGTACTGAAAGGTGCCGGCACGCTGATTGCCAGCGAGCAGGGCGAAATGGCCTTTGCGGATGTAGGCAATGCCGGTATGGCGTCCGGCGGTATGGGCGATCTCCTGAGTGGAATTATCGCCTCGCTGGTGGGTCAGAAACTGACGCTGTTCGATGCGGCCTGCGCGGGCTGCGTTGCACATGGTGCAGCGGCCGATGCGGTTGCGGCAGAACGCGGTACTCGCGGTATGCTGGCCACTGATTTACTGGATCTGCTGTGGCAGTTTGTTAATCCTGAGATGAATAAAGAAGCATGAAGACCTGTGTTATTTCTTTGCCCGATGAGGCGGCTACGCTCAGTTTGGGCGCTCAGCTGGCGCGCGCCTGTGGCAGCGCGGCAGTGATTTATCTCTATGGCGATCTGGGGGCGGGTAAAACCACCTTCAGCCGCGGCTTTCTGCAGGCGCTGGGCCATCAGGGCAATGTCAAAAGTCCTACTTACACCCTCGTTGAACCTTACACGCTGGATGACCGTACGCTCTACCACTTCGATCTCTATCGCCTTGCCGATCCCGAAGAGCTTGAGTTTATGGGCATCCGCGACTACTTCAGCGGTGATGCTATCTGTCTGGTGGAATGGCCTCAGCAGGGTGCCGGTTTTCTGCCACAGCCCGATCTCACCTTAACGCTACGTTATGCGGGTGAGGCGCGTGAAGCAGAACTGACGGCACAATCCGCGTCCGGCCAGCAGTGGCTTGAACACGTTGGTCAAAGCAGGGATGAGGCATGATGTCACGGATGAAAATAGCACTGGTATCACTGCTGCTGCTGGTCTGTACGCCCCTGTTTGCTGCCACGCTGTCTGATATCAAAGTGGCCAATGGCGATAGTCAGGCTACCGTTACGCTGAACTTTGCCGGACAGCCGGTCTATGCCTTTTTCTCTCTGCACAACCCGAATCGTGTAGTGCTGGATGTGCGCCAGAGCGGCGTGGTTCAGGGGCTGCCGTTAAATTTCAGCGGTGAAAACATCGTAAAGCGAATTCGCACCAGCACCCCTAAAGATAAACAGAGCGTGCGGCTGGTGTTTGAGCTGACGCAGGCGGGTAAAACCCGGGCGGTCACCCAACGCAATGGCAACAGCTACAGCGTAGTCTTCACCATTACCGGTAAGCCACCTGCTGTTACGCGCAGTGTGCCTGCGCCCGTCACAGCACCGACGCGCGTACCCACCCAGAGTGCCGCAGCGGCTAACCCCTTTAATTCGAATCCGGTGACGTCCGTGACCAGCACAGCCAGCACCGTGAGTCCTGGCCGGGCCGTTAGCCAGAACGATACCGTGATTGTGGCGATTGATGCCGGACATGGCGGTCAGGATCCCGGCGCCATCGGGCAGCGCGGACTGAAAGAGAAGAACGTCACGATCGCGATTGCACGTAAACTGCGGGTGTTGCTGAATAACGATCCGATGTTTAAAGGCGTCCTGACGCGTGATGGCGACTATTTTATCTCGGTTATGGGCCGCTCCGACGTGGCGCGTAAAGCCAACGCCAACGTGCTGGTTTCAATTCATGCTGACGCCGCGCCGAGCCATGCGGCGACCGGTGCATCGGTCTGGGTATTATCAAACCGCCGGGCCAATAACGAGATGGCTAACTGGCTGGAGCAGAAAGAGAAACAGTCTGAGCTGCTGGGCGGCGCAGGTGACCTGCTGGCTAACAGTCAGGCCGACCCCTACCTCAGCCAGGCGGTACTTGACCTGCAATTCGGCCACTCGCAGCGGGTCGGTTATGACATCGCCCAGAAAGTGTTGCAGCAGATGCGTAGCGTGACGTCGCTGCATAAACGTCTGCCTGAGCATGCCAGTCTTGGCGTGCTGCGTTCACCCGATATTCCTTCTTTGCTGGTGGAAACCGGCTTTATCAGTAATTCCTCGGAGGAGCGACTGCTTGGCAGTAGCGCACACCAGGATAAGATTGCGCAGTCGATCTATAAGGGTCTGCGCACTTATTTCCTGGCGCACCCGCTGCAATCCATCCCAAAGGAGGAAAACCGGCCGCTGGGCTCGTCGCCAGCGGTTAGCGTCGCCAGCAACCCGGCGACAGGTGTGACACAATATACCGGAGCAACGCAGCGCCATACGGTAACGCGTGGTGAGACACTTTCCGGTATTGCCGCGCAGTATGGCGTCAGCATGAACACCCTGCGTGAGATGAACACCCTGAAGCGGGATGTGGTGTGGGTCGGACAGCGGCTCAAAGTGCCGGCCAGTGCAGTCGCCAGTCGCACCACGCGCGCTACGCCGCGCGGCGTTGTGCGCCACAAAGTTGTGGTGGGCGATTCATTAACCGGCATTGCCGCACACTACGGCGTCAGTCCAAAAGCGATAATGCAGACCAATAATCTGAAGTCGACCAACGTCATGTTGGGGCAGAACCTGAAAATTCCTGCATCCTGATTGTTTGCCCGGCCCCTGCGCCGGGCTACCAGCTAAAAGGAAAACCATGCCGATTCAAATTTTACCACCCCAGCTGGCTAACCAGATTGCGGCGGGTGAAGTGGTTGAGCGTCCTGCCTCCGTGGTTAAAGAGCTGGTGGAGAATAGCCTGGATGCCGGCGCGACGCGTATTGACGTTGATATTGAAAAAGGCGGCGCAAAGCTGATTCGCATTCGTGACAACGGGTGCGGCATCGTGAAAAGCGAGCTGTCGATGGCACTCGCCCGTCACGCTACCAGTAAAATAACCTCACTGGATGACCTGGAAGCGATCATGAGCCTGGGTTTTCGTGGTGAAGCGTTGGCCAGTATCAGTTCTGTCTCCCGTCTGACACTCACCTCACGCACCGCCGATCAAACTGAAGCCTGGCAGGCCTATGCAGAAGGGCGTGATATGGCGGTAACGGTTAAACCGGCGGCGCATCCCTGTGGTACCACACTGGAAGTGCTGGACCTGTTTTATAACACGCCGGCACGCCGCAAATTTATGCGCACCGAGAAAACCGAGTTCGGTCATATCGACGAGGTCATTCGCCGTATTGCCCTGGCACGTTTTGATGTCGCCCTTTCGCTAAGCCACAACGGTAAAATGATGCGTCAGTATCGGGCCGTCAGCGAGGAGAGCCAGCGCGAACGGCGGCTGGCTTCTATCTGCGGCACCACGTTTATGCAGCATGCGCTGCGCATCGACTGGCAGCATGACGACCTCTCGCTGCGCGGCTGGGTTGCCGACCCTGCCGGTTCGCGCCAGGTCACCGATCTGCAGTATTGCTATGTGAATGGCCGAATGATGCGCGATAAACTGATTAACCACGCTATTCGCCAGGCGTTCCAGACTCAGCTCCAGGATGACCAGCAGCCCGCTTATGTGCTCTATCTGGAGATCGACCCACATCAGGTTGATGTCAACGTCCATCCGGCCAAGCACGAAGTACGGTTTCATCAATCACGCCTGGTGCATGATTTTATCTATCAGGGTGTGGTCAGCGCATTACAGGCGATGGCGACACCGACCTTACCTGCGCTCCAGGCAGAAGAGCCCGCACCGCGCTGGCAGCCGGAAAACCGTCAGGCAGCAGGCGGTAATCATTTTGCGCAGCCATCGGCATCCGTCAGTGAGAAGAAATCAGCAGCATCCGGGCGTGAAACACAGCCTGCTCCGGCCTGGCAGAACAAAGAGAATGGGTATCGTCAACGTGAAGGGGCGGTTTATCAGCAGTTGCTGAAAACGCCTGTCAGCACGTCATCACCGCCAAAAGCCCGCGAGCCGATAGCGCGTCAGCCCGAAAGACCCTCGCCACTGGCCGCGCATGCTCAAAGTTTTGGCCGTGTACTGACCGTGTTACACAATCACTTTGCACTGCTGGAGCAGGATCAGACATTAATGCTGATGGCGTTGCCGGTGGCGGCGCGCTGGCTGAAACAGGCGCAGCTTGAACCGGGCGAAGAGGGGCTTAAACCGCAGCCACTATTGATCCCGGTGCGCCTGAAAATCGCCCAGGAAGAACGACAGGCAGCAAAAGAAAAGAGCAGCCTGCTCAATCAGATGGGCATTGAACTTCAGCCCGAAGGAGACCACGTGACATTGCGCGCGGTGCCTTTACCGTTACGAACACAAAATTTACAAATCTTGATTCCTGAGCTGTTAGGCTATCTCGCCCGGCAGCAGGAGATCTCTGCGACGCAACTGGCCCAGTGGCTGGCGCGGCGTCAGGATACAGAGTCCTCCGACTGGAATCACTCACAGGCGATCAACCTGCTGGCAGAGCTTGAACGGCTTTGCCCACAGCTGCTGAAATCGCCGCCTTCAGGCTTATTACAGCCCATAGAGATTGAGAGCGCGATCAACGCGTTGAAGCATGAGTGAATTAAACCAGGCTGGCCGGCCAAAGGCTATTTTTTTGATGGGACCCACGGCGTCTGGCAAAACGGCTTTAGCAATTGAATTGCGTAAGCAGTTACCAGTGGAACTAATCAGCGTAGATTCTGCCTTAATCTATCGTCAGATGGATATTGGCACGGCGAAACCGTCGGCTGAGGAGTTAGCAGTGGCGCCCCATCGTCTGCTCGACATCCGCGACCCCGCAGAAACCTATTCGGCAGCGGAGTTCCGGCGGGATGCTTTAGCAGAAATGGCGGATATCGTTGAAGCCGGACGAATACCGTTGCTTGTTGGTGGAACCATGCTCTACTTCAAGGCGTTACTTGAAGGATTGTCGCCGTTGCCCTCGGCCGATCCCGACGTTCGTCAGCGGATAGAGCAAACGGCGCGTGAAAAAGGCTGGGAAGCTTTACACCGCCAGCTGTGTGAAATCGACCCGGTTGCCGGCAGTCGTATTCATCCGAATGATCCGCAGAGACTTTCGCGAGCACTGGAAGTTTTTTTTATTTCGGGTAAAACTTTAACGGAACTGACAAAAACATCCGGTGAAGCGTTACCCTACGACGTGCAACAGTTTGCCATCGCCCCCGCGAGCCGCGAATTGCTGCACCAGCGCATCGCGTTGCGTTTTGAGCAGATGTTGGCGTCAGGATTTGAAGCGGAGTCTCGGGCCCTGTTTGCACGAGGTGATTTGCATACGGACATGCCTTCCATTCGTTGTGTTGGTTATCGTCAGATGTGGTCTTATTTGTCGGGCGAAATCGATTACAGCGAGATGGTTTATCGGGGAATTTGCGCAACCCGGCAGCTTGCTAAGCGACAGATGACCTGGTTACGCGGTTGGGAAAATGTTCACTGGCTTGACAGTGACGAGCCCCGGCTGGCGCGTGATACAGTGTTACAGGTTCTTAGTGCGAAGCATGGGTGATTGTGTACAATTGATGGGTTATCGTGCGCAAATTTTTACGCAGTTTTTTCAGAACCATAGGTTCTACTTGCAACAAACAACAAGCATATAAGGAAAAGATAGAATGGCTAAGGGGCAATCATTACAAGACCCGTTTTTGAACGCACTGCGTCGTGAACGTGTTCCGGTTTCGATTTATCTGGTTAACGGTATTAAGCTGCAGGGTCAGATTGAGTCATTTGATCAGTTCGTCATTTTGTTGAAAAACACGGTGAGTCAGATGGTGTATAAGCACGCCATTTCTACCGTTGTTCCTTCACGCCCGGTTTCTCACCATAGCAATAATACCGGTGGCGGCAGCAACAATTACCATCATGGCGGCAGCAACACAACTGCGCAGCCACAGCCACAACAAGACGGTGATAACGCAGAATAACGCGTCACCGTACAGCCAGGAACGGAGAACAGCGGTTTTCCGTCCTGGTCTTTTATTTAGCGAGGTTATAGCTTGTTTGACCGTTATGAAGCCGGTGAGCAGGCCGTACTGGTACACATCTGGTTCTCCCAAGACAAAGAAGTAGAAGATTTACAGGAGTTTGAAACCCTGGTCTCTTCTGCTGGCGTTGAGGCGCTGCAAGTGGTTACTGGCAGCCGCAAAGCGCCACACCCCAAGTATTTTGTCGGTGAAGGAAAAGCCGTTGAAATTGCCGATGCGGTAAAAACAACAGGAGCATCGGTCGTATTATTCGATCATGCCCTTACGCCCGCTCAGGAAAGAAACCTCGAGCGCCTGTGCGAATGCCGTGTCATTGATCGCACCGGTCTGATTCTGGATATCTTTGCCCAACGCGCACGTACCCACGAAGGTAAATTGCAGGTTGAGCTGGCACAGCTGCGCCATCTTGCGACACGTCTGGTACGCGGCTGGACGCACCTTGAACGTCAGAAAGGCGGGATAGGCTTGCGTGGCCCGGGTGAAACACAGTTAGAAACCGACCGTCGTCTGCTGCGCGGACGTATAAGTCAGATCCTGTCACGTCTTGAGCGGGTTGAAAAACAGCGTGAGCAGGGACGACAGTCTCGTGCTAAAGCGGATGTGCCAACGGTTTCGCTGGTGGGTTACACCAATGCCGGCAAGTCGACCCTCTTTAACGCCATGACCTCTGCCAACGTCTTTGCCGCAGACCAGCTGTTTGCGACACTTGACCCTACACTGCGCCGTCTGAATGTTGCCGATGTCGGAGATGTCGTTCTGGCGGACACGGTGGGCTTTATCCGCCATCTTCCTCACGATCTGGTTGCCGCATTTAAAGCTACGCTGCAGGAGACACGTCAGGCGACGCTGTTACTGCACGTGATTGATGGTGCCGATCTTCGCGTTACGGAAAATATCGCCGCCGTCGATACCGTACTGGAAGAGATCGAAGCGGACGAAATTCCGACCTTACTGGTCATGAATAAAATCGATATGCTCGACGGATTCGAACCGCGTATCGATCGCAACGAAGAGAACCTGCCCATCCGCGTCTGGCTTTCCGCCCAGACTGGTGCAGGCATTCCGTTGCTGTGGCAGGCCCTGTCCGAGCGCCTGTCAGGTGAAATTGCCCAGCACGCGTTACGTCTGCCACCGGAGGCGGGGCGACTTCGCAGCCGTTTCTATCAGTTGCAGGCGATTGAGAAAGAGTGGAATGAAGACGACGGCAGTGTAGGATTGCAGATACGTATGCCCATCATTGAGTGGATGCGTTTATGTAAGCAGGAACCGTCGCTGACCAGTTACATTGTTTGATATTGCCCAAACGCATTTACCTTAAAAATTGAAGATTGTCGCACTTTCGTTGCAGGCCTGAATACGCAGGATTTACCCGGGTATTTCGGATTTCAGCAAGGCGGCAACTGAGTGAATCCCCGGGCGCTTACGCAGATGAGTGAGCGGGGTGAGCGAAGGCAGCCAACACCGCTGCAATCCGAAAGATGAAGGGTAAAAACCGTAATTACAATAAATGGAGTAGAGACATGGCGTGGAATCAGCCCGGAAATAACGGACAGGACCGCGACCCGTGGGGAAGCAGCAATAATCAAGGCGGCAACTCTGGGGGAAATAAGGGAGGACGGGAATCCGGGCCTCCTGATCTGGATGATATCTTCCGTAAGCTGAGCAAGAAGCTTGGTGGACTGGGTGGTGGCAAACAGAGCGATAACGGTCAACGCGGCTCCGGCAGCGGAGGCAAAATCGTTGGCATCGTGGCTGTTGCTGCTGTAGTCATCTGGGCTGCAAGCGGTTTCTACACCATCAAAGAAGCGGAACGCGGCGTGGTAACGCGCTTCGGTAAGTTCAGTCACCTGGTTGAGCCCGGCCTGAACTGGAAACCGACATTTGTTGATCAGGTACGTGCGGTTAACGTTGAATCGGTGCGTGAACTGGCGGCTTCTGGCGTGATGCTGACCTCAGATGAGAACGTGGTACGCGTGGAGATGAACGTGCAGTATCGCGTGACCGATCCGGAACGTTATCTTTATGCCGTCACCAGCGCGGATGACAGTCTGCGTCAGGCGACTGACAGTGCGCTGCGCGGCGTGATTGGTCGTTCTACCATGGACCGCATTCTGACTGAAGGTCGTACCGTGGTGCGTAGCGATACCCAGCGTGAAATCGATGAAACAATTCGCCCTTACAACATGGGGATCGCGGTACTGGACGTCAACTTCCAGGCTGCCCGTCCGCCGGAAGAGGTGAAGTCTGCGTTTGATGATGCGATTGCCGCACGTGAAAACCGCGAACAGTATGTCCGTGAAGCAGAAGCTTACGCCAACGAAGTTCAGCCTCGAGCTAATGGCCAGGCGCAACGTATTCTGGAAGAGGCGCGCGCTTACAAAGAGCGTACCGTGCTGGAAGCGCAGGGTGAAGTGGCGCGTTTCGCCAAGATTTTGCCGGAGTATAAAGCCGCGCCTGAAATTACCAAAGAGCGTCTCTATATTGAGACAATGGAACGCGTGCTGAGCCATACCCGCAAAGTACTGGTTAATGATCGGGGTAACAACCTGATGGTACTGCCGCTGGATCAACTGATGCGTGGTGGTCAGTCTGCACCAGGCCAGAATGGTCAGAAAGGCGGTAACAGTTCTTCGCTGCCAGCCATCTCCGATCGCAACGCCAGCCGCAATGACACGTCGTCATACAGTCCGGACAATATCATGGATCAGCGTCGGGCGAATGCTCAGCGCAGCGACAGCCAGCGCGAAGGGAGAGAGTAATCGATGCGTAAGCCAATAGTATTTTTAATCATTGTCGTGCTGGTGGCGCTCTATGCGTCGCTGTTTGTGGTGCAGGAAGGGCAGCGAGGCATTGTTCTGCGCTTCGGTAAAGTCCTGCGCGACGGCGAAAACAAACCGCAGGTATTTGAGCCGGGTCTGCATTTTAAGATTCCATTCCTGGAAACGGTTAAAACGCTGGATGCGCGAATTCAGACGATGGATAACCAGGCCGATCGCTTCGTCACCAAAGAGAAGAAAGATTTGATCGTGGACTCCTACATCAAATGGCGTATCAGCGATTTCAGTCGCTACTACCTGGCTACCGGTGGCGGTGATGTTTCTCAGGCAGAAGTGCTGCTGAAACGTAAGTTCAGTGACCGTTTGCGTTCTGAAATGGGTCGTCTGGATGTGAAGGATATCGTCACAGACTCCCGTGGTCGCCTGACCACCGATGTGCGTGACGCGCTGAATACTGGTTCTGCGGGCAGCGATGATGAAATCGCCACGCCTGCGGCTGATGATGCGATTGCCAGCGCAGCAGCCCGTGTCGAGCGCGAAACCAACAGCAGCGAGCCGGCACCGAATCCGAACAGTATGGCAGCACTGGGTATTCAGGTTGTGGATGTGCGCATCAAGCAGATCAACCTGCCGACAGAAGTCTCCGATGCCATCTTCAACCGTATGCGTGCTGAGCGTGAAGCCGTAGCGCGTAGTCAGCGTTCACAGGGTCAGGAAGAGGCGGAAAAACTGCGCGCCCAGGCCGATTATCAGGTGACGCGTACGCTGGCTGAAGCCCAGCGTGAAGCCCTGATCACGCGCGGTGATGGTGATGCGGAAACGGCGCGGCTGTTTGCCGATTCGTTCAGTAAAGATCCTGACTTCTACGCCTTTATTCGTAGCCTGCGTGCCTATGAAAACAGCTTCAATAGCGATCAGGATGTGATGGTGTTAAGCCCGGATAGCGACTTCTTCCGATATATGAAGGCGCCCTCTAACGCAACACGCTAAGAACTGATATAACCTGTGGGCCGACAATGTTGTCGGCCTTTTTTTTAGGATTCAGAATGAAAACAAGCATCTGGATGGCGCTGGCGCTGGTGTTAGTGCTGGAAGGGTTGGGACCGATGTTTATGCCGCGCGCCTGGCGACGCATGATCCTGACGATGACGCGGTTGCCCGATCGTCTGCTGCACCGCTTTGGGGGAGGACTGGTCGTTGCTGGCATGGTGATTTACTGCATGCTCAGCCTGCACGGCAACCTCTAGTACCCGAGTTCACACCGGCTAAATTGTGCCTCTTCGCGCCATTATCCCCAACATGTTGTAGTGATCAAAACTCAGGCAAAAAAGCGCGCAATCGTATGCTAAAAGTGCTGAAAGCCATGGGATCAGATGGTAGAATCCTTTTTTAAGCAATCGGTGATTTTGAGAAATGGGTAAGAACGTCGTCGTACTGGGCACCCAATGGGGTGACGAAGGTAAAGGTAAGATTGTAGACCTTCTGACTGAGCGCGCGAATTACGTTGTGCGTTATCAAGGCGGCCACAATGCGGGCCACACGCTTGTCATCAACGGTGAAAAAACCGTCCTCCACCTGATCCCTTCTGGCATTCTGCGCGATAACGTAACCAGCATTATTGGTAACGGCGTAGTGCTTTCTCCTGAAGCCTTAATGAAAGAGATGAAAGGCCTGGAAGCGCGCGGGATCCCGGTACGTGAACGTCTGCTGATTTCTGAAGCCTGTCCGCTGATCCTGCAATATCACGTTGCGATGGATATGGCGCGTGAACGTGCCCGTGGTGCCAAAGCGATTGGTACTACCGGCCGTGGCATCGGCCCTGCTTATGAAGATAAAGTCGCTCGCCGTGCACTGCGCGTTAGCGACCTGTTCAACAAAGAAACCTTTGCTGCCAAGCTGAAAGAAGTGGTCGATTTCTACAACTTCCAGCTGGTTGAGTACTACAAAGAGCCGGCAGTGGACTTCGACAAAGTGCTGAGCGATGTGATGGAAGTCGCTGACATCCTCACGGGCATGGTGGTTGACGTCTCTGAACTGCTGGACGTTGCGCGTAAGCGTGGCGATCTGATTATGTTTGAAGGCGCGCAGGGTACGCTGCTGGATATCGATCACGGAACCTATCCGTACGTGACGTCGTCCAACACGACCGCAGGTGGCGTGGCAACCGGTTCAGGCATTGGTCCGCGTTATGTCGACTACGTGCTGGGTATTGTGAAAGCGTACTCAACCCGCGTGGGCGCAGGCCCGTTCCCGACCGAGCTGTTCGATGAAACTGGCGAATTCCTCTGTGCGCAGGGCAATGAGTTTGGTGCGACCACCGGACGTCGCCGTCGTACCGGCTGGCTGGATGCGGTCGCGGTTCGCCGTGCGGTTCAGATTAACTCCCTGTCAGGTTTCTGCATGACCAAGCTGGACGTGCTGGATGGCCTGAAAGAAGTGAAAATCTGTGTTGCTTACCGTATGCCTGATGGCCGCGAAGTGACCACGACGCCACTGGCGGCAGAGAACTGGGAAGGCATTGAGCCGATCTACGAAACCCTGCCAGGCTGGAGCGAGACCACGTTTGGCGTGAAGACGCTGGAAGGTTTGCCTCAGGCCGCACGCGACTACATTAAGCGTGTAGAAGAGGTAACGGGTGTGCCGATTGATATCATCTCAACCGGTCCCGATCGCAGTGAAACGATGATTCTGCGCGATCCGTTCGACGCATAATCACTCAGGCCGGACGCTGTCCGGCCCTTGTTTTTCCACTATTTGATGCCACTTTACCTCCCTTCGCTTGTCAAACCTTGTGCTGGCTTAAAAAAACGCACGGCAAATCAGACTCTGGTTTATCATCGTAGTTAATCGAATGGCAATCCGATTTAATCCTGACATCAATCACAGGGCGAATAATGCAATGCCACGCCTGAAGGTTCACTGAGGTTACTGTGCAGCTCACGAGTTTTACTGATTATGGCTTACGGGCGCTGATTTATCTGGCAGCGTTGCCTGAAGATCAGCAGACCAATATTACGGAAGTGACAAACACCTATGGTTTGTCCCGTAATCATATGGTCAAAATCATCAATCAGCTGAGCCGTGCGGGCTACGTTGCCGCAACGCGTGGTAAAAATGGGGGCATTCGCCTGGGTATGCCGCCTCGTCAGATTGTCATTGGCGACGTGGTACGCAAGATGGAACCGCTACAATTAGTGGACTGCGCCTCCTGTTCCATCACACCAGCCTGCCGTCTGAAGCAGGCACTGCACGATGCAGTGCAGCGCTTTTTGCAGGAGCTGGATAGCTATACGCTGGCAGATTTGGTCGAAGGTAATACACCACTTTATGAAATCATCCTGTCCAAATCGCCGCCGGAAATAAATATTAAATGACATCGGAGGAACCGCTATGTCAAAAGATCCTTTTCAGGATAGAGAAGCTGAAAAATACGAAAATCCTATTCCAAGCCGTGAATTTATTCTGGCTCTGTTAGAAAAACGTGAAAAACCAGCCAGCCGTGAAGAGCTGGCTGAAGAGATGAATCTGCACGAAGAAGAGCACCTTGAGGCGCTACGTCGCCGTCTTCGCGCCATGGAACGTGATGGTCAGCTGGTGTTCACCCGCCGTCAATGCTATGCGCTGCCAGAACGTCTTGATCTCCTGCGGGGTAAAGTCATTGGCCATCGTGATGGCTACGGCTTCCTGCGGGCAGAAGGTCAGAAAGATGACCTCTACCTCTCCGCAGAGCAGATGAAATTCTGTATGCACGGTGACGTAATCCTGGCGCAGCCGCTGGGTGCCGATCGCAAAGGCCGCCGCGAAGCGCGCGTGGTCCGCGTGCAGGAACCGCGCAACAATCAGATCGTTGGCCGCTACTTTACCGATGCGGGTGCCGGCTTTGTGGTGCCTGACGACAGTCGCCTGAGTTTTGACATCCTCATCCCGCCTGAAGAGACGATGAATGCCCGCATGGGTTCTGTGGTGGTGGTTGAGCTGGTCCAGCGTCCGAACCGTCGCACCAAAGCGATCGGTAAAGTGGCTGAGATACTGGGCGATGATATGGGCACCAGCCTGGCCGTTGATATGGCGCTGCGTACCCATGAAATTCCGCACACCTGGCCGCCAGAAGTGGAAGCTCAGGTCAGCAAGCTGAAAGAAGACGTCCCGGAAGAGGCCAAAAAAGGCCGCGTCGATCTGCGCAAACTGCCGCTGGTCACCATTGATGGTGAAGATGCCCGTGACTTTGATGATGCGGTCTACTGCGAGAAAAAACGCGGTGGCGGATGGCGTCTGTGGGTCGCTATCGCCGATGTGAGCTATTACGTCCGTCCGGGTACGCCACTGGATGACGAAGCGCATCAGCGCGGCACCTCAGTCTACTTCCCGTCGCAGGTTGTGCCGATGCTGCCGGAAGCCTTGTCGAATGGCTTATGCTCGCTTAACCCGCAGGTCGATCGACTCTGTATGGTGTGCGAGATGACCATTTCGACTAAAGGTAAGCTCACCGGCTTTAAGCATTACGAAGCGGTGATGAACTCCCATGCGCGTCTGACCTATAACAAAGTCTGGAACATCCTGCAGGGCGATAAAGAGTTGCGTCAGCAGTATGCACCGCTGGTCAAAGATCTTGAAGAGCTGCACAACCTCTACCAGGTACTGGATGCTGCACGTGAAGAGCGCGGCGGTATCTCGTTTGAAACGGAAGAAGCGAAGTTCATCTTCAACGCCGAGCGCCGTATTGAACGTGTTGAGCGCGCGTCACGTAATGACGCCCACAAGCTGATCGAAGAGTGCATGATCCTGGCGAACATCGCCTCAGCACGCTTCGTTGAGAAAAATCAGGAACCGGCACTGTTCCGCGATCACGATCGCCCGACCGATGAGAGCATCAAGAGCTTCCGTACCGTGCTAAACGAGCTGGGACTGACTCTGCCAGGCGGCAACAAACCGCAGCCTGTCGACTATGCGGCGCTGCTGAAGCAGGTTGCCGATCGTCCTGATGCAGAGATGCTCCAAACCATGCTACTGCGTTCGATGAAGCAGGCGGTTTACGATCCGGAAAACCGCGGTCACTTTGGTCTGGCACTCTCATCGTATGCGCACTTTACTTCGCCAATTCGCCGCTACCCGGATCTGACGCTGCACCGCGCCATCAAATATCTGCTGGCAAAAGAGCAGGATGAAGGTAAAGGCCTGGTACAACGCGCCATCAAATACCTGATGCCGAGAGAGCGCAGCGTCGCCAAAGATATGACGACAGCAACCGGCGGCTATCACTACGAGATGCCGGAGATGCTGCAACTGGGTCTGCACTGTTCCCTGACCGAACGTCGCGCCGATGAAGCAACCCGCGACGTCGCGGACTGGCTCAAGTGTGACTTCATGCAGGACCAGGTTGGCAACGTCTTCAACGGCGTTATCTCCAGCGTGACCGGATTTGGCTTCTTTGTCCGCCTGAGCGATCTGTTCATCGACGGACTGGTCCACGTTTCAACCCTCGACAACGATTACTACCGTTTTGACCCGGTAGGTCAGCGTCTGATTGGTGAATCGGGCGGCCGTACCTATCGTCTGGGTGACACCGTTGAAGTACGTGTCGAAGCGGTCCATATGGACGAGCGTAAAATCGACTTCGCTCTTATCTCCAGCCAGCGTCAGGTGCGTGGTGAGGGTAAAACCGCGCGTGATCGGGCGAAGCGTGAAGACAACGCGCCAGCGAAGCGTCGTCGTAACGTGAACAAAAAGTCCAACTTCGAGCCGGATGCTGCATTCCGGGGTGACAAGGGCAAACCAGCCGTGGCGAATACCGAGAAAAAAAGTAAAAACGTCTCGGAAAAAACCCGTAAAATCGCCGCCGCCACCCGGGCGAAGCGCGCCAGAAAAAAAGCTGAGCCTGAAGGCTGAGCGTAATAGAGTGCGCATACCCGCCCTTTCTTTCCGCAGAAAGGGCGGTCATTTATTCATTTCCAACCACTGAGCAGATCGATGAGCGAAATTATTTTTGGTATCCATGCCGTGCAGGCGCTGCTGGAACGTGATCCACAACGTTTCCAGGAAGTCTTTATCCTCAAAGGCCGCGACGATCGTCGCCTGCAACCCGTGGTCGCCGCGCTGGAAGCTCAGGGGATCGTGATTCAACTGGCCGAGCGTAAGTGGCTCGATAGCCAGGTTGAAGGCGGTGTGCATCAGGGCATCGTGGCACGGGTAAAACCGGGTCGTCAGTATCAGGAAGGCGACCTGCCGGATCTGCTGCAGAGCCTGGAGAAGCCTTTCCTGCTGGTGCTGGATGGGGTTACCGATCCGCACAACCTGGGTGCCTGCCTGCGCAGCGCCGATGCGGCCGGTGTTCATGCGATTATCGTGCCCAAAGATCGTTCTGCTCCCCTGAATGCCACGGCCAAAAAAGTGGCCAGCGGTGCGGCAGAGAATGTGCCGTTGATTCGCGTCACTAATCTTGCGCGTACACTGCGCCTGCTGCAGGAGTACAACATCTGGGTGGTCGGCACCGCAGGTGAAGCGGACCATACCGTCTTCCAGAGCAAAATGACCGGTCCGATGGCGCTGGTAATGGGCGCGGAAGGCGAAGGCATGCGTCGTCTGACCCGCGAGCATTGCGATGAGCTGATCAGCATCCCGATGGCGGGCAGTGTTTCTTCACTCAACGTCTCGGTTGCAACCGGTGTCTGCCTGTTTGAAGCGGTGCGTCAGCGCAACGCCTGATCCCCGATGTGATCCTCGCCACAAATTAGTTTCTGTACCAGGCATAACTGCGCGTCATTCGTATATACCCAAAGGATTTCGGGTTGCATTGAGGCGGCAAGAGAACGCATCCCGATGAGCTTACATGAGTAAGTGATCCGGGTGAGTGAACGCAGCCAACAAAAATGCAGCTTGAAAGACGACGGGTATACTTACTGAGTGACATCCGCGAGGAGTGGTTATGACCTGGACAACACACACCGTTTTTAATCAGCCCCATCCTCTGAGCAACAGTAACCTGTTCCTGTCCGACACGCCGCTTGGCGAGGCACTGTCACGCGAAGGCGCCGGATGGGATGGGGAATGGCTGGCGTCAGTCGGCCGCCAGCTGGGCAGCGCCGAGTCGCTGGAGCTGGGCCGACTCGCCAACGCTGAACCGCCTGAACTGCTGCGCTACGATGCCCGTGGCGTGCGCCTGGATGAGATTCGCTTTCATCCTGCCTGGCATCTGCTGATGCAGGGCGTCTGCGCCAGTCGTCTGCACAATCTCAGCTGGCAACCGACGGTGCGTGAACAGGCCAGCGTAGCGCGCGCTGCACGCTTTATTCTGCACGCACAGGTAGATGCGGGTACGCTCTGCCCGGTGACCATGACGCACGCCGCCATTCCGCTGCTGCAGACTTATCTGCCCGCCGCGTTTGAAAGCTGGCTCGATCCGCTGCTCAGCGACCGCTACGACACGCATACACAGCCTGGCGACCAGAAACGCGGATTGCTGATCGGGATGGGCATGACAGAAAAGCAGGGCGGCAGCGATCTGCTTACCAGCACCACCCGTGCCGAGCCGCTGGGGGCGCGCGGCGCGGGAGAAGCCTACCGACTGACCGGTCACAAGTGGTTCTTCTCAGTGCCGCAGAGCGATGCGCATCTGGTCCTGGCCCAGACGCCCGAGGGATTAAGCTGTTTTTTCCTGCCGCGTCTGTTGCCCGATGGGTCACGCAACGCCATCCAGCTTGAGCAGCTCAAAGATAAGCTGGGCAATCGCTCAAATGCCAGCTGCGAAGTGGAATTTCGCGACGCGACCGGCTGGCTGCTGGGTGAGGAGGGCGAAGGCGTACGACTGATCCTGAAAATGGCCGGTATGACGCGCTTTGACTGCGCGCTCGGCAGTCATGGCCAGATGCGGCGTGCCTTCTCAGTGGCGATCTGGCATGCCCATCAGCGTCAGGTCATGGGAAAAAATCTGGTGGATCAGCCACTGATGCGTCAGGTTCTGGCACAGCAGGCGCTGCAGCTTGAGGGGCAAACCGCCTTGCTGATGCGGCTGGCTCGTGCCTGGTCACAACCGGCCAAACCGCATGAGGTCGCCTTTGCCCGTTTATTTACGCCAGCGGCAAAATATGTGATTTGCAAAGCGGGTGCGCCGTTTGTGGCGGAATCGATGGAAGTGCTGGGGGGCATCGGCTACTGCGAAGCGAGTGAGCTGCCGCGCCTCTATCGTGACATGCCGGTCAACAGCATCTGGGAAGGATCGGGCAATGTGATGTGTCTTGACGTTCTGCGCGTACTCGCCCGTCACGCAGAGGTGACTGAGATGCTGAGTCAGGAGTTTGAGGCGGTAAAAGGGAGTAATCGTCATTTCGATACGCGCTGGCGTCAGCTGCGACTGAGGCTTAAGAACGTTCCCGAAGAGCAGGCGCGCGACGTCACCCACGCGCTGCTGCAGCTGGCGACAGGCGCTCAGCTACTGAAATACAGTGAGCCACCGCTGGCGGATGCGTGGTGCCAGCAGTGGCTCGACCAGCGGGGTTCACACCCGTCTGAGGCTGCAGTAACTGACCGGTTACTGGCCCGCGCCTGTGGCCGGTGAGGCACCATACAGAATTGCGCTGGCGTACCATAAACCGGGCATCACGGTTTCGCTTAGCATCACGATCTGATAGTAAGCCGCGCCAGCCTGATTAGCCTGGGCGGCGATGGCCCGCTGGGCATCATCCGGTGAGCCATGCACGTTAACGGTAATGTTACCCAGCTTCGGCAAACCGCCACTCTGTGCCCGTGAAATTTCCTGCGCCTGTTGGGTTGGCGCAGGCGGGGCTTTTGGCGTGGTTTCAAGCGCGGAACAGCCTGCCAGCAACAGACTGATGATCAGTAAGTAAGCGGAACGCATAGCCAAACCCCTGTTCAGGACGAAACAATAAGTGTATGTCATCGTCCTGAATGACGTCAGGATTTAAGGCTGAAAACGCTGACCAGCTGAGTCAGGTGATGCCCTTTATCACTCAGGTTCTGTGCGCTGTGTTCTGCCTGTGCCACCAGTTCACTGTTCTGATGGGTTGCCTGGCTGATCTGGTTCATCGCCAGATTCACCTGGCCGATACCCGCCGCCTGCTCCTGCGCTGCCACGTTGATCTCGCCCATCAGCGCCTGCACCTGTTCGATGTGGGTCACAATGTTGGTCATCGCATCACGCGTCTGCTCAGAGAGCTGGTGTCCCTCCGCCACGTTGCTGATAGAGGTGGCAATCAATCCATCAATCTCTTTGGCGGCCTGCGCGGAACGCTGTGCCAGCGCACGCACTTCTGCAGCCACCACAGCAAAGCCACGGCCCTGTTCACCGGCTCGTGCCGCTTCAACGGCCGCATTCAGTGCCAGAATATTGGTCTGGAAGGCGATCGACTCAATCACATGGGTGATATCCGCAATGCTTTGCGATGACACCTTAATGGCCGACATGGTGTTAACCGAGTGCACCACCGTCTGGCTGCCATGACTGACGATATCGCTGGCTTCGGCCACCAGTGACATCGCCTGACGCAGGCTGTCAGCGGTGTGTTCGACCGTGGCACCAAACTGCTCCATGCTGGCAGAGGTCTGCTCCACGCTGCTGGCCTGACGCCCGATCTGCTCGCTGATGTTATGGCTGCTGGCCGCGATGGTGTCCGTGCCGTCGCTGATCTCCTGCGCCGCGCCGCGCACCTGGCCGACGATTTTTTCCAGCCCATCGCCAATGCCGTTAATCGCAATAATCAACTGACCGACTTCATCACGACGGCGGGTATCCATATGGACCTGCAGATTTCCGGCGGCATACTGCTCCGCCAGATGGATCACCTGCTGTAGCGGACGGGTAATCGCCCGGCGGCTGTACCAGACAAACCCCAGTGCGAAGATCACCACCAGAATCAGTCCGGTAATCAGGAACAGGTTACGGCTGTGGGTAATCGGGGCGAGCAGGCTGGCACGGTTAACTTCACCGGTAATCACCCAGTTCCAGCCCGGCAGCTGCTGCCATGCCAGCATCTGCTGTTTACCGTTGATCTCCACCTGCTGCATACCCTGCGGCTGCGTCAACAGGGGCTGAAGTGTCGCGTCATCCCAGTCTGGCCGTTTCCCTTCATTTTGCTGATCGAACAGATACTCGCCCTGATTCTTGCCTGGCGTGCCGTTGAGCACATAGAAATGGCCGCTGTCGCCCAGCCGTCGCGCCAGGATTTTCTCGCGCATCAGGGCATACTGCTTATCAATGCCAACACCGACAAACAGGATGGCGACGACTTTGCCACTCTCATCTTTTACCGGCTGATACTGCGTGATGTAGCGATGGCCGAACAGCGTGGCCAGGCCGCGGTAGACTTCGCCCTGGTGAACACTCTTCCAGGCGGCACCGCTGCGGTCCAGCTGCGTACCGATGGCGCGACTGCCATCTTCTTTTTTCAGCGAGGTTGAAACACGGACAAAATCATCACCATCGCGCACGAAAATGGTCGCCACAGCGGCAGTGCGGTCGGTGAAATCGTCAACCGCGGTCTGATCGAGGTTCAGCGTTTTTAATCCGGCACGCAGCACCGGCGTCGAAATGGTACCCACCTGCACCCGCGAGCTTTCATCCAGGCTAAAGCGCCTGGGCAGGAAACTGGTAAATAAATCGGTGTAGTGAGCCACCTCTTCGGTGAGGGTGGCGTTAAACATGGTAGTCATTTCATAGATGCCCTGCACCTGGTTGTGCATGTCATCAATGGCGAGATTTTCCAGCTGGCGCGAGGCGTTGTGGCTTTGAGTCAGGGTCAGTACCAGCAACAGCAGCGCTACGCTGAGAGACGTCAGTACAGACAGCTTAACTCCGAGACTCAGTCCGCTGAGAGAGAGACGCTTCATAAATTACCTTTGATCAAGTTAGGGGAATACACGATCAACGGCACGCTGTGGAAAAAGTTTAGCGTGGAAAAGCATAACTAAGCGCAGCGGGGAATTTCGCAAATTAACCCGCAGAACGTACACTTGAACGGCACGCCTTGCCCCCGCTCAGGAGAGACCATGATTGAACTCACCACAGAAACGCTGGCCGGTATCGAATGCCTGCACGCCACGCCTGCCGGACAGCGGAATCAGCCGCTGACGACCGTACTGTTTTATCACGGCTTCACCTCATCAAAAGAGGTCTACGCCTACTTCGCCGTTGCGCTGGCGCAGGCGGGATTTCGTGCAGTCATGCCGGATGCCGAGCTGCACGGCGCGCGTTTTCACGGTGATGCCGAAGCACGCCTGGGCCGCTTCTGGGAAATACTGAAGCAGAACATTGATGAGCTGCCGCTGCTGGAGACTGCGCTGCGTAATAAGAATCTGATCGCTGACGGGCATTTCGCCGTGGCAGGCGCGTCGATGGGCGGGATGACGGCGCTGGGTGCGATGGCGCGTTATCCACAGATTCAAAGTGTCGCCTGCATGATGGGATCGGGCTATTTTATGCAGCTCAGCGAGTCGCTCTTTCCGCCGCTGGTGGCCGATACGCCAGAGCAGAAGGCGCAGTTTGCAGCCCGCATGGCACCGCTGGCGGACTATGATCCCTGCAATCGTCTGCAGGCACTGGCAAACCGACCGCTGCTGTTATGGCACGGCGAGGCGGATGAGGTGGTGCCCTGGGCGGAGAGCGTCCGACTGGAGCGCGCACTGCGTGAAAACGGGCTGGCGCAGCATCTGACCACGCTATCGGAAAAGCAGATTGGGCATAAGATCACCCCATCCGCATTGACGGCGCTGGTCAGCTTTTTAAAGATCAGCTTTGAACAATGAACGGGCGTAGAAGAACTCTGCCGCCCGTAAACTTACCGGCACTTACCAGTGTGCAGACGATTTTTCTGCTGTTCTGGCAGGCGCATTGACCGGGTTTCTTTCCGGCGTATCCAGACGGTTAACGTAGACATAACCCGATGCCGCTTCGCTGCTGTGACTTCTCATCTGCTGCGCACAGTCAGCATAGCTGGCAAGAGCGGGTGGAGACAGGAAGAGACCCAGTAAAGTGGCGATGACGAACGTTTTCATGCCCGACTCCTCACTTCAGGGAACACACTCTGAATGACGCCACGAAGCGAATCGTCGCGTCTTTATTCAGTTTAGCGACTGAGCATAGTATCGCCAGATCGTTCCTCTGAACCTCTTCGTCAGCGTTTTTGAACAAAGCGGCATTAACCCGCTGTATTCACGCCATTAGCACAAAAAGCCACGGTATCTGGCACGCTACCGGCAATTTGTTTAAATGTGCGCTTGAGTTCACGGGCCGTCACCAGTATGATTACGCGTCAATTTTTCAGCCGCATTCTCAGGCTGTGTCCCACAAACGCTCGTCACAGCGAACCTTTGTGGGACACAGCCTATAACGTTCCTTGCTTCCATGGGCCGCGGTTGACCCCGACAGGAGGCTGAATAATCCGTAAGGAGCAATTTCGATGCGTCATTACGAAATCGTATTTATGGTTCATCCTGACCAGAGCGAACAGGTTCCTGGCATGATCGAGCGTTACACTGGTGCTATCACTGGTGCAGAAGGCACGATTCACCGTCTGGAAGACTGGGGCCGCCGTCAGCTGGCTTACCCGATCAACAAACTGCACAAAGCGCATTACGTTCTGATGAACGTTGAAGCGCCGCAGGAAGCGATCGATGAGCTGGAAACGAACTTCCGCTTCAACGACGCCGTTATCCGTAGCATGGTTATGCGCGTTAAAAACGCGGTAACTGAAGCATCGCCGATGGTTAAAGCGAAAGATGAGCGTCGTGATCGTCGCGAAGATTTTGCTAACGAATCCGCTGATGAGTCAGATGCTGGGGATTCTGAAGAGTAATCCATCGTGACGGTCAATCGACTTCGCCTGTCAGGCACTGTGTGCAGGACACCGGTTCGAAGAGTTAGCCCGTCAGGAATTCCTCACTGTCAGTTCGTGCTTGAGCACCGCTCAGTGCAGGAGGAGGCCGGGTTTCACCGGCAAGCCTGGTGTCGTATGCCTGTTATTATTAGCGGCAGCGCCCATCAGGTGATTACTCAACATATAACGGTCGGCACGCAACTCACACTCGACGGTTTCATTAGTTGCCATCAGGCACGAAATGGCCAGAGCAAAGTGGTGTTCCATGCCGAGCAGATTGAATTGATAGATTCTGGAGACTAGCCTAATGGCACGTTATTTCCGTCGTCGCAAGTTCTGCCGTTTCACCGCGGAAGGCGTTGTTGAGATCGATTACAAAGACATCGCAACGTTGAAAAACTACATTACCGAAAGCGGTAAAATTGTCCCGAGCCGTATCACCGGTACTCGTGCAAAATACCAGCGTCAGTTGGCTCGCTGCATCAAGCGTGCGCGTTACCTGTCTCTGCTGCCGTACACTGATCGTCATCAGTAATCGGCAACTGTCCATTAACGACTTTAAGAGGATAAGGTAATGCAAGTTATTCTGCTTGATAAAGTAGCAAACCTTGGCACCCTGGGTGATCAGGTTAACGTTAAAGCGGGCTACGCTCGTAACTTCCTGGTACCACAGGGCAAAGCTGTTCCTGCCACCAGGAAAAACGTTGAGTTCTTCGAAGCACGCCGTGCTGAACTGGAAGCCAAACTGGCTGACGTTCAGTCTGCAGCAACTGCACGCGCTGAGAAAATCAATGCACTGGGCACGGTAACCATCACGTCTAAAGCAGGCGATGAAGGTAAACTGTTCGGTTCAATCGGTACCCGCGACATCGCTGATGCAGTGACTGCAGCAGGCGTTGAAGTTGCTAAGAGCGAAGTTCGTCTGCCGAACGGCGTTCTGCGCACTACCGGTGAGCATGAAGTAAGCTTCCAGGTTCACAGCGAAGTCTTCGCTAAACTGAACGTGAAAGTTGTTGCTGGTTAATCCTGATTAACTAAGCACGACATCAACGCCGGCCCTGTGCCGGCGTTTTTGTTTTTATACCTTTGTTTATCCGCTGTTCGCATTACTGCGCGCGAATAAAGCTGCCATCGGGCTGACGGGTAAACAGCACCGGGCCGTTAGCGCCCTCCACCGTCAGACCTGTTACTGCACCCTGCGCATCCTGACGGATTTTTACCTGCTGACCACTTTTCAGTGTGCTGAGCGGCTGATCGCTACCCTCTACCCGCGCCATCGCAAACACATCATTGACCGGCAGACTGTTGTCACGGAACAGCTGCGCCAGCGTCTGACCGGAAGCGATGGTGAGGTTACGCCATTCCCCCTGAGAATCGGCTTTTGGCGTCTGCTGAGATTGTGAGGATGAAGGCTGGCGGGTACCGTTGTTTTCATAAATATCCGCCTGCATCGGTACCTCCTTCTCAGCCGAGGGTGTAACAGGCTGCTCAACCGGATAGCGCAATGTACTGGCGGGCCAGAGAAACGCCACCAGTATCACCAGCAGGGCAGCTACGATGCCCCGGCGGTGCGGCGCTGGCAGCGGATCCATCCAGCGAATGTGGTCGGTAAAATGCCAGATACGCTGTAGCCAGCTCGGCAGGCGGGATGACGCGTCTGAAGCCATTCGGGGTTCCTCCTCTCCGGCAGGCTGCTGCGGCCTGCGTGCGGCCAGCCAGGTCTGTAGCCGGGTTACAATATGTTGTGCACGCATCCTGCGGCGGCGTGGGGCAATCTGGCCCATGTTTACTCTCTTATTCAGGTGCTACAGACGGGGTGATCCCCATCGATAGTTATAGTATGGGCAATACCGGCGCGAAGTGCCTGCCAGCATTGATAAATTTGACGGCTCTATTGTTTCTCTTTCATCAGTAAAAGTCATCTGCGACGCAGGGCATTTTACGCCAGCGGCCTGCACTGCTATGCTGCCGGTTCGAATTTATCCGAGAGTGAAAGGAACGAAGATGACTACCCCTTCTTTCGACAGCGTCGAAGCACAAGCAAGTTACGGTATTGGTTTACAGGTTGGCCAGCAGTTGCTGGAATCTGGTCTGCAGGGTCTGCAACCAGAAGCACTGCTCGCGGGTCTGCGCGACGCGCTGGAAGGGAACTCACCGGCCGTACCGGTTGACGTGGTTCATCGCGCACTGCGTGAAGTACACGAACGTGCAGAAGGCGTGCGCCGTGAGCGCACCGAAGCCATGGCAGCAGAAGGTCAGGCGTTCCTGCAGGAACATGCGCAGCGTGAAGGCGTGAGCAGCACCGAATCAGGCCTGCAGTTCAGCGTGATTACTCAGGGCGAAGGTCCAATCCCATCACGTCAGGATCGCGTACGCGTTCATTACACCGGCAAACTGATCGACGGCAGCGTATTCGACAGCTCGGTTGCCCGTGGCGAACCGGCTGAATTCCCGGTAAGTGGTGTTATCCCTGGCTGGATCGAAGCACTGACCCTGATGCCGGTTGGCTCAAAATGGGAACTGGTGATCCCACAGAACCTCGCGTATGGCGAGCGCGGTGCGGGTGCCTCTATCCCACCATTCAGCACCCTGATCTTCGAAGTCGAACTGCTGGAAATTCTGTAATACCCGGACGCTGCAACCAATCCGGTTGCAGCGTTTTTCTCCCGCCTTATTTTTGCTGTAAATTCACCTGCCACAGCGCAAAGCCAATCGCATCTGTGCCTTTGGGCTGAAGCGGATATTGCGCATGCTGCTGAATAAAGTTGGTCGCCTTATCACCCGGTGCCGTTTCAAACTGAATATTGAGCGGGGTGGATGCGGTAATCGGTGCCAGACGCCAGTTATTGTCCGCCTTCGGCTGCACTTCACCGTGTGCTTTGGTTTCCGCGCTGATATAAGCCGCAACCGCTGCCCGGTTCTCGTCCGGCGAAGCAAAGGCAATGTACTTATCCCCGGTGCCAGCAAACTTGCCGCCGTAAGCGCGATAGTTATTGGTCGCGACCAGGAAAGTGGCCTGCGGATCGACGGGCTTACCCTGCCAGGTAAGCTGGCGGATACGTGAAGCATCCGGGTGGATCAGTTTACACTCCGCGTCGTAGCGCGCGGGTTGAGTCACATCGATCTGGTAATTTACCCCATCGATCACATCGAAGTTATAGGTGCGGAAATCCCAGTTGATCAGCGACTGCGTTTTGCTGCTGTGTGGATCGATCTGGTTAAACTGGCCCGCAGAACACTCCAGCCACTCTTTGACCTGTGCGCCTGTGACTTTCATCACCACCAGCGTATTGGGATAGAGATAAAGGTCGGCGGCGTTACGGAAGGTCAGCGCGCCTTTCTCCACTTCGGTGTAGCTTGATGGGTCGTTTTTACGTCCGCCCGCTTTAAACGGCGCAGCAGCGGAGAGTACCGGCAGTCGGCCCAGATCCGGATCGCCCTGAATAAAGTGCTCCACATAGGCGCGTTGAGCATTATTGACGATCTGCACGGTTGGGTCGTCCTGAACCAGCGACAGATAGCTGTACATCACATCGGCGGACTTGCCGATGGGTTTCGCCACAAACTCCCGTGTCGCGCGGTGATCGTCAGCGAGCACTTTTACCAGCGTCGGATCCTCTGCGGCCAGTGATTTCTTTGCGGCGATGTCATAAATTGGCCGCGCCTGTGCTTTGCCACTGCTTACCTGCCAGTGTCCATCTTCATTGCTCAGCACCAGATCGACCACACCCAGATGATCGCCCCACATGCCTGGCATCACTGCCGGAATCCCGTTCAGCGTGCCGTTAGCGATGTCTGCACCCTTAATGGCGGCGAACTCCTCACTGGGGAAGACTGCATGTGCATGACCAAACAGGATGGCATTGATGCCTTCTACCTGGCTGAGATAGTAAACCGAGTTTTCCGCCATCGTGTGATACGGCTCGCTGCTCAGGCCGGAGTGAGGGATAGCAATAATCAGATCGGCACCCTGCGCACGCATCTCAGGCACGTAGCGGCGTGCCGTTTCGGTGATGTCATCGACCCGTACCTTGCCCTGCAGGTTGGCTTTATCCCACACCATGATCTGCGGCGGCACAAAGCCGATATAGCCAACCTTCAGGGTCTGTGTTTTCCCCTCACGATCAACCACCGTGGTGGATTTGATGATATATGGGGTAAACAGCGGCTTGCCGCTCTTCACATCAATCACGTTGGCGTTCACATAAGGAAAGCGGGCGCCTGCCAGCGCTTTTTTCAGGTAGGGCAAGCCATAATTGAATTCATGATTACCGAGGTTACCGACGCTGTAATCCAGGGTGTTGAGCGCCTTATAGACCGGATGAATCTCGCCATCACGTAACCCTTTGGCCGCCATATAGTCACCCAGCGGGCTGCCCTGGATGATGTCACCATTATCGACCAGCAGACTGTTCTTCACCTCCTGGCGCGCAGTGTGAATCAGCGTGGCGGTTCGCACCAGCCCAAACTTCGCGGTTGGCGTGTCTTTGTAATAGTCGAAATCCATCATATTGCTGTGCAGATCGGTGGTTTCAAGTATCCGCAAATCCACCGTTGCGGCCTGGGTGGCGACGGAAACGCTCAGGGCCAGTAACATCATTCCGGGCTTAAACATGCTTGCTCCTGCTGCAAATTAAATTAAGGCTCTCAAAATAATGTAAAAGCATGACAGATAGTCATTTTAAATCGTGATGGATATAACGTTTTGGTGCATCAGCCAGCGGCGGATTCTTATACGACGGAGGCGCATCGGCGCAGGCGTAGCGATAAGCGTGTAACTATGGTATTGATATATCTATAAATTGATGGGTCAGCCTGCCTGTGCATGAGCACCGCAGGCTGAACTGCTAAAATGTCACTAGCTGGGGTGAACCTATCCCGCAGCAGACAGACACAACGAGGTGAAAAATGTTAGAGCAAATCTGCCAACTGGCACGCGAAGCGGGCGACGCGATTATGCAGGTCTATAACGATGCCGCGCCGCTTGACGTTTCTCACAAATCGGACGATTCACCGGTGACCGCCGCAGATATCGCGGCGCACCACGTTATCATGCAGGGCCTGAAGCAGTTATCGCCTGAAATCCCGGTGCTGTCAGAAGAAGATCCCCCTGCCTGGGAGGTGCGTCAGCACTGGCAGCGTTACTGGCTGGTCGATCCGCTGGATGGCACCAAAGAGTTCATCAAGCGTAACGGCGAATTTACCGTCAATATTGCGCTGATCGAAGCGGGCAAGCCAGTGATGGGCGTGGTTTACGCGCCGGTGCTGGGCGTAATGTACTCCGCAGCAGATGGCAAAGCGTGGAAAGAGGAGGGCGGTCAGCGTGAGCAGATTCATGCCCGTGACGCGCGTCCTCCGCTGGTGGTGGTAAGCCGCTCACATGGCGATGACGCCGAGATGAAAGAGTACCTGAAACAGCTGGGTGAACATCAGACCGTCGCCACCGGCTCTTCTCTGAAATTCTGCCTGGTGGCGGAAGGGAAAGCCCAGCTCTATCCCCGTTTCGGGCCAACCAACATCTGGGATACCGGCGCGGGTCATGCCGTGGCGATGGCCGCTGGCGCCCATGTTCATGACTGGCAGGGTAAAACCCTGGACTACGCGCCGCGCGAATCCTTTCTTAATCCTGGCTTCCGCGTCTCACTGTTTTAATGCTGTCTGAATTTGCAGGCTTATGAAATGCCGACGGTCGCTCTGTGACCGCCGGGATTTCAGCGATTACTCTTTCAGCAGTGAGGCCAGCAGCGCCATCACTTTTGTCACTTCATCCTGCGTCAGCGATCCATCCTTCACAAATCTCACCTTGCCCTGTTTATCCAGTACCACAATGGCGGAACCGCCCGACTGTAACTGCCAGGCATGCTGCACATTGCCCTTGCTGTCGATGACAAACTGCGACCAGGGATATTGCTGCTTGTTGGTCTCAACGCTGCTGCGCACAAACATGCCGGTGCCGGGAATGGCGTCATCGGTATTTACGATAGTGGTGGTCTGATAGCGCTCGTGCGGCAACTTCGCGGCCTTGATCGCCTCTATCAGTGCCGCATTCATCTCTTTAGCGGAGGAGCGGCCAGCAATATGCTGGACCACGCGAACTTTTCCACTAAGCTGCGCGCTATTCCAGTTTTTGTAGCTAAACTTCTTCTGCTGTAATAACAGTTCGCCCTTATCGTTGACGCCAATGGCGGGGACTCGTGATCCCAGCCTGAGGTCATGGGCCATCACGCTTGCTGGTATCAGCAAAGACAGCGCCACCGCGGTCAGAATGTTTCGCATTGCTATTTCCTTGAGTGATCGGACCAGTTAGTCATTTTACTGCAATAGTAAGCAGGGATGATGCGCCTGTCATGGAAAGGTGTCAGGTTTGTTATGGACACCACAATTCCTTAACCAATGAAGGTTTATACTGTCTTGTATGACGCTGATAACAGAGTGTTCTGTAATGATGTGTCAATTCAGTAAAAAAATTCACTTTTCGGAACACCAGTCGATTTTAGTGTTCTATAGTTATCGCGAATTCGCGCTTCATGGGCTGGAACCAAATTTGGAAACGGCGAAGCGTGCTTTAAAAATGTACAGGAGTTAGTCAGTATGAAGATCTTCCAGCGCTATAATCCGCTACAAATAGCGAAATATGTAAAAACGCTGTTCAAAGGAAGGTTGTATATCAAGGACGTTGGCGCGTTCGAGTTCGATAAAGGGAAAGTCTTAATCCCGCGCGTTAAAGACAAACAGCATCTGAGCGTGATGTCAGAAATTAACCGCCAGGTCGTTCGTCTCAAGCTTGAGTTCAACTAATATCAAGGGCGCCGATGGCGCCCTTAGTGTCTGGCCCGTCAGACTATTTTATTTGACAGTCTGAACCTGGCCCTGAGTCATTCTACTCTTCTTCGCTTTTCGTCATGCTCAGTACCGGCGGTCGTTCGTCGATGCGGGTCACCAGCAGCTGGTCGATGCGATAGCTATCAATATCCACCACCTCGAACTTGTAGCCAGCAAACTTCACAAAATCAGTACGCTTCGGAATCTTACGCAGCATATACATCATAAAGCCGCCGATGGTTTCGTAGTTGCCTGACTGCGGGAAATCATCAATGTCCAGCACGCGCATTACGTCATCAATGGGTGTGCCGCCCTCAACCAGCCATGAATTTTCATCGCGCGCCACAATCTGCTCTTCCATGCCCTGTCCCACCAGGTCACCCATCAGCGTGGTCATCACGTCATTCAGGGTAATGATGCCCACGACCAGCGCATACTCGTTCATGATCACCGCAAAATCTTCGCCAGCGGTTTTAAAACTTTCCAGCGCTTCGGAGAGGGTCAGCGTGTCCGGCACAATCAGCGCAGAGCGAATCTGCAGGCCGCTGTTCAGCGCCATACTCTGATTGCCCAGCACACGCAGCAGCAGCTCTTTAGAGTCGACATAACCGACGATATGATCGATATCACCGCTGCAGACCAGAAATTTAGAATGCGGATGCTCAGCGATTTTGGTCTTGAGGCTGGTTTCATCTTCATGCAGATCAAACCAGACGATATTCTCACGCGAGGTCATGGAAGAGGGAACGGTACGTGATTCCAGCTCAAACACGTTTTCAATCAGTTCATGCTCCTGCTTACGCAGCACGCCCGCCAGGGCACCCGCTTCAACGACGGCATAGATGTCGTCAGAGGTGATGTCATCTTTGCGCACCATCGGCAGTTTGAATATACGGAAGAAGACGTTGGCCAGGCCGTTAAACAGAAACACCAGCGGACGCATCACCAGCAGGCAGAAACGCATTGGGTTGATGATGCGCAGCGCGATGGTTTCCGGGGCGACCATGCCGACCCGTTTCGGCGTTAAGTCGGCGAACAGGATAAAGAGGCTGGTGACGATGGTGAAAGAGCAGATAAAGCTGAGCTGCTCTGCCAGTTCTGGCGAGACAAAGCGGTTAAACAGGCCGCTGAAAACCGGTGAAAAGGCGGCGTCGCCGACAATACCGCCCAGGATGGCGACGGCGTTAAGGCCAATCTGCACCACGGTGAAGAACATGCCCGGCGTTTCCTGCATTTTAAGCACACGCTGCGCATTAACATTGCCTTCATCGGCCAGCAGTTTGAGTTTGATCTTACGGGCGGCCGCCAGCGATATCTCTGACAGAGAAAAAAAGGCACTGATTACGATCAGCAACAGAATGACAAGTAAGCTATCTAACATATGAGATCCAAAGGGTTATCCACTTGTCATTTTTGGCCTGGGCAGCGTGGGTAAGCGCAAACAGAGTTGGTTTATCCGTGAAACACAGCTATCCGTGCCAAAAATGTCTGCGCCTGTTCGACAGGAAAAAAGATGTCGGGGCAGAAATGAAAACAGGCGGAATGCCTGTGGTGGCAGATTATAGCAGGAGCGCTCATTGTGCCGCCAGAGGGCAAACCGCCGCATCGGACAGCATTAGCGTCCAGAGCAGCCGGTTATCGGCTCGGATTTATCTGGCTGAGTCATCTGAAATTGATCATTCCACTCCTCAGGAGTTGTATCGCGATCCTCATTTACCGACAATACCCTGTTATTTGACTTAGATGTCAGCGTTGCGCCGCCGTTTACCATAAAGTGCGGCTATGATGAGGGTGTTGCCGTTGCGGTAGTGCGGGCAAAGATGATTAATAAGTGCCCCGCGGAAAAGGGGCCGGCATGATTAACAGGAGTACAGGTGCCACGATTTTATGTTTATTGCATGGCTGGCCTGCTGCTTGCCGCGCCCGCCCTTGAGGCGGCGACAGTGCGATTACAGGTAGACGGCTTAACCGGGGATCTTCAGAGAAATGTCAGGGCGCGCCTGTCGACCATCGGCAGCGATGAGGTCTCTAACGATGGCCGTTTTCGCGCGCGTGTTTCTGTTGCGATAAAAGAGGGGCTACGTGCACTCGGTTATTATGAGCCCACCATCGATTTTGAATCCCGCCCCGCGCCTGCGCAGGGCGGACGCCCGGTATTAGTGGCCCATGTCACCCCTGGCGAGCCTGTCAAAATCGGCGGCAGCACCATCGTCGTTGAAGGCGATGCGCGCAATGATCCCGATTACAAAGCCTGGGTGAAGCAGGGACGGCCCAAAGTGGGCGCGCAGCTTAACCACGGGCAATATGACAAATTCAAAAGCGGTTTCTCAAATCTTGCGCTGCGTAACGGCTACTTCGACGGTACGTTTAAAAAAAGCCAGCTCGGCGTCTCGGTAGAGCGGCGTGAAGCCTTCTGGGATATTGATTACGACAGCGGCGAGCGCTATCGCTTTGGCGACGTCACGTTCCAGGGGGCGCAGATTCGCGAAGAGTACCTGCAGAATCTGGTGCCGTTCAAAGAGGGGGATTACTACAGTTCCCGCGATTTAGCCGAACTGAATCGCCGCCTTTCCGCCACCGGCTGGTTTAATTCGGTGGTGGTCGCGCCGGAATTCAGCAAGGGACGCCAGACCAAAGTCCTGCCGCTGAATGCCGTGATGTCGCCCCGCACCGAAAACACTATTGAAACCGGTGTCGGCTACTCTACAGATGTCGGTCCGCGCCTGAAAGGCACCTGGAAAAAACCGTGGATCAACGACAGCGGCCACAGCCTGGCGGCCAGCGCCTACGTTTCTGCGCCGGAACAGCAGGTCGATCTCAGCTACAAAGTGCCGCTGCTGAAAAGCCCGCTGGAGCAGTATTACACCTTCTCTGGCGGTCTGAAGCGCACCGACCTCAACGACACGAAAGCCGATACCACGACGCTGGCGATGTCGCGCAACTGGGACAGCAGCAGCGGCTGGCAGAAGGCCGTTAACCTGCGCTGGAGCCTGGACCACTTTACGCAGGGCAGCGTGACCAACACCACGATGCTGCTCTATCCCGGCGTCAGCGTAAACCGCACCCGTTCGCGTGGCGGTCTGATGCCGACCTGGGGCGATTCACAGCGCTACTCGGTGGACGTCTCTGATACGACCTGGGGTTCGGACGTTGACTTTCTGATCCTGCAGGCGCAAAACGTCTGGATCCGCACGCTGGGCGACAGCCATCGCTTTGTGGCGCGCGGCAATCTTGGCTGGATCGAAACCAACGACTTTGACAAAGTGCCGCCGGATCTGCGCTTCTTTGCCGGGGGTGACCGCAGTATTCGTGGCTACAAATACAAAAACATTTCCCCGCGTGATGACGACGGCAAACTCACCGGTGCATCCAAACTCGCCACCGGATCGTTGGAATATCAGTACAACGTCACCGGGAAATGGTGGGGCGCGGTGTTTGTCGACTCGGGCGAAGCGGTTAACGACATCAAGCAAAGTAACGTCAAAACCGGTGCGGGCGTCGGCGTACGATGGTCTTCACCGGTTGGCCCCATCAAATTTGATATCGCCAGACCTATCGGGGATGACGAGGCACATGGATTACAATTTTACGTAGGGCTGGGGCCAGAACTATGAAGCTGTGGAAAAAGGTCCTGATCGGTATTCTGATCTTTCTGGTACTGCTGTTGGGCGGCGCGGCATTTTTAATCGGTACCACGCCAGGGCTGCATTTAGTGCTGAAAGGGGCATCGCGCTGGGTGCCCGGCCTGTCAATCAAACAGGTCGATGGCGGCTGGCGTAACCTGACGCTCAACGGTCTGCGCTATGAAATGCCAGGCGTCAGCGTGGATGCCGGGCAGATTCATCTGGCGGTGGATCTCAACTGCCTGCTGCACTCCTCCGTGTGCGTTAACGACGTCTCCCTGCACGATATCAGCGTGGTCGTTGACAGCAAGAAGATGACACCTGCTGCACCTGCGCCGGAAGAGGAGAGTGGCAGCACTAACCTCAGCACGCCATACCCGATTACGCTGCGTCATCTTGGCCTGCACAACATCAATGTCAAAGTGGATGACACGGCGATCTCGCTGCTCGACTTCACTACCGGCCTGCAATGGCAGGATCGCGCGCTGACGCTGAATCCGACCCATATTCAAAGCCTGCTGATTGCGCTGCCGAAAGCGGCGAAAGTGGTCAATGACGAGGTAGTAGAACCGAAAGTCCAGGAGCCCCATCCTGCCGAGAAACCGCTGGGTGAAACGCTGCAGGCGATGTTTGCCCAACCGCTGCTGCCTGCGCTGCCCGATTTCCGTCTGCCGCTGGATATTGAGGTTCAGCAGATTCTGGGCGAACAGCTGCGCATTACCGGCGATACCGATATCTCCGTCAGCCGGTTGCTGCTGAAAGCTAAAACCGCCGATCGTCAGATGCAACTCAGCACGCTGGAGGTGGACTCGAACCTCGGCAACCTGAAGGGTAGTGGTCAGGCGACGCTGGCGGATAACTGGCCGGTCGATTTCTCCCTTAACGGTACAGTTAACACCGATCCGATTAAAGGCGAAAAGCTGGCGCTGAAACTGAATGGCGCGATGCGCGACGAGCTGAAGATGGGGCTGAACCTCTCCGGTCCGGTGAATGCGCAGCTGGACGCCACGACCCAGCTGGCGGTGGCGGGACTGCCGCTGTCACTGAAGCTGACCAGCCCGCAGCTTCGCTGGCCGTTAACCGGCCCGGTACAGTACCAGGCGGATAACCTGGACTATCAGTTCAAAGGCAAAGCCACTGACTATGTGATGTCACTGCAAACCGCCGTGAAGGGCGAGTCCGTACCACCAGCCACTATCTCGCTGACGGGTAAAGGCAATGTTGAGCAGTTCAGCCTGGATCGCCTGCGCGTGGCTGCATTGCAGGGCAACATCGATCTCACCGCGCTGGTGGACTGGAGCAAGGCGATCAGCTGGCGCAGTGAGCTGACGCTGGCCGGGATCAACACCGCGAAACAGTATCCTGACTGGCCGGCGCGGCTGGATGGAAAAATTACCACCCGCGGCAGCCTTTATGGCGGCAACTGGCAGTTGAGTGTGCCGCAGCTTCAGCTGAAAGGAAACGTGAAGCAGAACGCCGTGACCGCTGACGGCTCACTGACCGGTAACAGCTACAACCAGTGGACAGTGCCGGGCATTAAGCTGGCGCTGGGACGCAACCATCTGGATGTCAAAGGGGCGTTGGGTGACAGTCTGGATCTCGATGCCAGCATCGACGCACCGCAGCTCGATAATGCACTGCCCGGTCTGGGCGGTGTCGTCAACGGCACCCTCAAAGCGCGCGGCACCCTGAAGGCGCCGCAGCTGCTGGCCGATCTCAACGGTCGTGGTCTGCGCTGGCAGCAGATGCAAATTAATCGCGTTACGCTGAATGGCGATGTGCGTTCCGGCGAACAGGTGGCGGGTAAACTGCAACTGCGCGTCGAGCAACTGAAGCAGGATGCGCTGAACATCAGCCTGCTGACGCTGAATGCGGATGGCAACGAGCGTCAGCATCAGCTGAAGCTGAATGTGCAGGGCAAACCGGTCTCTGGCCAGCTGGCGCTCAATGGCAGCTTTGATCGCCAGACCGAACGCTGGAGAGGCTCGCTGAACGATACCCGCTTTGATACGCCTGTCGGCGAGTGGCGTCTGACCCGCGCGATGGCCATCGACTATCTCAACAGCCGCCAGACGGCGACCATTGGGCCGCACTGCTGGCAGAACCCGAATGCACAGATTTGTGTACCAGAGCCGGTAGAAGCCGGGCCGGAAGGCAAGGCGCATGTCGTGCTGAATCGCTTTGACCTGGCGATGGTGAAGCCGTTTATGCCGGATGCGACCCAACTCAGCGGCCTGTTCAGCGGTGATGTGCGCGTCAACTGGACGGCCGACGGCGCGCTGCCGACCGGAACCGTGGCGCTGAAAGGCAATGGCGTGAAAGTGGTGCAGGATGTGCAGGGCAATAACCTGCCCATCGCCTTTGATACGCTGAACCTCAATGCCGCGCTGCGTAATGGACGCGCCCAGCTCGACTGGCTGATCCGCATCGCTAAAAACGGGCAGTTGGATGGCAGTGTGCAGATCGACGATCCGCAAAACCGGCGCACGCTGGGTGGCAACGTTAACATCCGCAATATCTCGCTGGCGATGCTCAATCCGGCCCTGATGCAGGGTGAGAAAATCAAAGGCAGCCTGAACAGCAGCCTGCGTCTGGGTGGCAGCATCCAGCAGCCACAGGTGTTTGGTCAGCTTGGTCTGACGGGTGTCGATGTGGATGGCAACTTTATGCCGGTCGATCTCACTGCCGCTAACCTGAATCTGGTGTTCAACGGAATGAGTTCGACCCTGAACGGGCTGGTGCAGACCGGGCAGGGCAACATCAACCTTAGCGGTAACGCGGACTGGAGTCAGCTTGATAACTGGCGTGCGCGCATTGCGGCGCAGGGCAGCCGGGTTCGCGTGACCGTGCCGCCGATGGTGCGTATGGACGTCTCGCCGGATCTGGTATTTGAAGCGACGCCAGCCGCCTTTAACCTTGATGGCCGGGTCGACATTCCGTGGGCGCGCATCACGGTGCAGGAAGTGCCGGAAAGCGCCACTGGCGTCTCGTCGGATGAAGTGATGCTGGATAAACAGCTGAAGCCAATCGCACCGCAAACCGCCGCGATTCCGATTAACAGTAATCTGGTGATCCATGTCGGTAACGATGTGCGGCTCTCAGCATTTGGCCTGAAAGCGAAACTGAATGGCGATCTGAAAATGGTGCAGGATCGGTCAGGACTGGGCTTAAACGGTCAGATCAATATCCCATCAGGTCGCTTCCACGCCTACGGTCAGGATCTGATTGTGCGTAAAGGCGAACTGCAGTTTGCTGGCCCGCCGGACCAGCCTTACATCAACCTGGAAGCCATCCGTAACCCGGATGCGACTGAAGATGGCGTCACTGCCGGTCTGCGCGTCACCGGCCTTGCCGATGAGCCGAAAGCAGAGGTCTTCTCCGATCCGGCGATGTCGCAACAGGAAGCGCTTTCCTACCTGCTGCGCGGTCAGGGACTGGGCAGTGACGGCGACAGTAACGCCCTGACTTCGGCTCTTGTTGGCTTAGGGGTTGCACAAAGTGGGCAGGTTGTGGGTAAAATCGGGGAGACATTCGGTGTCAGTAATCTGGCCGTTGATACTGCGGGTGTTGGCGACAGCCAGCAGGTGCAGGTCAGTGGCTATGTACTACCGGGTCTGCAGGTAAAATACGGTGTTGGCATATTTGATTCACTGGCGACGTTAACCTTGCGTTACCGCCTGATGCCTAAACTCTATCTGGAAGCCGTGTCCGGTGTGGATCAGGCTCTCGATTTGCTCTATCAGTTTGAGTTTTAGCAATGCGAATAATTGTCTACGGCAGTTTACGGCGCAAACAGGGAAACAGTCACTGGATGACGAATGCGCAGTGGCTGGGTGATCACCAGATTGAAGGCTTTGAGCTTTACAGTCTGGGGCATTATCCCGGCGTCATAGAGGGCAATGGAGCGGTACAATGTGAAGTGTACCGCATTGATGCCTCAACCCTTGCGGAGCTGGATGCGCTTCGCACCAAAGGGGGAGAGTACAAACGTTATCTGACTCAGACGCCGTTTGGCAGTGCATGGCTTTATGTCTATCAACGCTCAGTGGCAGGACGCCAGCGCATTATGAGTGGTGACTGGCTGAAGCGCGATGAGGAGCCAGAGGCCTGAACAAAAACACCGTCCAGTTGGACGGTGTTTTTTTTTCGACTCACAAACCGGCAGCAGGATTACTTCTTCTGTGCGCGCTCGTAAGAGGCGATGATTTCGGCTTTAGCGGCTTCGGCGTTATCCCAGCCATCCACTTTCACCCATTTGCCTTTTTCCAGATCTTTGTAGTGCTCAAAGAAATGGGTGATCTGTGCACGCAGCAGTTCTGGCAGGTCGTTCACATCTTTGATGTGATCGTACTCTTTAGAGAGCTTGGTGTGCGGAACGGCAACCAGTTTGGCATCTTCGCCAGACTCGTCGGTCATTTTCAGCACGCCAACCGGACGGCAGCGAATCACTGAGCCTGGGACCAGTGGATACGGGGTCGGAACCAGTACGTCAACCGGATCACCATCCAGAGAAAGGGTGTGGTTGATGTAGCCGTAGTTGCACGGATAGAACATGGCGGTAGACATGAAACGGTCTACAAACAGGGCACCAGACTCTTTATCAACTTCATATTTGATCGGATCAGCATTCGCTGGGATCTCAATGACAACGTAGATATCTTCTGGCAGGTCTTTACCTGCTGGCACCTGGTTCAAACTCATCTGGCATTCCTTCAGTAGTCGTATGTTGAGTGTCGGCTATTATAGCCAACTGACTCTGAAAGTATGCCCTCTTTTTGGCGTTTCGGAATGCGCCCAAACGCTACTTCGCCGCCACAAACAGCGAAACAATGCCTGCGGCAATCAGTGGCCCTACCGGCACGCCACGGAAGAACGCTACGCCAATCACCGTACCAATCAGCAGTCCCCCGATGACCGACGGCTGCACGCTCATAAAGTTCACGCCACGACCGCCCAGCCAGGCGACAAAAATCCCCACCACAATCGCCACAATCGACTTCCAGTTGGCAAACGATTTGAGCAGCGCGGAGGCGGGCAGTGAGCCGCTGGCCAGCGGGGCCATCACCGCCACGGTAAGAATAATGATGCCTAAAGTAATGCCCTGTTTTTCCACATAGGGAAAGAACTGCGCCAGTGGGGTAATTTTAATCGCCAGCAGCACCAGAATCGAAATCGTGACCGCGTTGTTGTGAACGAAATAGCTCAGTACGGCAAGGGCAATCAGAATCAATGTCGAGGCGTAAGCAGCCATGGTTTCTCCCTGAAGGTGAATGAGCGCGCTGACTTCAGCCAGCGCAAAAGCCGGTTATCGATCAGCAGTCATCGGGGTTAGCACAGCTGCCTTTACCAAGTGACTGCAACATCAGTGTCTGATTGCGCACCAGGCTCAGGCTCTGAGCGCTCAGCGCCACGCTGCCCAGCGAGCCTTGTGTAGTGAGCTGGCTGCGGCTCGCCTCAAGCCAGCTGTCGCGGTAGCTCAGCCAGGCACGCTGCGCGGCACGCAGTTTGTTTTTAGGTTCACCGGAGAGGGTTTTCATCAGTGTGTTGTACTGCTTATTCATCTCCTGATCCCAGGCCCGATTGGCCGCAGCGTAGCACTGGTTCATGGCAAGGGTAGTCGAGGCGTCATTGAGGCAGCGGTCGGGCGAGGCGTCTGTCGGCAGATCCTCTGCCAGCGCCGCCGTGCTGAGGCACAGCAGCATCAGAAGTAATCCTGGTTTCATTCTTTTCTCCGGATAACGGATAAGCGGCGATTAGCTTGATGGATGTTCCCGTGATGATCAAGTTGTTAACACTAATCAGAGTTAAAGTTTCGCGCCGTTACTGCCGATACTTCATCCGTTTTAGGGCCGCTGGAAAATTCGCCTTTTCTCTTACACGGAAATTATCAGGATGAAACAGATATCACTTCGCACGGGGTTGCTGGCATTGCTGGCATTTATGACACTGCTGCTGTTGGCGGTGAGTTTTATGGGTATCGTGGCAATTAATAAAGGGAATCGCTCGCTGGATGTGATCAACCGTATTCAGGGGATCGAGCTGAACAGTCTTTACCAGAGTAATTCAGATCTGATGCGGGCCCGCGCTAATGCAGCGCTGGCGGTGCGTAAAATTGAAATCGGTATGCTGGAAGAGGGCGCGGCAGTGACAAAGCTGTCGCAGGCGGATGTGGTGTCATCACAGCGAAACCTGAAGCGCTTTGTGGATGCCGGAACGGTGACGGCGCACGGGAAAATGCTGGCGGACGCGATTTCAGCCAGTTACAAAGCCTATCTCGACCAGGGCATCAAACCGATGATGGACGCGCTTGATAAGCAATACACTGACGAATATTACCAGCTGCTGGAAGGCAACCTGGCGACGCTGGCGGCAAGCTACAACAACGCTGTCACAGACTTCAGCCAGTTCGCCGGACAGGTCACCGAGGCCCAGCTCGCACAGGCGGCCTACAATGAAACCAAAATGAAAATTCTGATCGCTGTGGCAGGCGTATTAACACTACTGCTGCTGGTGCTCGCCTGGCAACTGCTGCGCCGGATGCTGCTGCAGCCGCTGAATCTGGCGATTGTCCATCTTGAACAGATCGCGGCTGGCGACCTGTCGCAGGCGCTGCCGCCGTCCAGCAACAACGAGCTGGGCAGGCTTAATCATGCACTGAGCGGGATGCAGCAGTCACTGCGCACCTCGGTGAGTCAGGTGCGTGAAGCGAGTATGCAGATCGACATCGGCAGCCGTGAACTGGCGGCGGGTAACGTCAATCTGTCGCAGCGCACCGAAGAGTCCGCTGCCTCGCTGGAGCAGACGGCGGCCAGCATGGAGCAGCTTACGGCCACGGTCCGTCTTAACGCCAGCAACGCTCAGCAGGCGCATCAGCTGGCTAACGCGGTCTCTGATACCGCCGATCGCGGCGCTGAAGTGGTCTGCTACGTGATGGAAAAAATGCATGAGATTACCGATAGCGCCAATCGTATCGGCGACATTCTCAGCGTGATTGACGGCATCGCCTTCCAGACCAACATTCTGGCGCTTAACGCCGCCGTCGAAGCGGCGCGAGCCGGCGAACAGGGGCGTGGCTTTGCGGTGGTGGCGAATGAGGTGCGTACGCTGGCGCAGCGCAGTGCTAACGCGGCCAAAGAGATCCGCACGCTAATCAGTGATTCACAGTCGCGGGTCAAAGAGGGGACGGAGATGGCGACGCGCGCCGGGGAAACCATGGATGAAATTTCTGGTGAAGTGATGCGCGTAACGGCACTGATGAAAGAGATCTCGATGGCCTCCGACGAGCAGAGCCGTGGCATTGAGCAGGTCAATCTGGCGGTCACGCAGATGGATGCAACGGCGCAGCAGAATGCGGCACTGGTAGAGCAGGCCACCGCCGCGACCCAGTCGCTGGAAGCGCAGTCCGGCCAGCTTCAGGCGACGATGGCGCAGTTCAGATTGCAGACGGCGTAAAAGCAAAAAGGGCGCGAAATCGCGCCCTTTTTATATCTCTTATTAAACCACTACCTGATTAACCCTGACGGCAATCCGGGAACTCGGCCAGGAAACGCTCAACGTCGTTCACCATCGCCTCGTTACCGCAGTAGAACGGGCAGCGCTGGTGCAGCGTGACCGGTGGAATATCCAGAATACGCTTCTGACCGTCGCTGGCTTTACCGCCCGCCTGCTCGGCCAGGAAGGCCATCGGATTGCACTCATACAGCAGACGCAGCTTGCCCTGTGGGTGGCTGGCGGTGCTTGGATAGAGGTAGATACCGCCTTTCAGCAGGTTACGATGGAAATCCGCGACCAGCGATCCGATGTAACGTGAGGTATAAGGACGGTGCGTTGGCAGATCCTCTTCCTGACAGAACTTCAGATATTTCTTCACACCCTGCGGGAAACGAATGTAGTTACCTTCGTTAATGGAGTAGGTGTAACCCGTTGGTGGATAGGTCATACGTTCGTGGCTGAGGCAGAATACACCCAGAGACGGATCGTAAGTAAACGCATGCACACCTGCACCGGTGGTATAAACCATCATGGTGGAGGAGCCGTAAACCACGTAACCCGCAGCGACCTGCTTGTTGCCTGGCTGCATGAAGTCCGCTTCAACAACCGGCGTACCCGGTTCGCTGACGCGGCGGTAGATAGAGAAAATGGTGCCGACAGAAACGTTAACGTCGATGTTAGAAGAACCATCCAGTGGATCCATTAACACCACGTACTTACCGTTTTCTTCACCTTCAAAGATCACAAACTCGTCTTCTTCCTCAGAAGCGATACCGGCGACGATGCCGCGTGCTTTCAGTGCTGCCTTCAGTTTCTCGTTGGCAAACAGATCCAGTTTCATCTGCTGCTCACCCTGAATATTCTCGACGCCGCTGGCACCCAGAATATCCACTAAACCGGCTTTGTTGATGTCGCGGTGGATGATTTTGGCACCCAGCTTAATAGCGGAAATCAGCGCTGTCAGTTCACCTGTAGCGTGCGGAAAGTCATGCTGCTTCTCGACGATAAATTCGCCCAACGTTTTCATAACACATTCCCTGAATCTTCGATGGAGTGGCAGCACGCGTAACAGTCTGCCAACGGATGCGTACGCAGTTTAGCCGATTGAACTTCAAAAACCATAGTCCTAATCCGTTTCTTCCGTCTGCGAGCGGCGTTACACTGTGCGCCGAACTTTTGAGTAATGGATCACGTAATGCGCATTCACATCCTCGGGATTTGTGGCACTTTTATGGGTGGTCTGGCGGTGCTGGCTCGTTCACTGGGTCATCAGGTGACCGGGTCAGACGCCAACGTTTACCCACCTATGAGTACTCTGCTTGAACAGCAAGGTATTGAATTAACAGAAGGTTACGACGCCAGTCAGCTTGACCCGGTGCCTGATCTGGTGATTATCGGCAACGCGATGACGCGGGGTAATCCTTGCGTGGAAGCGGTGCTGGAACGCAACATTCCTTACCTCTCTGGCCCGCAGTGGCTGCACGATTTCGTGCTGCGCGATCGCTGGGTGCTGGCGGTCGCGGGAACCCACGGCAAAACCACCACAGCCGGCATGGCAGCGTGGATTCTTGAGGCCTGCGGCCTTGAGCCAGGCTTTATTATTGGTGGTGTGCCCGGAAACTTCGATGTCTCGGCAAAATTAGGAAAAAGCCCATTCTTCGTGATTGAAGCGGATGAGTATGACTGCGCGTTTTTTGATAAGCGTTCCAAGTTTGTCCATTACTCTCCCCGAACCCTGATCCTCAACAACCTTGAATTTGATCACGCCGATATCTTTGACGATCTGCGGGCGATCCAGAAGCAGTTCCACCATCTGGTGCGGATCGTGCCGGGGCAGGGCAAGATCCTGCTGCCGGAACATGATCCTAACCTCAAACAGGTGATGGCGATGGGTTGCTGGAGCGAGCAGGAGAGCATTGGCGAGCACGGGCGCTGGCAGGCGAAGAAGCTGACCAACGATGCGTCTCACTGGGAAATCTGGCTCGACGGCGAGAAAGTCGGGGAAGTGAACTGGGCGCTGGTAGGCGAACACAACATGCATAACGGTCTGATGGCGATTGCTGCCGCGCGGCATGTCGGTGTGAAGCCGGAAGATGCAGGCCAGGCGCTGAACACCTTTATCAATGCACGTCGCCGGCTGGAGCTGCGTGGCGAAGTAAATAACATCAAAGTCTATGATGACTTCGCTCACCATCCGACGGCAATTCTGGCGACGCTGGCTGCCCTGCGCAGCAAAGTGGGCGGCAGAGCACGCATCCTGGCCGTGCTGGAGCCTCGCTCCAATACCATGAAGATGGGCGTCAGCAAAAACGACCTGGCACCGTCGCTGGCGCGTGCTGATGAGGTCTTCCTGTTCCAGCCGCACCATATTCCGTGGCAGGTTTCAGATGTCGCAGAAGCGTGCATTCCGCCTGCACACTGGAGCGCGGATATCGATACCCTGGTAGAAATGGTGGCAAAAGCCGCTCAGCCAGGTGACACGATTCTGGTGATGAGCAACGGTGGGTTTGGCGGCATTCATCAGAAGCTGTTGGACAGGCTGGCCTAAAAACAGGCACCCGTTTCGGGCGTTTCAGACTGATGACAAACCCTAATCAGGTTGAATCTGGCAGCAACGCAGTTGCCCAAGGCGAAGGGAATTCGGTCAGAAGAGGAAAGCGTCCCGCGCTACGGATGACGCGGGCCGGGCGTGTCATCGATGACAGCTTTTGCGTCTTTCCGATCTGACCGCGTTCTCTTTGCAGGCTCGGTCTTACCGCTACAGGGCCGAACTTTATCAACAATCTCCGACGCCCATATCGGGCGTTTTTTTAAACGTAGTATTCCCCATAATATTATCTTCTCAACAAATACCACATATTTTTGAATTTGATCTCCTCACTCTTCCTTCAGTTGCCATATTTTCTCTATTAGTGTCTGAAACAGAAAGGCCACACCTGTCGGTTATTTTTAGCATCGTCTCTGTTGTAGCCGGGAAATAAATAATAACCAGAAGGATTCAGGTTAAAAAATAACAGGTTTTATTTATGTGGCATCTTATATTAATACGGTTTTTAAATATAAGTTAACTTTGGGTTAAATGAGTTCGGATAATTCATTGCCCTGATGACTGAGAATAAGGATGTTTTTTATGGGAAAAAGTACAACACGATCATTGGCTCTGGGCGTTACGCTGTTATGCACTTCCGCAGCAGCACTGGCAACGGCCACGGTGGATTACCGGCACGAATACCGTCTTCGCGACCGCACGCACTATGACAAGCTGGGGCTGAGTACCACGCTGCCGGATAATATGTTTCTTGGCGTCGAAACCAAATTTAAAACCGGTGGCGCCGATCCAAAAGATAAATATTATAACGACACCGTGTTAAATGTGGTGGAAGTCACCTTTCTGAAGTCCTATTACTGGGGTAACTGGACGCTGTCACCTTTTATCCAGCCGGAATTTAACTCCTCGCGCACCGAATGGAAGTTTGGTGTGGCGCCCTGGTATAAAATTAATGACCGCTGGTCTGTTGGCGGATTATATCGCCTTGAACTGACCGATTATGCCCATGACGATCAATGCCGCACCGGGGGGATTGATTATTGCGATACTGACCGGCATCGCACGGCTAACCGTTTTGATCTCTATCTGCGCAATAAAACCGATCGTCTCACCACCACCTATAAGCTGGTATATAAGCACGCGGATGCGAAACTGTTTGCTAATAAGCATGATGACTATGAACAGGAATTACAGTTCGATTATGCGCTTGGCAACGATCGCGTCTGGGTGCCTTACGTCACCTTTGGCGATATCGGACGTTCTGCGACATCGAGCGAACGCCAGTTGCGGCTGCGCACCGGTATTCTCTATATCTATCGGTAAGGGCTGCCGGGAGGCGGGCGAAACTGCCCGCCATGGCATTACTGCGCTTCGGCCAGCTCGCGCAGATACTGGAAAATCTGACGGGCAGACTTCGGCGGCTTGTTGCCCGCTTTCTCTTTCTGCGCGTTACGGATCATGCTGCGTAACTGCTGACGATCGGCATCGGGATAAAGCGCAATGACGTCGCTCATCGCCTCATCGCCTTGCTCAATCAGACGATCGCGCAGCATTTCCAGTTTGTGGAACAGCGCAACCTGCTGGTTGTGGCGATTCTTTAGTTTATCCAGCGCAATGCGGATCGGCTCCACATCAATACTGCGCAGCAGTTTACCGATCAGCTGCAGCTGACGGCGGCGACCCTCTTTCTTGATGCGCTGTGCCAGTTCGATCTCGGTGCGCAGGCGTTCATCCAGCGGGATTTTATCCAGCGAGTTTTTACCCAGATCAACCAGTTCGGCTCCCAGGCGCTTTAGCTCTTCTGCATCGCGTTTAATTTCACTCTTACTGACCCAGATAATCTCTTCATGTTCTTCTTCGTCATTATCTGGCACATCGTCGAGCCACTCATCGGGCTGTCTGGTCATTTCCGGGCTCCCAAAAAAAAGAGGCTAATCCTACCAGTTTATCGGGTGACTGCGAAATTGTTCTCTGACTCTGATAGACTCAAATCATTCACACATAAGATTAGACGGCAGGTCGATGAACGTATCTACTCAGGTTGCAGAACAGCGAAAAGTACTGGAGCAGGCCATTGCGCAGGCACTTGAACTGGCTAAAGCAAGCACTGACAGCGCGGAAGTGGCTGTCAGTAAGACCACCGGCATCGGGGTCAGCACCCGCTATGGCGAAGTGGAAAACGTTGAATTTAACAGCGACGGTGCGCTGGGCATCACCGTTTATCATCAGAATCGTAAAGGCAGTGCCTCATCGACCGACCTCAGCCCGGATGCGATCAAGCGTACCGTGCAGGCGGCGATTGATATTGCCCGCTACACCTCACCCGATCCCTTTGCCGGTCTGGCCGACGCAGAACTGCTGGCCTATGATGCGCCGGATCTGGATCTCTACCATCCGTGGGAAATTGACGCTGATCGTGCCATTGAACTGGCCGCGCAGGCGGAACAGGCGTCACTGCGGGCCGACAAGCGTATTACCAACACCGAAGGCGGTAGTTTCAACAGCCACGTCGGCATCAAAGTCTTTGGCAACAGCCACGGAATGTTGCAGAGCTACTGCTCAAGCCGCCATTCGCTCTCCAGCTGCGTTATCGCTGAGCAGGATGGCAACATGGAGCGCGACTACGCCTATACCATTGGCCGTGCATTTGAAGATTTGAAAAGCCCGGATTGGGTAGGTGCAGAGTGCGCGCGCCGTACGCTCTCCCGTCTGGCCCCGCGTAAACTTCCGACCATGAAAGCCCCGGTGATTTTTGCCGCTGAAGTGGCGACTGGCTTGTTTGGTCATCTGGTTGGTGCGATCAGCGGCAGCAGCGTTTACCGTAAATCGACTTTCCTGCTGGATTCAATGGGTCAGGAGATTCTGCCGGAGTGGCTCACTATCAGTGAACAGCCACACCTGCTGAAAGGGCTCGCCTCTACGCCGTTTGACAGTGAAGGGGTGCGGACTCAGGCGCGCGACATCATCAAAGATGGCGTATTGCAGACCTGGCTGTTGACCAGCTATTCCGCCCGTAAACTGGGTCTGACCAGCACCGGCCATGCTGGTGGTATTCATAACTGGCGCATTGCGGGTCAGGGTCACAGCTTTGACGACCTGCTGAAGCAGATGGGTACCGGGTTAGTGGTGACCGAACTGATGGGCCAGGGCGTCAGCGCCATTACCGGTGACTACTCACGCGGTGCAGCCGGTTTCTGGGTTGAGAATGGCGTAATTCAGTACCCGGTCAGCGAAGTCACTATTGCCGGCAATCTTAAAGAGATGTGGCACAACATGGTGACCATCGGTGACGATATTGAAACCCGCAGTAATATCCAGTGCGGTTCGGTGTTACTGCCTGAGATGAAGATAGCGGGACAATAAAGATGAATTCCTGAAGCAGCCTGTTGGCTGCTTTTTTTTCATCACAATAAAAAGGAAGTAATGATGCGTAAGCATGTGATTGCAATGTTGTCGGCTTCTCTGTTGTTCTCCAGCGTCAGTCTCTATGCGGCAGATCTGGAGCAGGATATGGACACGCTGAATGCGAACCTGAAAATCGTTAAGAAAACGGACAGTGCGCAGGAGATGCAGCAGGCGTTAACCAAAATGCGTGCCGCGGCGCAGGATGCCAAAAAGTCGACGCCCGATAAGCTGGAAGGTCAGCCTGCTGACAGTGCGCAGATCAAAGACTATCACGCTGGCCTGGACTCACTCATCGCACAGATTGATGTGGTCAGCACGCTGGCGAAAGCTAACAACGTGGACGGCGCAAAGCGCGAAGCCGCTAAATTTGATGACATCCGTAATACTAACCATAAGAAATTCCGCTAATCCGACCGCCGGTCAGCCCGACCGGCAGTTTTTACCATCACTTCTGCTTATTACCGCGCCGTAAACTACCGTCTGGCAGTCTGGTCGCCGCACAACATTACCGCCTGGCGAAGCTAACGCCATCATTTTGCGCATTTTGAGACGCAGATCGCACTAAGCATGCAGCCTGCGATCTGACGCACAACCTTCACTTCAATTTCCACTTGCTGCTGGAAATGTTGCCTCTCCACAGCCGGGGTGATGACCGCTAATTTATTTCTAACGCGAATTATCCGGTTTAACAGGAGTAGCAAGGTGAGCAATAACGGCGTCCCGGTGTATGAAGCGCCACCGGAGAAAGTGCAGCAGCTGGCTGACAGCGTAATGACGCAGATTGCGGCGATCTATCAGCAGCATGGCATTCAGCCCAATGCGGTCCAGCAGCAGATGCTGCAATCGCATGTCGGAGCCATGGCGTCACGCTCGCTGAGCGGCGAGCCGTTACCGGAAGTGGAAGCGGAGTTGTTTGAGGATATTCCGCCGGAAACGGTCGCGCTGGCGCAGCAGGTTGTCGACCTGTTTGGCAATCTCCCCCGCGAAGAGGCCTGGCTGCTGTCAGTGCATATTGAAGTCGCGCGATCAAACAAATAGAGAGGAACACACCATGGTAACAGTAGTGATTGGCGATCGTTTAGGTAAGGGCCAGAAAGTGGCCGCGGGCATCGAGAAAGCGGGTGGTCGCGCCGTCGTGGTGCCAGGCGTGGCCGCTGACATGAAGCTGGGTGACGTGATGAAGGCAGAGAACGCTGATTTCGGCATCTCGTTCTGCGGCAGCGGTGGCGCGGGTGCTATTACCGCGCAGAACAAATATGGCTACAAAGCAAAACATGGCATGCGTTCTGTCGACGAAGGCGTCACTGCCATCAATGAAGGTGCCACGGTGCTGGGCTTCGGCTTTATGGATAAAGAAGAGTTAGGCGAGCGGCTGGTGCAGGCCTGGAACAAGAAGCACGGCAGCTGATTATGAAAGAACACTACGTTACCCAGGTGACGGTCGAGGGCAAAGGCGACACCAAAGCGAAAGCCTTTGCCGATGCCCTGAGTCGGGTGCAGAACCAGGTCCTGCGCGCGACGCAAAAAATTCTGCTGCGCATTGAACCTCAGGATGTCCGGGTGCTGCGCGCGCAGGAGAGCGTCAGAACCGAGAAGTTTCTCTTCTTCTTTCTGGCGCGCCAGCGGAGGAGCTTCAGCGTCACGCTGGAGATCACCGTCAGCGTCACCGTTTTCGACACCGAACAGGTGACGTTCACGGCGGCATCATAAAACAGAACCTGTTCACATCAGCCCGCCGTTTGTCCGTTCCACTGCTGTTGCGATAGCGCGGCGGTCAGGCCAGGTCAATGCGGCGTCGCGGATAGGGCGGGTAAAAACGACAACAAGGTACAACAACATGTTTTTAATCATTTTGTTTAAGTCGTTGATCATTGGCGGGCTGGTCGGGGTCGGCGTCGGTGCGGGTGCTGCGCGCATGTTCCATGCGCCCACCACCCAGGGCATGGGCGCCTTTCGTACGCTGGGCGAGCTGAATTCGTGCGAGGGCGATCCGGCATCCCACTTCTCCTTTGGTCTTGGCTTCTTTTTCAATGCCTGGGCATCGTCTGTCGCAGCCGGTTCATTCACGCAGGATGTGGATCACCGCATCATTCCAAACTGGGGCGCGGCCGCTTTGATGGTGAAGAACCGTAATGTGGCGGAGACGCTGCACGATCCGAAAAAAATGGCCATCGCCTGCGGCATCATCGGCATGATCGTGGTCGCCTTCCTCAACTCCACTGCCTCTGCTGTGCCGGCTGCACTGCAGGTGACCGCGGTCAAAGTACTGGTGCCCGCCGCTAACCTGCTGGTGAATACCGTCATGCCGGTGATCTTCTGGCTGGCGGCGATTGATGCAGGCAAAAAATCAGGCTTCTGGGCCACCATTTTTGGCGGTCTGGCGCAGCTGATTATGGGCAACGCCGTGCCAGGTCTGGTGCTGGGTATCCTGATCGGTAAAGGCGTGGAAGAGAGCGGCTGGAACCGGGTCACTAAAGTGATGATGACCGCCATCGTGCTGCTGTTTGTGCTCAGCGGTTTCTTCCGTGGTTTCGACATGAAGCTGCTGCAGTCCTTCCAGCTCGGCATTCCCGGCTGGCTCGACATGATCCATAACGCAGTCAGCGGCAAATAAGAGGCGATGCGATGAACGAAAATAAAGGCTTCTGGTACGCCGACTGGTCTTTCCCAATCTTTGTTGGCCTGCTCTCCTCGGGCGTTTTTGCCGGGACCCACATGTATTACCTCTATGGCATCGGCGCGTTTAACGAAGTGGCGTTTGTTTCGATGCTGCGCGCGGGCATGGAGACCGGCGTCTACGGTGCAGTCGCCGCCTTCGGTGCCAGTTTCCTGTTTGCCCGCATCATTGAAGGTTCGCTGGTGGGCATTCTGGATATCGGCGGCGCGATCCAGACCGGCGTCGGGCTGGGTGTTCCGGCACTGCTGCTGGGGGCGGGCATCGTCTTTCCGGTGGCAAACTTCGCGGCTTCGCTGGCGACCGGCCTGGTGATCGGCGTGGCGATTGGCTACCTGATTATTCTGGCGCGTAAATTCACCATCAATCAGAGCGACTCCACCTACGGCGCAGACGTGATGATGGGTGCGGGTAATGCTTCGGGCCGCTTCCTGGGTCCGCTGATCATCCTGTCCGCTATGGCAGCCTCCATTCCGATTGGCCTGGGCTCACTGCTGGGTGCGCTGCTGTTCTACCTCTGGAACAAACCGATTACCGGCGGTGCCATCCTCGGCGCGATGATTCTGGGTGCGCTGTTCCCGATTGCTCTCTGAATCTCACCGGCAGCCCGGCAGCGGGCTGTCGTTAAGGAGAAACCATGTACGACTTGATTATCCGCGCAGCAAGACTCTGCGATGAGCAGGTGGTCGACATTGCGCTGCAGGATGGCCGCATTGCCGCTATCGGCAACGTGCAGGGCAAGGCCCGGCACGAGCGCGATCTGGCGGGCCGCTACTACGTCAGCGCTGGCTGGATAGACTCACACGTTCACTGCTATCCCAAATCACCGATTTACCATGATGAAGCGGACGCGATTGGCGTGGCGCATGGCGTCACAACGGTAGTCGATGCGGGCAGCACCGGCGCAGAACATATTGAGGATTTCTACCAGCTGACGCGTGCGGCGCAGACTCAGGTCTATGCGCTGATCAATATCGCCCGCACCGGCATCGTCACACAGAATGAGCTGGCCGATATGACGCAGATCGACGGCGAAGCGGTGCAGCAGGCCGTAGCACGACTGCCCGATTTTATTGTCGGCCTTAAGGCGCGCATCAGCAGCAGCGTGGTGGGTCAGAACGGCGTCCAGCCGCTGATAAAAGCTAAGGCAATTCAGCAGGAAAGTGGCGGTCTGCCGCTGATGGTTCACATCGGCAATAATCCACCCAATCTCGACCAGATTGCGGATCTGCTCACCACGGGCGACATCATCACGCACTGTTTTAATGGCAAACCCAACCGCATTCTGACGCCGCAGGGTGAACTCAAAGCGGCGGTAAAACATGCCATTGCACGTGGCGTAAAACTCGATGTCGGCCACGGTAGCGCCAGTTTCAGCTTTGAGGTTGCCCGCGTGGCGATTGCGCAGGGCATTCTGCCCGACACCATCAGCTCTGACATCTACTGCCGCAATCGTCTGGCCGGACCGGTTCACAACCTGGCGCATGTGATGTCGAAATTTTTCAGTGTCGGTATGACGCTGCCGCAGGTGATTGACTGCGTAACGGTCAATGCGGCGGCAGGACTTCACCTGCTGCGCAAGGGCCAGCTGAAAATTGGTTACGACGCCGACCTGACGGTTTTTAGCGTCAAAGAGGAAACCCGGCCCTTTATCGATTCAGAAGGTGAACAGATCGCCGGTGAGAAGCATCTTGTTCCGCTGGCGGCCGTCGTCGCTGGTACGTGGTTCGCGACAAAAGAAGGAATAGCGCATGAACTCGGTATATGAAAAGTATGGCCTGAAGCCGGTAATAAACGCCTCTGGCCGTATGACGATCCTCGGCGTTTCAACGCCGTCCAGTGACGTGATCGATACGGTGAAGTACGGCCTCGACCACTACTTTGAAATGAAAGATCTGGTGGATAAGACGGGTACTTATATCGCCGGTCTGCTGAAGGTGGAGGACGCGCTGGTGGTCTCCTGCGCCTCGGCCGGTATTGCCCAGAGCGTGGCGGCGGTGATTGTGAAAGACAACGACTGGCTGGTGGACAACCTGCACGCCGCACCGCTGACCATCCCGCACCAGATTGTCGTGCCGAAAGGGCACAACGTGAACTATGGCGCACCGGTCGGCAGCATGGTGGCGCTGGGTGGCGGGCAACTGGTGGAAGCAGGATATAGCAACGAGTGCTCACCCGCCCAGCTGGCGGCGGCGATCACGCCACAGACCGCAGCGATCCTCTATGTGAAATCTCACCACTGCGTGCAGAAAAGCCATCTCGATGTGGCACAGGCCGCGGCGGTTGCGCGTGAGCATGGTGTGCCGCTAATCGTCGATGCGGCAGCGGAAGAGGATCTGCAATGCTACTACCAGGCGGGTGCCGATCTGGTGATCTACAGCGGCGCAAAAGCGATTGAAGGGCCGACCAGCGGACTGGTCATTGGCAGACACCACTACGTTGAGTGGGTCAAACGCCAGACTAACGGTATAGGCCGCGCGATGAAAGTGGGCAAAGAGGGGATTCTCGGGCTGACCCAGGCGATTGAAAACTATCTGTCTCAGCCAAAAATCAGCGGCGCGCAGATGGTGGAAAAAATGACGCCGTTTATTGAGCGGCTCAACAGCCTGAATGGCGTGACGGCCCGCATCGTGTGGGATGCAGCCGGACGCGATATCGCCCGCGCTGAGATCGCATTTGACGAAGCCGCGATCCAGCAGCGCACCGGCGATCTGGTGCAGGCGCTGAAAAAGGGCGACGTCGCGATCTACTTCCGTGGCTACAAAGCCAACGAGGGGATCATTGAGGCGGACGTGCGCAGCGTCAGCGCCGATCAACTGCACACGATTTTCACCCGCATTCAGGCACTGTTAAACGGAGAGAAACACGCATGACGCTGACCCCCAACTTTTATCAGGATCGCATCTGCCTTAACGTCCTGGCGGGATCAAAGGAGAACGCCCGCGCCATCTGGCAGGCAGCAGAAGGGCACGTGCTGGTCGGCGTGCTGTCAAAAAACTACGCCAGCAATGACGCTGCTATCGCGGATATGCGTGAGTATGCCGCGCTGATCGATAATGCACTCTCGGTGGGGCTGGGCGCGGGCGATCCTAATCAGTCACTGATGGTGAGTGAGATTTCGGCGGTGCTGCAACCACAGCATGTGAACCAGGTCTTTACCGGCGTTGCCACCAGTCGTGCGCTGCTGGGCCAGTCACAGACCATCGTGAACGGTCTGATCTCGCCCACCGGCACGCCGGGCCGGGTCAAAATCTCTACCGGACCGCGCAGCGCAAAAGAGCAGGACGGGATCGTGCCCATCGAAACGGCGATTGCGATGCTGCAGGATATGGGCGGCAGCTCGGTGAAATATTTCCCGATGGGCGGCCTGCAGGCGGTGGATGAGTACCGCGCTGTGGCGGAAGCCTGTGCAAAACAGGATTTCTGGCTGGAGCCCACCGGCGGCATCGATCTGGACAATTTCGGCGAGATCGTGCGCATTGCGCTGGAGTCGGGCGTCAGCAAAGTGATCCCGCACGTCTACAGTTCGATCATTGACAAAGCCAGCGGAGAGACCCGCATTGAAGATGTGCAGCAGCTACTGGCCATCTGTAAAACGCTGCTGGCCTGAAGATCGACACGATCAGCCTGCGGCAGGCCGATCGCGCGACATGGACGTTGCGTGACGATCGCCGTAGGCTGATCTTCCCACTTTCTGTCTGCAAACAGGTAACGCTTGTGAGATTTCCCAATCAGCGCCTTGCGCAACTGTTCGATGCCCTGCAAAACGAAACGCTGCCTCAGGATGAGCTGGCGCGGCGTTTTGCCGTCTCGACCCGCACCGTGCGCACCGATATCACGGCGCTGAATGCGCTGCTGGCAGAGCATGGCGCGCAGTTTATCCTGAGCCGTGGCGCGGGCTATCAGCTGAAGATTGAGGATGTTCAGCGCTTTCAGCATCTGCAGCAGCACACTGCGTCGCCGCTACGAGTGCCACGCACCTCGCCAGACCGGGTTCGTTACCTGCTGACCCGCTTTCTCACTGCGGCTTATTCGCTGAAACTTGAAGAGCTGGCCGAAGAGTGGTTTGTCAGCCGCGCCACCCTGCAGAATGATATGGCGGAGGTGCGCGAATGGCTGGGTCGCTATCACCTCACCATTGAGAGCAAGCCACACTACGGCATGAAGCTGTTTGGCAGCGAAGTGGCAATTCGTACCTGCCTGACCGACCTGTTATGGCAAATCGATCAGGCGCAGCCAGAGAGTCCGCTGCTGACGATTGAAGCGCTGAACAGCGGCATGCTGGAGACGCTGCGCCCGCTGCTGCAAAGCTGTTTTGCTCAACACAACATTCGCCTCAGCGATGAAGGTGAACGCTATCTGCGGCTTTACTGCGCCGTGGCGGTGCGTCGCATCAGCGAGGGCTATCCGCTTAACGATCCGGGTGCCGAGGAGATTGGCGATGAAGTGCGGGAAGCGGCGCATCAGTTGATTAATCTGATGCGCCCGCTGGTCAGCAAACCGATTTCACCGGCGGAAGAGAACTGGCTGCGGGTCAATATTGCGGCGCGACGCATTCAGGCGATCGCGCCCAGCGCCATCAATGCGGATGATGCCGACGCGCTGGTGGATTATCTGCTCAGCTTTATCAACACGCACTACAACTTCAATCTGCAAAACGATCAGCAGCTGCGTGCTGACCTGCTCACCCACATCAAAACTATGATTACCCGGGTGCGTTATCAGATCCACATTCCCAACCCGCTGCTCAGCAACATCAAGCAGCACTATCCGATGGCCTACGATGTCACCTTAGCGGCGGTGACCAGCTGGGGGAAATATACTCCGTATGTTATCTCCGAGAATGAGATCGGCTTTCTGGTGCTGCATATTGGCGTCGGGCTGGAGCGCCACTATGACGTGGGCTATCAGCGTCATCCGCAGGTGTTGCTGGTGTGCGACAGTGGTAACTCTACGCTGCGCATGATAGAGGCGATGCTGCTGCGCAAATACCCGCAGTTACAGATCACGGCGCGCCTGTCACAGCGCGAATATGAAGCGCGAAGTCGTATTGACGAGGATTTTGTTATCTCGACCATCCGGCTCAGTGAAAAAGAGAAACCGGTGGTAGTGATGTCACCGTTTCCCACCGGTTTTCAGCTGGAGCAGATTGGCAAGCTGGTGCTGGTTGACCGGACCCGGCCCTACATGTTGGCGAAATTTTTTGATGCCCAGCACTTTCATATCGTTGACAGGCCGATGACCCAGTCTGAACTGTTTCGTCAGCTGTGCGATCAGTTGGAACTGGAGGGCTTTGTGGATGCGGCGTTCTGTCCGTCGGTTGAAGAGCGTGAAGCGATTGTCAGCACCATGCTTGGCGAAGGGATTGCGCTGCCGCATTCGCTGGGACTGCTGGCAAAGAAAACCGTGGTCTATACCGTGCTGGCACCGCACGGCATCGCGTGGGGCGACGATACCGCCTATGTCATCTTCCTGTTGGCGATCAGCAAAAGTGAATATGAAGAAGCAATGGCAATTTACGATCTGTTTGTGACGTTCCTGCGTGAACGGGCGATGACCCGCCTGCGGGACAGCAGCGATTTTAACAGCTTCAGGGCGGTGGCGATGGATTGCCTGAGCCGGTCTTAGCTTCGCCCTGAAACCACGATACTTAGTTTTTCTTCGCCAGCAGGCGCGGGATCTCGCGCAGGCACCAGGATTTGGCTTCGCCCATGCTGTCACGTCGCCACGCCATAATAATATCGACCTCGCGGGTATACTCCGGGCTCACTACCCGCAGACGACCTTCAGCAATATCCTGCTCGACTAATGAATAGGGCATGGTTGCCACGCCCAGACCCGCCAGCAGCGCACGGCGCTTATCGTCCATGCTGCTCACGGTCAGGCGCTGCTGCTTATCCAGCAACTGCACGGTCAGCACCGGACGTTCGCGCGCAGTATCCGCGACTGCAATGCCACGGTATTTCACCCGCGTCACTTCAGACTGCGGTTCCGGCTCGTTATGAATCGGGTGATCCGCACTGGCGACGTAGACGCTCATCATGGTGTAGAGCTTGCGGGTATTGATCTCGGTGGAGGCGCGGAAATGCATATCGGGGGCAATCACGATATCGGCGCGGCCCTGTTCCAGTCGTTCCCATGCGCCCGCCAGTACTTCTGTGACCAGCGAAAACTGCGTGTTAGCTTTGTCGGCCAGACGGGTCACCAGCGGAAAGAGTGCATCAATGGGCACCAGCGCTTCGGTAACGATAGTCAGATGGGTTTCCCAGCCACGCGCCAGCGCTTCCGCATCGGTGGTGAGCTTGTCGGCCGCTTCCAGCAGTACCCGGCCACGCTCCAGCAGCATGCGCCCCACGTTGGTAAATTTGGTGCGGTGACCGGAGCGGTCAAACAGCACCACATCCAGTTCTTCTTCCAGCTTTTGCATAGTGTAGCTGAGGGCAGAAGGTACACGCCCCAGTTCATCCGCTGCTGCTGCAAAACTGCCACGGCGATCGATCGCATCCATAACGCGTAACGATTCAAGGGTTAACGCACGCTCTTTAGCCATCCCGGTTCTCTGTCAGGAAATTTGAACATGCCGGGCAGATTAACTGGCTAACAATCCGGCGTCCAGACTTTTACCATGGGTGCATAAAGTCCGTGGCCGATCCTCGTCACCGGATGCCGGAGGTAAATAATGATAACGACACGCAGTGCGTCCGCCTGTGGTCAGGCCGATTTCGGCTGGTTGCAGGGCCGCTACAGTTTCTCTTTTGGCCACTACTTTGATCCCAAACTGATGGGGTACGCATCGCTGCGCGTACTGAACCAGGAAGTGCTGGCGCCGGGTGCCGCTTTTCAGCCGCGCACCTATCCGCAGGTCGATGTGCTGAACATCGTGCTGCAGGGTGAAGCCGAATATCGCGACAGCGAAGGCAATACGATCAGCGTGCGGGAAGGGGAAGCGCTGCTGCTCTCTGCTCAACCCGGTGTGAGTTACACCGAAATTAATCTGAGCAAAGATCGCCCGCTGACACGCATGCAGCTCTGGCTGGCTGCCTGTCCGGAGCGCGAAAATCTGCGGATGCAGAAAATAGCCCTCACGGAAGGTCGCTTGTCTCAGCTTATCGCCTCGCCGGATGGCGTGGACGATAGTCTGCAACTGCGTCAGCAGGTGTGGATCCACCAGGTCGAGCTGGCACCGGGCGAACATTACTCGCTGCCGATACAGGGCCCGCGCGCCTATCTGCAGTCGATTCATGGCTCGCTGGAGGCGATGTCCGGCACGGATCATCAGGAGAAGCTGGGCTGTGGCGATGGTGCGTTTTTACAGGAAGAGAAACAGTTGCAGCTGACAGCAAAAACCGCGACCCGCGCGCTGGTCATCGACATTCCGGTCTGAAAATCGGACCATAAAAAAGGCGGCCATGGCCGCCTTTTTTGCGTTTCAGGAATTACTTCAGCATGGTGAAGGCCGTAGTGACGTGCTTCACGCCACTGACGCGGCTGGCAACATCGGCCGCAGCCTGCGCTTCCTGTTGTGTCACGAGACCCAGCAGGAATACTTCGCCATTCTCGGTCGTCACTTTCACGTTGGAGGATTTCACCTGATCGCTGCCCAACAGCTGCGATCGGATTTTGGTGGTAATCCAGGTGTCGGACGACGTAGTGCCTAACGTCACTTTCTGGCCGATGCGGATCTCGTTATAGACTTCGGTTGCGCCATCGACGCCCATGGTGATCTGTTTGGCACGATTGGCGATATCCTGCGAAGGTGCCTGACCGGTCAGCAGCACTTTGCCCTGATAAGCCGTGGCGATGACGCGTGCATCGGTTTTAATCTGCTGATCTTTCGCCAGCGCGTTAGTGACGCGCAGCTCCAGAGTGCCGTCATCAACCTGCGTACCTACCGAGCGTGGATCGGTCGCCGTTTTGGTGGCAACCGCTGCGCCGCCAGCCACAACCGCAACGCAGCCCTGAAGCAGCATGGCGGTTAACAGAATAGCTATAGCATTCAATGCTTTCATTCGTGCTCCTTCGGTCATTCCTGATGGGGAAAGAGAGTGTTATCGATCAGATCGCATAAGCAATTCACGGTCAGCATATGCATCTCCTGGATACGGGCGCTACGGTGCGATGGAATGCGGATTTCCACATCCTGCGGCCCCAGCAGTCCGGCGAGCTCTCCGCCATCATACCCGGTAAGCGCAACGATAGTCATATCGCGTGTTACCGCTGCTTCGACGGCCTTAACGATATCGCGGGTGTTGCCCCGGGTTGAGATAGCCAGTAGTACATCGCCTGCGTGTCCCAGCGCGCGTACCTGCTTGGCATAGATCTCATCGTGCAGACGATCATTACCAATCGCGGTCAGCATCACGTTGTCTGCACTTAATGCCAGCGCCGGTAAGCTGGGACGCTCAGTCTCAAAACGGTTGATCATGCTGGCGGCGAAGTGCTGTGCATTGGCGGATGAGGCACCGTTGCCACAGCTGAGGATTTTATTGCCATTCAGAAGCGACTGCACCAGCGTCATGGCTGCGCGGGAAATAGCGTCGGGCAACGCCTCGGCTGCGGCAATCTGAGTCTGAATACTTTCGGTAAAACACGCTTTAATTCTTTCCTGCACACGACCACCTGGTTCTAAACGTCTGCATTAAAGGCATTCGGCAGCCACTCGAGCGCCGTGCCGGTAATGGCGATGATGTCGAAACGGCAATTCACTGTTTCAAAACTGCCGCCGCGTTGCGCCAGCCAGAGAGCAGCGGCGCGCAGCAGCTTTTGTTGTTTATTCCGGGTAATACTGGCGAGTGCGCCACCATAACGCGCATCGCGCCGGTAGCGGACTTCAACAAACACCCAACAGTGCCCGTCACGCATAATCAGGTCAAGTTCACCGTTGCGAAAGTGAACATTGCTGGCGACCCATATCAGGCCTGCCTGCTCCAGATAGTGTCGGGCATTTTCTTCATGCCCGGCACCAATCTGACGGCGATTTAGTTGGCCGGTGCGATTTCGCCCCGACGATACTGGTTCCATGTCAACTTCCTGTTGATCACACAATCCGTGTCGGCGCTCAGCTTGCCGGTATTACCATCCAGCGTAAAGCCAGGAGACTGACGCATCTGGTTAAAGTGGTTCGCCAGCGTCCAGGCATCCATTCCCATGGCATAGAGACGCACCAGCGAGTAGTCATTATTGAATGACTTCGAGGTCTGCTGCATCAGGCCAGGGTTGCTGCCGGAGAGCAGCGGAATATCGCTGAACTGCAGGCCATCCATTTCCAGACGGAAGTCCGGTCCTGCACCTGCCTGCGCGCTGCGCGAGCTGGCATAGAGCGAAATGTTGCTGCGACTGCCAGTGCGCATGGCAATCATAGGTTTGATCAGCTGCAGTTCATCCTGCGTGGAGACGATGTAGACCGCATCGACGCCGCCACCGCTGCTGGTGCTGACCACATCTGGCGTGCTCTGTTGCGGTGCCGGAATGGTCAGGCCTGCAATCGAAACGCCCTGCGGCTCGGCAGGTGCAGCGTTCACAGGCGTACCCGATAAGCTGATGCCCGCACCGCTGTTGATGCCCTGTTTCAGCTCAGATGTCGAGCCAAAGCGTTGCTGCATGACGGTGCTGCCCCCCAGCGTCTGCCACTCCTGAGCAAAAGCGTTGGTGACGCGATCGCCCAGTCCGCTGCGCGGCACCAGCAACAGCGGCTGGCGTTTGCCCTGATCCCAGATATGGTGCGCGGCATCGCGCGCTTCGTCTTCAGGAGAAAGCGCAAAGTAACAAATATTCGGATGGTTCTGGATCTTTTCCGGCTCATTAAGCGCCAGCACATTCAGTGGCGTCTGGCTGTTGGCGACCTTCTCAACGTTGCTCTTCAGCAGCGGGCCGACCACGATAGTCGCACCATCCTGCTGGGCCTGCTGCATGACCTGCTCAATAGGCTGGCTGCTGGTGTCATAAACCTTGATCTGGGCGTTGCTGGCCGGTGCGGCTGCAGCAGGCTGAGACTGGGGCTGTGACTGAGGTTGTGGTGTGGTGTCAGCAGACTGCTGCGGCGCGCTGATGGGATCGGCAGCCGATCCCGCGGCGGCAGGTTGCGTGCTGGCCGTCGCATCTGCAGAAGCAGGCTGGGCAGCCGCTGGCTGGGCGACCGGCGCGGTTACGCCATTCTTCGCGTCGTTAAAGCCTTTCTGAATCGCATTCGCAAACACCTGCGCCTGGCCATTCAGCGGCAGCAGCAGGGCGATGATGCTGGTAGAGGCTTTGGTGTAGTTCTGCATCTGGCTCAGCTGCGTCGGCAGCGTTTTAGCCGCCGGGTTCTGCGGATAGCGGGTCTGCCAGTCTTTGATGCCGGACTTGAGCATCTCCGCATCCTGGGCGTTGGCACGCCAGACCGCGAGCAGATCGAGCCAGCCCTGCAGCACATTTTCGTCGGCATTAATCACCAGGTTGCTGGCCTCCTGTGGTGACATCTGCGTCAGGGTCTGCCAGGTGGCGTCAATGTTGGCCTGATGATCGGTGCCTTTCAGCAGCGGCTCCTGCGCAATATAGGTGCGCAGCAGTGAGAGTGAAGGGCGACCCTGGGCGCTGGCGATCTGCAGGCTGTAATAACGTGCCAGCTGATCCTGCGACAGCGAACCGGTTTTCACCTGTGCTAACAGGGGTTCAGCCTCTTTGGTTTTCTGCTGTGAAATCAGCAATTGCGCTCTCAGCAGCAGGGATTCCTGTTGCTGCGTCTCTGAGAGCTGCTGCGGCAACTGGCTCAGTTGCTGGGTCGCTTCAGGATACTTTCCTTCCTTCAACAGGGCGCGGATTGCGAGTAATTGCCAGTCGGTCTTGCTATCATCGCTGCTTTGCTGCGCTTGCTGCAGATAGTAAGCGGAGCTGGCGGTGACTGGCCCCTGAATATTGACGGTTGAGGTTTGCGGCCCCTGACCGCTACACGCGGCTAAAATCAGCCCAGCAAGAATGACAGGCAGAAAGCGTCCTGCTTTATGACGAACGACTTTTGAAGGAAGCATACTGTATCCAGTGATGTTTTTTTCAAGATGCTCAATATTAAATCGGCAATTCGGATGAAACAATGAAACAACTCGATCGGGCAGAGATTTCTGCCAGCACGCTCTACATCGTTCCAACCCCGATTGGTAATTTGGGTGATATCACCCAGCGGGCGCTGACGGTGCTTTCGAGCGTCGATCTGGTCGCTGCGGAAGATACACGTCATACCGGGCTGTTGCTACAACATTTCGCCATCAATGCGCGACTCTTCTCACTTCATGACCACAACGAGCAGCATAAGGCTGAACTGCTGTTAACGAAGCTGCAGGAGGGTCAAAGCATAGCCTTAGTTTCCGATGCTGGCACGCCGCTAATCAACGATCCGGGCTACCATCTGGTGCGTCGCTGCCGTGAAGCGGGTATTCGTGTGGTGCCGCTGCCCGGTGCCTGTGCTGCCATTGCCGCGTTAAGTGCTGCAGGACTGCCATCCGATCGTTTCTGTTACGAAGGGTTTCTGCCCGCTAAAACCAAAGGCCGCTGCGATGCGCTGCGGGCGCTGGTGCAGGAGCCACGCACGCTGATTTTCTATGAGTCGACTCATCGTCTGATCGACAGCCTGCAGGATATGGTGAGTGAGCTGGGTGCCGAACGCTACGTGGTGCTGGCGCGCGAGCTGACTAAAACCTGGGAGTCGATCTACGGTGCACCGGTTGGCGAGCTGCTGGCCTGGGTGAAAGAAGATGAGAATCGTCGCAAAGGCGAAATGGTGCTGATTGTTGAAGGGTATAAAGTCGATGATGAAGATGCGCTACCGGCTGATGCGCTACGTACGCTGGCGCTGCTGCAGAAAGAGCTGCCACTGAAACGCGCGGCTGCGCTGACCGCTGAGATCCACAGCGTGAAGAAAAATGCCCTTTATAAGTATGCGCTGGAGCAGCAAGAGGCGTGACAAACGCTGGCGAATGTCCTATTATCCCGCGCCGAAGCTGACCAGACAGTCGCCGCTTTGTCGTCGTCCTCACTTGTGGGGAGACGGGCAGAGGGGAGGAAAGTCCGGGCTCCATAGGGCAGGGTGCCAGGTAACGCCTGGGAGGCGCAAGCCTACGACCAGTGCAACAGAGAGCAAACCGCCGATGGCCCAGAAATGGGATCAGGTAAGGGTGAAAGGGTGCGGTAAGAGCGCACCGCGCGACTGGCAACAGTTCGTGGCACGGTAAACTCCACCCGGAGCAAGGCCAAATAGGGGTTCACAAGGTACGGCCCGTACTGAACCCGGGTAGGCTGCTTGAGCCAGTGAGCGATTGCTGGCCTAGATGAATGACTGTCCACGACAGAACCCGGCTTAACGGTCAGCTTCGACTTTTTATCAAAAACCCCGCTTCGGCGGGGTTTTTGCTTTGTGGGATATGTGCTGGCAGCTTAACCGCGGCCGTGCGGCTCATCCCAGTCAAACGCCGGGCCCAGCGAAATGACGCCGTTCGGGTTGATGGTCTTATGGCTGCAGTAATAATGATGGCGGATATGTGGCAGATTAACCGTCTCTGCGATACCCGGCATCTGATAGATATCACGCAGGAAACCGCTGAGGTTTCTGTAGTCACTGATGCGATGGCGATCGCATTTAAAGTGGGTCACATAGACCGGATCAAAGCGCACCAGCGTGGTCCACAACCGAAGATCCGCTTCGGTCAGCTGATCGCCAGTGAGGTAGCGATGCTGGCCCAGGATCTGCTCCAGCCGCGACAACGAATGGAACAGCGCCGTGACGGCCTCATCGTACGCGGATTGCGACGTGGCGAAGCCTGACTTATAGACGCCGTTGTTCACCGTGTCGTAGATCCAGCCATTCAGCTCATCAATCTTCTCGCGCAGCGCAACGGGATAGTAGTCACCGGCACGGGCGCCCACCGCATCAAACGCACTGTTGAACATGCGGATGATATCCGACGACTCATTGCTGACGATGGTATTCTGGTGTTTGTCCCACAATACCGGCACGGTTACGCGGCCACTGTATTGTGGGTCGGCATGCAGATAGAGTTGATAGAGGAACTCATTCTGGTAAAGCTTATCGCCGGTCGCATCCTGAAAACTATCATTGAAGGTCCAGCCATTCTCCAGCATCAGCGGATGCACCACGGAGACATCGATCATGCTATCCAGGCCCTTCAGCTGGCGCATCAGCAGCGTGCGGTGCGCCCAGGGGCAGGCCAGCGAGACATAAAGATGATAGCGGTCGCGTTCGGCGACAAATCCCGCTTTACCTGCCGGGCCAGCACTGCCATCCGCGGTAACCCAGTTGCGGAAAGCCGACTCTGAACGCTTGAAGCGTCCGCCGGTAGATTTAGTGTCGTACCAGGTGTCATGCCAGACACCGTCAATTAACTGTCCCATAATGGCTCCAATGCAAACAGGGCGGGGAAATGTCCCCGCCCTGCTAAGTATATGTGGCATTACGCTTTATGTGAGATTAGCGCGCAATCGCTGGCTGTGTTTTTCTTTTGCTGATCAGGCGATCAAGGCTATATGCACCCGGACCCACCAGACCTAACACCAGGAAACCCCCGGCGATAGAGAGGTTCTTCATGAACATCAGCTGGTTCACGCCTTCGGCAAAGTTACTGTGAAACAGAAACGCGGTCAGGATGGTGAAGCCTGCAGTGAACAGGGCAGTGAAACGGGTCAGGAAACCAAACAGGATGGCCAGACCGCCGCCAAACTCCAGCAGGATAACCAGCGGCAGCATAAAGCCCGGGACGCCCATTGCTTCCATATATTGCTGAGTGCCAGCATAACCGGTGATTTTGCCCCAGCCAGCCGTAATGAACAGGATTGGCATCAGGATGCGAGCCAGTAACAAACCAACGTCTTCGAATTTTTTCATCATTTACTCCAGCGCTATCAGGAATGCAGGGCAAGCTGCCCGCAGGGTTTATGCCCGCTGAAAGCAGTTCTGCATTCATTGGGTTGATAGCTGGAGATGATAATCGCGGCGTGGAAAGGTTGTAAGCGAGATATACTGTCAGTGTTCTTCAGAAATTCTGATGAAGAAAGCCGGCCTTTTCAGGACCGGCTTTAAGCAGAATTAACGCGGGGGCAGAGCAGACTTGATCATGCGCCAGGTGCTCCATGCACCGAATCCCCGCTTTGCCCAGCGCAACAGCTTGCTGGGACTGCGAATGGAGTAAACGGCCAGCGCGCTGCTGCCAATGGCCAGATAGCGACGTAAGCTGAGGAAAGTAAACCAGCCGCGATCGTAGTGGGCGGTGCCTTCCAGCCAGTCACGCCGCGCAGCGCTTAAATCCAGCCGCTGCTGCTGCACATGCTTAAGCAGTTCATGGATGCGTTCTTCACGCTCGCGGCGACTCATCAGCGCTGGTCCTCAAGCAAATCACGATCTGTTTCCAGCTCTTTGCGCGTGTGGCGCAACAGCGTGGACTGACGTGATTTGTGAAGCGTCCAGAGTCCGAAAATAACCGCCAGCAAAAACAGCGTACCGGTCGTGATGCCAATCGCCATCAGACGATATTGTGCATCCACTGCCCAGATGATCAGGACCATCAGGCTCATCAGACCAAATGCAGTGAACAACATTGTCAGGCCAGTCATCAACAGCATCTGTATCAGATTCGCTTTCTCATGCTCAAGTTCCACCACTGCCAGACGAACGCGTGTCTCAACTATGCCAACCAGCGTGGTAACGATACGCTGGCCGATGTTAATGACCCCTTTAGCCGGGCCGTGGTTCTGCTGTGAGTCTGCCATGGTTAGCGACGCGAAATGAGCATGCCGAGTGCGACGCCAATCGCTGCACCGATACCCACACCATGCCATGGATTTTCACGCACGTAGCCTTCAGCTTTCTGCGCCGCTTCGCGCGTAGTCGCAGCGATGCGCTCGCCTGATTCGCCCAGTCGCTCACGAGAGCTATCCAGCGCCACACGCGCTTTATTGCGAAGTTTATCCAGCTCACCTTTGGATTTTTCGGTGCTGCTGCTCAGCACTTCTTCCAGCGTATCAGCAAGGTTTTTCAGTTCAGCACGTAAATGTTCCGATGATGTGTCTTTAGACATAAAATACTCCTTTAACATCAGTTGGTTAATTCCGATTAATAGGGCTCCGCCTGTAACTTTTTCAGCTCCCGGCGCGCTTCATCCAGTTTTTGTTGTCGCCTGGCAATCTTCTCCCTGTCATGGCCCTCTTCACGCTCTTCCCTGAGTGCGTGCTCACGCTCAGCCACTTTCTGCTTCTGAGCATTAATTCTTTCCAGATGGGCCGCTTCCAGCTTTTTATCACTGCAATCAGCCCGGACTTCGGTCAGCGCACGCTCCAGGCCGTTAACCCGGCGCTGGTTGTTATGCTTCTGTGCCATCCCGATTTCACGCTGAATATCCTGTTCTTTCTGTTCACAAAGCGATTCTGCTGCCAGCAGCGAACCCGACAACGAAAGCAGCGCGACGCCCAGTAATACTTGATATTTCATCGGTCCTGAACCTTCCATTGCGATCTGATTCCTTATCACACGCGTAATGTTATGCCTGCGCGTGCTGAGAATCGACTCTCGGTTAAGCATAGACATCGATAGTAAAAAGTTCAAAGAAGACCGGGAGATAGGGCGCCTTTCAGACCGCCACACCCTGCCGCGGCGGCCTGAAAGCAAAGAGAGGAGCTTATTACGCCAGAGAGAGGTGCTGAGCGTGATCGTGCTGGGCCACGATAAAACCCTGTGGCAACAGTCGGCGCAATACCTTCTGTGCGGCCAGACTCTGCTCTTCGCTGTCAAAATGGATAATCAGTGCGTCACCCGCAGGCGTGATGCTTTTGATACGAATACCCTGCGCACTTAATTGCTGATAGAGATAAAAGCCATCAGGCAGCGTTGCACCAGCATGAGAAACCCGAATTTTCACTACCGTCTCGTGCTGCATCAGAGGAGGAACCACACAAAGCGCGGTCAGCGCAAGTGCGCCAGCGATCAACCACGGTATCCACCGTTTAGGAATAGCCTGCAGCAGTTTCATTACTCGGCTTTCCCGTTCTGATTCGCCTGACGCTTACGCCATAACACGACCAGCGATCCCACCAGGCCAAAGACCAGCAGCGCCAGTGGCAGCATCATCAGGAAGAACATCATCTCATCTTCATAACGACGGAAAATCGGGGTTTTACCCAGCGCAAAGCCGATAACGGTCAGAATGACTACCCAGAGGAAGGCGCTCACCCAGTTGAAGAACTGAAAGCGGGCATTGCTGAGGCCTGACAATCCGGCGATGGTCGGCAGCAGCGTTCGCACAAATGCGATAAAGCGGCCAATCAACAGGGCAGACAGACCATGGCGATGGAACAGACTGTGCGCGCGTAGATGATACTGGGCGGGAAGGTGAGAGAGCCATTTCTGTACCGTAGGCGTATTGCCCAGCCAGCGGCCCTGAATGTAGCTCACCCAGCAGCCAAGGCTGGCCCCAGTAGTGAGAACCAGAATCGTTAACGGGAAACTCATGGTGCCTTTGGCAATCAGAACACCAACCAGAATCAGCAGACTGTCACCCGGCAGAAATGCGGCAGGAAGAAGACCATTTTCTAAAAACAAAATCATAAACAGCACGCCGTAAATGGCCCATACCAGCGTGGGGTCGGAGAGAGTTTCGTAGTCCTGTTGCCACAGGGCATGCAGCAACGCTTGCAAAATATCCATCAATCATTCCTGAACATCATTGTTAAACATGTCCCACAGGGACTTAAACGCAGACCGGCATTTCGTTATAAATTTTAGGAGCGCAGCCTGGGCGGGGTTTTCCGGATCCTTCCAGAATTGATTGTTAAATCAGCGACTTTATAAAACCCTGTCGCAAAGGGTAATAAAAGGGCGATAACTGTAACAAAAATCGCCTGTCTGAGACAGGAAAACTCTCTGGCAAACAGGAGTTTTACCTTGTGAAACGGCGTGTAAAAAGGAGCTTTACATGACCTGACACTATTGCAGATTAACTGACCATCTCAGGGTGTTTTCAGGCACTTTTAGCGGGCGTTGTTGGATCCATCAGGCAGGATGACCGGATTTTCACCAAACATGTAACGATCCACGTTAAATTCAAAATCATCCGCCGTCGCGTTGAACAGCATCTGTTTAGTATTTTCCAGATGTTGCCACATCGCCAGTTTGCTGGCGGCGGGATCTTTACGCATCAGGGCTTTGAGAATCTGATCGTGGTCGTCGCACCAGCTGAGAATGCTGCGCTGGTCGATATGTTCGTGAAGTTTAAGCCAGTAGGGATTGTGCAGACGATGCAGCCACATTTTTTCAACGATGGCGGCCAGGGCACTGTTTTGGGTGGATTGTGCAATTCGCACATGAAACTGCATGTCCCACTCGGAGTCACGGAAGTGATCCTCCTGGCGGGCTTTTTCCTGGATCGCCATCAGATCGATAATGTCCTGACGCGTTACCTGGGTGGCAGCGAATTCCGCCACGTTACTCTCAATCAGCTGGCGCGCCTGCAGTAATTCAAACGGACCAAAAGTGGCAAACTCAAGCTGGCTGCTGGTAGCGGCGATGCGGTTCTGCTGCTGGCTGGCGATAACATGAATACCCGATCCTTTGCGAACCTCAACATAGCCTTCAACTTCCAGCATGATGATCGCTTCGCGGACGACGGTGCGGCTCACTTCCATCTCTTCAGCAATCAGGCGCTCGGCAGGCAGTTTTTCACCCACCGGGTAGATCCCGGTTTCAATGCGGCTTTTCAGCTCGCTGGCCAGCTGTTGATAGAGTCGACGGGATTCAGTGATGTCCATTGCACAATCCTGGTAGCAGACAGATAAGTTGTTATACCACTTCAGGGCGTGCGAGGAAATGGGCTGGCGCAAGCCAGCCCGGCGGGTTAACTGCGAACGGCGCTGGCTGACGGAATAACCGCTTCAGTATTCAGCTCTGAAACAGGTTTATTTTTCAGGACCGTCCAGATAACGACAGCACCCAGCAGATCGAACACTGCCAGCGCGGCAAAGAGCGGGCTGAAGCCCAGCGTATCGGCCAGGGCGCCGACAACCAGCGCAAACAGGGTACTGGCGGTCCAGGCGGCCATGCCGGTTAAGCCGTTCGCTGTCGCAACTTCGTTGCGGCCGAAAACGTCTGACGACAGGGTGATCAGTGCGCCAGAGAGGGCCTGATGCGCAAAGCCGCCGACGCACAGCAGGCCAATGGCGACGTAAGGGTTGGTAAATAGCCCGATGGTGCCTGGCGCAATCATTAATACCGCACCCATTGTCACCACCATCTTGCGGGAGACGATCAGGTTAACGCCAAACCAGCGCTGAAACAGCGGCGGCAGATAGCCACCCAGGATGCAGCCAAAATCCGCAAACAGCATCGGCATCCAGGCGAACATTGCAATCTCTTTCAGATTGAAGCCGTACACCTTGAACATAAACAGCGGTATCCAGGCGTTGAACGTTCCCCACGCCGGTTCTGCCAGAAAACGCGGCAGCGCGATGCCCCAGAACTGACGATTACGGATAATCTGCAGGGCCGACATTTTGTGGGTGTTGTTGGTCTGATGCTGCGCTTCCTGACCAGAGATAATATAGTCACGCTCTTCATCGCTCAGCTTCTTTTGCTGTTTGGGGTGCTTATAGAACACCAGCCAGCAGAGTGCCCACGCCATGCTCAGCACACCGGTCATGACAAAGGCCATCTGCCAGCTATGCGCCACGATTGCCCAGACGACCAGCGGCGGAGCCAGCATCGCACCGATAGACGAACCGACGTTAAAGTAGCCTACCGCAACCGAACGCTCTTTGGCCGGAAACCACTCACTGCTCGCCTTCAGTCCGGCCGGGATCATCGCCGCTTCAGCCGCACCGACGGCACCACGCGCCAGAGCAAGGCCGCCCCAGCTGCCCGCCATCGCCGTAGCGGCACAGAAAATCGCCCACATAATAGCAAACACCGCGTAGCCAACTTTGGTGCCAAGCAGATCCAGTACATAACCTGCCACCGGTTGCATCAGCGTGTAGCAGGCTGAATAGGCCGCAATGATGTAGGAGTACTGCTGCGTGGTGATATGCAGCTCTGACATTAGTGTCGGGGCCGCCACGGCAATGGTGTTACGGGTCAGATACCCTAATACCGTACCGAGCGTTACCAGCCCAATCATGTACCAGCGTAACCCTTTGATCTTACGCATCCTCTACCTCTTCCAGTTCTGTATGCGGTCTTGCCGCTGTTGTTATCTGGAGCGGGACAGCACGTGATGCAGCTCTGCTCACGCCCGCAGGTTCTGTATGAGCAACCCTGTTATGACCTTGCCCTTTGTGAGTCGCTAACGACCTCACGATGGGGCCAGAGCCTAACTTGTTATACAACTTTAAAAGTTGAGAGCCATCACAAAAACCCTTTCTGCACTGTGGGATACTGGAAACCTGCGAAATGACAGCCATTTAGCGCGCTGCGGACGACAGAAACGTCCATAACGGCAGTCAGGCACCGCCGTTTATGTGAGCAGGATCTCAAATAAATCCGTAACGAACTAAAATTGGTATGATAACTTTGGGCCATCAGTGGTTCAGTCGATGAGGAAGGATGTATGTCACGTTTCATGACCGAAGATTTTTTGCTGGATACCGAATTCGCCCGTCGTCTCTATCACGACTATGCAAAGGATCAGCCGATTTTCGACTATCACTGCCACTTGCCGCCGCAGCAGATTGCCGAAAATTATCGCTTCGCCAACCTTTATGACATCTGGCTGAAGGGCGATCACTACAAATGGCGGGCAATGCGCGCTAACGGTGTGGCTGAGGCGTTCTGTACCGGCAACGCCAGTGATCGTGAAAAATTTGACGCCTGGGCGCGCACCGTGCCTCACACCATCGGCAACCCGCTCTATCACTGGACCCACCTGGAGTTACGCCGGCCTTTCGGCATCACCGATACGCTGCTTTCTGAGAAAACCGCCGACACCATCTGGCATCGCTGCAATGAACTGCTGGCGCAGGATAGCTTTACCACGCGCGGCATCATGCAGCAGATGAAGGTGAAGATGGTCGGCACCACCGACGATCCGCTGGATGATCTGCGCCATCACCGCGCGCTGGCAGACGATGCCAGCTTCAGCGTCAAAGTGCTGCCGAGCTGGCGTCCGGATAAAGCCTTTAATATCGAAGCCGAAACCTTTCTGCCGTGGATCGCGACGCTGGAGCAGCTGACTGATATCAGCGTGCAGCGTTTTGACGATCTGCGCCGCGCACTGCATCAGCGGCTGGATCACTTTGCGGCTCACGGCTGTAAAGTCTCGGATCACGCGCTGGATGTCGTCTGTTATGCCGAGGCGGATGACGCCACGCTGGATGCAATCCTGGCGCGTCGTCGCAGCGGTGCCGCGCCCAACCCGCAGGAAACGGCCCAGTTTAAAACGGCGGTACTGGTCTGGCTGGGCAGCGAATATGCCCGCCGTGGCTGGGTGCAGCAGTATCATATTGGCGCACTGCGCAACACCAATCCGCGCCAGTATCAGCTGCTGGGGCCGGATGTGGGCTTTGATTCCATCAACGATCAGCCGCTGGCGGAACCGCTGGCGCGACTGCTGGGCGCACAGAATCTCAATAACGCGTTGCCAAAAACCATTCTTTACTGCCTGAACCCGCGCGACAACGAAGTACTGGCGACGATGGTGGGTAACTTCCAGGGCGAAGGCCAGGCGGGCAAGATGCAGTTTGGTTCAGCCTGGTGGTTCAACGATCAGCTGGATGGCATGCAGCGTCAGATGACGCAGCTGGCGCAGATTGGCCTGCTGAGCCGCTTCGTCGGGATGCTGACCGACAGCCGCAGCTTCCTCTCCTACACCCGCCACGAATATTTCCGCCGTCTGCTGTGCCAGATGATTGGCCGCTGGGTAGAGCAGGGTGAAGCGCCAGCCGATGAAGCACTGTTAGGTCAGATGGTACAGAACATCTGCTTCAACAATGCCCGCGACTACTTTGGCATCGAGCTGGGAGCCTGATAATGAAAAGGCTAAACCGCCACGACTTTCCGGGCGCGGTCTATCGCGAACGGGTGATCCAGTTTGGCGAAGGCAACTTCCTGCGCGCCTTTATTGACTGGCAGATTGACTGGCTGAACGAACATCAGGGCACCGATGCGGGGGTTGTGGTGGTGCGGCCGCGCAACCGTGAAGTCAGCGACAGCCTGAATCAGCAGGATGGCCTCTACACCACGCTGATCCGCGGGTTAAACGATCAGGGCGAACAGGTCAGCGAAACCCGGCTGATCCGCAGCCTGAATCGTGAAATTCAGCCTTATCAGCAGATTGGCGAGTTTATGGCGCTGGCCCGTAATCCCGATCTGCGTATGGTCTTTTCCAACACCACTGAAGCGGGCATCGCCTTTGTCGGCACGGACCAGCTCACCGATCAGCCCGCCAGCAGTTTCCCTGGCAAACTGACGCAGCTGCTGTGGGCGCGCTATTCGCACTTCAGTGGTGCCAGCGATCGGGGCTGGCTGGTGGTGCCGTGCGAGCTGATTGACCATAACGGCGACACGCTGCGCGAGCTGGTGCTGCGCTATGCCGACCACTGGCATCTGCCATCCGAATTTAAAACCTGGATTCATCAGCACTGTGCATTTTACAACACGTTAGTGGACCGCATCGTCACTGGCTTCCCGGCGGAAAGCGAGCAGCTGCAACGTGAGCTGGGTTATGAAGATCGCTATCTGGTGGCGGGCGAAGTCTACTACCAGTTTGTGATTCAGGGGCCGTCGGCGCTGTTCAGTGAGCTGAAGCTGGCGACGCTGTCGCCGCAGGTCCGGCATGTGGATGATATTGCGCCCTATAAAGCGCAAAAAGTGGCGATCCTCAATGGTGCGCATACCGCGATGGTACCGGTGGCGTATCTTGCCGGGATTGAAAGCGTCGGCGAGGCAATGGCCGATCCGGCCATTGCCGGATTTGTCGATAACCTGCTGCGTCACGAAGTGATCCCGACGCTCGATCTGCCCGCCGATGAACTTCACGCCTTTGCCGATGCGGTTCAGCGCCGTTTCCGCAATCCGTTCATTCGCCACGCGCTGCTGTCGATTGCTCTCAACGGCATGACCAAGTTCCGTACCCGTCTGCTGACGCCACTGCTTGCCGCGCATCAGCAAACTGGCGAATGGCCGACACACATCACCTTTGCGCTGGCGGCGCTGATCGCCTTTTATCGCGGTGAGTCAGCCGGCAAAAGCTGGCCGTTACAGGATGAGCCGCAGTGGTTACAGCGCTACGCCGATGCCTGGAAAGCGGTTAATGCGGACCAGATGTCGCCACAACAGCTGGTGCATGCTGTGCTCAGCGACGCGCAACACTGGGGCAAAGATTTAACCCGTCAGCCCGGACTGGCTGCGGTGGTCACCCAACACCTGCAAAATATCATCGCCCACGGAATGCGTGAGGCGCTGAGCCAACTGAGATAACGCTATGCAAGACGCAATTAAAATTGATCCCCGCGACAACGTCGCCGTGGCGTTACGTGACTTAGAGGGGGGCGCCACGATTGAACTGCCGCCACTGAGCGTGGCGCTGCAACAGGCCGTGGGACGCGGGCATAAATTCGCCCTGCAGCCCATCGCGCAGGATGAGCTGGTGATCAAATATGGGCTGCCGATTGCCCATGCCACACAGCCTGTGGCCGCCGGTGAGGTCATCCATTCGCAGAATGCCCGCACCAATCTCAGCGATCTGGATGAGTATGCGTATCAGCCCGAGTTTGTAACGCTTTCACCGCAGCCGGGTGACCGGGAGGTACAGATCTACCGTCGTGCCGGTGGCGAAGTCGGCATCCGCAATGAGCTGTGGATCCTGCCGACCGTTGGCTGCGTCAACGGGATTGCACGTCAGATCCTGCAGCGTTTCCTGAAAGAGACCCGGGACGCAGAAGGCATTGACGGCGCATTCCTGTTCAGCCACACCTTCGGCTGCTCGCAGCTGGGGCAGGACCATGAAAACACCCGCACCATGCTGCAGAATATGGTGCGCCATCCCAACGCGGGCGCGGTGCTGGTGATTGGTCTTGGCTGTGAAAACAATCAGGTCGATGCCTTCAGAGACACCCTCGGCGCGTTTGAAAGCGACCGGGTCGAATTTATGGTCTGCCAGCAGCATGACGACGAAGTGGAAGCCGGGCTGGAGCGTCTTCATGCGTTGTATGAAAAAATGCGCCATGACCGGCGTGAACCGGGCAAGCTTAGCGAGCTGAAGTTTGGTCTGGAGTGCGGCGGTTCGGATGGTTTGTCTGGTATCACCGCCAACCCGTTGCTGGGGCGTTTCTCAGACCAGATGATCGCCAATGGCGGCACCACCGTACTGACCGAAGTGCCGGAAATGTTTGGCGCAGAACGCATCCTGATGAGCCGCTGTCGCGACGAAGAGACCTTCGGCAAAACGGTGGCGATGATCAACGACTTTAAACAGTACTTTATCGATCACCAACAGCCGATCTATGAGAACCCGTCACCGGGCAACAAAGCGGGCGGTATCACCACGCTGGAGGAGAAGTCGCTGGGCTGTACGCAGAAAGCGGGGCAGAGTCAGGTGGTCGATGTGCTGAAGTATGGCGAGCGGTTAAAAACGCCGGGGCTGAATCTGCTGAGTGCGCCGGGCAATGATGCGGTCGCTACCAGTGCGCTGGCCGGCGCCGGTTGCCACATGGTGCTGTTCAGTACCGGACGCGGCACACCTTATGGCGGTTTTGTGCCGACGGTGAAGCTGGCGACCAACACGCCGCTGGCGGAGAAAAAACCGCACTGGATCGACTTTAATGCCGGACGGTTGATCGAAGGGATGAGCATGGATGCGATGCTGGAAGATTTTGTCGACAGCATTGTGGCGATTGCCAGTGGTCAGCAGACCAACAATGAGAAAAACGATTTCCGCGAGCTGGCGATTTTTAAAAGCGGTGTGACGCTTTAAACAAAACGACCCGCTAAAGTGCGGGTCGCTTGAGATCGTTGATAAAGTCCGGCTCTGTGGCGGTGAGACCGAGCCTGCGAAGGGAACACAGTCAGATCGGAAAGTCGCAAAGGCCGTCATCCATGACACGCTCGGCCCGCGCCATCCTTGGCGCGGGACGCTTTCCTCTTCTGCCCGTGTTCCCTGCGCGTTGAGTTTATCCGTTGCGGCTGGATTAACCCTGATGTGGGCATGGCAGCAGCCTTAAGCGATCCGTAATTATTCATACGGGTCGCCTTTTTTATGTTAACTGAATCAGGCCCGGCTTGTTTCGCGCTCCGCTTCTGCCTGACAGACAGCGGCAGTAAACAGAATATCGGTTGAGGAGTTCAGTGCGGTTTCCGCCGAATCCTGCAGGACGCCGATAATAAAGCCGACCGCCACCACCTGCATTGCCAGATCATTCGGAATGCCGAACATATTGCAGGCCACCGGGATCAGCAGCAGCGAACCGCCCGCCACGCCCGATGCACCACAGGCACAGAGTGACGCCACCAGACTCAGCAGAATCGCGGTCGGCACATCAATGCTGATCCCCAGCGTATGCACCGCCGCCAGCGTCAGCACGGTAATGGTGATCGACGCACCCGCCATACTGATAGTCGCGCCCAGCGGAATCGACACCGAATAGGTATCCTCATCGAGATCCAGACGTTTCGCCAGTGCCATATTCACCGGAATATTGGCGGCAGAACTGCGGGTAAAGAAGGCGGTCACGCCGCTTTCACGCAGGCAGGTGAAGACCAGCGGATAAGGGTTGCGACGGATTTTCCAGAAGACCAGCAGCGGGTTCACCACCAGCGCCATCAGCACCATGCAGCCCAGCAGCAGCGCCAGCAGATGGGCATATTGCCACAGCGCGCCAAAGCCGGTTGAGGCCAGAATCGACGCCACCAGACCGAAAATACCGATCGGGGCGCAGCGGATGACGCAGCGCACCAGCCAGGTTACCGCCTCAGAGGCATCGTTGAGAAAGGCACGGGTGCTGTCACTGCTGTGACGGAACGCCAGCCCCAGGCCAATGGCCCATACCAGAATGCCGATATAGTTAGCCTGCATCAATGCAGTGATCGGATTCGAAACCATGCTCATCAGCAGTCCACGTAACACTTCGGTGATGCCGGAAGGGGGAACGATTTCCGTGCTGCCCACCGCCAGCGTCAGCGTCTGCGGGATCAGATGGCTGAAGACCACCGCGACGACTGCCGCGAAGAAGGTGCTCAGCAGATAGAGCATAATAATTGGCCGGATATTGGTTTTCTGGCCTTGCTGGTGGTTGGCGATTGAGGCGATGACCAGCATCAGAACCAGCAAGGGCGCGACCGCTTTCAGCGCACTGACAAACAGTTCACCCAGCAGACCGACCGCCAGCGCGGCATCGTGTGAAATCCAGGCGAGCGCCACACCGGCGATCAGCCCAATCATGATTTGCTTCACCAGGCTTCCGGCGAGCAGCGTGCCCAGACGTGCGGAGAGAGTTTTCTGCATAATATTTTCTATATTTTGTCGCGGATGTAGTTTCAGACGCGATGTTTTGCATCGGCTAAAACGGTTTGCCCGGCGGAGTATAAGGAAAAGATCGGACGAGAAAAGAGAAAGTTCTGTTGCTGTGGGGTATGTCGGATTTTTATTATGCTGAATAGTGGAAGTGTGACAGAGAGATGAAATGGCGTGGCAGGCTGCCGCAAAATAAAACAGGGGCATCCGCTGCCCCTGCAGGTAATTATGGTGTGAGCTTTTTCTGGTCTCTTTTGCGGTTAACCCAGGCGTTGATCAGCAGGGTAGACGCCAGAATGGCACCGACTACGCCCAGTGAGATCCCGACCGGAATATGGTAGAGGTCGACAATCAGCATTTTGAAGCCGATGAACACCAGCACAATCGCCAGGCCATACTTCAGCATTGAGAAGCGCTCTGCCACGTTCGCCAGCAGGAAGTACATGGCACGTAATCCCAGAATCGCGAACAGGTTTGAGGTCAGCACGATAAACGGGTCGGTCGTGACGGCGAAGATCGCCGGGATACTGTCGACGGCAAAGATCACGTCGCTGAGCTCCACCATAATCAGCACCAGCAGCAGCGGCGTCGCAAACAGCACGCCGTTTTTGCGGGTGAAGAACTTCTCGCCGTCGAGATCATCGGTCATGCGTAAATGCTTACGCAGCCAGCGCACCACTGGCTTGTCGCCCACCGCACCGTCATCCTCTTTCGCCAGCGCCATTTTCACGCCGGTAAACAGCAGGAACGCACCAAACACATAGAGGATCCAGCTGAACTGCGTGACCAGCCAGCTACCTGCGAAGATCATGATGGTACGCAGCACGATAGCGCCTAATACGCCATAGATCAGCACCCGTCGCTGCAGGTTGGCCGGAATAGAGAAGTAGCTGAACAGCATCAGCCAGACGAAGACGTTATCCACCGCCAGCGCTTTTTCCAGCACGTAACCGGTCAGGAAGGCGAGCGTCTGCGTATTAGCCACTTCACGTCCCGCGCTGCCCTCCAGATACCACCAGAAAGCGGCGCTGAACAGCAGTGAGACGGAAACCCAGATCAGCGACCAGACAGCCGCCTGTTTGAAAGACATGGTCTGCGCGCCGCGACGTCCCTGCAACAGCAGGTCGATAGCCAGCATGATCAGCACCACAACCGCAAAGCTGCCCCACAGTAAAGGCGTACCCACAGTTTGCATATTCGTATCCTGTCTTAAAAATAAAAAAACGGCTGAAGTCAGAAGACGTCAGCCGCTTATTTTTGTGTAAGCAAACCTCGCCTTCCGGCAAGGTCTCACTTACAACACAGAAATGGATTCCGGGTTGCCTGATGACCGGATGCCTGCGCATCGTAGTGACGATCAATCAGCTTACAAGTTACTCCCCTTTGCAGGAGGGTAAGTTACGGTTTAGCCGCACAGGAAGCAACTCCTCACAGACATATTTAGAAATATTTACACAGCAGCATGATCGGCAGGGAAGATCACGCCGGTCTGACGCCGGATTTCGGTCAGCAACGCGGCGGTAATGCGCGAAACCTCAAGCCCCGGATGGTCCACCTGGCGCTGCTCAACCAGCCGGGCAAAAACGGCCGCTTCGTACAGCATGGTGTTGATATGTTGCGGCTGGCTCAGCGCCTGCTTTTCCGCGCCCCGCGGCACAAAGGTCAGCTGCTGGCACTCCGATAGCTTTTCAATCACCAGCGCGCCCGCTTCACCCTGAATCTCGCTGGGCAGGCTGGAATCACTCACCTTCGAATGCAGAATCGTCACGTCGAAATCACCGTAGCTCAGCACCACCACGCCATGTGCATCCACGCCGCTCGTCAGCAATGTCGCAGTGGCCTGCACACTATCTGGCTCGCCCCACAGCGTCACCGCCGAGGCCAGACAGTAATACCCGATATCCATCACCGAGCCATTCGACCAGCGCGGATCAAAAGTATTGGGGTTCTCGCCGTTGAGATAGCGCGGGTAGCGTGAAGAGTACTGACAGTAATTCAGCAGCGCTTTTCGCAGTTTACCCACGTCAGGCAGCGCCTGCTGTAGACGCAGGAAATTCGGCAGGCTGGCGGTTTTAAATGCCTCAAACAGCACCACCTGATGCTCACGAGCGCAGGCGATCATCTTCTCTGCTTCGGCCAGATTTGAGGCCAGCGGTTTTTCGCAAATAACATGCTTGCCGTGCGACATAAACAGCAGCGCCTGCTGGCAGTGCAGGGCGTTGGGGCTGGCCAGATAGACCGCATCGATCGCCGGGCTGGCGGCCAGGGCGTCCAGTGAGGTAAAGGTCTGTTTGCAGGGATAATCGGCGATAAAGGCGTCGGCCTGCTGCTGACTGCGTGAATAGACCGCGCAGAGCTTCATCGCTCCGGTTTCATGAGCGGCATCAATAAACTGGCGTGTAATCCAGTTTGTTCCCACAATGGCAAAACGAATCACGTCATCTCTCCGGCAGCGGTAAAGCGGCAGAGTAACATCTCACCGACGCGGTGCAAGCGCGCCGGGCAGGCAGGGATTGATCCTGCGATCCGCATTCCAATACTATGCGGAAGCAATAATAAACAGGCATCAACCAGGGAGCACAGGTGAAAGCAAGTAAGCACGCATTAAACTGGACCACATTGCTGATTGCCATTCCGGTCGGGTGTGCGGCGTCGCTGGTGACGCTGGCTTTTCGCGGCGTCATTGAACTGATCAACCATCTGCTGTTTGCGCGCAGTGGCGACATTACCGAATCCCTGCATCTCTGGCCGTGGATCTTCTGGCCGCTGCTGGTGGGCGCGGGCGGCGTGCTGGCGGGCTTTTTCCTGCGTTATGCGGTTGCCATTGAGCAGCAGCAGACGGTGAAAACGGATTACCTTGAAGTGATCAACGCCCGGCTCGATGCGGTGCCGACCAAAACCTCGCTGTTCCGCGCCCTGTCGTCGATTGCCAGTATCGGCAGCGGCGCGTCGATCGGTAAAGAGGGGCCGATGGTGCAGCTCTCAGCACTGTGCGGCAGCGCGATTGGCCGCCTGTTACCGTCCTCGCTTAACCTGAAAAACAGTGACGTCGTGGCGATGGCGGCCGCGGCGGGCCTCTCGTCGGTCTACCATGCGCCGCTGGCGTCGGCGATTTTCGTCGCGGAGATTGCCTTCGGTATTTCCGCGTTGCAGCGGCTGATCCCGCTTATTATCGCCTCGGCGACGGCGGTGATGACTATGTGGACGCTGGGCTTCCGCAGCGCGCTCTATCCGCTGGCGGACGCGAATTTCGCTATGGATCTGAGCAGCCTGCTGATGACGGTGGTGATCGGTCTGAGCGCCGGTCTGGCGGGCTGGATACTGATTAAGTGTATCGCTCGCAGCAAAATGCTGTTCAGCCGGGTCGCCTCGCTGCCCGTGCGTCTGGGCGCGGGCGGATTCGCCGTAGGCTTACTGGCGCTGATCTCCACCGATATCCTCGGCAACGGCTACGAGGTCATCGTCAAAGTGATGGCGGGTGACTATCTGCTGCCGGGCCTGTTGCTGCTACTGGTGCTGAAAACCCTCGCCACCAGCCTGTCGGTAGGATCGAACGCGGTCGGCGGACTCTTCACGCCTTCGCTGCTGATTGGCGCACTGCTTGGCGTCATCATCGCGACGGTGGGTGCGGCGCTGCATCTGCCGCTCGGCAATGTGCTGCTCTATGCCGCCATTGGCATGGCGGCAGTGCTGGCGGCGGTCAGTCAGGCGCCGTTGATGGCGATGCTGATGGTGCTGGAGATGACGCTCAACAGCAGCCTGTTGTTCCCGCTGATGATCGCTACCGTGCTGGCGTCGATGGTGGTTTATCGCCTGCAATCAGTCAGTACCTATCCGGTGGTGAGTCATCACTTCAGCCGTTCAGAGGCGAAATATGATTTCGATAATATGCGCATTGCCGAGTTGATTATTCCCGGCGCGGCGCTGCAGCCGGAAGAGTCGGTAGGGCAGGCGCTGGCGGTCAGCTCGCTTAAGCGTGAACGCTACGTCTATGTCATTAATGCCGCAGGCGCTTTCCTCGGCGTGGTCTCAATTCATGAGATTTCGCGCCGGGTGCTGGCGCAGGAGATCACCCTTGATTCACCGGTGCAGTGCGTGATGGATCAGGATTTTCCGGTGGTGTTTGAGAATCAGAGTATGCGTGAAGGGTGGGAGGCGTTTGCGGCGGTCACGCTGGAGCGACTGCCGGTGCTTAACAATCCCCAGGAACGACGCTTTCTGGGCGCGCTGACCAAAACCAGCCTGATTCAGAAAGCACAGGAGTTTCTTTAAGCCGCGTTACCGCGCATCGCCTGATCAGTCATCCAGAGCCGCGCATCAAATTCGAGCTGGTGGTAATCCGGCTCCATATGGCAGCAGAGCTGGTAGAACGGCTTATCGTGGTCTTTCTCTTTCAGGTGTGCCAGTTCATGCACCACGATCATTCGCAGAAACGGCTCTGGCGCAAGGCGGAAAAAGGTCGAGATGCGGATCTCCGCTTTCGCCTTGAGTTTGCCGCCCTGAATCCGTGAGATGGCCGTATGCAGGCCAAGTGCGTGCTTCATCACCTTAATCCTGTTATCCCACATCACTTTGCTGATGGGTGGCGCGTTGCGCATATAGCGATTTTTCAGCGCCTGGGTGTAGTCATATAGCGCTTTATCACTCATCACGTCGTGAGTGTCCGGATAACGTTCCTGCAGAAACGCACCTAAGCGCTGGTGGGTAATCAGCGTCTGAACCTGCTCAAGAAGGGGGGCAGGGTAACCCTGAAGGTAGATCAGTGAGGACATTAGGGATTCCAGGCGAAAGACAGTATACTGCGCCCCCGTTTTTGGGGCGAAAATCAACCAAAGTGTACCACGCCGGAGAATTCATGAGCCAACTTGAACTGAACGATCGCACACTGATCCTGCATCGCTTCCCGCAGATGCGTGACGAAAGTCCATTACAAGCCTGGGATGCGGCTGATGAATATCTCTTACAGCAGGCGCTGCCGGCAGGACCGGTGCTGGTCTTCAACGACAGTTTCGGGGCATTAACCTGCGCCCTGAATCCACGCACCGTCTGGCATGTCAGCGACTCCTGGCTCAGCCAGCAGGCCGCCCGTCAGAACCTTTCCTTTAATGGGCTGGATGACAGCGACGTACACTTTGTTGATAGCCTCGCGGAATTGCCGGCGGCTCCGGCGGCAGTGCTGATTAAGGTGCCGAAAACGCTGGCGCTGCTGGAGCATCAGCTGCGTGCCATTCGCGAAGTGGTCACACCCGATACGGTGATTCTGGCGGCGGCGCGCGCCAAAGAGATCCATAACTCTACCCTTCAGCTGTTCGAACAGATCATCGGTGAAACCAAAACCTCACTGGCGTGGAAAAAAGCGCGTCTGATTTTCAGCCAGTTCAGCAAGCCTGCACTGCGTGAGGCGACGCCGACGCTGGTCTGGCCGCTGGATGGCACCTCTTATCAGATCCACAACTATGCCAACGTTTTCTCGCGCTCGTCGCTGGATATCGGCGCACGGCTGTTCGTGCAGCATCTGCCGGAAAACATTGAAGGTGAGATTGTCGATCTGGGCTGTGGCAACGGCGTGGTAGGGCTGGTGGCGCTGGAGCAGAATCCGCAGGCCGAAGTGCATTTCCTTGATGAGTCTTATATGGCGGTCGCCTCCAGCCAGCTTAATGTGGAAGTGAACCGTCCTGACGATCTGTCGCGCTGTCAGTTCCTGGTGAACAACGTGCTGAGCGGCTATCCGTCAGATCGGCTGCACGCGGTGCTGTGTAACCCGCCGTTCCATCAGCAGCACGCGGTCACCGATCATCTGGCGTGGCAGATGTTCCGCGATGCGAAACGCTGCCTTCAGTATGGCGGTGAGTTGCGTATTGTCGGCAACCGCCACCTTGATTATCACCACAAACTGAAGAAGCTGTTCGGCAACTGCACGCTGATCGCCTCTAACCAGAAGTTTGTGGTGCTGCGCGCGGTGAAAATGCGCTAGTCAGACCGTTAAAGCCAGCTGCGTTGCCTGCGCAATCGCGCGGCGCGCATCCAGTTCCTGCGCTACGCCTGCACCGCCTATTACCGTCACTACCTGTCCTTTTGCACGCAGCGCGGCTTCCAGTTCGCGTTGCGGCTCCTGTCCGGCACAGATAATCACGTTATCGATCGCCAGCAGCAGCGTTTCGCCGTTACGCCGCAAGTGCAGGCCGCTGTCATCAATCGCCAGATACTCCGCGCCGCCCCACATCTCCACGCCGCGCGCCTGCAGGCTGGCGCGATGGATCCAGCCGGTGGTTTTTGCCAGCCCGGCGCCGGGTTTCCCTGTCCGGCGCTGCAGCAGCCAGATTTGCCGTAACGCGGCAGGCGGCTCAGGTTTCACGATGCCGCCGCGCTGCGTCAGGCTGTGGTCGATGCCCCATTCGGCGTAAAACGCCGCCCGATCCTCATCATGTGAAGGCTGTGACAGATACTCCGCCACATCAAAGCCAATCCCGCCCGCGCCGATAATCGCCACCCGTTTACCCACCGGGCGCTTATCACGCAGCACCTCAAGGTAGCTCAGCACGCTGGGGTGATCGATGCCTGGAATATCAGGCGTACGGGGCTGAATGCCGGTCGCCAGCACCACTTCATCGGCGTCACTCAGCTGATCCGCCGTGACCCGACAGCCGGTTTTGACCATCACGCCCGCTGCCGCCAGCTGATTGCGGAAATAGCGCAGCGTTTCGCTGAACTCCGATTTGCCGGGGATCAGCCGGGCAATATTGAACTGGCCGCCTATCTCCGGCGCGGCCTCATAGAGTGTCACCTGATGGCCGCGCTGTGCCGCCTGCAGCGCAAACGCCATCCCGGCGGGACCGGCACCCACTACTGCCAGCCTGCGCGGTGCGGTGCTGACGATAACCGGCATCAGCGACTCATGGCAGGCGCGCGGATTGACCAGACAGGAGGTGATCTTCCCGGCAAACACCTGGTCGAGACAGGCCTGGTTACAGGCAATGCAGGTGTTGATGCTGTCCGGTTCGCCGCGCTGCGCTTTGCTGACAAAGGCGGGGTCGGCAAGGAAAGGGCGCGCCATCGAGACCATATCGGCGCAGCCCGACTGCAACAGCTCTTCGGCAACGGCGGGGTGGTTGATGCGATTGGTGGCGATCACCGGCACTGACACATGGGCGCGCAGGCGCTGCGTCACCCAGGCAAAGGCCGCGCGCGGCACGCAGGTGGCGATGGTCGGGATGCGCGCTTCGTGCCAGCCAATGCCGGTATTGAACAGCGTGACGCCGCACTGCTCCAGCTCGCCCGCCAGCAGCAGCGTCTCCTCCAGCGTGCTGCCTTCTTCGATCAGGTCGAGCATCGACAGCCGGAAGATGATGATAAAGGCATCGCCGGTTGCGGCGCGAACCGCGCGGGTAATCGCCAGCGCGAACTGCATCCGCTGGCGGAAGTCGCCGCCCCAGCGGTCGGTTCGCTGATTGGTGTGCTTCACCAGAAACTGATTAATCAGGTAGCCTTCGGAACCCATGATCTCCACGCCATCGTAGCCCGCCCGCTGCGCCAGACGGGCGCAGCGGGCAAAGTCATCAATGGTCTGTTCAATCGCCGCCTCGCTCATCGCCTGCGGCGTGAACGGGTTAATCGGGGCCTGACGTGCCGAAGGCGCAACCACATCGGGCTGATAGCTGTAACGGCCAGTATGCAGGATCTGCAGGGCGATTTTGCCCTGATGCTGATGTACCGCCTCCGTGATCTGCCGATGCCAGCTGCACTGCGCTTCGTCGATAAGCATCGCGCCATGCGCGGTGGTGACACCCTGAGCATTAGGCGCAATGCCGCCGGTGACAATCAGTGCAACGCCTTCACGCGCCCGCTCGCCGTAGAACGCCGCCAGCCGCGCTGCGCCATCCGGATGCTCCTCCAGACCGGTGTGCATTGACCCCATCAGAAAGCGGTTTTTCAATTGGGTAAAGCCAAGATTCAGCGGCGTAAACAGCGCAGGATAATCAGGATTGACGGGCATGATAGTCACTCACAGTTAAGTGGTCGGATGAGTTCACTCTAGCCACTTCTGCGTTAAAAAAAAGTGAAAGAATGTCAGGGTGTGAGTGAAATCATAAACATCGGTGGGGAAGTGCTGATGAGCGGGAGCAGGGAGGTTGTGCCTTACGCAGCACAACTATCCGTGGCCTTTAATGTTTCTGACTCTGAAACGCTTAGCGCCGTCGGATCCACGAATAGCGTGAGCGATAGCCGCTGCCATGATGAGTATTAAAGCGGTAGCTTGATCCGCTCTCCGCCATGCAGTAGGTGCAGACGTTCACGTTATCGATCTGCGCGACCGGCACACCCGCCTGCACCAGCAAATGCGTTGCCAGCGCAGGCAGATCGAACCAGACGCCCTGCTGGCGGGCAGCAGCCTGTGGACGTTGCGCCAGCGGATTGACCGGCGGGTTCCGGTGCCAGCGCAGCCCGCTGGCAAACGCCGGGTTCTGCGCAATCTCTGCAAGCTGCGGTTCAGCCAGCTCATAGCAGCAGGGCCCCATTGCCGGGCCAATCGCCACCACCAGGTCCTGCGGGTTGCAGCCCTGCTCGCCCAGTTTTTCCACGGCGCGGGTCAGCACGCCCGCCAGTGTTCCCTTAAGTCCGGCATGAACTGCCGCCACGATTCGTTTATTGCGGTCGGCGAACAGCACCGGCAGGCAGTCGGCGGTATAAACCGCCACCGGGCGTGTTCCGCTACCGATCACGCCATCCGACTCGCAGCTTTTCGGCGGGGTGTTCTCAATGTCGGTGACCACAGTCGCGCTGTGGCGCTGATGTCCCCAGGCGGCATCGGCGGGAGGCGGCTCACCGGCGGGCTGAAACGCATAATCGAGCCACTCCAGTGAATCGAGCAACGGCGAGCGCGGGATCACGGCCATAAGAATCTCCTGTTATAACAGCGTGCGTTAGGCTGCCCACAGCTTACGTTAACTGCTACATTTTTGAAGCTTCTCCTCAGACCTTTCTCACCTTAAGGATGAAATGATGAAAACCTCCGCAAAACTCGCTGCATCCGGACTGGTCGCGCTGCTGCTGACCGGCTGCGCCTCGTCAACACATCAGACCGCGCAACAGCAGCTCGGGCAGCAATCGGTGCTGGCGGTAAACTGGTTCCAGCAGTCAGGCGAATATCAGGCACTGACCTGGCAGGCGTTCAATACCGCGCGCATGGCGTTTGATCAGGCACCGTCGCTGACCGGCAAACCCAAAGCGGTGATTGTCGATCTGGATGAAACCATGCTGGATAACAGCGCCTACAGTGCATGGCAGGCGAAGAACGGCCAGCCGTTCAGCAGCAAAACCTGGTCAGCCTGGACGCAGGCGCGTCAGGCGAAAGCAGTGCCGGGTGCGGTCGAGTTCGCGCGTCATGTGACAGAGAAGGGCGGCACGCTGTTCTATGTGTCGAACCGCGATCAGAAAGATTACGCCGCCACGGTCGCCAATATGCAGCAGCTCGGCTTCCCGAACGTCAGTGATAAAACGGTACGTCTGAATACCGACAGCTCCAACAAGCAGGCGCGTTTCGATGCCATCAAAAACGCGGGTTACAACGTGGTGCTCTATGTCGGCGACAACCTCAACGATTTTGGTGGGTCGACCTGGCATAAGGGTAATCAGACGCGTCGCGATTTTGTGAGTCTAAATCACCAGCAGTTTGGTACGCAGTTCATCGTTCTGCCGAATCCACTTTATGGCGACTGGGAGAGCGGAATGGCGGAAAACTACAATAAACTGACACCGGAGCAGCAGTTGTCGGTGCGGGAATCACGGCTGCAAAGCTGGAACGGTAAATAATTCGTCAAGAAAAAGAGCCTGCTCGTTCAGGCTCTGTTCAGAACTGGTCCTGATTTACTTACTGCCGTCACTATTCTGCTGCAAATTAAATTAATCATCTCTTGCTTCATTCTTCTCTTATTACAGGCATATTTAACTGGCTGTCAGCAATTAAGCCGGTGGATTGTGCTAATGGTTAGTTTTTTAATTAAGAGTATTCCTGGAAAAAAGCCCACCGGTTGGTATGGCAGTGAATATCCCCTCATTTATTAATTGTATTTATTTGTCATCAGTAACTTTAGTTTATTTTTATTACTATTTTATCTGTTTGATTTTATTGCCTTAATAAGGCGGTTGATTTATTTGCCCACATTTCTGCTGCTGAATTAAATTTACTTAACCCTGACCTTTACTGACTGTTAGTTGACAATAGCGGTATTGTTAAATCGCTGTGAAATATTACGCGTGCATTGAAATTAGTTAGCGTCTATAACCTTTTTCTGTGACTCAGTTCTTATTAACCTGGCGGCTCACGCTTTATTTGTGAGCCGATACACTTTGTGGTTAGCCAGGATGCGACATCCCGGTAGTAGAGAGAAGATGATTGTGACGACACTTAAACCCTTATTAGCGAAAAATCGCAGTTGGGCCTTACAGCGCCGCCAGCGTAATCCGGATTATTTTAACAAATTCCTTCATCAGCAAAAGCCACACTCACTCTGGATTGGCTGCTCTGATAGTCGCGTTCCGGCAGAAGTCTTAACCGGCTCCCATCCCGGCGAACTCTTTGTGCATCGCAATATCGCCAACATGGTGATTGAGGACGATGACAATTTACTGAGCGTGCTGCAATACGCACTCTTCTTTCTCGGCGTTAAACGCATTGTATTAAGTGGTCACTATGGCTGCGGCGGCGTAGAAGCCGCGCAAAATCTGCCGGGCAGTGTGCTGGACGGTCAGGAGAGCGCACTGGCGAGACGCATTCAGACCCTGCGTGATGATATTCAGGCGGGTCTGACAGACATTCCCCTCTCAGACGCGCCGCCGGGTGAACAGCTCGATCGGCTGGTTGAGGCCAACGTTAAGGCGCAATTCGCCCGGCTGGTGAAATCTGAACCGGTCCGGCAAATCTGGCAATCGGGCCAGGAACTGGAGGTGTTTGGTTGTGTTTATGACCTGCGCTCCGGCCATCTCAAAGAGCTGATTCATCAATCTGCAGAGGAGCCTTCATTATGAACCTCGATACCCTGCGTCGCGATATTCCTGCGGGTCTGGTGGTTTTCCTGGTCGCCTTGCCGCTCTGCCTTGGCATCGCACAGGCCAGCGGATTACCTCCGTTTGCCGGTCTGCTGACCGGTGTGATTGGCGGTCTGGTGGTGACGTCACTAAGCCCATCCCGGTTTGCCGTGAGTGGCCCGGCGGCGGGGCTTGTCACTATTGTCGTCGCCTCGATGGCTTCACTGGGCAGCTTCTCTGCTTTTCTCACTGCGCTGATTATCGCCGGGGCACTGCAATGCCTGTTTGGCCTGCTGCGCGCCGGACGGTTTATTTCGCTGGTGCCGGGTAGTGTCATCAAAGGAATGCTGGCGGCGATTGGCCTGCTGCTGATTATGCAGCAGATTCCGGTGGCGCTGGGCGCCGCTGGTGATGCAGAGCTGGTGTCACTGGTGACCGGCCAGATGACTTTCTCGCTGCCAGCGATAGCGGTGGCGGGTGTCGGCCTGGCCATTCTCTGTCTCTGGACGACCGCGCCGGTGAAACGGATCAAAGCGCTCGCCTGGATCCCTGGCCCGCTGATTGCGGTACTGATCGGCTGTCTGGCGACGGTAGCAGGAGGGCGGCTCTTCCCTGAAATGACGCAGGGGCTGGCGCGCATTTCGTTGCCTGCGTTTGACAGCGTTTCCGCACTGATGGCTGAACTGGAAACGCCCGACTGGATGGCCTGGCAGAATCCGCAGGTCTGGGTAGTGGCGGTGACTCTGGCACTGGTTGCCAGTCTGGAAACGCTGCTGAGTCAGGAGGCGCTGAAAAAACTGCGCCCTCAGACGCCCGCGCCGTCGCCCAATAAAGAGATGTTCGCGCAGGGTATCGGTAACCTGGCGGCGGGTTTTCTTGGGGCGATGCCGATAACGGCAGTGATTGTACGTAGCTCGGTCAACGTCAGTGCGGGCGCGCAGACGAAGCTCTCGATCTTCATTCACGGCGTGCTGCTGCTGATTTGTGGCATGTGGTTCAGTGAGATGCTGAATGCCATTCCGCTGGCCAGCCTGGCTGCCGTACTGCTCTATACCGGTTATAAGCTGGCGACACCTAAACTGTTTGTTGAGCAGTTCCGGATGGGCGCACAGCAGTACGTGCCGTTTCTGGCCACCATCGTCGGCATTATCACGCTGGGTATGCTGGTTGGTATTGGCATCGGTATCGCCACACAAATCCTCTACAGCATCTATAAGAGCCATCGCAACGCGTTGCAGCTTACCCGTTATGATGACCATTACGTGCTGCGCTTCCAGCAGAACCTGACCTTTATGCACAATCCAAAGTTGCAGGGATTGCTGGATGAGATCCCGGAGAACAGCGTGGTTATCGTCGATAACGACAATGCGGAATATATCGATCCGGACGTTAAAGCGGTGCTGAAAGATTTTGGTGATAACGCCGATAAACGCGGCATTCGCCTGAGTCAGTGGCCGGTTGCGGTAAAATAGCGCTTAGCGCAACGGTAAAGGGGTTTAAAAGGAAAAAATCGGATATCTCGGATATCCGATTTTTTTATTTGCGAGGCATAATAAGTTCCCAATTTCTGCTGTCATCGGATGGGGTTAGCCACTGCAGGATAACTTTCCTGAATCATCCCACGAAATGAGGCTTTATCGCCGGATGAGATTGAGGGTATTCAGGATTTAATCATTCTGACACCACGCGCCTGTTCAGGCTGGCGTGGACAGCCAGCCTCTCTGCGACAAGGTCCGGATGTATGCGCATACAGCTGTTTGAAGAGCACAACGCTAAGAAGAACGCATTTTTGCTGTTTTTAATCACGCTGCTGTTTTGCTTTATCGGCGGACACCTGCGTTTCCCCCAGGAGCTGTCTCTTTTCTGGCCGGTCAACGCGATCGTCACTGGCGTTATCGTCCGTAATCCTTTTCTGCATCAGACCCGCTCTTACCTGGCCATCTTTGCCGCGATGGTGTTTAACGACACCGTATTTTCCGGCTGGGCGCTTTCTGCATTTACCCTCAACCTGGCGAATATTCTGTTTGTGCTGGTGGCCGCCACGCTGCTGGTAAAGCATCTTCAGCATGACTCCGGCAGCGAGCGTATTACCAGTGTGCTGCGTATTTTTCCTGCCTGTCTGCTGGCCGCGCTGGCCTGTGCCAGCTGGGGAGCGCTGGCACAGCAGGCTGATTTTGATGCCGGACTGGCGGTGGCATGGGGTGACTGGTTCAGTGAGCAGTTATCAACCGGGCTGATGCTGCTGCCCTTTTTGCTGACGCGCGACTGGTCGTCGCTGTCGCCCCGCCAGTTTCTGCAGTTCCGCAAGCTGGCACCGGTCATCGCCGTGATGGTTTCGCTGATGATCGGCGCAATGATGGGGGGCGCGGGCAGCCTGACGCTGCCGGTTCCGGCGCTGGTCTGGTGCGCTATTGTGTTGCCGATGCCGCTGACCAGCCTGGTGATCCTGCTGACCGGTATTACTGAAATCATTCTGGTCTCTCATGGTGTGATGAACATTCAGGGCGACGATAATCTGTTGCCGCTCAGCCATCTGACCTCTGCGCGACTGGGTGTGGCAACCATCGCAATTAGTCCGCTGATCGTGGCTGCAAGCATGGATGCAATCCGCCAGCTTAATCAGCGTCTGGCGCTGCGCGCGAATTACGATTTCCTGACCCGCCTGCTGTCACGTTCCGGTTTATATGAAAGCCTGCGTGCGGAGCCGATTTTTCCGGATCGCAAAGTGGGCGTGATCCTGCTTGATGTTGATTACTTCAAAGCCATCAATGACAATTTTGGTCACGATGCGGGTGACAGCGTGCTGGAAGAGATCGCCCGCCGGATGCAGTGCGTGGTGGGTAAAGCGGGGCGCATCTGTCGCTTTGGCGGAGAGGAGTTTGTGGTAGTGCTGTTCGACCAGAATGCGGAAAAGCTCTATTTTCTGGCGGAGGCAATCCGGCAGAAGATGGCGAAAGAGAAGTTCTGGTTGCAGGGTAGCACGGCTACGGTGACCGTCAGCCTGGGGCTGGCCCATGGCAGTGCCGATGAGGCGACGGAATGGCACCGCGTGATCAACCGGCTAATCTCTGCGGCGGATAAAAATCTCTATCTGTCGAAGCGCAATGGCCGTAATCAGACTTCGCCGGTTAACTACCGCACGATTACCAGCGACGTGGCATAACGCCACGTCACCGGGTTCGATCAACTGACGCTGCTTTTCAGGGTGCTGGCCTGCTGATGGCGTTCAATCGCCAGGTCGATCAGACGGCTGATCAAATCCTGATAACTGAGTCCGGCCGCCTGCCACAGTTTCGGATACATGCTGATATTGGTGAAGCCGGGCAGGGTATTCACTTCATTGACGATAATCTCGCCGTCATCGGTCAGGAACACATCGACGCGCGCCATGCCAAAGCACTCCAGCGCGGAGAAGGCTTTGATGGCGACGTCACGGATTGCATCGCTGGTTTCCGCTGCAATGGCTGCCGGAACCACCGTCTGCGCACCACTTTCAGAGATATATTTAGTGTCATAAGAGTAGAAAGCGTCATGCACCACCACTTCGCCACACGGGCTGGCTTCCGGCGCATCGTTACCGAGCACCGCGCACTCGATCTCCCGGCCTTTGATACCCTGTTCAATCAGCACCTTGCGGTCAAAAGAGAAGGCCAGCGCCAGCGCCGCATCAAATTCTTCCATGCTATCCACTTTGCTGACGCCGACTGATGACCCCTGGTTGGCGGGTTTGATAAACAGCGGCAGGCCAAAGCGGGCAATGACTGCCTCTGCATCCAGGAGGGCGCGTTGTGCCTGAGTAATGCTCAGCCATGGCGCGACGTTGAGGCCGGCATCACGCAGCAGGCGTTTGGTAAAATCCTTGTCCATGCTGACCGCAGAACCCAGCACGTCGGAACCGACGAAGGGTAACGAGGCCATGCGCAGCAGGCCCTGCAGAGAGCCATCTTCACCCAGCGTACCGTGCACGATAGGGAAGATAACGTCGATCTGCGACAGCGGATGGGCGTTGTGGCGGGTGATGATCTGCTGCTGAGTCGTGCCGGGCACCAGCGCCACATCTTCAGCGGCGTGATTCAGCGCGATTAGCGCCGGATTTTCTGCGTTAAGTAAGAAGTTTGACGCATCGTTAAGACGCCAGTGTCCCTGCTTATCGATGCCCAGCAACACCACGTCAAACCTGGTTTTGTCGATCGCCTCAAGGATATTTTTGGCCGACTGCAACGACACCTCATGCTCAGCCGATTTGCCGCCAAACACGATCCCTACCCGCAACTTTGTCATCAATTTTGCCCACTGAAAAAATCAAAACCACAAGATAGCATGGGGTTTGCGCGGGGGAATAGGGTGGGGCTTTCTCTTTTCCTTATGGGCCGCAGCCAGCATGGTGAGAGTCACTGAACATTGTCACGGGCAGCGGGCAGTGAATAAGGAGGCTGAGAGGGTTTCTCGCTATAACAGCATCGTCTGGCACGCTCTGAGCAGGGACGCCAGAAGCCGTCTCTATTGTGGCAAGCGAGAATCTGTGAGCCAGGTTTTAAATAACATTTGTTCATTCACAAGCAGGCGATGAAAAAGCGCTGCATGGCGGTTATATTTTATCCGTTAAGGGGGTGAGACATATGCCACGGTTCTGGACTACACGGATAACAGCCCGGTTGAACGCCTTGCAATTAGCGCGATCAGATTTTGAGGCGTTTAAGATAGTCAACCAGTAACCTTTGCCGCAACGAATACCGGTGGGCATAGGGCCAGACTACATAAATGGGTGTGCTGGCATCAACGATTTTATCCTCCAGCAGCGCACAGAGAGAACCTGACTCAAGATGTTCTTTTATTGAGACCTCAGGCAGGTATGCGATTCCATTACCATTCAGGGCCAATTTAATTCGGGTCTCAATATCATTACAAATAATGGACTGAGGAAGATGTAAGGATTTTATTTTAGGTAAGGGCCAGGTCTGGACCATGCCAGTATTTCTTGACCGGTAGTGAATTAAAGTGTGATCGATGAGATCTTCAGCCGTTTCGGGTTGACCATGCAGGGAAAGATAATCCGGAGAAGCGACAAGTAGACTATGGATATCGCCAATGTAATAAGAGCGTAAATTTCCATCAGGATCATTACCGACACGAATGGCCGCGTCGAAATTTTCACCGACCAGATCGACAAATCTGTCGGAGAAATCAAACTCAACTTCTATTTCTCTGTGCTCTTTAAGAAAAGCATTAAATCGTTCACTAAACAGATTCGGGATGGGAGCAACGCTGATTTTTAATCGTCCTACGGCACTTTCAGTGGAAACCAGCATTGCATTTTGTATCTGGTCGACTTCTTCAAGAATTCTCAATGCATGGTTTAAAAAACACTCACCTTCATATGTTAGGGAAATTCTGCGGGTATTACGCTGAAGCAATTGTGCTCCCACGCTGTTTTCAAGGCTGGTAACCCTTTTACCCACGGCTGAAGCGCTCAATCCCAGCGCACGACCCGCTGATACAAAGCTTCCAACTTGCGCCACCTTCACGAACACCGATATTGCGGAAAGTGAATCGATCATTTTTTGATACCTCAGGTTGGATTGCGGCCTGATCTGGCAGCATAGTCCGGAACTGCAGGTAGGTTATTCCAGAACGTAAGTTAATGTAAAGTCATTGTCGTGTTAAATGACATCGCATTCCGAATTGAAACATATCCTATACATGGAAATTTAAAGTGTAGGACAGCAATCTGATAGTGCGAAGGGGTATTACTTCTCGTTGTGTAAATAATGATTGGCTAAAATAGAAAGGAATAACATGAACGCAGATCAACAGGTCACTCATACTTTAAACTTTCGGCGCGCACCGCTGGCTAAGCGCACGGATTTAACATGGAATATGTATGCGACACAAGAAGTCGAGTATCAGGTTTCAATTGTCAGAGATATACTAGATATTAAAAATCCCTCCCTGGCGCGGGCCTGTTCAAAATATGCAGATAAAAATGCAAAGTCAGGTATCAAGCGACTCGTTGTTATAGATAAAAAAGTTGACGAAATTTACGGCGAAAAATTCAAAGCTTATTTTGCACACTGGAATTTCGACATCCGCTGGAAAGTGATTTCAGGGGATGAGATTAACAAAAATGTCGAATCAACCATTCAGGTCGCGGAGGCAATGGCAGAGGCCGGGTTACTACGTCGAGGCGAAGTCGTCATTGGTATTGGCGGGGGCGTCTTACTTGATGTTGTCGGATTTGCCGCCAGCCTTTATCGTCGCGGTATACCTTATCTCCGTATTCCAACCACTTTAATGGGACAGATTGATGCAGGCATCGGTATTAAAACCGGCATTAATCACGGCGAGCATAAAAATCGCCTGGGCACCTATTTTGCCCCGGCCTCCGCTTTAATCGACCCGTCGTTTCTTAAAAGCCTCAGCCAGCGCCATATTTCTAATGGTGTCGCAGAAATTATTAAAATGGCGCTTATTAAAGATAAGCACCTTTTTGAATTACTTGAAATGATGTCATCGCATCTGACTCCTGAAGCGTTTTCCTCAGAAGATTGCGCAATCAAAGAGATTATCACCCGCTCAATTGCTGGCATGCTGGCAGAACTTGAACCCAATCTCTGGGAAGCAGAATTAGCCCGCTGTGTGGATTACGGCCATACCTTTAGCCCGTCGCTGGAACTTCTCGCTAATCCGGTGCTCCTGCACGGTGAAGCGGTTGCCATTGATATGGCCCTGTGCGTTGTACTTGCCCATGGCCGCGGACTGTTGTCGGCAGAAGAGACAGAGCGTGCCATCTCCCTAATACAAAAGAGTGGGCTGCCGGTTTCACATCCTGTTTTTAATCTCGCCCTTCTGGAAGAAGCACTCATTGACACCATCAAACACCGTGACGGATTACAACGTATTCCGCTTTCTGACGGTATTGGCAATGTCGTTTTTGCCAATGACATTGCGCAGGATGAACTTGCTGCTGCGCTGGCGTTCCTTGGAAACTTCGAAAAATCCGTAAGGGGAGAAGTGGCAGCATGATTCAGACAGCCACTGTGATAGATATTGGCGGGACTCACATGCGATGGGCGACATGGTCAGCGAATAAAGGGGTGGGTAATCGCACCTCTATACCCACGCCGGGCTTTCATCAGCACCCTGATATGTCAGTTCAGCAATTGCAACAGCGGCTGGTAAAGACAATCTGTGACATTCCTGCCTGCAGTCAGGATATGACAGTGGGTATTTCTTTTGGTGCGGCGATGAATCATCACACTGCAACGGTTTATGCCTCAGCGCCACTTTGGGGCGCGCACAATACTCCCTTTGATCTCTATAGTGAGTTGATTCGCCTGCGGCCTGATGTCAAATGGCATGTCGTTAATGATGTTACCGCAGCCTTGCTGCACGTTATTTCGACACCTCTGTGTGCCCAGGACCGGAAAGTCATGGTGGTAACGATTAGCACAGGGATTGCTGCGCGTACCATTGATAGGGCAACGCGACATATTCCTTTCGACTCCTGTGGCCTGCAGGGAGAGATCGGCCATCTGCCGGCAACCACGCACCTGAGTCGCGAGGCCGTGCACCTGCTTTGCGACTGCGGCGAGTCAAATCACCTCTCTTCGTTTTCATCAGGGCGCGGTATAGCAAGAATGGCGGACCTCTTTAAGGCCCGGGAACCACAGGCGTGGGCGGATTCAGTGCTTGGGGGCTCAATCAATGAAGGTAGCGATTTTGAACCCGCCTTTATCACTGCCCTGGATGCAAATGACACTGTCGCGAACATGCTGCTTAAGGCTGTAACGTCACCGGTTGCTGATGTTCTGCGCACTGCCCTTTGTCTCGATCCGGATTTGGACAGAATCGTCCTCACCGGTGGCGTGGCAGTTTCGCTGGGTGAACACTACAGATCTGCGATTCTTAAACATCTGCGTACAGCAGGTTTATACCTGACCAGCCATCTGGATTTCGACTGGATAGCATCACGCATTGTGATAGCGGAAGCAGACTGTCTTGCTGGTGCCGGGGTTGCCGCTACCTTTGGAGCCTGGCAATGAATCAGTGGCACAAAGCGTTGGTTCGCCATGACGGAAAAGTTGCGGTGATGGACAGGCCAACCCGCAAACCAGAAGGTTATGAACTCACGGTCAGGCCGGTATATGCAGGGCTATGTGGAACGGATATTCAGATGTTACGCGGACTTCGTGATGATCCCACTTCCATTCTCGGGCACGAGGGTATCGCTCTTGTTGCTGAGGCTGGCAACGATGTTCCGGCTACGCTTGCGCCAGGGACGCTGGTTTGTATCAATCCCACTCATCGCAGCGATCCTGCCTTTCTGTTAGGCCACAATGTCGAAGGTCTGCTTCAGGAAAATGTACTGATTCCTGCAACCGCTGTGCGTGATGGCCTGATTATACCGCTGAGCACCGCTCACCATTCTGCGACGGCAACTCTGCTGGAGCCACTTGCGGCCGTTCATTATGCCTTTGAGTTATTGTCAGACTTCAACCCGGACACGTTAGTGGTGTTTGGTGATGGCGTAATCGGTCATCTGGCCGTGCGTGCAGCGGCTGACAGAATGGGGGCAGGAATCCGCATCCAGCATCTTCACCATACTGAGCAGGGCCTTGCATGGAGCAGGTATTATGAAGCGGGTGCCGCTCAATGCGCCCTGAATAATTCCGCAGGTGCGGCATTACTCTCCTCACTTTCGGCAGATACGCGCGTTGCGGTGCTAATCGCTACGCCACGCAATGCGACCCTGGCGTGTCTAGAAACTGCACTCCGCTACATTCGCGGAGAAGTCAGGATAAGTTTACTGGGAGGGTTACCTGAAGATGCCAGTACGCCTTTGTTACCTGATCTCCTCCTGAATCCAATCAGAGCGGCGAATTGTGGCGGTAAGCCCATGCCTGGCGTGGTTCACACACATAAAACCAAGAGTGCCAAAACCGTTCAGTTAGTCGGCCAACGTGGCGTAGCTAATCGTCATCTGAGAAGCGCTGCAGATGAACTCATGAAGCATCCTGAACGCTATCACTCTCTCATTACACATACTCTTTCTCTGGAAAGAGCCGCTGAGGTGATGACACACCTTGCATCATCTACGGAACGACAATTCGATGGTCGCAGGTTAATAAAACTTGCGGTGCAATTCAGCACTGAAACCCCATAAGAAGGAGCAATTAGATTATGTCTATAACATGCCGTCAGGCTTTAGTTATTGGTGGTTCAACAGGGATCGGCAGAGCGATAGCCGAATCCTGGTTGCAGGCCGGACTTGAGGTAACCGTCCTCAGTCGAAACCCGCCTTCGAATCCGGGCAAAATTCGCTGGATGTCAGTCGATCTTTTGGACCATAAGGCGGTGCAGGCCGCGCTGGCTGAAGTTGCTACCGGTCCTTTGCAGGCCGTCTGTTATTCGGCTGTCTACTATGGTGATCGTCGCTCTCTGTTCTCAGAGACCAACTTTACCGAATGGCGTCAGCAACTTGAGGTCAATTTAAACGGGTTATGGCTGACGCTGCAGGCAACGTTACCTTCGCTACGCCAATCGTCGCCAGGCCTGTTTCTGAATGTCTCATCTGAGGTGGTTTATAACGGCGGGCCAGGGCGTTCAGGTTACGCCGCAACGAAAGCGGCGTGTGCGTCATTGATTGACTCTATGAGCCAGGAAGAAGACCCAGCAAAAGTCCGATTTATTTCTGTGCTTCCGGAAGGAATGGTTGATTCTGCGGGTATCCGTCGCCGCCGGCCATCTGATTTTGATTACTCAAATTACATGAGATCAGATAGTTTCAACCAAATCGCAGTGGAACTCCTCACAAATCCGGATGATTTCATTAATGGTGAGAGCTTAATCGTTCAGGCCAATGGTCAGTGGCAACCTGTCCGGGAAACGGAGCCAGCATCTCAGAGCGATCGGAGCAGACTGTGACGCTGAAGAACATAGGTCTGGCAGACTGGCGACTGTCTGTGAGTGGACGGGATGCTATTTGCCTGGCTGCTGATCTTGGCGTTAAAGGGGTTCAGCTGGATCTGGGTGGGCCGGGCAGGGCGCCATGGCTGGACAATCCGCAAAGATTGAAAGCCATAAGTCATGCGCTTGATGAAACCCAGGTACATCTGCTGGCTGTGTCAGCAAATGTACTCAATGATATTGGTTTGTGTGCTGAATCAGGCAGTGCAGCTTCGCGGGATGTCAGAAATATTATCTCAAGAGCTATTGATACGGCAGAAAAATTAGGGGCAGGCCTGGTCTTTTTTCCCAGCTTTCGGCGCAGTGAAATCACTAATCAGACTGAATTAGTCAGAACGGCAGAGGTATTAACGTGGGCGTGTTATCAGGCACAACAACGGGGTCTTTTAGTGGCAACAGAAAATGTGCTTAACCCTGACAATCTGCTGAAACTTATTCGAATGGTAAATTCAGCTAATTTTCGCGTGGTACTTGATACAGGCAACCCGTTGAAAGCAGGCCAGTCCCCTCTGGGTGTAATCAAAGTGGCTGCAAATGTAATTGCACCGCAAATACATATTAAGTCTGTGGATGAGAGTGCGCCACTGACGTGCAGCGATCAGATTATCCTTGATGTTATTAACGCGCTTGATAATGAAGGAAGTGATGTCAGTACGTTAGTTCTGGAAAATGATTATCGCGATGGGGATATTTCACGACTTAAGAATGATCTCACCTGGTTGAGAAAGTATACGGTAAGACTACCAGTCACCGAAAACAATTGCGGGCGTTCTGGCATGATGCAGCGGTAGGATAAGGCATTTCATCAATAAATGGTTAGTAGCGAGTTCTGTAAAAGTAAATTTATCATCTGATTAGCATTTAATTGAGATTGTTTACTGCATTTTAATCATGTCGTTACTGCCGGATTAAATAATCGGGTTTCAACGTAAAATTTCTGAGGAGTTTTTATGCCTATCACGCTATTTGCGCTGATGTTAGGAGTCTTTTGTCTGGGTACGGCTGAAATTATTATTTCAGGGCTGTTACCTGTGGTGTCATCCGATCTGGCGGTTACGCTGCCGGAAGCCGGACTGCTGGTTACGGGTTATGCATTAGGCGTAACGATAATTGGCCCGTTTGTTACACTCCTTACTTCCCGTGTCCCTCGTAAGACACTGGTTGTAGGCTTAATGGTTCCATTTATCATTGGCAATGTATGGGCGGTACTGGCATCTGATTATCAGATGCTTATGGCGGCTCGTATTCTCACGTCAGTAAGTCACGGGACATTTGTGGCTGTGGCCTTCAGCCTCGCCGTTACGCTGTCCCCCCCGGGTAAACAGGGCTCTGCCATGGCTAAAATTGCGCTTGGCTTTAATCTTGCCAATGCACTGGGCGGTCCTTTAGGCACGTTCATTGGCCAGAACCTGGGCTGGCGTGCGACATTTGTCGCTATCGCAATTGTTGCGGTGATTTCAATGGCATTGATTGCAGTATTTATGCCAGCAAAATTACCTCAGGTTGAACAGTCTGAACCCGGTGCAATGCGTCGTGAATTAAGCGCACTGGGCAATCCGACGCTTATCTTTGCGGTGATTACAACGGTATTGGCACAGGGAGCCGTGTTTACCGCATCGACATACATCGTGCCACTGTTAATGGACGTCAGCCATTTCTCACCTTCTGCCATCTCTGCGCTTCTCGTCGTGTTCGGAATCGGTGCCATCATGGGTAACTTCGCGGGCGGCAAACTGGCGGATAAAAACGTAATGCGCGGGGTGACAACAGTATTAAGCAGCCTGGTTATTGTGCTGGTTATTTTCTGGATGACTAGCGTGGTGCCGGTGCTTTCAGCCATCACTCTTTTCCTGTTTGGTGCAATTGGATTTTCAATTATTCCTTCCCTTCAGGCGCGCATTCAGTCACTGGCGGTTGCTGCGCCGACACTCGCGCTGTCAGTCAATGTCTCAGCCTTTAATCTCGGTAACGGCTTAGGTGCATGGATGGGAGGGACTGTACTTGATTTCGGCTTCGGTATTCGCGCCGTGCCTCTGGCTGCGGCCATGCTTGCGGCAGCCAGTCTGGTTATTACTTTATTTGCATGGCGTCTCAGTCGTAAGTCCCTTTCGCCGGCGCTGGAATCGTAACCGGTAGATAAAATTAATATATGCCCCTCTGAGTGTGGTTACGCAGAGGGCAGTAATCTTATTAAAATTAGCCTTCAGGAATGAATATGTCTTATTTGCCTGCGTCGTATAAAACAGCTGAGCTTGCCAATGGCATCGTCAGAGGCGTCACTAAAAAATTTCCACGACATACCCTAAGTGAAAGTAGTGTAGTAATACGGCCGGACTATATAGGGATTTGTCGTGCAGACATTAAAGAGATCATCGGTTCGCGAGATATTCCCTCAGATAGGGGGCCTCTATTTGGTCATGAGCTGGTGGGCACGGTGGTATTTGGCGGGACGAGTAGCGGCTTTCAGGAAGGGGAGTTAGTAACGTTCAACCCCAATATCACGCCAGATCGAACCACCGGTTTTGCAGAGTACGTTTTTGTTAATGGCTCGGCAGAGCAACTGGATCAGGCGGTTATCAGGGTTCCTCAGCAGGATATTATCAATAACATCTGGATGCCGGAGCCTATGGCATGTATTGTCCATGCAACTCAGAAATTGTTAGCGCTCACTGAGGCAGCCGATTTACAGGGTAAAAAGGTCGGTATAATCGCGGCAGGTTGTTCCGGAACCATGTTTGCAATGTATGCGAAATATCTGGGTGCGTCAGTTGTTGTTTTTAACCGGGGAAAAATGAGACGTGATTTCGCCCGTGAAAGAAAATTGCTGCATTCGGATGAAGTTTTAGCACTTGATGATGTGCCGAGGCATGCAGGTGAATTTGATATTGTCATGGTTGTCTCTACTATTGTTTCACAAGATATATTAGCAATGGCGGCTGAGCTTACCGCCATTAATGGTTCCATGCTGATCTATGGAGGAACGCGTGAGGGTGATAAATTCCTGACTACCGGAGTTGAAATAGATATTGTCCGAAGAAAAGAGCGCATCCAGGAAACAGAGTATCAGGGGAAAAAATTACGGATTTGTGGCGCATACGGTTGTTATAAAGAAGATTATGAAGAAAGTTTTCGCCTTCATGCAGATTATCCACAGCAATTCCCATTAGAAAACCTGGTTTCCACTGTTATTGAGTTTGATGAGTTCGCTGATTTCGTGATGGGCATAGCGACGGGAGAACATGATTATCCGGGCAAAGTCGTGATAAGGACGAACGCTGAATAAAAATGTTTATTATCAGGGGGTGTTTATTGCGCTGATTTTTCCCATCGCTTAATCTCCCCTGATGTAAGTATACATTTAAGAAATTGACCCGCGGCTAATTTCGGCTCAAGCCTGAAAAGCATGTCTTATATATTATATTTTTCCAGCAGTCATGAAAGGTAATCAGCTAAGAGTCTGGATATTATGAGCAGACAACATCCAGAACAGAGGAGCAAGAAAAAATCGGGTTAAGGCACTAATTGAAAAGTCAGCTATGTCAATGTCTCCCGTGACAAACCAGATAAATCGGTAAATCCACTTCTGGCTGAAACTCATTGATCAATTCGGTGTTCTCTGCTGGATTTTAACCCGTGGTCAGGCGAACATGATTCCAGTGTCTAAGTTTTATAAATCAGTGGCTTGCTGGATTTTATATTTTCTTTAGCCTGGGTAAAGATTAAAGGTGTCATATAAAGTTATCTGCCGCCACTTTACCGCCAATCCAGAAATCAGAAAACAAAAAACCACCGTGAAAGGTGGCTTTAATCTGCTGATTTTACAGCTAAAATTTGGTGGCCCCTGCTGGGTTTGAACCAGCGACCAAGCGATTATGAGTCGCCTGCTCTAACCACTGAGCTAAGGGGCCAGCGGAGCGGGGATTATAAAGTATCTCTTCAGGGCGATCCAGCACTCCGCCATCGGTTGCTGAAATAAGCAGCAGCGATTTAGCTGCTGATTTCTATAACAAATCTGGCAACGCCTGAAGCTGTAGTCGCAAAACGGCACGGATAATGCTTTACCGTGCCTTTAACAGAACTGTACTTCAGGCGGAAAGAATTAAGACTGACTCACTTCTGACGATAGCGGGATGCCGATTTGTCCCGTGAAAGGTGAGGAACCATTGCACCACGCGCCCGATCGTAATCGTGCCACATCTGCAGATCTTCCAGCGCCGGAATAGTTACCGTCTCCTTGCTGTCGAGTCCGGCAAGCGCGGCGTCCACCATCTCATCAACGTCCATCAGCATTTCAGCCGGGATTTCATTGATAGATTGGCCTGCGCGGTCGAAAATCTCCGTACGGGTCGCACCGGGTAACACCGCCTGTACCTGCACGCCGCTCTCTGCGAGTTCGCGCTGCATCGCACGCGTCAGTGTCAGCACGTAAGACTTGGTGGCGTTGTAGGCACCATTGAACATCTCGTGCACCAGCGACAGCACCGACGCGATATTGATAATGATGCCGTGACCGCGTGCTTTGAATGCCCGGCCAGCCGCCTGTGCCAGACGGGTTGGGGCCAGAATATTTAACGCCAGCATGCTGTTAATGCGTGTGATGTCCGCCTCCAGAAACTCACCCTCAACGTTCATGCCCGCGTTGTTCAGCAGCAGCGTAATCTGTGCGTTGTTCGCGAGCTCCGACTCCACACGCTGCAGGTCCTGCTCCTGCGTTAAGTCAGCCTTCATCACGGTTACCTGAACAGCGTGCAGCTTTGCCAGTGTGTCCGCCAGGGTGGTGAGTCGCGCCTGATCCCGGGCGACCAGGATCAGATCATAACCGCGTGCTGCCAGTCGTTTTGCATAAGTCGCGCCGATACCGCTGGATGCGCCGGTGATTAATGCTGTGCCTGATTTTGACATCTTTTTTCCTCGTATGATGATCGTCATAATCGCTATAAATATGACGATCATCATATCTGCCGTCAAGCTGGAATATGATGACCGTAATAATTACTATAATAGCCAGAAGCTACCGGGCAGAAACCGAAGGAAATAAGATGGAGAAGCAGAGCAGCAAAGCACAGACGCGGCAGCGTATCCTTGATGAGGCGGCGCGTGTGATGCGTGAAACCGGCACCGAAGGAATCGGTGTAGCGGCGCTGATGAAGCGGGTAGGGCTGACACACGGCGGTTTTTATGCACATTTTGCGTCACGTGAGGAGCTGGTTGAGGAGGTGCTAAAGCATATGTTCGCTGAAGCCGATACCTTTAAGCCCGCTGAGTCCGTGACCCAGCCAGCGCAGCAGGTAGCAGACTTTATTGATAGCTATCTATCCGAGGCGCATCGTAATGCACCGGCGCAGGGCTGTCCGATGGCAGCGCTGGTGAGCGAAGTGGCGCATCTTCCCCAACCGACGCGACAGATCTTCGCTCAGGGCTTCATTACGATGCATGTCAGCCTGACGCAGTTGCTGAGTGAGCTGGGGTGGACGGAAGCGGATACGCTTGCTTCAAGCATGATGGCAGAGATGATTGGCGCGCTTGCGCTGGCGCGAGCCTGTCCGGATGCGGAGCAGGCCAGCCTGCTGCTGCAACGCAGTCGCACAGCGCTGAAGCAGCGCACGCTGGAGGTCACCGCATGAGTGAACACGCTATCCGCGACATCATCAGTTCCGGTCTGGATGTACTGTTCTGCGGCATTAACCCAGGCCAGTCAACGGCCCATCAGGGGTTCCACTTTGCACATCCCGGTAATCGCTTCTGGAAGGTGATCCATCTGGCGGGATTCACCCGGGAACAGCTGAAACCCGAAGAGGAGCAGCGCCTGGAGGAAACCGGCTGCGGCATCACGATGCTGGTCGAGCGGCCCACGGTGCAGGCGAATGAGTTAGCGCCTGATGAGCTGCGGGACGGCGGCAAGCGGCTGATGGAAAAGGTGCTGAATTATCAGCCCGCCGCGCTGGCGATTCTGGGTAAAGATGCGTTTCGTCGTGCCTTTAAGCAGAGCAAAGTCGAATGGGGGAAACAGCCGATCTGTATGGGGAAAACGCAGGTGTGGGTGTTGCCGAATCCCAGTGGTCTGAATCGCGCATCACTGGACGAAATGGTTGAGGCGTATCGTCAGCTCTGGCTGGAACTGCATCCGGAGAGCAGCTGAACCTGCGCAGGGCAGGGTAGAGGCGGGTAGCAGGCAGGCATAAAAAACCCCGGCGAACCGGGGTTTTTGTCGGACTTAATCGTCGAGGAAGCTACGCAGCACTTCCGAACGGCTCGGATGGCGCAGTTTACGCAGGGCTTTCGCTTCAATCTGACGAATACGCTCACGCGTAACGTCAAACTGTTTGCCCACTTCTTCCAGCGTATGGTCCGTATTCATATCGATACCGAAACGCATGCGCAGTACTTTCGCTTCACGCGCGGTCAGGCCAGCCAGCACATCGTGGGTGGCAGAACGCAGGCTCTCTGAGGTAGCAGAATCCAGCGGCAGCTCCAGCGTGGTGTCTTCGATAAAATCGCCCAGATGTGAATCTTCATCATCACCAATCGGCGTCTCCATCGAGATCGGCTCTTTAGCGATTTTCAGCACTTTGCGGATTTTATCTTCCGGCATCAGCATACGCTCAGCCAGCTCTTCCGGCGTTGGTTCGCGGCCCATCTCCTGCAGCATCTGGCGCGAAATACGGTTGAGCTTGTTGATGGTCTCAATCATATGCACCGGAATACGGATGGTACGTGCCTGGTCAGCGATAGAGCGGGTGATAGCCTGACGGATCCACCAGGTCGCATAGGTCGAGAACTTGTAACCACGGCGATATTCAAACTTATCTACCGCTTTCATCAGGCCGATATTACCTTCCTGAATCAGGTCGAGGAACTGCAGACCGCGGTTGGTGTATTTCTTGGCAATCGAAATAACCAGACGCAGGTTCGCTTCCACCATCTCTTTCTTGGCGCGACGGGCTTTAGCTTCACCGATCGACATGCGACGGTTAATATCTTTAACCTGTTCAATAGTCAGGCCGGTCTCTTCTTCAACCTGTGCCAGTTTCTGCAGGGAACGCATTACGTCATCCTGCACTTCCAGCAGCTTCTCAGACCATGGCTTGTTCATTGCCAGTGCGGCTTTGAACCAGCTTTCATTGGTTTCGTTGCCGGTAAACAGCGTGATGAAGTTTTTCTTCGGCATTTTGCACAGCTCAATACAGAGCTTCATGATCAGACGTTCCTGGGTACGGACACGTTCCATCATGGTGCGCATGCTGCCTACCAGGTAATCGAACTGCTTCGGTACCAGGCGGAACTGCTTGAAGACGTCGGAAAGGTTCTGGATTTCGGCAACGGCAGCAGCATGACTGCGACCTTTGCTTTTAATCACGTCGCGGGTGGTTTCATACTGCTTACGCAGGTCAGAAAACTTCTCGCGTGCCAGTTCCGGGTCGATAGAATTATCGTCGTCGGAGCTGTCATCATCCTCTTCATCTTCTTCATCGTCGTCGTTACGATCGGCTTCAGAAAGTTCGGAGCCCACGTGCGTTGCCGTCGGGGCCAGATCTTCTTCTGCGTTAGGATCGACGAAACCCGTGATCAGATCGGAGAGGCGTGATTCACCTGCTTCAACTTTGTCGTACTGGTCCAGAAGATAAGTAATCGCTTCAGGGTATTCGGCTACGGAACACTGAACCTGGTTGATACCGTCTTCAATACGCTTGGCGATGTCGATTTCGCCTTCGCGCGTCAGCAGTTCAACGGTACCCATTTCACGCATATACATGCGAACCGGGTCAGTGGTGCGCCCGATTTCAGATTCAACGCTGGATAACACCTGAGCGGCAGCTTCCGCGGCATCTTCGTCAGTATCGGAGCTGTTTTCATTCAGCATCAGATCGTCAGCATCCGGGGCTTCTTCAACCACCTGAATACCCATGTCGTTAATCATCTGGATGATGTCTTCGATCTGATCTGAGTCGACGATATCTTCCGGCAGATGGTCATTGACCTCAGCATAGGTCAGATAGCCTTGCTCCTTACCACGGGTGACAAGAAGCTTGAGCTGTGACTGCGGGTTTTGCTCCATAAGACGGTATCCACACTTCTGTTAAATTAGATTGGTGTCGGTCGGCAGCGAGCCAACAATAGCAGTAAAGGCGTTTAATTCTTGCCGCTGCCTTCGTCGCGGCGTGGGCTTTGCCCAACAGTAATCGGCACTTAAGCCGCTTGTATAAATTTTGGTGGTACAGGCCTGGCTTAACGCTCCCGGCCTTAAAACAGCCACGCTGCCCTTCGTCAGAACGGGCAGCGTGCTAAATTATTTCCTGGCAAAAGCCTGACTGAGTGTCCAGAGTTCACGGCGCTCATCGGCGCTCAGTCCCTGGGTGCGCTCACGCGCAATCAAAAATTCCAAACGCTCTTCAAGAGCAGAATCGTAGATGCTGGCCAGCGAGTCCTGAAATACCGCTTCGGCTTCTTCATCTACTATCATGTGGTTCCAGATCGCCAGCGTTTCAAGCGTCTGACTAAAATTTGTTCCGCGATATAACTCTAGTAGCTGTCCGGTGGTCAATCCAGGATTCTCAGTGCAACGACCCACTAACTCAATAAATAGCGGTAAACCCGGCATTTTTGACTCAGACAGCCCATCAAGCGAAGGTACCAGGGTAGCCAGCTGCGGGTTCTGAATCAGCAAGGCGATCAGCACACGCATGGTGGTCCGTTTCAGCGGTGGCGCAACTGGCGCCGTTCCACTTGCAGCCAGCTTCGGCATCAGCTTTTCAAGTTGATTGTCGTCAAGAATACCCAGTTTGTTCCCCAACTCCTGACGCATATAAATACGCAAGGTCTCACCGGGGATCTGGGTAATCAGCGGTAAAGCCAGCGTGCTCAGACGCGCTTTTCCGTCGCGTGAGCTCAGATCTACCTGCGGCAGCAGGCTATCAAACAAAAACGAAGAGAGCGGCATGGCCTGCTCCATCCTCGCTTCGAAGGCGGCTTTACCCTCTTTGCGTACCAGCGTATCCGGGTCTTCACCCTCAGGTAAAAACATAAAGCGTAGCTGACGACCATCATTCATGTAAGGCAATGCGGTCTCAAGCGCACGCCATGCCGCTTCACGACCCGCCCTGTCGCCGTCGTAACAGCAGATCACGGTGTCGGTACTGCGAAACAGCAACTGAATGTGTTCAGCCGTGGTTGAGGTGCCTAAGGACGCGACGGCATAATCGATCCCGTACTGCGCCAGCGCAACCACGTCCATGTATCCCTCGACCACTAACAGGCGGGCGGGTTCAGGATGGTTCTTAACTGCTTCATACAGGCCATAGAGCTGGCGGCCTTTATGGAAAATAGGGGTTTCCGGTGAGTTCAGATACTTCGGCGTATCGTTACCCAGTACGCGGCCACCAAAACCGATGACGCGTCCACGTTTATCGCGGATCGGAAACATGACGCGGTCGCGAAACCGGTCATAGGTACGGCCTTTGTCATTGCTGACCAGCATGCCCGCCTCCATCAACGATTCGCGGTCTTCCGATTGCTTACCAAAACGCTTGAGAACATTATCCCAGCCGGCTGGCGCGTAACCTATGGCGAAATTATTGATGATGTCGGCGCTCAGACCACGACGATCAAGATAGTCGCGTGCTGGCTGCGCACTGGATTGCTGCAGACCCTGCTGATAAAAACCGTTCAGGTTCTCCATCAGCTGATACAGGCTCTGGCGCTGATGGCGTTCCATCTGGCTGGGCCCGCTGCCTGCTTCGTAAGGCACGTCTAAACCGTGGGAAGTGGCTAACTCTTCAATACTTTCAACAAACTCCAGACGATCAAAGTTCATTAAAAAGTCGATAGCGTTGCCGTGTGCACCACAGCCGAAACAGTGATAGAACTGCTTTTCGCCGTTTACGGTGAAAGAGGGCGTTTTTTCATTATGGAAAGGACAGCACGCATGGAAATTCTTACCCTGCTTTTTCAGCTTAACGCGGGCATCGATAAGATCCACGATATCCGTGCGGGCAAGTAAATCGTTGATAAATACGCGTGGAATTCGTCCAGCCATACGCCCCAGATTTTCAGCTCATAAACGGCAACAAGCCGCGCTTCCTTTCGGAAAGCACGGCCTTTTACTTGACTCTGTCTGCGTGAATCACGCGGTGGAGGCGAACCTCCGGAACGACTTAGTACAGACGAGTGCGGCGTGCGTTTTCGCGAGCCAGTTTCTTGGCATGACGCTTAACTGCTGACGCTTTAGCGCGCTTACGTTCGGTAGTCGGTTTTTCATAGAACTCACGACGACGAACTTCAGCCAGAACGCCTGCTTTCTCGCATGAACGCTTGAAGCGACGCAGTGCTACGTCAAATGGCTCGTTTTCACGTACTTTAATTACCGGCATGTAACTCTCACCTCGATAAAATTCGGTTTTGCTGCTGACTGCGGCGCCAGCACATTTCAAAATGGTGCAGCATTTTACTCCAACTCATGTTGGTTTGTAAAGCACCATGGATAATTTGAAACCAACAGGAGCGTTTGCCTGTGCGGCTGCCGGTTTTTCCAGGGGCGGGAGTATAGCGCACTCTTTAGCCGACAGAAAATGACTTTTTACGCGGGATGCCCGCGCTGCACATCACATTGCTGTGATAAACTGCGCGCCGCAAGAATGAGGTGATGCAATGCGAATTCTGGGTATTGAAACGTCGTGCGATGAAACCGGCATCGCAATCTATGATGACGAGGCTGGATTACTGGCTAACCAGCTCTACAGCCAGGTAAAACTGCACGCCGACTATGGTGGTGTGGTGCCGGAACTGGCCTCACGCGATCACGTGCGTAAAACCGTGCCGCTGATTCAGGCGGCGCTGAAAGAAGCGGGTCTGGAGCCGCAGCAGATTGATGCAGTCGCTTACACTGCCGGTCCCGGACTGGTCGGTGCGCTACTGGTCGGCGCCACCATTGGCCGCGCGCTGGCGTTTGCATGGAAAGTGCCTGCCGTGCCGGTTCATCATATGGAAGGGCACCTGCTGGCACCAATGCTGGAAGAGAATCCACCGGAGTTTCCGTTTGTCGCACTGCTGGTGTCCGGCGGGCATACCCAGCTGATTAGCGTCACCGGCGTCGGTGAATATGAATTGCTGGGTGAATCGATCGATGATGCCGCGGGCGAAGCCTTTGATAAGACGGCGAAGCTGCTCGGCCTGGATTATCCGGGCGGGCCGATGCTGTCGAAGATGGCGCAGCAGGGCACGGCGGGGCGTTTCACCTTCCCGCGTCCGATGACCGATCGTCCGGGCCTGGATTTCAGCTTCTCCGGCCTGAAAACCTTTGCTGCTAATACGATTCGCGCCAATCCTGATGATGCGCAGACCCGTGCTGACATCGCCCGCGCCTTTGAAGATGCGGTGGTGGATACGCTGTCGATCAAATGTAAACGCGCGCTGGATCAGACCGGCTTTAAGCGTCTGGTGATTGCCGGGGGCGTCAGCGCTAACCGCACATTGCGCGAGCAGATGGCAATTATGATGCAAAAGCGCGGCGGCGAAGTGTTTTACGCCCGCCCGGAGTTCTGTACCGACAACGGTGCAATGATCGCGTATGCGGGCATGGTGCGGTTAAAAGGCGGAACACGGGGCGAGTTAAGCGTCAGCGTGCGGCCGCGATGGCCGCTGGCGGAGTTGCCCGCGATCTGATGTGAAAAAAGCCGGCTTGCCGGCTTTTTTTATGGCTGAGATTTCTTTTTGCGCTTCCAGATTTTACCTTCCTGACCGCGCCACAGCCGCTGAATATTATCGTGATGACGCAGCAGGATCAGACAGGAGAGCATGGAAACCGGAAAGGTAAACTGCGGTTTGAACCACCAGACATAGAATGGCGCGATCAGTGCACTGACAATCGCCCCCAGCGAAGAATAGCCACTGAGTAGCACCGTGAGCAGCCATGTGCCGGTAACCAGCCCGGTTAAGTCCCAGCCAATCGGCGCAATCGCGCCAAATGCCGTTGCTACGCCTTTGCCACCGCGAAAGTGAAAGAACACCGGATAAATATGACCGAGACAGGCGGCAATGGCGGTCAGGCCAAGATAGAGCGGCGTCACGTGCATCAGATAAGCCAGCCAGACCGGTACCATCCCTTTCAGCACATCAAACACTAATACGCTGGCTGCAGCGGCTTTACCGCCCAGACGCAGTACGTTGGTGGCACCCGGATTACCGGAACCGTGTGTGCGGGGATCGGGCAGGCCAGCGAGTTTGCAAACCAGAATCGCACTGGAAATCGAACCGCAAAGATACGCGAAAATAATCATACCAAGCGCGAAAGCACTCATAACACCGTACCGTTCCCTTTAGGGTCGTTTTGATCTCATCAACCGTGGATAATACGCATAATCCGCCGGAAGTGGTATCCGGCTTAGCCAAAAACAGAGACCCTCATCATGGATATCGTATTTATAGAACAACTCACGGTGTTCACCACCATTGGCGTTTACGACTGGGAACAGGGTATACAGCAGAAGCTGGTGCTCGATGTCGAAATGGCCTGGGATAACCGTCTGGCGGCCAGCAGCGACGATGTGAAAGATTGTCTCAGCTATGCCGATGTCTCCTCTGCGATTCTGACCCATCTGAATGGGGGGCGTTTTGCCCTGGTTGAGCGGGTAGCTGAAGAAATCGCGGATCTGTTGATGAACCGTTTCAATTCGCCTGGCGTACGCATAAAGGTAAGCAAACCGGGCGCTGTAGCCCAGGCGGCGCAGGTTGGCGTGCGAATTGAGCGCGGGACTATTCCTAAATAAATACGATGTGATTGCCATCACAATGAAACCAAACCAAATTACTGTCTGTCATAGCGTGGACCGTTTCGTTACAGCAGGCGAAACGGAGCGGAGCTTAAGGTTTAATTCAGGCTAATTGCGGCATGATTTCAGGCGATAGCAACGCGCTACCGCCTTTTTAATGGTTTTGAAACGGATAGAGGGAACATTTGATGGCAGATATTCATCAGCTTTGGGTAGCTGCAATCCTGGGCGTTGTGGAAGGGCTGACCGAATTTTTACCGGTCTCTTCCACAGGGCACATGATTATAGTGGGTCACCTGCTGGGCTTTGAAGGTGAAAAAGCCGAGACCTTTGAAGTTGTGATCCAGTTAGGATCGATTCTGGCTGTAGTAGTGATGTTCTGGCGCCGTCTGTTTGGCCTGATCGGCATTCACTTTGGCGAAGTCAAACATGAAGGTGTCGGCACCGGTCGTCTGTCGCTGATCCATATCCTGCTGGGTATGGTTCCGGCTGTGGTGGTGGGTCTGGTGCTGCACGATCAGATCAAAACGCTGTTCAATCCGATCAACGTGATGTACGCGCTGGTCGTGGGGGGTGTGCTGCTGCTGGCCGCAGAGTATCTCAAGCCAAAACAGCCGAAAGCCGTAGGTGTCGATGATATTACCTATCGTCAGGCGTTTATGATTGGCTGTTTCCAGTGCTTAGCGCTGTGGCCGGGCTTCTCACGTTCTGGAGCAACCATCTCCGGCGGGATGCTGATGGGTGTGAGCCGCTATGCCGCGTCAGAATTCTCCTTCATCCTGGCCGTGCCAATGATGATGGGTGCGACTGTACTGGACATGTACAAGAGCATCGGCTTCCTGACGATGGCGGACTTCCCGATGTTCGCCGTGGGCTTTGTCACGGCGTTTATCGTGGCGCTGATTGCGATTAAAGCCTTCCTTGAGCTGATCAAACGCATCTCTTTTGTCTCGTTCGCCATTTACCGCTTCATCGTGGCGGCAGCGGTTTACATGGTCTTCATGTAAACCTGTGGCAGCCTGCTAGTCAGGCTGCCCAATCGCCAGACCTTGCGCGACAGCGGCAATGCGTCGTCGCGTCATCTCTTTTCGTACTTCCATCCCTTTGAATCCCGCTTCGACGACCGCTTTAGTCGGCACCGTCTGCGCCAGCGCAAAAGCACGACGCAGATAGTCGCCCTGCGGATAAGGCATACTCTCCAGCCCGGCACGTCCGCGCGCATCTGCTTCGCTGGTCAGCGCCATCTGCTCAACGCGCTGCGGCTTACGCCAGGCATCGATGCGATCAAACAGCGCTACCAGTGACGCCGCAGATTGCCGCTCAATGGTGTGCACAATGTCGTGAAATTCGGTCACGATCAGCGCCAGATCGCGAATTGCGTTGGGCACCCGCAGCCGCTGGCACAGCGCCTCGACCAGCGGAACGCCTGCCAGTCCATGACCGTGGTGGCTTGGCCACAATTCAGGCGGTGTCAGCGCCTTGCCGACGTCATGGAACAGCGTAGCAAAGCGCACATCGATCTCGCCGGAGAGCGCGGCGGCCATCGCCAGCGTCATCAGCGTATGCACACCGGTGTCGATCTCCGGGTGCCACTTAATCGGTGCAGGAATACCAAACAGATTATCCAGCTCAGGAAACAGCACCTGCAACGCACCGCAGTCGCGCAGCACCTGAAAGTAGACCTGCGGATTACGGGTGCCCAGTGCTTTTTCTGTCTCTTTCCACACCCGTTCGGCAGTGAGATTCGACAGCTCACCGCTTTCAGCCATCTGCTGCATCAGCTGCTGGGTTTCGGGGGCAATACGAAAGTTGAGATGAGCAAAACGCGCAGCAAAGCGCGCGACACGCAATACCCGCAGCGGGTCTTCACTGAAGGCTTCCGAGACGTGACGCAGCAGGCGCAGGGCAATATCACGCTGGCCGTTGTAGGGATCAACCAGCTCGCCGTTTTCATCCTGTGCGATGGCATTGATGGTCAGATCGCGGCGCTGTAAGTCCTGCTCCAGCGTCACGTCGGGCGCAGACCAGGTGACAAAGCCGGTGTAGCCTTTCCCGTTTTTCCGCTCGGTCCGGGCCAGCGCATACTCTTCGCGACTGACGGGATGCAGGAAAACGGGAAAATCGCGACCGACCTGTTGATAACCCTGCTCAAGCATGGCTTCGGGCGTGGAACCTGTTACCACCCAATCTTTATCTGTAACCGGCAGATTCAGCAGCGCATCACGCACCGCACCGCCAACAAGAAACGTCTTCACGCAACACTCCAGAGAAAAAGAAATGACCTGCACGCCGGGCGTATCCCGCGCCAGAAATCGGCGGTGCATCTCATTTTATTGTTGCACAGATTCCCCGGATTGCAGACATGCCAAAAGGGGGATCCTGTGATCCCCTGATCAGACCGACAGAAGGGGGGTCAGTTCATCCAGCGGTCGCTTTTCTTACGACGCGGCAGCATGTGCGGCAGTAAGAGTCCCAGCAGCAGGCCAACACCCAGCACGCCACCGCCATACATAAACCACTGCATGATAATGGTGCGCTGCTTGTCATCCAGCTGAACGTTAGCGGCGCTGACTTTCTTCTGAGCGACGATCAGCTCATTTTTCAGCTTCTGATTCTCGCCTTTCAGCCCGTTGATCACGCCGTCGCTACTGGCGACTTTGTTCTGCATCTCAGCGGTACGCTGGTTCCAGCTGTTATCGATGTTATCCAGCTTGGCTGTCAAATCTTTCACCTGCTGCTCAAGCTGCGGCACACGGGTACGCAGGCTCGGATTCGCGCTAAGCTGCGACAGGGGGATCCAGGTAGTGCGGCCTTCCGAATCACGGATCTGGCCGTAATGGGTGTCATTGTTGGTCTGTAACAGCTGCACCTCTTCTCCGGCGTTCAGCTTACCGAGCAGGCGAAACTGATCGCCCGGCCCGCTGCGTACCCAGGTTGAGAGTTCATCAGAAACATAGCGTTTTTCGTCGGCATGGGCAGGTGCAAGGGTGCTGAGGGCCAGCAAAGTGAGTCCAGCGAGTGTGATTTTTTTCATTCGATTTCGTTTGGCTTAGTCTGACTAAAATTTACCGGCACAGTCTGGAGAGGCCTCGCATAAATCTGAATGAGAACTATCCTGGTCTCATGGGAGTGCGAAAAGGTCTGCGAAAGAGCAAAGAAAGCAGAGACAGCGCGGCTTCTGTGCATTAATCTTCGCCTGATACCCCCTTGCCCTCCAGGCGACAGCGTGAGTAACCTGCTGATAATCGCCTGAAATATGCAGGAAAAACTCTCTTAAGTGCCAGCGGCGTAGTGAATAAAAAATTATGACCATCGAAATCGAACTAAAGTTCATTGCAACTCCACAAGCGGCCGGGAAACTGGCTGAACTGCTCTCCACTCTGCCGCATCAGCATCAGGCTGCTCGCGAGCTGACCAACATCTACTTCGAAACCGACGACAACCAGCTTCGACGCTGGGATATGGGATTGCGTATCCGTGGCATCGACCAGCGGTACGAAATGACGCTGAAAGCGGCGGGCCAGACGCTCGGCGGGCTGCATCAGCGCCCGGAATACAACGTTGAACTCAGCGAGCCGGTGCTGGATATTGCCCGCCTGCCTGCAGAAATCTGGCCGCAGGGCACCGATGTCGCAGCGCTGCAGCCGCGCTTGCAGCCCCTGTTTACCACCCATTTTCAGCGCGAGATCTGGCTGATCACCACAGGCAACAGTGAAATTGAAGTGGCGTTTGATCAGGGCGAGGTCACGGCAGGTGATCTCAGCGAACCGCTGTGCGAGATCGAGCTGGAGCTGAAACGTGGCGAACGCCAGGATCTGCTGGCCTTCGCACAGCAGCTGGTGGCGCTGGGTGGTCTGCGTATGGGCAGCCTGAGCAAAGCCGCCCGCGGTTATCAACTGGCGCAGGGTAATTCGTCACGCCAGATTGAGGCTTTCCCGCTGCTGAAAGCCGGCGTTAAAGCGACAGTTGAGCAGGGCATGGTCGCTGCGATGTCGGCTGGCTTGCGTCACTGGCAATATCATGAAGAAGTCTGGCTGCGCGGCAACGCGGCGGCGCAGGATGCGGTGCGCGAAGCGCTGGATCTGCTGCGTCAGGCATTCAGCCTGTTCGGTGCGCTGGTGCCACGCAAAGCCAGCAGCGCCCTGCGTCAGCAACTGACCACGCTGGAAGAGATGCTGGTGAACGAAGAGCAGGAGGCGGCGACGTTCTGCTTATCTTCTCTCTCGGTTGAAACGCAGCGGGCGCTGACCCACTGGCTGGCTGAGTCTCAGTGGCGTCAGTGGATTGATGCCAAAGGGGAGGCCAAGCTGCAGGGTTCATTTAAGCGCTTCAGCGACATCATGCTGAGTCGCGTCAATGCTGACCTGAGAGAGACGTTCGTCACGGTCAAACAACCTAACGAGTATCAGGACAAAGCCACGCGTCTGGCGCGTCAGCTGCTTACGGTGCATTTGCTGGCCGGATCTTATCCTGCAGAAACGGTAATGGCCTGGCTGGAACCTTGGCAGCAACTGCTGTCGGCGATTCATGAAAAGCAGTCATCCGGCTTAGCCTGGCTGACGTCGCAGGCTCTGAAACAGCAGCCATTCTGGCTCACCAGCGGCGCTGGCCGCTAACGGGTAATTCGTACCGCCATCAAGGAGGGAGTTATGTTGGCAGCACTTCCCGCGTTGCTACGCGATCAGGCCGAAGAGGCCGCCCGACAGCTTGGGGTTCCGCTGGCTTCGCTCAGCCCGGAGCAGGCCGCCGGGCTGGCTTTCAGCGACTTTGTGCTGGAAAATCTGCAACAACATCCCGACTGGTGGCAGATGATGCTCGACCAGCCGCCGCAGCCTGAAGAGTGGCAGCACTACGCTGTATGGCTAAACGAGGTGCTCAGCAGCATCGACAGTGAAGCGAGCCTGATGCGCGAACTGCGGCTGTTTCGCCGCCGTATGCTGGTGCGTATTGCCTGGATGCAGGCGCTGCAACACGCCACGACCGAACAGAGCCTGCACCAGCTCAGCGTTTTAGCCGAAGTGCTGATCAGCAGGGCGCGTGACTGGGTATATCAGGATTGCTGCCGTGATTTTGGTACGCCCTGTAATGCCGACGGCGACGCACAGCCGCTGCTGATTCTGGGCATGGGCAAGCTGGGCGGCGGCGAACTCAATTTCTCCTCTGACATCGACCTTATTTTCGCCTGGCCGGAAAACGGCACCACGCGTGGCGGACGGCGTGAGCTCGACAATGCTCAGTTCTTTACCCGTATGGGCCAGCGGCTGATCAAAGTACTGGATCAACCCACCATGGATGGCTTTGTCTACCGTGTGGATATGCGGCTGCGGCCATTTGGCGACAGCGGTCCGCTGGTGATGAGTTTTGCCGCGCTGGAGGATTACTACCAGGAGCAGGGACGCGACTGGGAGCGTTACGCCATGGTCAAGGCGCGCCTGATGGGTGATGACCACGACCGCTGGAGCCTGGAGCTGCAGCAGATGTTGCGGCCGTTCGTGTATCGCCGCTACATCGACTTCAGCGTGATCCAGTCGCTGCGTAACATGAAAGGGATGATCAGCCGCGAGGTACGGCGTCGCGGACTGAAAAACAATATCAAACTGGGGGCGGGCGGCATCCGTGAAACCGAGTTTATCGTACAGGTGTTCCAGCTGATTCGGGGCGGGCGTGAGCGCTCGCTTCAGTTACGTGCCCTGTTGCCGACGCTGGAGGCGATCAAAACCCTGGCTCTGCTGCCTGCTGAACAGGTGGATACGCTGCGTGATGCCTATCTGTTCCTGCGGCGGCTGGAGAATCTGCTGCAAAGCCTGGGCGACGAGCAGACCCAGACGCTGCCGGAAGATGAGCTGCATCGCGCCCGGCTGGCGTGGGCGATGGATTGTGCCGACTGGCCTGCGCTGATGACCCAGCTTGAGGCTCAGATGGCAGCGGTACGGACAATCTTTGACGAGCTGATTGGGGAAGATACGCCTGAGATTGGCGATCAGCGTGAGCTGGCGGAGTTTCAGGTGCTGTGGCAGGACCAGCTGGAGAATAATGAGCTGGCGCCGCTGGTACCGCAGCTCAGTGACGATCAGCGGCTTACACTGCATCAGACGCTGGAGGCGTTTCGTCAGGACATCAGCCGGCGCACTATCGGTCCGCGTGGCCGTCAGGCGCTGGATCAACTGATGCCGCGTCTGCTGAGCGAGGTCTGCCCGCGTGAAGATGCGGCGGTCACGCTGAGTCGTCTGACGCCGCTGCTGCTCGGCGTGCTGACCCGTAGCACCTATCTGGAGCTGCTGACCGAATATCACGGTGCCCTGCGTCACCTGATTCGCCTGTGCGCGGCCTCACCGATGGTGGCCAGCCAGCTGGCGCGTCACCCTTTATTGCTGGATGAACTGCTCGATCCGGCCACGCTCTATCAGCCGACCGCCACTGACGCCTATCGCGATGAGCTGCGACAATATCTGCTGCGCATACCCACTGAGGATGAGGAGCAGCAGCTGGAAGCGGTGCGGCAGTTTAAGCAGGCGCAACATCTGCGTATTGCCGCCGCTGACATCGCAGGCACTCTGCCGGTGATGAAAGTCAGCGATCATCTCACCTGGCTGGCTGAAGCAATCATCGACTCTGTGGTACGTCAGGCGTGGAACATGATGGTGCAGCGCTATGGTCGTCCCTCTCACCTAAACAATGAATATGAACGCGGTTTTGCCGTACTGGGCTATGGCAAGCTTGGCGGCTGGGAGCTGGGTTACAGTTCTGACCTCGATTTAGTCTTCCTGCATGACTGTCCGGCAGACGCAGTGACAGAAGGGGAGCGCAGCATTGATGGCCGTCAGTTCTATCTGCGCCTTGCTCAACGCATTATGCATCTCTTCAGTACCCGTACCGCCTCCGGCATTCTCTATGAAGTGGACGCGCGTCTGCGTCCTTCCGGCGCGGCAGGCATGCTGGTCAGTACTTTTGAAGCGTTTGAAGAGTATCAGCGTAGTGAAGCCTGGACCTGGGAGCATCAGGCGCTGGTCCGGGCGCGCGTGGTGTTTGGCGAAGCCGCGCTGGGTGATCGTTTCAACGCGATTCGTCAGACGATTCTGTCGCTGCCACGTCCTGCAGACGCGCTGCAAACCGAAGTGCGTGAGATGCGTGAAAAGATGCGTGCTCACCTCAGTAACAAACATAAAGGTCGGTGGGATATCAAGGCCGATGCGGGTGGCATCACCGATATTGAATTCATCGCCCAATATCTTGTCTTACGCTACGCCGCTGAGCAGCCCGAGCTGACGCGCTGGTCTGACAATGTGCGCATTTTTGAGCTGATGGCGAAGTACCATAAAATGCCCGCCGATGAAGCGCAGGCGCTGACGCAGGCTTATGTCACGCTGCGCGACGCCCTGCATCATCGCGCCCTGCAGGCGCTGCCGGGCCACGTTGAGCCAGAGGCTTACGCAGCGGAGCGGCAGACGGTTCTGAACAGCTGGCAACGCTGGCTGATAACGCCTGCGTCTATCCTGGCGTGATGCTGATAGCACAAATCGCAACTGTGCTATCATCCGCGCACTATTTTTAATGCAGTCTGGAGTGTCTGGAATGAAAGTGACTCTGCCCGCGTTCGGCCAAGCCTCAGTGCTGGTTGTTGGCGATGTAATGTTGGATCGTTACTGGTATGGCCCAACCAGCCGTATCTCCCCTGAAGCCCCGGTTCCGGTGGTGAAAGTGGACACGGTTGAAGAGCGCCCTGGCGGCGCGGCAAACGTGGCGATGAACATTGCAGCACTCGGTGCCGCGTCCCGGCTAATTGGCCTGACCGGTGAAGATGATGCGGCGCGCGTGTTAAGTAATACGCTCAAAGACGTCAACGTTCATTGTGACTTCGTGGCGGTCAAAAGCCATCCGACCATTACCAAACTGCGCGTACTTTCCCGCAATCAGCAGCTGATCCGCCTCGATTTTGAAGAGGGCTTTGAACAGGTCGATCCGGAGCCGATTCACCAGAAGATGCGTGAGTCACTGGCTGCTGCGGGTGCGCTGGTGCTGTCCGATTATGCCAAAGGCGCGCTTTCCAGCGTGCAGACCATGATTACCCTGGCCCGCGAAGCGGGCGTGCCGGTATTGATCGACCCAAAAGGCACTGATTTTGCGCGCTATCGTGGCGCAACGCTGCTGACGCCGAACCTCTCCGAATTTGAAGCCGTGGTTGGCAAATGCAAAAACGAAGAGGAGATCGTGGCGCGCGGCACGCAGCTGATCGCGGATTTTGACCTCTCCGCGCTGCTGGTGACCCGTTCCGAAAACGGTATGACGCTGCTGCAGCCGGGCAAAGCGCCTCTGCATCTGCCGACCCAGGCGCAGGAAGTCTATGATGTGACTGGTGCCGGTGACACGGTGATTGGCGTGCTGGCGGCAGCACTGGCTGCGGGCGACTCGCTGGAAGAGGCCTGTTTCCTGGCGAACGCGGCGGCGGGTGTCGTGGTGGGTAAACTCGGTACCTCGACCGTCAGCACTGTTGAGCTGGAAAATGCGATTCACGCCCGCCCGGAACAGGGGTTCGGCATCATGACGGAAGCGCAGTTAAAAGCCGCCGTTGAGATGGCCCGTCGTCGTGGCGAAAAAGTGGTGATGACTAACGGCGTGTTCGACATTCTGCACGCGGGACATGTCTCTTATTTGGCCAATGCACGCAAGCTTGGCGATAGACTGATTGTCGCGGTGAACAGCGATGCATCCACTAAACGTCTGAAAGGTGAAAGCCGTCCGGTCAATCCGCAGGAAAACCGGATGATCGTGCTCGGCGCGCTTGAAGCAGTCGACTGGGTAGTCGTCTTTGAAGAGGATACGCCGCAGCGGCTGATCGCAGGGATTCTGCCCGACCTGCTGGTCAAAGGCGGTGATTATAAGCCGGAAGAAATCGCGGGCAGCAAAGAAGTGTGGGCAAATGGCGGCGACGTGCAGGTGCTGAACTTCGAAGATGGTATCTCCACCACCAACATCATCAAAACTATTCGCGGCAGCTAAAGCAGAAAGTAAGCGGGAGCCTGGCTCCCGCTTAACACTTATTCTGACTTGTTGTCCGGAACAGGTTTCACGACATCGGCAACCGGTGGCGGAGAAACGGCAGGTGAAGTGGCTACTGAAGCGGATGGTGTCGCCGCTGCAACAGGTGTTGCCGGTGCGGTTACCGTTGCAGTCGGAGGCGTACCCGCTGATGACCCCTGACTTTCCAGCTGGGCCAGACGTTGCTCCAGGGCCGCCAGTTTCTCCCGCGTACGCAGTAATACCTGCGTCTGCACATCAAACTCTTCACGGTTGACCAGATCCATCCGGGTCAGCTGCGCCTGAAGAACCTGACGAATTTTCTTTTCGACATCATCACCAAACTCACGAACACCTTTAGGCATCGCTTCGTGAACCTGACGGGCAAGTTGTTCAATTTTTTTCGTGTCGATCATGATGATTTCCTGGTTACGGAGAGCTGTGTCAGCGTGTTTACCAACGTAATAAGTGTTAAGTGTAATGCCAGAAATGAAAAGGATAAACCTCAAATCGGTAACGCAGGAAATGCAAAAGCAATTGCGCTATTGATGATTGCCGCCTCAAACGATCGGCGTTATAGTTGAAAGGCTTATTCTCAGGGCGGGGCGCAATTCCCCACCGGCGGTAAATCAGCTTCGGCTGAAAGCCCGCGAGCGCTTTATCTCGATGAAAAGAGAGGTAAAGGTCAGCAGATCCGGTGTAATTCCGGAGCCGACGGTTACAGTCCGGATGGGAGAGGGTAACGACATCTGTCGGACAGTTGTGTCTGCATCACGTTATTGCCACGTCTTTTTGACGTCACTCCTAAGCACGCCCTGATTCTGGTAACCCATACATTTTAAGGTTTTTATTACCATGAATCAGACGCTACTTTCTGAATTTGGCACGCCTGAACAGCGTGTAGAACGTGCTATCGCCGCCCTGCGTGAGGGACGCGGTGTGATGGTACTCGACGATGAAAATCGTGAAAACGAAGGCGATATGATCTTCGCCGCAGAAACCATGACTGTTGAACAGATGGCGCTGACTATTCGTCACGGCAGCGGCATCGTCTGCCTCTGCCTGACCGAAGCGCGTCGGCAGCAGCTTGACCTGCCCATGATGGTGGAAAACAACACCAGCTCCTTTGGCACCGGCTTCACCGTGACCATTGAAGCGGCTGAAGGCGTCACCACTGGCGTCTCCGCGCAGGATCGCATCACCACCATCCGCGCCGCCATTGCCGACAATGCCAAACCTACCGATCTGCATCGCCCTGGTCATGTCTTTCCGTTGCGTGCCAGCGAAGGCGGCGTATTGACCCGTGGCGGACATACTGAAGCAACTATCGATTTAGTGACGCTGGCCGGCTTTAAGCCCGCTGGTGTGCTGTGTGAACTGACCAACGACGACGGCACTATGGCTCATGCGCCTGAAGCGATTGCGTTTGCCCGTCAGCACAACATGCCGGTAGTCACCATCGAAGATCTGATCGCCTGGCGTCGCGGACACGAAACGCGCTACGCCAGCTAATCTCTTTGATGCGATAAACAGGCCCCGAGCGGGGCCTGTTTCATTCCTGTCGCACCGTCATGGCGCGGGCTGAACTCTCGCTTTTCCTCACTTCTCCCTGCTGAATTCGTTTTAATCTGATACGTCAAATTGCATTCAAATTTCCTGGTGATCATCATCACGGTTATCCGCGTGATAACCTGGCGAATGCGCGTATCGTAGTGGCTATTAAACAACCGGATCCCGGAGATGACGAATGAGCCAGTTACGCATGCCAGCCCTGTTTTTAGGCCATGGCAGCCCGATGAATGCCCTTGAAGAGAACCGCTATACCGCCGCGTGGCGTCACGCTGGCGATACGCTGCCACGTCCACGCGCAATTATTGCGGTTTCGGCGCACTGGTATACGCGTGGCACCGCCGTGACGGCAATGGCACAGCCGAAGACCATTCATGATTTTGGTGGCTTCCCACAGGCGCTGTTTGATACGCGCTATCCGGCACCGGGATCGCCTGAACTGGCTCGGCAGCTGGCAGAGCAGTTAGCGCCCGTCGAGGTGAAGCTGGATCAGGATTGGGGACTGGACCATGGCTCCTGGGGTGTCCTGATTAAGATGTACCCGGATGCCGATATTCCGGTGGTACAGCTCAGTATTGACGGCACCAGACCTGCGGCATGGCACTTTGAGATGGGCCAGAAACTGGCAGCACTGCGCGATCAGGGCGTAATGATTGTCGCCAGCGGCAACGTGGTGCATAACCTGCGTAAAGTGCGCTGGGATGGCAACAGCGAAGTCTATCCGTGGGCCAGCAGTTTTGAGCAGTTTGTCCGCGATAACCTGGCGGTGCAGAGCGATGCCGCTTCTCATCCGCTGGTTAATTTTATGGACCATCCTGGCGCGGCGCTTTCTAACCCAACACCTGAGCACTATCTGCCGCTGCTCTATGTACTGGGCGCACGTCAGCCGGATGAGACAATCAGCATTCCGGTTGATGGCATGGAGATGGGTGCCATCAGCATGTTGTCGGTTCAGGTAGGTTAGGGCGAAGCGGAGAGAAAACAGGCCAGAAGCTGGCCTGTTATTATCGCGGTGCGTTAACCGATAAAGGCGTGCGGATAGAAACGGGAAAGATCCTGAGTGATCAGGTCACGATCTTCACGCAGGCCGATTCCGGCCGGTTGATCGTCGATCAGCCAGCTTCCAATCAGCGTATAACTGTCGCCAAATTTTGGCAGCGGATGGAACTGCTGGACGATCATTCCTTCTTCGCCGTACGGCCCATCAACGCGGGCAATCTCCTGACCATTTTCCACGATCCGGATGTTAGCGCCTTCACGTGAAAACAGTGGCTTCACCACATATTTTTCCATGTGTGGCACGTCATCTTCTGCGAACCAGGCGGGCAGCAGGTTAGGATGATTTGGGAACATCTCCCACAGCAGCGGCAGCAGAGCTTTGTTCGAAATGATGCTTTTCCATGCCGGTTCCAGCCAGCGCACGCCAGCATCGCCCAGCTTGGTAGAGAACATTTCACGCAGCATGAACTCCCACGGATAGAGCTTGAACAGGTTACTAATCACCTGATCATGAGCGTCGGTGAATTCACCTTTTTCGCCCAGGCCAATCTCATCAATATAGAGAAATTCACTCGGCAGACCCGCTTCGGTGGCGCAATCCTGAAGATACTGCACGGTGCCACGATCTTCGTCGGTGTCGCGGCAGCAGGCGAAGTGCAGCCAGTTAAAGCCGTGCTGCTGGTGTAACGCGGCAAAGCGTTCAATCAGCTTTTCCTGCAGGCTATTAAACTGATCGCTGCCGGCGGGGAGTTGACCGGCGTTAAGCTGGTCTTCCAGCCAGAGCCACTGGAAAAATGCCGCTTCATACAGCGAGGTCGGCGTATCGGCATTGTTCTCCAGCAGTTTAACATCACCCTTGCCATCCCAGGCGAGATCCAGACGAGAGTACAGCGATGGCTGACGCTGATGCCATGAATCGCGCACGAAATCCCAGGTATGCTTAGGAATGCGGAATTTAGTCAGCAGCGCTTCGCTGTTGACCACTTTTTCCACCACCTGCAGGCACATCTGATGCAACTCAGCGGTAACATCTTCCAGATGCTCAATTTGCGCCAGCGTGAACTGATAATAAGCATCTTCACACCAGTAGGGCTCGCCATGCATGGTGTGAAAACGAAAACCGAATTCGGTGGCTTTTTCGCGCCAGCCCGGGCGCTCTGAAATGGCAATGCGTTCCATTGGGGCGTTAGCCTCCCATTGAGCGGCTGGAGGTGCCGGTGGCGCTGCTGCGCTGCATGCTGTTCTGCTTCGCGACGGTTTCACCAAAGCCACCACGGGTAATGGTCGACGTGGTCGCCGGTTTTGGTGCCAGCGCCGTTTTCGGCACAGTCATGGTTTTGCCAGAGGTAGCTGCGCCATAGTTACGGCCCGATGCATCAACAAACTGACCATTGGCCGGGCTGCGGGCATTTTTCGGAGAGAACAGCGGTTGCTGCGCAAAGCCCGAACCACCGCCCATCATGCGGCCCATCATGTAACCCGCCATCAGTGGCATCCAGAAGCTGCCGCCGCTCTGCTGTGATTCCGCATTGGTGGTGCCCACGCCTGCCTGAGCCGGTGTCTGCTGACACTGGTTTTCGCCAAATTCAGCGACACAATCTTCACGGGTGGCATATTTTGGCGCGGTGCGTTCCGCCTCTTTTTTGGCCTCATTGAATGCGGTGGTACATTGCGCACTCTGGCCCGGATTGGCTTTCGAACAGTCATCGGCGTTCTGGTACATCGAAACCGTTTCATCGTTCTGTTCACAGCCAGCCAGCATAAATACCGCCGAAACGGCGATAGCAACAGGCGTTAAATGGCGTGCCTGCCAGCTCTTACGAAAAGCGGCATAGCGAATAGATTTTGTGCGTTTCATTATGATTATCCTGTGCCCAAAGGTAGCGCATAGAATAGGGGATGGGGGGGTAAAATTGAAGCTGGAGGCCTGATGCAACAGGGATCTTTACTTAGTTATACGTTCAACAGAGAGGCGGGCCGCAAAGCAGCCCACCTGCTGATTAATTACCGAAAGGATTACCGCTACTGTGGCGAGCCGCAGGACGTGCGGCCTCAGAAGAGCCGGTTGCCACCGGACCGCTATCCACACGTGCGGTCTGCTGGGCATTTTCCGGTGCCACGGTTTCCGGTGACGTCGGGATCTCTTTACCAAGCTGGCTGTTCAGTTTCTGCAGGCTCTGCTCATTGAGCGTACCCAGCGCATAACTGATATTCAGCTGGTTAATCAGGTAGCTATAGCGCGCATCAGAGAGCTGCTGCTTCGCGTTGTAGAGCACGGTAGTTGCATCGAGCACATCGACGATAGTACGTGTACCCACCTGATAGCCTGCTTCTGACGCATCGAGAGAGCTTTGCGCAGAGACCACGGCCTGTTTGTAGGCGTTGATGCTGCTGATAGACGCATTCACGTTGTTAAACGATGAACGTACGGTCTGAACCGCAGAGCGGTGCGCGCTTTCCAGTGATTCACTGGCGCTGACGAAGCTGTACTGCGCCTGTTTCACCTGAGAGGTGACGCTGCCGCCGCTATAGAGTGGCAGTGAGAAGCTCAGGCCAACCTGGTTAGAACCGGTAATGGAGTCAGTTGAACCCTGGCTCTGGTTCGCACGGCTGCCGCCATACTTGCTGTTTGACAGGCCGGTAGAGGCAGTCAGACCAATAGTAGGCATATGACCCGCTTCCATCTGGCGGATCTGCTCACGGGCTAAATCCTGGTTCAGACGCGCAGAGAGCAGCGACAGGTTACGGGCTTCCGCCTGCTTAAGCAGTGCGCTCACGGGTTCCGGCTTATCGGTTCTGAAGCGATCGATGCTCAGCGAAGCAAGCGACATGTAATCCATGCCGGTGATCTGACGCAGCGTTTCTACGTTATTATCAAGGTTGTTACGCGCGGTGACTTCGTTGGCCAGCACGCTGTCATACTGGGCGCGGGCGTTCTGTACGTCAGTGATGGCAACCAGGCCAACGTTAAAGCGCTGAGTGGTCTGATCCAGCTCGCGATAGATCGACTGTTTCTGCGCTTCAGTGTAAGAAAGCGTATCAATCGCTTTCAGCACGTTGAAGTAGGCGGTCGCGGTGTTCAGAATCAGATCCTGCTGTGCGACCTGATAGGTGACATCCTGAATACCGGCAGCTTTTTCCTGCAGGGTCAGCGCGCGCCATTTCGACATGTCGAAAATAGTCTGGGTCAATTGCAGCGTGCCGCTGGTCGTGTTGGAATGGAGACCGCTGCTGTCGCGATAGCCGTTGTTATAGGTGTAGTCTGCACCCAGGCCGAGCTGGGGTAATAATGGGCTGCGCGCTTCGTTGATTTTCTCAAAAGCAGAATCGCGATCGGCAGCGGCGCTGCGCAGATCCGGGTTGCTCAGACGCGCTTGCTGGTAAACCTGAAGCAGGTCTTCGGCCTGGCTGGCGAAGCTGAAACCGCCCAGGCTCAGCCCAATAAAAAATGGGAGCAGTTTTTTCATTTGCATTCCTTTTGTTGCAGCAAATTGCAGTGGGTGCGCTGCCGGGTAAGCCAAAAATTATCGCCGATTCTAGCAGAGGGCAACTGTGAGATAAGTTGGCTGAACGTGCCTTCTCCCTCTAATTTACGTAAATAATTCAGAAAGAACTACTTACATGGAGCACAGTTACAGGCTTTTTTCGCTCCACCCCAATCTGCACAAGGAACCTGATGATGCCGGAAGAAAAAAAATCCCCTGTGACTTTCACAAAAAACGATGTAGAAATTATTGCACGCGAAACCGTCTATGATGGTTTTTTTTCCATCGAACGTTACCGCTTCCGCCATCGCCAGTTTAATGGCGAAATGAGTGGGGAAGTGCAGCGTGAAGTTTTTGAGCGCGGACATGCCGCCGTGCTGCTACCTTATGATCCCTTACGCGATGAAGTGGTGCTGATTGAGCAGATCCGCATCCCGGCTTATGACAGCAGTGCTTCACCCTGGCTGCTGGAGATGGTCGCCGGCATTATTGAACCCGGCGAATCTGTTGAGCAGGTTGCGCGCCGTGAAGCCGTTGAAGAAGCAGGTCTGGACGTTGGCCGGGTTAAGCCTGTGCTTAGCTATCTGGCCAGCCCTGGTGGCACCAGCGAACGTCTGTCGGTGCTGATTGGGGAAGTGGATGCCAGCCAGGCAGAGGGATGCCATGGTCTGGAGGAAGAGAATGAGGATATTCTTGTGCATGTGGTAAGCCGCGAACAGGCTTATCGCTGGGTGGAAGAGGGGATAATCGACAATGCGGCGTCTGTCATCGCCCTGCAATGGCTGGCGTTGCACCATGAAAAACTACGCGAAGAGTGGATACAAAAATGAAACAGCGCTATACCCCTGACTTTCCCGAAATGATGCGGCTCTGCGAAACCAACTTCGCCCAGTTACGCCGCCTGCTGCCGCGCAACGATGAGGCGGGAGAATCGGTGATTTATCAGGTAAATGGCGCCCGTTATCAGCTGACGATTCAGGAGTCGACGCGCTACACCACGCTGGTGGAGATCCGCCAGGTCGCGCCTGCTGTGAGTTACTGGAGCCTGCCCTCAATGTCGGTTCGGCTCTATCACGATGCGATGGTCGCCGAAGTGTGTTCAACTCAACAGATCTATCGCTTCAAAGCGCGCTATGATTATCCTAATAAAAAATTGCATCAGCGCGATGAAAAGCATCAGATAAACCAGTTTCTTGCAGACTGGCTGCGCTACTGCCTGGCGCATGGCGCGATGGCAGTTCCGGTCTGCTGATGCGTATAATGCAGTAAATGGCGTGGAGACGAAGGAAACGCTTTGGATAGCCTGCTAACTCTTCCTGCAGCGAACGGTTCCGAAATCAGGATTTTGCAAATCACGGATACCCACCTCTTCGCGGGAAAACATGAATCGCTGCTTGGCGTGAACACCTGGTCGAGTTATGACGCGGTGCTGGATGCGATTATTGCGCAACAGCGCGACTATGACCTGATCATCGCTACCGGCGATCTCGCCCAGGATCACTCTGTCGAAGCCTATCAGCATTTTGCTGAGGGCATCTCACGTTTACCGCGACCCTGTGTCTGGCTGCCCGGTAATCACGACTTTCAGCCCGCGATGGTTGACACGCTGGCGGCAGCGCACATTAATGCCCATAAACAGGTGCTGGTGGGTGAGCAGTGGCAGATTGTGTTGCTCGATAGCCAGGTCTACGGTGTCCCGCATGGGATGCTGAGCGACTATCAGCTGGAGTGGCTCGACAACGCGCTGTCCCGCTTTCCGCAACGCCATACGCTGGTCCTGCTGCATCACCATCCGCTGGCCTCGGGCTGTACCTGGCTCGATCAGCACAGCCTGCGCAATTCCCATCAGCTCGATGCGGTATTACAGCGCTACCCGTTAGCCCGGACGCTGGTCTGTGGTCATATTCATCAGGAGCTGGATCTGGAGTGGCATGGCCGCCGCGTGCTGGCGACGCCGTCAACCTGCGTCCAGTTCAAACCGCACTGTACCAGCTTTACGATTGACACCGTGGCGCCTGGCTGGCGCTGGTTTACCCTGCATCCGGATGGCGGCCTTGAGACCGAGGTCAACCGGCTTGACACCGACGCTTTTCGTCCCGATTTAGACTCAGAAGGATATTAACGCGTGGCGGCATTGCTTTATCTGCACGGTTTTAACAGCTCGCCGCAGTCGGCGAAGGCAACGCAGTTCCGGCAATGGTTAGAGGCGCAGCACCCCGGCATCGAGATGATCGTGCCTCAGTTGCCGACTTTTCCGGCCGATGCCGCGGCCATGCTGGAAGATCTGGTGCTGAGCCGCAGTGGCGAAACGCTGGGGCTGGTGGGCTCTTCGCTGGGCGGTTATTACGCCACCTGGCTGTCGCAATGCTTTATGCTGCCCGCCGTAGTCGTCAATCCTGCGGTGCGACCTTTTGAGCTGCTGGCGGATTTCCTGGGCGAAAATCAGAATCCCTACACCGGCCAGCAATATGTGTTAGAGTCACGCCACATTTACGATCTCAAAGTAATGCAGATTGAACCGCTGGAAGCGCCCGATTTACTCTGGCTGCTGCAACAGACCGGCGATGAAGTTCTCGATTACCGCCAGGCGCTCGATTATTACAGCGCGTGCCGTCATACGGTAGAAGAGGGCGGAAATCATGCATTTACTGGATTCGAGCGCCATTTCCCGCAGATTCTGGACTTTCTCGGTCTGAATCATCCCTGAGTAATGCGGAAATCGCACCCCATTTCACCCTTCTAATCAGACATTTACGATGAGTCAATCTAACTATAACGCGGATGCCATTGAGGTCCTGACTGGCCTTGAGCCTGTTCGCCGTCGTCCGGGCATGTATACCGATACGACGCGGCCCAACCATTTGGGTCAGGAAGTGATTGATAACAGCGTCGATGAGGCGCTGGGCGGCCATGCGAAGCGGGTTGAAGTGATTCTGCACGCTGACCAGTCGCTGGAAGTGATTGATGATGGCCGCGGCATGCCGGTGGATATCCATCCGGAAGAGGGCGTGCCAGCCGTCGAGCTGATTCTGTGTCGTCTGCATGCGGGCGGCAAGTTCTCCAACAAAAACTATCAGTTTTCGGGCGGCCTGCACGGCGTCGGTATCTCGGTAGTTAACGCCCTGTCAAAACGGGTCGAAGTCACGGTGCGCCGTAATGGCGAAATCTATGACATGGCGTTTGAAAATGGCGACAAAGTGCAGGATCTCACCGTCACTGGCACGGTGGCTAAACGTAACACCGGCACGCGCGTCCATTTCTGGCCCGATGAAAGCTTCTTCGACAGCCCGCGTTTCTCGGTATCGCGTCTTTCCCATCTGCTGAAAGCCAAAGCGGTGCTCTGCCCTGGCGTTGAGATTGTCTTCAAAGACAAGCTGAACAATACCGAACAGCGCTGGTGCTACGAAGATGGCCTGACCGACTACCTGTGTGAAGCGGTGAATGGCTTACCGACGCTGCCGGAAAAACCTTTTGTCGGCAGCTTTGCCGGTGATGTGGAAGCGGTGGACTGGGCGCTGTTGTGGCTGCCGGAAGGCGGTGAGCTGTTAACGGAAAGCTACGTTAACCTGATCCCGACCATGCAGGGCGGAACGCACGTCAACGGCCTGCGTCAGGGGCTGCTGGATGCCATGCGCGAGTTCTGCGAATACCGCAACATCCTGCCGCGTGGCGTGAAGCTCTCAGCGGAAGATATCTGGGATCGCTGTGCCTATGTGCTGTCGGTCAAGATGCAGGATCCGCAGTTCGCCGGGCAGACCAAAGAGCGTCTCTCCTCACGTCAGTGTGCTGCCTTTGTCTCTGGCGTTGTAAAAGATGCCTTCAGCCTGTGGCTGAACCAGAATATTCAGACGGCGGAAATGCTGGCTGAGCTGGCGATCTCCAGCGCCCAGCGTCGTATGCGGGCAGCCAAAAAAGTGGTGCGTAAAAAGCTCACCAGCGGACCGGCTCTGCCGGGCAAACTGGCGGACTGCACCGCGCAGGACCTGAATAAAACAGAACTGTTCCTGGTCGAGGGGGACTCGGCAGGTGGATCGGCCAAGCAGGCGCGCGATCGTGAATATCAGGCGATCATGCCGCTGAAAGGCAAGATCCTGAACACCTGGGAAGTCTCTTCCGATGAGGTGCTGGCGTCGCAGGAAGTGCATGATATTTCCGTGGCGATCGGCATTGATCCTGACAGCGAAGATCTTTCGCAGCTGCGTTACGGCAAGATCTGTATTCTGGCGGATGCGGACTCCGATGGTCTGCACATTGCTACACTGCTCTGTGCGCTGTTCGTGAAGCATTTCCGCTCACTGGTCAGAAATGGTCACGTCTACGTCGCCATGCCGCCGCTCTACCGTATCGATCTCGGTAAAGAGGTTTACTACGCGCTGGACGAAGATGAGAAAGAGGGCGTGCTGGAGCAGCTGAAACGCAAGAAGGGCAAACCGAACGTTCAGCGCTTTAAAGGGCTGGGTGAGATGAACCCGTTACAGCTGCGCGAAACGACGCTGGATCCGAATACCCGTCGGCTGGTTCAGCTGACGATCAGTGAAGAGGATGTTGACCAGACGCTGCGCATGATGGATATGCTGCTCGCGAAAAAACGTTCCGAAGACCGGCGTAACTGGTTGCAGGAAAAAGGCGATATGGCCGATATTGAAGTGTAGAAAACAGGACGCGAAAGCGTCCTGTTTGCTTTGTACTTCAGCCTGTACATCCTCAGAGAATCCGGCAGATTCAGAGCAGAGACAGTAACCCTTGTGAAAATTACCCTGGAAGAGCTACGCGCCTGGGTGGCGGTGGTGGACAGCGGTTCCATTACTGCGGCGGCATCCCAGCTGGCGCAGACCAGTTCCGGCATCAGCCGGGCGCTATCGCGGCTGGAGAGTAAGCTGCAGACCACGCTGTTGCATCGGACTACCCGACGGCTGGCGCTGACCGAAGAGGGGCAGGTTTTTCTGGAGCATGCGCGCCAGATCCTGGCCTCGGTTGAGCAGGCGGAAGAGCAGATTGCACTGCGGCGTGAGATACCGTCAGGCCGGCTGCGGGTGAATGCCGCCACGCCCTTTATGCTGCATGTGATTGTGCCGCTGGTTGAAGATTTTCGCGCCCGTTATCCGCTGATCCAACTCGAACTGAATACCGACGACATCATGATCGATCTGCTGGAGCAGCAGACCGACATTGCCATTCGCATTGGCGAACTGCGTGACTCCACGCTGCGCGCCCGGCTGCTTGGCAGTAGTGCAATCCGGCTGATGGCCAGTCCGGCCTATCTGGCAAAAGCGGGCACGCCGCAGAGCGTTGCCGATCTCGCGCACCATCAGACCATCGGCTTCAGCTATCCTGACACCCTCAACGTCTGGCCGATCTGGCAGCCCGATGGTGATTTTATGCGTGTCAAGCCGACGCTCTCGGCTTCGAGCGGTGAAACCATCCGGCAGCTGGCGCTGGCAGGACAGGGTATCGCACGGCTCTCCGACTTTGTCAGCCGGGAAGATTGCGCCGCTGGCCGGCTGGTGCCGGTTCTTCCCGCGGAAACCCGCGATCTGCGGTTGCCGGTGCATGCGGTTTATTACCGTAACACCACGCTCTCTTCGCGTATCGGCTGCTTTCTCGATTTTCTCCGCACCGAGATTGATCGGCGTCAGATGCTCTGATCCGGCCTGTCAGAAACAAAAAACCTCTGTCACAGGACAGAGGTTTGAGGAAGGTGACAAAGTCTGGCCGGATTTGCTTTCAGAACGTGCCTGCACAAGGAACACGGTCAGATCGGAAAGACGCAACTACCGCCATCCATGGCACGCTCGGCCCGCGCGATTACGCACCTCATCCCTGAGGTGCGCCCTGACCGGGCCAACGCTTTGCGTTGTTCAAAAACGCTCCCGGCGTTTTTATCCGGGCGGCGGGACGCTTTCCTCTTCTGACCGTGTTCCCTGCGCTTTGAGCTAATTTATTGCTGCCAGAGGCACCCTGCTGAGACTTCATCACCAGCCTTAACCCCCGCTACACAACCGGCGTTAAGGTTTCAGCAATCATCAGGCACTCGGTTCCAGCACCAGAATCTTCACATCCACCACATCATCTTTAATGATGGCGCGATGCGCATCCATATGCGGCATCTGCTGATGCTGCTCCAGATGGCGCAGCGTTTCCCACTGCTCCAGCATGAAAATAGAGTCTGGCGAGTTTTGCTTCCATGGCACCTGCGCCTGATGATCCAGCAGCGCGTCATACTGATGGCAGCCATCTTCTTCTAAGACCTGCGGGATCAGCTTTTTCACTGCATCCAGCACAGCCTGACGGCGACCGGGTTTAACACAAATTTCAGCAACGACTGTTAACATTCGCGAATTCCTCTTTCGTGGGAAAATAGGGGATAGCCCCCAACCATCTTACGCAAAAACGCGGCTAAGATGGGTCCGATAAGCGGCAATATCGCGTGGCACGTCCGGCGCTTTAATCACGTCGTTGCAGATAAAGGTCGGCAGCGCTTCCATTCCCAGGAACTGGTTGGCCTTGTGGAAGTGTAGATAGAGACCATCGACGCCGACGCCTTCAAAGAACTGTTCAGGGTCGGTAAAAGCCTGCAGCGGCGCATTCCAGGTCAGCGACAGCATATATTTTTTGCCCAGCAGCAGACCGCCGGAACCATATTTTTTTGCTGCATCGGAACGGGTACGACCATCGCTGGCGTAGAGCGAACCGTGGCCTTCAGTAAAGACTTCATCGATGTAACGCTTCACTGTCCAGGGTTCGCCCATCCACCAGCCCGGCATCTGATAAATCACCACATCGCTGTCGACATATTTCTGCACCTCATCGGCGATCACGTAATCGCTGTCAGCCACGGTGACTGACACTTCATGTCCCATGTCACGCAGCTGGCTGGCCGCAACATCGGTCAGGGTGTGGTTCAGTTCGCCTTTAGAGTGGGCAAAAGTTTTGCCGCCATCGATAATTAAAATCTTGCTCATGAATAGGTTGCCTCGTTTCCTGAATATGGTGCTCAGCTTACGTGCGCCGCAGCCGCAGAAAAATGCGTGGTTGATCACAACACTTTTGCTGCAGCAGCAACAATACGCCGGTTTATGGCACCATCGGTGGGCAAACTCACCATAAAAATCATAGAAAAAATCAGAATGAAAAAATTAATCCTCGCTTTGTTGCTGGCCAGCGGTGCTGTCCATGCGCAATCTCATCTCGACACCGTTCTCCGTTCTAAGACGCTCAAAGTCTGCACCACCGGCGATTACAAACCCTATAGCTATCTGCGACCCGATGGTCAGTATGAAGGGCTGGATATCAGCATGGCGAACGCGCTGGCTACCTCGCTCGGCGCAAAAGTAGAGTGGGTACAGACCAGCTGGAAAAACCTGATGCCAGACTTCCTGGCAAAGCAGTGTGACATCGCCGTCGGCGGCGTCTCCGTCACGCTGAAACGCCAGCAGACGGCCTGGC